>DATGXI010000020.1:0-2726 GCA_035299065.1 Flavobacteriales bacterium
AAAAAATTAAATTTTTATCAAACCCTGCTTTTGGAAGTGTACACAATTACGGAGCCGCGGTTGATTTAAGCATTTGCACCAAAAAAGGAGAAGAGCTTGACATGGGCACCCCGTATGACGACACTGCTTCACTGGCATATCCTATACTGGAATCACGTTTTTTACAACGTGGTGAGCTCACAAAAGAGCAATTGAAAAACCGTCAGCTATTGCGCAGTGTTATGTACAAATCCGGATTTTTTGGTATACAAACCGAGTGGTGGCATTTTAATGCCATGACAAGGGATGTTGCTGCCGCAAAGTTTAAGCGGATTGAATGATGTTAAATGCAGCTGTTCATTTTTTTTTAAATGACGGAAGATAAATTATTCATCAAAACCTGTCCAATAATTTCAATCGCAAAACCAAAAACCAACATACTTATTGTTATATTTGTAAGGCTTCCACTTTTTCATAAACAGGAATGAGCAAACGTATTCAAAAAATAGAACAACTTGATGCACTTCGTGCCATAGCTGCATTTTGTGTGATTTTTTATCATTTTTTGCCTGAATATAAAATCGGTAATTTCTATTATGGATGGATTGGGGTTGACCTTTTTTTTGTTATTTCCGGATACCTTATAACCGCTATCCTTTTAGAACAAAAAGATGTTATAAACAACAAACTTCTTATTATTAAAAATTTTATCATTAAAAGAGCTTTACGGCTTTTTCCCACATACTACATATTGATCACTTTTTTTCTTCTTCTCATGATCTTGTTTAATTTATATGTATGGGACAAAGGTGACAGCATCTATTATTACACATATACCCAAAACATACTTTTCTTTAAAGAAGACATGAAAGGAATCCAGTTACAACATTTATGGACACTTGCTGTAGAAGAACAGTTTTACCTGGTGTGGCCATGGATAGTTATTTACATTGGTAATCCAAATTTAATACGTCTTTTACTTATCATTATTCCTGCAACGCTTATTTTCAAAAGCTTTTCACATATTGAACACATACGCATGTTAACTCCTTACCATTTTGACACATTGGGAACAGGAGCCCTTGTAGCGCTCCTTGTAAAGCAAAAAAAAGACTATTACCTTATTGCCTTTAACCGGTTGAAAACGGTTTTAATCCTTCTTTCACTAGGAACGTTAACCGCCAGTTTGTTTTATAAGCTTCCTTCCCTGGCCACTTATTCCGCCATTGTTGTTTTATCAACAAGTTTCCTTGTAGACTGCTTTTACAATTTCAAAGGCATACTGGGTACAGCTCTAAACAATCCAATGTTAACCTATCTTGGCAAAATAAGTTATGGGCTTTATCTTTTTCACAAACCCATTCCTTATTTTGTAAATATGATAATTAAAAAAACAGGATTTCATATAAATGCTTATTTTCTACTTATCCTGTCATTATTTGCAACCGTTTTAATTGCCCATGTTTCATTTAAACTGATTGAGAAGCGTTTTTTATCACTGAAGGTGAAATATGATCTTTAAACTATTTTTTTTTGAACAGGACTTACCTGGCAATAGATGTAACGGATTGTACTCCGAAACGTAAATAGAATAACCAAAGGCATTTTTTAATAACCCCATACGGAAACCAAGCACAGGAAATCCTGCTTAATTCCTTACAAGGCGAATCGTTTTACTAAGGAATCCTGACTTCACTTTCAACAGGTAAACTCCTTTTGAGAACGACAACAAACTTAACTGGTATGTTGTGGCGTTAACCTGCGAAGTTAATACCGACCGGCCATCCACTGCGTATAAGGTAATTTCATCAATTGTATTTTCAGAAACAATGTTTACCAACTCATTTGCGGGATTTGGGAATACATGTATACCCGCGTTATTGCTTAGTGTAACCATGCCCGTTGTATATCCTACTACCGAGGTTGAAGAAACTACACAGTTGTTACCATCGGTTGCGGTTACCCAATACATTCCCGGAACCAGGCCAGTAATTGAAGTACCGGTTGCGCCTGTACTCCAGGCATATGTTACAGGTGGGGCAAACGTTCCGGAAAGTGTTACTGAAATGGATCCATCTGAACAGGTGTCGCAACTTGCATCGGTAACCACTGGCACCAGGGTATACTGTGGCCCCAGGTCATTTACAACGATAGAATCGTAAACCTGGCAACCGTACTGGTTGGTAACCGTGTAATAATATACTCCACTTACCAGGTTGTTTATGGCAAGCGTTGTATCACCTGTATTCCACAAATACGTATAATAAGCCGTGCTGTCGTTTGGAAAAGGTTCAACATAGGCCGTACCATTACCCGAATTACAACTTTCATAACCCGTATACGCGTAAACCACAAATGTATTTGGCAATATAATGGCCGAACCCGTTTTTACGCAACCGGTAAGGCTGTCAGTTACCAAAACTGTAATGGTATCAATGCCCAGCCCACTTACTGTAAATGTTGTATCGCCTGTGCTCCATAAAATGTTTACTGCACTGGTTGTATCAGCCAGTACAACCGTTGCCGTTCCTGTATTTTCAACACATGAACTTGGTGTGGTTTGAATGATAAAATCGGGGTCCTGCCACTGAATGTGCAATGACTCCAAATCATAACAACCGGTAATTGTATCGGTAATCATGAGGTACAGTGAATCGGGGAAATAAACAAAATCACCACTCACTACTGCGTTAAGGTCATACCCGTTATACGGTTGCTCAGTCAAAAACCACGAACCGGTATTTGCC
>DATGXI010000021.1:0-7279 GCA_035299065.1 Flavobacteriales bacterium
ATTTTTTTTAATCGGTCTAAAAACCCGGGAATTTTATTGGTTGGTTTTTGTTCCATGTCCTCTAAATCGAGGCGCATTTGAATCAGTTTTTTACGGTTTACACTCCATATATTTGGCCCCCTGAGGGCCTGCACGCTAAGAATTTTCATATTAAAATCACAGGTTAAATCAAGGCTTAATATAGCATAAAATGCAATTGGCGGTTTAAAACATCAACCAAAAACCTTAATTAAGCGGCCAATATAGGCTTTTTGCCTGCCTAAAAGGTGTTATGAACACATAATGGGTAAAAAACTATGTGCATTAAAGTCCTTTTTGCCACCAAATTGCATAGTATTACAGGTAGAATTTGCCCTATATTTATAGTGGCTTAGCGCAGACTAAACTATTTGATAGCATAATGAGTACGCCCAAAGGAAAACTAATCATTATTGGTGGCGCTGTTGACAAAGGCAGCTTTACCGAAAGAGATTTTGATGTTAAAGTTGAAAAGAACCTGAACTTTTTTGAAACAGGTATTTTAAAACGACTGATCACCGAATCAAAACACAAAGAAAATTCACGCATTGAGATCATTACCACGGCTTCTAAAATACCGCGCGAGGTTGGTCCCGAATACCAACGTGCCCTCGAATTTTTAAAAGCAACCAATGTGGGCGTTATGCACATTGAAAACCGCGAGCACTCCATGCTTCCCGAAAATGTGGAACGCATAAAAAACAGCGATGTGGTAATGTTTACCGGTGGTGATCAATTGCGCCTTACATCTATACTGGGCGGTACTGAAATTCACGATTTGCTGTTGCAAAAATACAGGGAAGACGAATTTATTTATTCAGGTACATCAGCCGGTGCTGCCGCTGCCTCAAACAACATGATTTACCAGGGAAGCAGCAAGGAAGCGCTTTTAAAAGGCGAAGTGAAAATAACCAGTGGACTTGGTTTTATTAATGATGTGATTATTGATACACATTTTGTGCAACGCGGTCGTATTGGGCGTTTGTTCCAGGCTGTTGTTGGAAATCCGCGGGTACTTGGAATTGGTCTTGGTGAAGATACCGGTTTACTTATTACAAATGGCACGCACATGGAAGCCATTGGATCAGGACTTGTAATTTTGGTTGATGGCCGCGTAATTAAAGACACCAACCTTACCCAGGTTGAAATTGGTCAACCTGTATCCATAAAAAACCTTATTGCCCATGTTATGAGTATGTATGATACGTACGATTTAAAAACGCACAACATGGAAATTCACAATACACAATTTGTAAAAAGCCCTTTATAATTTCGCATATGAAAGTAATCATTCACGGTGGATTTTTCAGTGAGTCATCGCAAAGTGCCGAGACAAAATCAGCCAAGCAGGATGCCTTGAAAACGATTGCTAAACGTGCACACGATTACTTAAAAACACACACCGCGTTTGAAACGGTTATTTACGCTGTTGAATTACTGGAAAACGATCCATTGTTCAATGCCGGCATTGGCTCGCAAATACAGAGCGATGGAAAAATACGAATGAGCGCCTCTATCATGGACGGGAAAACAAAAAAATTCAGTGGCGTTATCAATATAGAAAATGTAAAAAACCCCATTCGCGTTGCCGAAAAGCTAATGCCTTATGATGACCGTGTTTTAGGAGGCGAAGGGGCCATTAATTTTGCCCGTAAACACGGTTTTGCCGAATTCAGTACTGAGATTCCGCAACGCAGGAAAGAATACGAAGCCAAAGTTGCTGCTTCAAAAACGAGTACAGTTGGTTGTGTTGCTCTGGACGCTAATGGGAACATTGCAGCAGCCACATCAACCGGAGGAAAAGGATTTGAAATTCCCGGGCGTATTTCTGACTCTGCTACCACCGCTGGTAATTTTGCCAATGATTTTTGCGGGGTAAGTTGCACAGGAGTTGGTGAAGACATTGTAAGTGCGGCCCTGGCAACCAAAATTGTTACCCGCGTAACCGATGGAATGACCATTGCCGATGCATTTAAAAAATCATTTAATGAATTAAAACCATACGATGGGTTTGCCGGTGCAATTGCCATTGACAACAACGGAAATATTTATCATGCCGACTCGCACCCAAGTATGGTGTTTGCCAGTTTTGATGGAGAAAAAATACAGGTGTTTAATTAATTTATGCCCCTTATTGCGTATATAATAGGCGCTGTTCTTTTCCTGTTTCCCCTTATTATTTTTTTTGACTACAACAAGCCAGGCAATGTGTACATGGCTGTTATTTACGTGCTTTCATTTATACCCGTGGCATTCTTTCTTAAATGGGTAACCGCCACGTATACACGCGGATTGGTTTTTGCCATGGCTATACCTTTCCTGATGATGATTTTACTTTACATAGCTAAAAAAAGAAAGCATAAAGTTCGTAAATTGAAAAAGAAAAACGATAAGCGAATAATTGATGACTTATAAAATCAGTTCATCCGTTGCTTTACCCGTTTAGGCACTTCCTTTGATCGTTTTTGTTCCTTCATTAACTCAGCATACTTTTTATAGATCACTTTCGCCTCTTCCTTTTTTCCCAAATCAAAATACGAATCGCCCAATTGCAAGTATGGCCCGGGTATCGCAGGCAGCATTTGGGTCATGTACGTATTCATGATAACAGATGCCTCAAGCTCACCCGATCGATAAAGGAATAAACCATAATCTCCTATCCACAATTGAAAGTTTTTCCGATTCCATACCATACCTGTATCTGTTGTAATGGCTTCTTCAAATTCCGCTTTTGATTTATAATCCTGGTGAACCGTGTTCCCGTAAAATTCCAATGCGTGTACCATGTATTCAGTTGCCTGTTTAAACTTATTTTCCTTATACGCCTGAATGGCCAGGTTATGTGCTTTGGTCATTAATTTGGCCGACACCTCTTTTTCGTCCATATAATACATGGGATACATGACATTGCTGTAATACTCAGCCGCCAGTTTAATGTCATTTTTCTCCAGGGCTTCCTCTGCATGCTGAATAGCCTCCTGGGAAGCATCTTCAAACGCATAGTCCACATACTTGACACCTGCGTATTTTTTGCCTGTTTTTTCCAACACAAAAGAGTACGTGTATTGCGATGCCCTGTATGGCATTTCAAACATGAAACGTATGGTGTCATTTTTACATACAGGCATGCTGTATACTTTTGCATAATTAAAAAAGGGCACTTCCAGTTCTTCGGCCCTGAATTCGGCAACCTTTAAAAAAGGCGGATTTTTACCGGTTTGCTTCAACACAAACGTCAGATAGTCGCCTCCATCGCTTATGGCTAAAATAAATTCTTCGCCCTGGGGTTCCCATTTGTCAAAAGGAGCATTCTCTACCACAAAAAAATGTGCAGTGGTGTCGAGAAAAGGAACAGGCAGCACTTGTGTTTTAACACCGGTAAAGGGCAACAGAAAAATAAAAGAAAGAAATTTACGCATGTTGTAAATGTACCCAAAAATAAATTTGGCCCAACGGTTTATACCAATTACTTGCGGGTAAGTATCGAATAAACTTTACCTATAACAAACCGCTTTCGTTTAGTGTACTCAACCAGTGCCTTGTGATCATTAAAATATGTTGCGGTAAGGCTCTGTATGGTTTGACGTGTAAACCTTCCAACATACTTCCCATCAACATACACGTAAAAGCGCATGTATGAACATTGGGAACAAAACGGACTGGTAAGTATAACCGCATTGCCCTGGCGGTATAGTTCCCGCATAAAATGGGTACACGGTCCTTTTTTTGTAGGAATAACATAAGGTTTATAATGGTAAAGGGTTTCGCTTTTTGAACTCAGGTAGGTTGTATAATCTAACATCAGGTGTTTTATGCTGTCGGCCAATATCCACAACTTATCTCCATTCACTGTACGTCCTTCCAGTCTTTGCGGGTGAGCTTCTGTTAGAATAAACGATCGTTTGTGGTCCAATGCCACCGAATCACCATTTACATGAATATAATAAGGCTGCTTAAATTCCTGGCCACACACCTGAACAACGGTGGCTATAAAAAAGGCAATTGCACTAAACGTTTTCATTTTAAAAACTTATGCAAAATATACGCCTGATTGGTGTTTCAGGTTGGTACGTTGTTTACCGTATTTAGATATTAATCAGCTTGAAAAAGAGCTTTGTTGGCCTGCACATGGGCATTGTTGGCCCCATAAAAATGTGCAAAACTCCATGCCTTAAGCGCGTTGGTATTAAATGTTGTTGCATCCATTACACAAAGCTCATTGATGGCTTGAATCAACGCATCTTTTACACCGGGATCATACACGTTAACGTTGTAACCCAACCCCATTTGTTGTAAATTATTCCAGGGAGTCTGGTCTGAAATGATAACCATGCAGCCTGCGGCAAAAGATTCCAGGATGCTGTGCCCAAAATTTTCGTTCAGGGTTGGCATAAGCAATGCATGGTAGTTTTTAAGTGTACGTTGAATATCTTCGGCTTTTATTACGCCCTTATAACTTACATTGATTTGTTTGTTAAACGTTTTGATGATGTTTTCGCACTTCACCCAATAGGCAGTGTCCTCCATGGGTCCATAAATGTCCAGCACAATTGTTTTATCACCTCCAATACCGGTTAGGGCTTCAATAGCGGTGTGCAGGTTTTTTATGGGAACAATGCGCGAAAGAAAGAAAAGGCGCGCTTCATTGGTGTTTTTGTGTTTGTCCTCAAATTTTATTTGTTCAATGTAAGATAAATTACCTGCTACCTGTATATTTGCCGATGCGCCAAACACATTAAAAATATCCTTTTTCTCATTCTCGCTTGAAGCCTGCCAGGTAATGCCTTTGTGCAGTCCTTTCATTTTTGCGAATAAAATAAACAGTTTTTTCTTAAGGGGTTTAATGGACAAGGCACCTTTACCCAACATACCGCGCGGAGCCAGCACAACCTTTTTTTGCAGTCCCAGTTTTTTGATGATTTGCAAAGGATAAATGCTGAACCAGGGTGAATAAAAACTGTTGATGTAAATCTTATCGGCCTTTACCGATTCAATTGTATTTTTTATTTTTTCTTTTGACAAATTGGACTGGGAACAGTAATAAACCTCAATGTTTTCGTCAAATTTTATCCAGGTATCGGCCTGCACATCTTTGTAGGGTGTTGTTGAATTGTGGTCGGTATTCCTGGTAAATATTTTAAAATTAAAATCTTTCTGCAGGATTTTAACCATGGAGTAAACTGACCGAACCGGACCGCCTGCGTTGGTACCCGGTACAAACCAATCAATAAATACCAGTATGTTTTTTTTATTACTCAATTTTGTTGTTGTTAATCCATTCTTCAAGTGTCACCAAATGCCAAACACGGCTCCAGGGTACATTTTTGTCATTTTTTGCAAAGCGTTCCCATAAACCAAGCAATTCTGCGCCATTGAAGTAATTTCGCTGTGCCAATGATTTAATGCGTTGTTCGCAATATGCTTTCATTTCATTGCGCAACCAATGCGCCCAGGGAAAAGTAAACCCCATTTTTTTACGGTTCACCACTTCTGAAGGCAATAAATTGCCCATGGCTTTTACAAACAATTGCTTTGGTGTGTGGGGATACTTTAATTCATCGTTTATGTTTAACGTATATTCAATAAGGCGATGGTCTAAAAAAGGAGCGCGTACTTCCAGCGCGTGGGCCATGGTCATTTGATCGGTATCGCGCAACAAAACATTTTGCATATAGGTGCGCATCTCGGCAATAGAAACTTCACTCAGCAAATGGTTTTTATGACCGGTAAAAATAACCCGGGCCATTTCTTCAACCGGCAACGTGCCCTTTGCTTTTAATTGCAGTAATTCTTTCACGAAATCTTTGTCAAACAATTGGCGTGACAGGCTATAAAACCCGGCATCGGTAATTTTATTTTGTGATAAAATGCGTTTGTATTTTTGACCTGTTGTGCCTCCTTTTACAGCACCAATGGCATTTCCTGCCAGTTTTCGTATAAAACGTGGTGTGTTTTTGAGTAATTTCTTATTGTGAAACGAATGTGTTTGTGTAAATATGGGATAACCGGCAAACAACTCATCACCTCCCAATCCGGTCATAGCAACCTTAATGCCGGTTTTACGCGTGGCCTGGGCAACTGCGTAAGTATTAGGACCGTCACCTCCCGGAAAATCAACCGACTTTAAAATTGCTGGGATTTCATGCAAAAAATCGTCTGCCGAAATACGAATGGGATGGTGGTTTGTATTGTATTTCTTTGCAATTTGATTGGAGAATTCTTCCTCTGAAAAGTCTTTTTCACCAAAAATAATTGAAAAGGTAGAAACGGACTTTGGGCTTAGTTTGGCCATTTGGGCAACCACGGCCGATGAGTCAATACCGCCCGATAAAAAAGCACCAACCTCTACATCGGCAACCATGCGAAGCCGTATGGAATCTTCGAAAAGTGTTTTGATATCGGAAATCACTTTCGCGCTATCATTTTTTCCTTCTCCGTTCTCCTTTTTTTGTTCAACGTTTATTCTTGGGCTCCAGTAATTTTTTGTGAACACAAACCCGTCTTCAACCGTAATGTAATTGCCCGGAGTAAGCATGAACACATCTTTTATCAATGTATAAGGCGCGTGTACTGTTTGGTACTGTACATAATCAGGCAACGCATCAACATTCAATTTACGCGGAATTATACCAGACGCAAGCAATGAACGTATTTCAGATGCAAAAATAAAGGTGTCGCCTTCGCTGTAATAATAAAGTGGTTTCTCTCCTACCCTGTCACGGGCTATAAACAATTTCTTTTTTTGAATGTCCCAAATGGCAAACGCAAACATACCGTTTAATTCATCCACGCAGGCTTCACCAAGCTGTATATACGCCTGCAATAAAATCTCGGTATCACTTGATGTGCGGAAAACAAGGTGAGGGAATTTTGCCAGTAGAGTTTGTTTTACCTGGCTAAAATTGTAAATTTCACCGTTAAATGCAATTATGTAATTGCCATCAGCCGAAACAAAAGGTTGATGAGCTGCTTCTGAAAGATCGAGTATGGACAAACGCACATGCCCAAGTGCAAGGGTTTCATCAACCCAGGTGGAATTGTTATCAGGACCACGATGGGCCATGCAACTATTCATTTGTTGAACAACTGAACGCCCCTGCGCTTTATCTTTAAAACCAATGTACCCGTTAATGCCGCACATGCGGGTAAATATACCGCAATTTATGGTTCACGAACCAGCTTACTTCTCAATTATGCGCATAATGAACCTGAATCCACGTTCTGAACTTGCCGACTTATTCGTATCATATTCTTCATAAAC
>DATGXI010000022.1:0-5944 GCA_035299065.1 Flavobacteriales bacterium
GTAAATAAAACAACGAATAACCTTGCAAATAATACCAACCAACACAACAATGGCAGCCAACACAAAGTAACTGACACAACCGACAGGTGGTACTGGAGGCAGCTGAAGAATTTTACGAATGAAAACCTTTCATTTAAGGTTCAAATAGGCGCTTACCGTTACCCGAAAAACTTTAAATACGAATTTTTAAAGAAGCTGGGTAAGCAGGATGAACAGGTTTTGCTGGAAGATGACATTACCCGTATAACACTTGGGAGGTTTACCACCTTGCAGGAAGCATATGAATTTAGAGACAAGGTAAAGCAGGAAGGTGTAAACGATGCGTTTGTAACAGCCGTTTATAAAGGCAAAAGGTATTATTTAAAAGACCTGAAAGCCTTATTAAAAGATTTAATGCCGGCTGCAACAGCTGAGATGCCGGAACTGGAAAATGATTTTTGAAAACATGAATATTTTTTTAAATACACTATGAAATATAAATTTACATCACGCGGTATATTTTTACTGTTTGTTTTTTTTACATGCTCCCAAAAAACATGGTCGCAGCAAATACCATCGCCCGATGAGAATTTTCCAAACCTTGTTACGTTTGGCAACAAAGCTGATAAAGCCTGGGGCGATGATGATTTTTGCCAGATATTGTTTTTTGTTGTTCCCAAAACACAAACAGGATCGGTTTACATTCGTGTGTTTGATGCCGATTGTGGCGGACAGGTTGACGAAAGCCGGGGTGGTTTTAACACAAAAACCAAATTCACTGTTCATGGAGCAGGGTGCTACAGTACCAATGAAAAAGAAGAAGAAAACAAAGGTCCGGTAGGAAATTACAAAGCGGGAAATATTTTGTATTCAAAAACCATTGGCCAGGACACCGCTTATGATAACAAGTGGTATTCCTTTGGGCCTATTAATCCAATTGAGGGTGATTTACGCTCTGATCTTGGGGGATATGTTTTCAAGGTAATTATACAGGGTGTTGAAGGCGATGATGGAAATTTATATAAGTTTTTTCTGAGCACAAAAAGCGATAAAAACCAAAAGGTAGAAGGGGGTAACGTTTTTACGTACGAGTACTCCGTAAGGCTCAATACCACTAAAAGTGTATCGCATCTATACCCTTATGTTGATATGAATACCACCGCTACCATTCAGAAGAATTTTGACCTGGATGATGATGCGTATGTAAAAATAATCAGCATGTCAAACCCCGGTGCAAAAATGGTTTCTTCGGGTGACGGTGACTGGAAAGAGAGTTCATTTCCGATAACGGAAAAGGATAAAAACTCATCGTTGGACATACAAATAATCAAAACGGGAAAGTCGCCAAACAACAACATTGTGTTTTCAATAACAAACCAGTATGGTAAATCAATGCGATTTTACGCTGTGCCAATGGGTTCGGTACCAAAAAAAAGTATTAAGGTTGTACCAAAAAAATAATTGTGATAAAAGTGAGGCATACGTTTTTCCCGTCTAAATATTTTCAGTGTTATTTGAAAGCAGCGTTTGCTTTTATTTTCGCAATGGTTTTTGGTTTTAATGGTTATAGCCAGCAATTCAAATTCAATCACTATACGGCCAGTAATGGTTTAACGCACCAGTATATTTATGACATTGAGCAAACCAACAGCGGTTATTTATGGCTGGGTACAAGCACAGGTGTAATACGTTTTGATGGACATGCCTTTGAACTATTTAGCACGAAAAATGGCTTGGCAGAAGATTTTACCACGCGTTTATTTGTTTCAACTGACGGGCAAATGTGGGCGGGTCACAACCAGGGTGGAATTACCGTGTATAAAAACGGGATATTTAAAAAAGTAATTGGTTCAGCATCGGGGTTTAGTAACATTGTTGGTTTTGATGAACTGCCGGGCAACGCGGTTGTAGCAGCCGGCCAGAGCGGAAAAATATTTCTTTGGCGAAAAGAAAGTGATAATGTATACGATTTATCGGGCGATGATATGCTGGTTTCGGCTATGGCGGTTGCGGGCGATAACTGTTTGCTCCTGGGAACCGACATGGGAATTTACCGTTACAAAATAAGAAAGTATGAGCCCAATATGGGCAGTAAAAAATTGTTGGAGTCAATTCCACAGGAAAAAATTCAATGCATTGTAAAAAGTAAACGGTCACCAAATGTGTTGTGGACGGCAACCGCTGCAGGTGAGATATACAAAATTCAGCTAAAAGGCAATGATGAGATTGTAACGCAAAAAATAGAAACAGGCTCAAAGTTGTTTGACGGCATACAGGATATTTTTGAAGACAATGTGGGTAACCTTTGGATCTCATCGTATGGAGGTGTTCATAAGTTGGTGCCATCAAGTGTGGAAACAGTTTTTTCACCTGAAATTTCATATGCCCAGTCAAACGGGTTACCGTCAGACCAGATAAAGTGCGTGTTCCAGGACAAGGACGACAATAAGTGGTTTGGTATGTATGGGGCGGGACTGGCTATGCTGAAAGATGAGTTTTTTACATTTTACCAGTATAAAAGCCCAAAGTTTAATAACAACGTGCAGGAAATTTTCTTTGACCAGTCAAAAAAGTATTTTGGAAGTGAGGCGGGACTGGGATGTTTTAGTTGCTTGTTTGCAAGCGATGAATTTGATTTTCCGGAAGGAAAAGGAATGGAAAAGTATTCAATTGTGGCATTGCGCAAATTCAATGGAATATTATTGGCAGGAACCAGCAAAGACGGAGTGTTTGCGTATAATGCGGCCGAAGGAAAATGGAAAAACGTTTTCTTTTCAAAGACCGATAACCTGTTGAATTCAATAACCGACATTGAAGTAACCGACTCAAGTGTGTGGGTAGGTACAAGAAGCGGGTTATATGAACTCAATAACTATTTTGCCGTTAAGCGATTTTTTAATACCGAAACCGGTTTAGGGCATAACAGTATAAACGATATTTATATTGACAAGCGCGGCCGTATTTGGGCAACTTCACAAAGTAATATGGTTGCCTGTATTGATGGCAAAATGTTTGACCTCATTGAAGTAACTGCCCCTACGCAATCATTTAACATTGTATCAATAACGCAGGATGCACAAAACCGCATATGGATGGCCACATATGGAGATGGTTTATTCATGCAGGAAGATAAAAAATTTGTGCAGATTTCAGCAAGCCAGGGATTGGCTTCAGACTATTGTTATTTTGTTGCAGCAGGCAGAAAGAACACAATTTGGGTAGGACATAGGGGAGCTTTGTCGCTTATTCAAAGAGGCGGAAAAAAAATTACTGTTTTTTCAACACCTGATGGTATTGATCATGATTTTAACCAACGTGCAGCATTCAGGGATGCTGAAGGTAGTTTATGGTTTGGATCAACCAAAGGTATTGTCAAATTTGATCCAAAAAAATACAATGATAAGCTGGCGAAACCAAAAATAAACATAAAAACTATTTTACTTTCCGATAAGCAGGTTGCCGTAAACAAATCACTTGAGCTGCCATATGGAAACTACAGACTTGTAATAAGTTTCATAGGTATTAATTTCAATAACCCGCAAAAAGTAAAGTATAAATATATTTTAAAGGGATTTGACCTTGACTGGAGTGACGTAACATCCAATAACCAGGCGTATTATCCGAAGCTAAGCGATGGAGAATATGAATTTATTGTAAAAGCAAGCAACGATGACGGAGAATTTGGAAATTCAGTTGCAAGTTTTAAAATAAATGTAGCTTATCCTTTTTGGAAACAGTGGTGGTTTCTTATTTTGTGTTTCCTGGTACTTGTAGGAATAGTTGCCCTTATTATACATTTGCGTGAGCGTGCACAGAAAAAAATACGGCTATACCTTGAAAAGCAGCTGAAAATACGTACACACGAATTGGTTGAGCAAAAAGAACTGGTTGATCAAAAAAACAAAGACATTACGGATAGTATCAACTACGCATATAAAATTCAGTCAGGCCTTTTGCCGTCAATTGCTGAAATTAAAAAACACCTGCCCCAATTTTTTGTGGTGTACAAACCCAGGGATATTATTAGCGGTGATTTTTACTGGTGCCGTGTTAAGGATAATATAATAAGTATTGCCGTTGCTGACTGTACAGGGCATGGTGTGCCGGGTGCATTTTTAAGTGCAATTGGAAATTTAATTTTCAGAAAAATTGCCGAGTTTGACAATACAGCTGATCCGGCTCTTTTTATTTCGCAAGTGGATGAATATTTGATTTCACTCATGAGTCCTGATCCAAATTCGTTAACGCATGACGGAATGGACATGGTATTGGTGATGATTGACACAAACACCGGTTCGGTTGTTTTTTCAGGAGCCAAACGCCCTGTAGTTTTGGTTAAGGCTGATGGTACAAGCAGTATTCATAAAACAAGTTTTGAGTCACTGGGAGGCGCAGTACACTCAAAAACATTTACCAATACAGCAATTCAACTTGAAAAGGGAGACTCAATTTACCTTTACAGTGACGGGATTGTTGACCAGTTTGGTGGTGCGGCTGGCAAAAAAATAATGACCAGGGGTTTTGTTCAGTTGCTTGAGCAAAATGCGCATTTAACGATGGATGAACAGGGTAGGTTTTTGAGCGAATATTTTGACAATTGGAAAGGCGAAAACAGCCAGGTTGATGATGTGTTGGTGATGGGCATAAGGTATTGATAATTACTGTAAACCAGTGTTTTGTGTTGATTGAGGCGGGGCTGGGGGCCTTAACTGTTAAAGCATGCTAAAACCAATGTTTTTGTTTAAAAGCGTTGAAAACTTTGGCCTATGCCTTGCGTAACGAGTTGTACTTTTGAGCGTCAAAAATTCAAGAATTCATGAAGTATTTAACTCCCAAACCCGCAGTTTTAGTGTTACAGGATGGAACCGTTTTTCACGGGCATGCTTGCGGAGCCATTGGTACGGCAACCGGTGAAATTGCGTTTAACACGGGAATGACAGGATACCAGGAAATTTTTACTGATCCAAGTTACTATGGCCAGGTTGCTATTATGGCAACAGCGCACATAGGAAATTACGGCACGCACCCCGAAGAAATTGAGTCGGAAACAATCAAGATTGCCGGTTTGATTTGCAAAAAATTCTCATCTTTTGCGTCACGCTACGGGAAAGACATTGTTTCACTGCAAAAATACTTTGAACGTGACAATAAAGTTGGTATTTGCGATGTAGACACGCGCATGCTTGTGCGCACCGTGCGTCAAAAAGGTGCCATGAACTGCATTATTTCATCAGAAAACCTGAATGTTGAAGAGTTGAAAAAACAATTGGAGAAAGTGCCCTCAATGGATGGGTTGGAACTTTCATCAAAAGTAACAACGCGCGATGCTTATTTTGCCGGTGACGAAACCAGCGATTACAAAGTGGCTTTAATTGATTTTGGTGTAAAGCGTAACATTATACGTTGTTTGACCGAACGTGGGGCGTATGTGAAAGTTTTCCCTATGGACACAACACTTGAGGAAATTGTGGATTGGGACCCGGATGGAATTTTATTGAGCAATGGGCCGGGCGATCCTTCAGTAATGGCAGGTAGTATTGATTTGGTAAAACGCATTGTTGCAACCAATATACCAGTATTTGGAATTTGCTTAGGCCACCAAATACTGGCTTTAAGCCAGGGATTAAAAACCGAAAAAATGCACAATGGCCACAGGGGAATAAACCACCCGATAAAAAACCTGGTTACAGGTAAATGCGAAATAACGAGCCAGAACCACGGATTTGTAGTGAGTGCCCAAAGCGTTAGTGCAAATGCCGAAATTGAAGTTACACATGTGCATTTGAACGATAAAACGGTTGCAGGAATACGGTTAAAAAACAAAAAAGTATTCTCAGTCCAGTATCACCCTGAAGCGTCACCGGGGCCGCACGATTCACGTTATTTGTTTGACCAGTTTTTAGAGAATATTAAGCAAGGGAAGAAAGACCTTATACAGGCGTAATTTTTTTGTTACTGCTTTACA
>DATGXI010000023.1:0-36483 GCA_035299065.1 Flavobacteriales bacterium
TTTTTGTGGCTACTTTTGGATCATCGCCAAAAAACTCTTTTCCGTCAACCAAGACCTTGCTTACATTCTCGCCCTGGGCCTTTACATTTCCTCCCCGATCGACTTCAACACCGGGTAGTTTTTTCAACAAGTCCTCCGCAACGGCATCGGGCCGGGTTTTAAAAGCAGCTGAATTGTATTCAATGGTATCGCCCTTGATCAATATGGGTGCCGATTCAATGGTAACTTCATTTAATTTATTGGCCGGAACACTCAGCGTAATTATGCTTAAGCTGTCCCGTGTTAAATTTATTTTCTGTGAACTTGTAGCAAAGCCAAAAGCAGCAGCCTGCAATATATATGGACCTTTGTTCACGTTTTTAATTTCAAACCGTCCCTGTTCGTTGCTTATGGCATAAAACAAAAGTGTTGAATCGCTCATGTTCAAGAGTGAAACCGTAGCATATTCAACCGGTTTTTTTTCTTCATCAATTAAGTTGCCAACAATGGCAATTTTTTGTGAAAATGAACTGACTGAAATAAATAATAAGATGTAGGATAAAAATTGTTTCACGTTTACGGTTTTTCTTTTACTATCAATTTTTTGTTGCTTTGGTCACGTGCATTTATCGCGTTTCCATTTTAATGATTACGTTTCCTTTGCCGCCATATTGCTCCTGCATTTCTTTTCGCTTTTCGTCAACAATTTTTTTGTACTGGGTACTGCTTACTTTTTTACCTTCCTTTGGTTTTACCAGCGTTTTTTCATCAATTGCATTCAGGTCAATTTTTTCGGCAGTTACCAAAACTTTACCACTCATAAAACTTGTTTCCAGGATCATTCCCGGCAATCCATGCAACCCGTGTGGGCCGCTTGATACAGGTATTTTGGGTGTGAACCAGGCATAACAGGTATCGCCTTTGTCAATTTTCATGGCCTGTGAACACGGATAACTTTGAATTAGTTTTTGTTTGCCTGTCATTTTCCAATCGTATTTGACAAAAGCTGAATCAATCAGAAATTTTTTGCCCATGAATTCTTTTTGCTCGGTTTTTTTATTGTTTTCCAAATCACAGAATGTTTTTTCATCGGGAATGTCCATTTTGATCTCAATTCGGTGGCCGTCCTCTTCCAGTTTTTTTTCATTGTTCTCAACTTTTTTAACCAGTTCAAACAACGATGCTTTTTCATTGAACAGCAATTGACGTTGAGCCGAATTCTCAGTAGGCATATCGCCCAGCATGGCCCTGGTTGCTGAGTCCAGTTCCATTTGAAACTCCATTTTCACCGTTTCCTTGTAAATAATGGACCCTTGTTTTTGGGCGCATAAAATTCCCGTGAAAAAAAATGCGACTGTAAATGCAGTAATCTTCATAATAATTGTTTTTTCAAAAGTAGGTTTGACCAAAGCCTGTTTAGGTTAAACAGGGGTTTATTAAGGTTAATTAAGGTTAATGGAAAGGCCAAACAACCCATAAGTGAATGTGTTCAATGGAATTTGCTTTATATTTGTTTAAATGAAAAACCCCCGGTATATTGTTGTATTAATGGTTGTAAGCCAGCTGTTGCTAATTGTTTTTTTGGGGCAATGGCTAAGGTCGCAGTACAAAAATGAACGAATGGTTTTGTATAAGGATATCAATCATAAATTTGAAGAGGCCACACGTGAAATGACGGATAGTGCTTTATTTCACAAATACATTTTGCCTTTTACGCAGCAAATTGATGTGGTTGGACCTGTTAAAAAAACACGGTTGCTCACGTCTGATATTTCTTCAATCGATTCATTGATTATTCCCGGTTCGTCAAAAGCACGGTTGCAGCACAAGGCTATTATAAAAGTGCAAATAAATGACACGGTGGCTTCTCATGTTGAAAGGGAAATAGACACATTTATTCCTGGAAAAAATGACGTAATGAGTCAAATGGTACAAAGCATGCGGGTGTTGATTGCCAAAACCGAAAATGACAGCAACAACATTACATTGAATTATGATTTTCAGTTGAAACCCGACACAGCATTGCTCAAAAAGGCGTTTACAAAGCGAATGTTAGTATATGATTTTGCGGTTAAATGGGAAACACGTTCCAAAAAGGATAAACCATCACAGAACGAATTTTATTTTGCAACGGAACACAACCAGCAGTATTTTGGCGCGTGGGTAGCAGGTTTTAACGGATTCTTATTTAAACGTATCACCCCCCAACTTCTGTTTAGTTTATTGCTTGTTGGGTTAACCGGTCTCGCCTTTGTTTTTTCTTACCGCAGCATACGATCGCAGGAGCGTTTGAATACCATGCGCCAGGAATTTATAAGCAATATGTCGCATGAATTGAAAACCCCACTGTCAACGGCAAAAGTAACCATTGAAGCGCTTAAGACTTATAACAACGAAAAAAGAATGGAAAGTGCCGGTGAATATCTTGACATTGCATACGCTGAATTAAATCGCCTTGACGGATTGATCAACGATGTGCTCAATACAAGTATGATGGAAAGCGGCCAGGTTGAAATAGATCCGGTTAAAACTGATTTGGATGCCATGATACAAACAGTAATTAAAACATTTCACTTACAGTTTCAGGAGAAAAAAGCAGTTGTTAACTATGTGTCATACGGACCCGTAATGGTTATGGCTGATGTATTGCATGTGCAGGGTGTAATAACGAATTTAATAGACAATAGCTTAAAGTACGCAAAAGAAAACCCGGTAATTGATATATCCATTAAACCAAACGAAAATAAAGTAAACTTAGTGGTATGCGATAACGGTCCCGGAATCCCAACAGAATATATGAACAAGATATTTGATAAATTTTTTCGAATTCCAACTTTTGATAAACACAATATAAAAGGATATGGTTTGGGACTAAACTATGCAAAGCTGGTAATGGAAAAACACAGCGAAAGTATTTTTGTAAGTAATAATGACATCGCAGGTTGCACATTCACCTTAACGTTTAAACGTGCATGAAAATAAAAGTACTATATGTGGAAGACGAACCCTTTTTGAGTAAAGTGGTTAAGGAAATGCTGGAAAATAAAGGTTATCAGGTACACCATGAAGCTAACGGTAACCAGGTAATGAGTGGATTTAAAAATTTTAAACCTGATATTTGTTTACTTGATGTGATGTTGCCCGATGTGGATGGTTATTCATTGGGAAAGTCAATCAGGAGTGCGGATGAAAACATGCCCATCATCTTTCTGACTGCAAAAACGCAAACTGCCGATGTTGTTAAGGGGTTTGAATCAGGAGGAACGGATTATATGCGTAAGCCGTTTAGCGTGGAAGAACTGGAAGTTCGTATACAAAACCAATTGGCAATTAAATTAAAGCATAAAAAGGCAGTTAACCAGTTAAGCAATGAGGATTACGATTTTGGTAAATGTAAATTCAACAGCGCGCGCATGGAACTGGTAGTTGATGGCACAATGATTCGCTTATCGCACAAGGAAGCACAAATTATGCAATATTTTGTTTTGCATCAAAATTCGGTAGTGGACAGGAAAGAATTGCTGCTTACCGTTTGGGGCGATGATTCGTTTTTTAATTCACGTACACTTGATGTTTACATTCGTAAGTTCAGGGAGTACTTTAAACCTGTTAAGGAAATTGAAATAATTACCTTGAAAGGAAAAGGCTACCAGTTTGTAGTTTCAAAATAGAAAAAGGAATTACAATTAAGTCTTGTAAACAACGGTAAAGAAAGGTACTATATTCAAAATGGCAATTACGGCCAATGTTGGCGAACCATAAAACCGTTTAATTACCAGGCAGGAAAGGCTAATCAAAAAAGCCAGTATGGGCCAGGCCATAAAATTACCCGAGAAATTTATCCAGCGTGAACCACGGTAATCAAATTGTTTAGAATAAATTTCGGTTGGTACTTTAAACAAGGGGGTACGTAAAATCTCAATTTGTGTTCCTGAGAGCGAATAGCCTGAAATGTCGGTAGTGATGAATCCTCCGTCCTTAGTAATGATGTCAATGCGAACAGGGGTTATTATGCTTTTGGTGGTGATTTTACCCATTACTGTATCACGCACTTCGGTTTTTTCATTGGCAAGCACTTTTGTTCCAAGTACTTTTGTTTTTAGGGCATTGTATGGTAAAAATCCGTCAAGCAGAAAAGTTCCGAACATGATCACACAAAACAAATGAAATCCTTTTAACCTTCGGTCAAACAATTCATTTTTTATTTCGTCTTCCTCGGCATACTGGTTTAACCTTATTTGGGCCGAAATTAAACTGTAGTGTTTACCGGGAAGTTTTTTCTTGTGGTCACTCATTAAAATTTCGCAGCTAGTACAAAAGATTTTTTGATTTTTTTGACAGTTCCTGACAAATTGAAATACTCGAAATAAATCACGTAAATTCCAACCTGAGATTTTTCATTTTTATCGTTTATACCGTTCCAGGTAAATGTACCTTTTGCCGAAAGCAATTCATTGCGTAATAGTTTGCGTATCTCACGTCCCTTTGCATCGTAAAGTGTTGCATTGCCTACATAGCCGGTTTCGGTAAATTCGTAATTGAAATTGATCACATCCTGGTAGCCATCGTTGTCAGGCGAAAAAATATCGGTGTTTAATGAGAGTTCATCATCACCTTCGGTGTTCGGATTGAATTGGGAGTTTACATAACCCGGTGTTGCAAAGCCGGCCTGCTCAGCAGCTGAATGCCAGTTGCCCGCATCGTTGGTTGCACGGTTAAAGTCCATTCGCTCCAGCGACACGCCCTCTACACTGTTTAGCAACGGGAACTGCATTTCTTCAGTATACGAAAAGCGGTCAATTACCAGGTTATTTGCGCTTATTAAAATTACTGTGCTTGAATCATTGTCATATGTTGGCAGCGATGGAATTTCAACAATACGGTTTTGTGCAGCGTTGACATAGTAATTTACCAGGGCTGTTTTATCGGGTGTAAAAGCGTAATATTCGCCCGGTTGTAAAAGCAGATCAACAGTTGAAATGGTTTTATGGTTATCAATGGTATCGTTGTCAACATTGGCAAACATCCAGTTTTTTAAATTAATGACTTTTGTTGAGTTGTTGTAAACTTCTATGAAATCGCTTACGCCTGTTGTTGGATTGAATAAAACTTCGTTTATGATAATTTCTTTGGCCAATCCGCCAAACGCAAGAATAAAATTCGTGCTGTTGGTAACCCCAATGCCGTTTCCTTCACAGTCAGTTATATTTGTGGCAGTAAGGGTATACAAAATACCACTGTCAACAGCGGGTGTAAAATTCACAATTATACTTGTGAGCGCAGGAGCTACAACACTGAAAGACGAAACCGTAATTCCGCCCGAAACGGTAAATACATATGTGGCACTGGCCGATGTATCCAATGCTTCGGAAAAGGTTATGGTTAATTGTGTGGCTGAATTAAGTGTAGAGGAAATTATACCGGGTGGAGCCGTGTCAGGTGTTGTATTGTACACGCTGTTTACAGTTCCTGGCGTTCCTCCGGCAACATCGTTGCTGGCATGCCAGTTTACTGCGTTTACGCATGAAGCCAACGGATTAATTTGTTCAATGGACCAGCCACCACCATCCTTTGTTTCATCATTCCACCAGGTGCTGTTATAACTTATCATGTCAATTACATTGCCTGCACTGTCTTTCAGGGTAAGATCATCACCTGTATTGTTTAACGATGGAAACGAAGAAACGCCCAGCACATTTCCAAATACGGAATAATTGGATGTGTCGGCATTGGCGCAAAGTATCAGGTATTGTCCAGGTCCAATTGTTTTTGCACTCAGTGTTGTTGTAGCTGAAACATCACTCAATGTCCATCCCAGCGTATTGTATGTATTTGCACTGGTGTTATGCAATTCTATAAACTCAGCAGCGGGTAATCCAACCTGTGGTGTTTCTATGGGTAAAATTTCGTTGATTACAACGTCCCTGAAATTGGGTTGAGGATATAACATGAACGAAATCGTATCGTCCATGCCTGCACCGTTTCCTTCACAATCGGCAACATTCAACGCAATTAAATCATACGAAGTGCCAACAGTAACGGAAGGAGAAAAGGTAAAATCAATTTGGTTCAGTCCTGGTGATACAATTGTATATCCTGTAATGGTTAGTCCACCACTCATGGTAAACACAAACGAAGCTGCTGCCGAAGTATCAAGCGGCTCGGTAAAAATTACGGTAAGCTGTGTAGCCGAAGTAAGAGACGCGCTGCCCATGGTTGGTGCTGTTACATCGGGCACTGCACTATAAATACTGTTTACAGTTCCGGGTGTTCCACCGGCAACATTTGTACTGGCGCTCCAATTTGAGGCATTGGTGCAGGTTGTGGATGGATTTATTTGTTCCAGTGTCCAACCACCATCGTCTTTCACGGCATCGTTGTACCAGGCAATGTCGTAATTGACAAAATCAATGGTAGTGCCAAAATTATTTTTTAAAGTGAGTGCGTCACCCGAGTTATTTAACGATGGCCATGACGAAACACCCAATACATTCCCAAACGGTGAAAAACTGGCCGTATCGGCATGGGCACAAATAATTAAGTATTGGCCGGGTGTAAATAGTTTGGTGCCAAAAGTGGCTGTTGTTGACCCGTCACTGAATGTCCATCCCGACAAATCGAAATTTTTACTGCTGTTGTTGTATAATTCAATGAACTCGGCTGCGGGTAAGGCAACCTGCGGACTTTCATCGGCCATGATTTCATTGATAACTACATCTCGGCTAACAGCCGTATCAGGAATGAAATAAGAAAAATTTAACGTATCGTTGTCAATGGGATTTAGCGCAACATCGGTAACGTTGTCAACCACAATCTCATAATTTACCAAGTTTACAAACGGTGTTGAAAAGGTTAAATGCATCAATGCGGGATCGGTTCCATCCTGTGTGGCGACAGTCGGGTTACCAATGGAATTATTAACGGTATAATTGGTCAATGTTTGTGCCGATGTTGTTTCAAGTGGTTCGCTGAACAAGACATCAAGCGTTGTTGAAGTAAGCGGAGTTGCCGATACCAGCGTTGGTGGTGCAGCATCAACTATGATGGCCCCTGCATATACATCGTCAAAAAAATGTTTTTTAAAAAAGGTGGCGGTTGACTGGCGAACCAAAAAACCAAAAAAAGCAGATGTGGTAAAGGTGGCATCGGTAATGCTTCCTTCTGTAACGTAGGTTGATCCGGTACCGGTCATGTCGCGGCTCAATGTAAATTGGTTGGAGGCATCGCGCACCACTTTAATTTTAATTAAGTTGTTGGTAGAGCTTGAAACAATGGCGTCAATCCCGTCCAGAATTTCGGTAACGGTTCCGGCAACATTGCGGTATAAGCTAATTTCATCGGTTGTATTTCCAATGCGTACAAAATATCCGTTAAGCGTTCCCGAAGCTAAATTTGCATTGTCGGCAGTTAAATAGCAATCTACGTAATTGGCGCCCGAAGTGGAAAACTTCAGGTTTACAAAAAATTCCCATTGGCAATTATTGGCCAGTGTACTTGGTGTTGAAATGAAATAGGTGCTGCTTGCAGTGGTGTTGTTGGATCGAAGCATGCCCAACGTATCCTTGAAATCGGTGCCGGCTGAAGGTGTCCATGTTGGACTGGTAGTAAAGTCGCCATCGTTAAAATCATCAACAACCTGTGCGTTCAATGCACAGAACGAACACACAAATAAAAACAGTATGGTTATTTTTTTACACACAGCGGGTACAAGGTATTGCTATTCCTGTAAATATAATACTTTTGCAGCCGTTAAGTAACATTAAATAATTATGAAGGTAGCAGTAGTAGGTGCCACAGGATTGGTTGGTACAGTTATGTTAAAAGTACTCGCAGAGCGCAATTTCCCCATTGACGAGTTGATTCCCGTGGCGAGTGAAAAATCGGTTGGTAAAATGTTGGAATACAAGGGAAAACAATATCGCGTACACAGCATGGCCGAGGCCATTGCCGCCAAACCACACATTGCCATATTTTCGGCAGGAGGCTCAACTTCATTGGAGATGGCCCCAAAATTTGCCGAGGTAGGCACTACGGTTATTGACAATTCATCGGCCTGGCGCATGGACCCCACCAAAAAACTGGTGGTACCCGAAGTGAATGCCCATGTACTTACCAAAGCTGATAAAATTATAGCCAATCCAAACTGCTCAACCATTCAAATGGTATTGGCGTTGAATCCGCTGCATAAAAAATACAAGATCAAACGCGTTGTGGTTTCTACTTACCAAAGTGTAACCGGCACCGGTGTAAAAGCTGTTGATCAAATGATGAATGAACGTAAAGGCGTAAAAGGCGAGATGGCGTATAAATACCAGATTGACATGAACGTCATTCCGCAAATTGACGTGTTCATTGACAATGGGTATACCAAAGAGGAAATGAAAATGACCAATGAGACAAAAAAGATCATGGGCGATGACTCCATTAAATTAACGGCAACAGCGGTGCGTATTCCAACCATGGGTGGCCACAGCGAAAGCATTAACGTGGAATTTGAAAACGAATATGAGTTAAAAGATATTTTCGAAATTTTAAAAAATACTCCGGGTATAATTGTTGAGGACGATTTGGCGAATCAGATTTACCCAATGCCAATGAACGCGCACAACAAAGATGAAGTATTTGTTGGCAGAATTCGCAGGGATGAAACGCAACCAAAAACATTGAACTTTTGGTGCGTTGCCGATAATTTAAGGAAAGGTGCAGCTACAAATGCGGTGCAGATAGCGGAATATTTGGTGAAGAATAAGATTGTAGAGGGGGAATTGGTTCACTAGCAAATTTCGAATCCCGAATTTCGAAAGGTGTGGGAGAGGTAAAGGGGTATGAGTCCCCATGTAATTAGTATCAAATTCAAAGCCTGGGTGTAAATGTCCGGGCTTTTTTGTCGGGGTAGGTTGAGTCTTTTAATTTCCAGGGGGATTTAATCCTGCTATTGAAAGCAGTATTTATTTTTTACTGTCGGGAATAATTAAATTAACGACATGGTTAAACGATTGAAGGAATAACATAATTTATTTCAGTATATATCTTACATGCTACATGTAAGACTGCCTCTGTTTGATGGAATCCCACTTGATGAAGTCGAATTCGAAAAAGTGATTTTTTCTTTTAACACAAGGAATAGCCTGCTAAGTGTTTTACTGTGTGACTGTTGTTTAAGACGAAAACAAGCATTGCTGCAGCTGATCAGTGAGTAAATACCTGGTTACCTGTATTAATTATCTTTCACTTTACGTAATTCTTTGTTTTTCAAGGCAACCTGCGCATACCTATACCGTCATTTTTATACCTCTTTACCCACACTCCGGTAAGGCATAGTTATGCCTTGCAACGAAATACATATTTAAGTTTTGAGTGTGATGAAAAAAAATCTATTTGCAATTTTATGTTTTGGTTTTGTATTTAACATTTCATGCTTAGCACAGGATTTTAAGTGGGCTATACAAGCCGGTGGTGATGCTGAATTTTCAGGTACAGCCTATGATGTAAGTTTTGCTACTACAGCATACGATGTTAATTTCAATATACTTACAGATGCCTTTGGAAGCGTTTACAACATGGGTGTTTATGATATGAATACTTCTGACACGGTTGATTTTGATCCCGGTCCCGGTTTTTACGGACCTGCGCAGGCAACCCAGCAAACAGGGTTTATTCAAAAAATTGACAGCACTGGTAATTTAACCTGGTTTAAATCACTTATTGGAGAACAGGTAACGCTTTACTCGGCCGATTTTGATGTTGCAGGAAATGTTGTGTTAACAGGAACCTTTGTAGATACGCTTGATGCCGACCCGGGACCAGGTAGCTATCCGCTTATTGCAACTGGTGCAAAAGGAATTTATTTCATTAAATTAAATGCTTCCGGTAACCTTGTATGGGCAAAACACATAACCTGTACAAATCATATCGAAAACCGTTCGTTCAGCCTTGATGTTAATACAAGTGATGAGGTAATCATAAGCGGTAAATTTACCGACTCAATTGATATAGATCCCGGGCCTGGTATAAACATGATTACTGCAGTGAATGTAGAAATGTTCCTTTTAGCGCTGGATGGTAGTGGAAATTATGTATGGCATAAAAAATTCCAACCAACATTAACTGCATCTAAAATGTCCTGTGTAGTTACGCGAACCGATGCCGGAGGAAATATTTTTCTTGGAGGTACATATTCAGGTGAATGGGATTTTGATGCGGGCGCAGGCGTATACGGGCTTGGTGCACTTACTACCAGCGTATTTAACGGCTTTATCATGAAAATGGATAATGCTGCAAATTTTATTTGGGCTGAGCGTTTTGAATGTAATTCTATGGCTGCTGTTAATGATTTTGTGCTTGATCAAACAGGTAATCTGGTAATAGCAGGTAATTTCCTGGGAACAATTGATCTTGACCCAGGGGCTGGAACTGCTACGGTAAGTGCTACCGGTGGATCAGATGCGTTTGTGGTTAAACTTCACGGAAGCGGATATTTGCTTTGGTCCAAAAAATTTGGTGGTTCCAATTATGATCTGGCATCGGCATTAGCCATTGACAGCAATAACGATTATTATGTTGCAGGAGCATATTCAGGAACCGCAGATCTTGATCCGGGTCCTGTTGTAAACAACATGGTTTGTACCGCAACTTCTATGTTCGTGCAAAAATATAATGCAAATGGAACAATAATATCCGTATACGCCCATGAATCTGAATTGGGCGGCTCCACCCTGGAAGCCGAGGCAATAGCTATATATAACCAGGACATTTATATTGCAGGGCCATTTGATCCGATTTCAGTAGGAACAACCGATTTTGACCCGGATACTTCTTCCTTCATGATTTACAGCAATTCACCTGCGTTTAGTGCGTACCTTGAAAAACTTCAGCAAAACGCCTGTAGCGCATTTAAAGTTTCTATTGATTCTGTTGCCAACGTAACATGTTACCAGGATGGATATGGCAGCGCGTATGGCTTGTATGGCACTATGCCTTACACCTACTCATGGAATACAACACCTATTGATACCGATTCGGTCACTTTGTTTACTTCAGGTGGAATTTATATGGTAACCGCAACTGACAGCATGGGCTGTGTTGATATGGCCAGTTGTTTTATCAGTCAGCCTCCTGGCGGACCCTTGGATTTTCAAATGTATGTAGGTTATCTGCCGGTTGTACGTATCATTGGTTCAAACACGGTTTACATAGGTGTGTATAATCAAAGTTGTGATTCGTCACTATCCTACCTGAGTTATGTGCATGATAGCATTGTAACTCCGGTTTCCTTTTCCCCTCTTCCTGACGCTGTATTTGGCGACTCGCTGGTTTGGAATGTACCGGTAATAAACTATGACAACAATTATTTTGGTGTTACCATTGAAACCGAACCCACCATGTACGCATCGTTTGGAGCCGAATCGGTTCGGAAAGCCTATGTAACTACAGCAGGTACCGATGTTGATTTGTCAAATAATTTTCAAATTGACACCTTGCCGGTAGTTACTTCCTATGATCCGAATGTTAAATCGGTTTTACCGGCAGGAGCGTGTTCGCAGCATTATGTGACCAATACGCAGCGCATGCAGTATACCATACATTTCCAAAATACCGGTAATGCACCAGCCCTAAATATTTATGTATTGGATACGTTGGACACCGATCTTGATATTAACACACTTCAAATTATGGTATCAAGTCACTATATGGTAACTGAAGTTTTGCCGGGAAATGTATTGAAATTTCGTTTTGATGACATTTACCTTGATGACAGTGCAACAAATGAACCGGGAAGCCATGGCTTTGTAGTATATGAAATTAACCAGCAGCCAGGTTTGTCAAACGGAACGTTGTTGGAAAACGAAGCCTATATTTATTTCGACTACAATCCCTACATTTTAACCAACAGTGTATTTAATACGGTAATTGATGTAATACCGGCCTGTGCAGTTGATGTGCCGGAATACACCAGCGAAGGGCCTGTTAACATTTACCCGAATCCAACCTATAGTTCAATTACTGTTCAAAGCAAAAACATTCCTCAAAAAATTGTTGTAACGGATGTGTATGGAAGAGTGGTTAAAACACTTGAGCCAAAAGCAGCAACAACGCAGGTGGATTTGAGCAATTTTGAAGGCGGAATTTATTTTGTAAATGTATTTGTTAAAGAATTAAAACAAACAATAAAAGTGATTAAGCAATAGTATGAGAAAATGTCTTTTTTTTGCCTTGGTTTTTACATCATTTAACGGATGGTCACAATATTTTGAAAACGCAATCCAGGTAGGTACACCAGGGGTTACCGGAGCTTCTCACAGTGAATATGTTACTACCGATGCTTTGGGCAATGTGTATAATTTTGGTGGATTTACAGAAACAACTGATTTTGATCCCGGGCCTGCAATTGATACAGTGGGAACTGGAGTAGATGGAGCCATGTATTTTCAGAAGCTTGATTCATTGGGAAATCTTGTTTGGTATAAAATAATTGAACGTGTTGATTTTGCCGGGCATATATATCACGGAAATGGAGCCACCATTGACGATGCGGGAAACATACTGTTTATAGCCAGTTTTGAAGCAACCGATACGGTGGATGTGGATGCAGGTCCCGGTGTATTTAATTTATACCCGGTAGGTACCGGCCGAAATATTTTTATTGCCAAATATACAAGTAGTGGTGTTTTTGTATGGGCTAAAAGTTTTGGCGGAACAGGAGCATTTTGTTACGGGCAGGAAGTTGTTACCGATGCAGCCGGAAATGTTTATGCAACCGGGTCATTTTGCGATACAGTTGACTTTGATCCCGGCCCAGGTGTATTCAACATGATTGCTCCCTCAGGACCTTCTTTTGGCGATGTTTTTATTTTGAAACTTGACCCCACAGGAAATTTTGTTTTTGCAAAACGAGTAGGAGGAGACAACCACGATTGGGGTTTTGCCATTGATGTAGATGTAGCAGGTAATATTATAGCAGCCGGTTATTATGCCAATACAGTTGATATGGATCCCGGCCCGGGTGTATACAATGTTTTTGGAACACCTGGAGTGGCAAACGGGTTTGTTTTGAAATTGAATGCGCTTGGTGATTTTATTTGGGCTGATGTTTTTTTAAGCAGCAGTATGTTTGTGAAAGATATGCAGGTTGATGCAGTCGGAGATATTTACGCTTGTGGTTATTTTTCAGGTAGCGTTGATTTTGACCCTGGAGCAGGAACAGACTCCAAAACTGCAATTGCACAAGACGCATATATAATAAAACTTAGTTCATTAACAGGGGCAAAAATTTATGCAAATGTTATAGGTGGTACTTCTGGATCTGAATACAGTTCTCTTTACGTTGAACCGGATGGTACCCATTACGTAGTGGGTATGTCATTTGATGATATTGATTGCGATCCCGGACCCGCAACACAATTATTGGGAATATATGGATTTACGAGTTCTTTATTACAAAAATTTGACGCTGCCGGCAACATGATTTGGACAACCACAGGTGTAGGCAATGTAGGCAATAGGGTTATTTGCATTGATATTCATCATGCTGTTTATATAGCTACCAGTTTTCAATCTGTTCGCGATTTCGATTTCGGGCCAGGTATATTTACCATGTCGGCCGGGTCGGGAGGGCAAGGTTGCCTGTATAAATTCGGACAGGGCCCTTGCAGCCCGTTTACAGGAGTAATATCAGCCGTTAGCAATCCCAGTTGTGCTTCACCTGGATTAATAGCAACACATGGTATAAACGGGACACCACCGTATGCTTATAGTTGGGATGTTTTACCGGTTGATACCGATTCAATACTGACACCAGACACGGCTGGAATGTATACACTCTCGATTACGGATTTTAACGGGTGTGAAGACGAAGAGAAAATTCTTGTAGATGGCCCTGCAATTTATACAGGATTTGATCTTGTGGCAAATATTTCCCCGTTAAGTCCGCATATTGGATTTAATTCCAATATTTTGGTTGATGGTTTTAATGCAGGATGCACTCCTGTAAATGGTGAAATGCGTGTGGTGCTTGATACGCTGGTTACATATGTGAGCTCAACCATACCCCCTGATCTTATTTCGGGTGATACACTTATTTGGTATCTCACCGCTTTCGATTATGATGCAGGACACATAAATCCGGTAATAACAATCAATACACCTACCTATGCAGTTTTAGGCGACACGGTTATTTTTTCAATGACAATGACTCCGCCCTGGGGCGATGTTGATTTTGCCAATAATTTTAAAACAGTTCCAATAGAAGTTGTAAATGCCTATGACCCGAACATCAAATCGGTTTATCCGCAGGGCGTTTGTCCCGAACATTATACGTTACCTGATCAACGTATGACCTATACCGTTATGTTTCAAAATACAGGAACAGCCCCGGCAGTGAATGTCATGATATGGGACAAAATAGATACACTGCTTGATTTAAGTTCTCTATCTGTAATTGCAAGCAGCCACCCGGTTATTACACAAATTGAACCTGGAAATAATGTGAAGTTTAAATTCAACAACATTTATTTGCCTGACAGCACTTCAGATGAGCCAGGAAGCCACGGTTATGTTATTTACGAGGTTGATCAAAAGCCTGCCCTGACTAACGGGAGCGTGATAGACAATACGGCCCACATCTATTTTGATTTTAACGAAGCAATTGTAACCAATACGGTTTTTAACACCATATCAACGGTTTTGCCATGCAGTACCATTGGAGTTGCTGAAAATAATAAAGCAGGAAAATTAGAAGCGTATCCAAATCCCACCAATTCGATTGTTACCGTAAAAACCGAAAACATTGCCCAAAAAATTCTTGTTACTGATGTATTTGGAAGAATCATCAAAACTCTGGAGCCAAATTTCACAACAACCCAGGTAGATTTAAGTGAGTTTGCCAACGGTGTTTATTTTATTTCCGTGCTAAATAATGGTGTAAAACAAACCGTTAAGGTTATTAAATCATAGACAAAAATGCGGTATATTCTTGCGCTATTTCTATTGTTAACGCTAAATGCAAAAACCCAGAATTTTGATTGGGTTTGGCATGCTGGTGGTACAACAACAAGCGGCTACAAAGAAATTGTACAGGTTGTGACCGATAAGCATGGCAATTCCTATTCAGTGGGTACGTGTGAGGACATAATGGATCTTGATCCCGGGCCGGGCGTATTCTTAATTGCCCCTCCAATAGGAGAAACAGTTACATTCATTTTAAAGCTTGATAGTGCTAAAAATTTTCTTTGGGCAAAACGCATGCCGTTTCTTTACTATACTGGTCTCGCTCTTGATCCCGAAGATAATTTACTGATAACAGGATATCATGTTGGTTTTTCACTTGACGTAGATCCTCACCCGGTAACTACTGAATATTTACCTGATCCTGTATCCTGTGGAATGTCATATATACCGGTTATTTTTGTCTTAAAATTTGACAATGCCGGCAATTTTGTTTGGTCCAAAGGAATGCCTGGAGTTCCCGATCCTGCATTGGCGTGCGGAAACGTAACTACATATGGTATTGTTTCCGATCCGCTGGGAAATATGTATATATCGGGCGGCATTATTGGAGGAATTGATTATGATCCAGGAGTCGACACTGTTTATTCAGCTTGTTTATCGGGAGCATGGACTTTTATACTGAAGTTTGACAGTAATGGTAATTTTGTTTGGGTAAAAGAAATAAAAGGCCCGGGCAGTATTACCACAACACGCATAAGGTATAACCAATTTTCCAATCATCTGCTGTTAGGTGGCTACTTTCAATATAAACTTGATTTTGATCCTGGCCCGGTATTGATGCTGGAGGGTTCAACAGACTTTTTAAATGTCAACATGTTTATATTAAGCCTTGATACTTCAGGAGCATTTGTAGATGTAAAACTGTTTCTGGATGAAAGCAATCAATGGCTTACCGATTTGCAGGCTGATGACAATGGAAACATTTACGTAGCCTGTCATGGAGAAGATACAGTGGATGTTGATCCCGGTCCCGATACTGTTCTTATAGCCCCTGTTTCCCCAACTGATTTACTGGTGTTTAAATTGAATGCAACACGTGATTATGAATGGGCAGTACGTGTGGGACCTATTCATGCAACATGGTGGTCAAGGCCACATATTGATGTTGACGTAAACAGTGTTGCTTACGTAGCAACTATGTATAACTTTCCATTTGATACTGATCCAGGCCCAGCAACCGATTTAACAACCGGGTTTGGCACATTGGCAACATGTGTTTTAGCCCTTGATCCTTTTGGCGGACATAATTGGATGCGGTCATACGATGCACGCTTTAAAGTATTGGAAGTTGATGCTTTCAGGAATATATACATTGGCGGTACTTTTTTCGATACGCTTGATTTTGATCCAGGCATAGGTGTACATACTGTGCCGGGTGTATATTCGGGTGCCTATCTTTTAAAACTAAACCAACCGCCTATGGTAACCGTTCCGGTTGATGATTTTGAGTCGGAACTGGAAAATGATTCTACTGCAATTTCTTTGCCGGGCGAAGTTCTTGCTTTTCATGAAACAGAAAACACAAACGAAAAGTTACGGGTTTATCCCAACCCAACACTGGGTGTTGTTACAATTGCGGTTCCTTCAGGCACAAATGCGTTAACAATAACTGATGTTTACGCACGTGTTGTCAAAACAATAACTCCTGTTGGAATTAGTTCAACAATTGATTTGAGCACGTTTGCCAACGGTGTTTATTTTATTACCGTGTTAAATAATGGCGTAAAACAAACCGTTAAGGTTATTAAATCATAACCTTGTACAGGCAAATAAAGTGAGCATTAGTTCATTAAATGCTATGCGCCTGCTGACCGGTTTTTTTTAAAGCGCCCTGTTTTAAATCGTTTTAATTTATATCTTTAAAACGTATTGTTACGCATAATTCATGAAAAAAACAAGTCATTGGTTTGCCACCACTATTTTTACGCTTCTTTGCGGTTTTTCTTTCGCGCAAAAAAAACTGGTGATTGGTTCAACCAACGAAAAAGATTCAGTTTTTGTTTTTAGTGTAAAGGATAAAAAAAAATTCATTGGCATTGGTTCCGGAACGTACGCTACTTTTGAAAAGGTGGTTCCTGTACTTATAACAGGTAAGGGTGTTAAAGACAAACGTTTTCTTGCACAAACAATTCGTGATCCGAAAAAAACAAATTTTGCAGCTTCTCCGGTAAATGTTCCGGTTAAACCAAAAGAAATAACCGAGTTTGACGATGTTAGCTTTGCCTTTAACAAAGAACGTGTAGAAATGTCGGTTAGGCAGTATTTTGATTTAAAAAGCATGTTGACAGGTGCCAAACAAAACAGTTACTCGCGAACCGAAGAAATAAAAACTTCGGGTAAGGGTACCGAGTCATTGGATGAAATGACCAAGTTATTAATTGAAGATCTTTTCTCAGCTGAATTGTACGATTATTTTGTGCCAACCGGTTATGTTGATACCAATCATTATTTTGTACGAAAGGGCGCCAGCTGCCTGCAGGTTGAAGCTGAACTAACGCACATTCACTATGAATATTTTGGCTCAAGTGCCAAACGTGATCCTGAACAAGTGCGCATGGCCCTTCGAATAAAATGGAATGTAAAGGACTCATACGACAATAAAATATTTGAAATTTATACGGTTGACACCTCGGATTACCACTCAGCAATCGAGTTTAACGACCAGGACTTGCTTTTTAAAAATCTTTGGAAAGATGCCCTGGCTTTAGGTACCTATAGTTTTTTGATCAATAAAGAATTTTACACAAAAGCCGATGAATTTAAAAAAGCCGAGGAAGCTTATTATTCCGCATTGGCGCCAATGGTTTTTCCAAAGGTTGACGATACATTAAGGCAATTGCGCAATTTTGATGAATCGGTAGTGACAATTAAAGGTTCAAAAGGACACGGTACTGGTTTTATTGTTTCGAAAAGTGGCTACCTGGTAACCAACTACCATGTTGTTGCACAAAACGATTCGCTTACAGCTATTTTTAATAATGGTGATAAACTGGATGTAACCATTGAACGTTACAGCAAGGATTATGACCTGGCCCTTTTAAAACTTGATTCAAACAATTTTGTATTAAGACCAGTGTCAATTTTAGCGCGCGATGATTTTAAAGCCGGTGAAAATGTTTATGCCATGGGAACGCCTTATGATGTACGCCTTGATCATACATTGACAAATGGAATTATTTCAGCCTACCGTACCTGGGACAATGTTAAAGTTATTCAAACAGACGTAGGCATTAACCCCGGCAACAGTGGTGGGCCTTTGCTTAATGATAAGGGACGTGTTTTGGGAATTGTTAGCGCCAAATTAATGGGTTATACAGTTGAAGGAATAGGTTTTGCCATACCCGCCCTGTATTTGCAGGAAGCGTTAAAAATTGACTTTAAAAATTAATGGCTTTAACAAGACACATATTCGTAATTGCAGTTGTTCTATCGCTAAGCGGGTGCGCGGCTTTTTTTACGCCAAAGCGCAAAAAAGTGCGTTTTGAGTGGAATGACAGCCAGGGTAAAGTTGGTTACGGTGCCGATACCTTGTATACCAGTGGGCAAAAAATGCGCATGTTTAATTACGAGGGCAGCCAGTATACATTTGCAAAATACGTGAAAAAAAATTACAAGCCCATTACCATACCCATTGAACGCAGAAAATTTAACCGGTTATATTTTTTGGATTTATATCCACCCTTATTTACAATCCTGGTTGATTTCCTTCTGTCAAGCCGTAAAGCAGAAGTATTAAATACAAAACACGTCAAGGTAAATGATCATTACCTGGTGCCTATTCCAACCTTTACCGATCCCAAAAATTTTATTCGATCCATTTATGTTACCGGAAGAAAAATCAATTCAAAAATCAGTTTCTATCCACGAACTACGCATTATTTCAATAACAGTCCCTCATTTAAGGGGCCAATGGAACTTGCAATACTGTTAAACCCTGCTATAAACTATCAGTTTAAAAGGCGTTGGAACGAGGAGTTTGGCAATTGCCGCCAAAATTACATTAATGAATTCACCAGGCTTAAAATGTATACCCCGGCAAGGGAATTACTTGCGGTAAGCTACAACAAGTTTGACCTGGAAGTTAAAATTGACAGCGTGGAAATTACCCACATTGGCGATAGAAAATGGTCAAGCTCTTATTCGTTTAGTCCAGGTGTAACCAAAGCACGCGTGCGTGCCAATTTTATTTTGACAAGTTACACTGGCGAAACATTGATTGACACAAGCATTGCGGCATGGGGCAATTTTGATTTTTCAGCAGCCAATGATTATATAAGTGATGCATTTCAAAGTGTATTGTACGTTTTCCTGTCAAGTAAACGCGTTGCCAACATGTTTAACACCAACCAGGAAAAGGGATACCAGGAAAAACTTGTGATCAACCGATCGGCTGGCCCCTTATCACTTGACCAGGCCGTAAACAGTACCGTTACCATTACTTCGGGTAAAGGTCTGTCAAGTGGTTGCATCATCAGCAATGATGGGTATATACTGGCCAACCTGGGTTCAATTGAGGACACAAAAAATATGGAGGTAATGCTTTCAAACGAACGTAAGTTCAAGGCGCAACTTGTACGTCAAAGCGCAAAAATGAATACGGTTCTTATTAAGATTGATACAACTGGACTTGTTCCGCTTGAAGTGAGTTTTAAGCCTGAAGAATTTATAGCCCAGGAGGTTTTTATTGCGGGCACACCGGTGCACAGCAACCTGCACAATTCATTGAGTCGCGGATTTTTGTCAGCTGTTCGTAAAACCGATGACTGGAAATTTGTGCAAACAAGTGCTGTAATGAGCAAGGGTCACAAAGGTGGAGCCATACTTTCTTCATCGGGTCAATTGCTGGCTATTTTAAATCACAGGGTAAAATCCAGCTCAACCAGTAAAATAAGTTTTGGAATTTCGATGGAAGATGTGTGTAAGGCACTGGAAATTGAGTTTTCAAAGTAAGCATTTACCTCAGCTTAATTCATTCCAACTCCTTCTCATCATTGAATGTTACTTTTTTTTCATTGGCGCTAACACGCTTTAAAATTTTGTAAGCAATTGCGCAGGCAGTGATTCCAAAACATAAATTGAGTAAAATCATTTTTACAAATAAATGTTTTGGTGTAGTATCATGCGAAAGCCAGTTGATGCAATAGGGTAAAACACCATACCAGAAAATGACTACGCCAACAATGTAACTGCCAATCCCGGTAATAACCCATACCAGTACATCGGCTTTTTTTTGCCGGGCAAGGGCTGCAAACACTCCCCCTGCAAGTATCAGGATAAAAACTTCAATCATGCGTTACAAAAAAACCCCGCCTTTTGAGCGGGGTTATGAATACTATATGTTTACCGATTAGTGTTTGTTGAAACGTGGCTTATCGGTTTTAGGACGTGCTTCGTTCACAATAATTTTACGGCCGTTGATTTCCTTACCATTAAGTTCGTTAATGGCGGCACTCGCGGCTGAGTCGTCAGGCATTTCAACAAAACCAAAGCCTTTGCTGCGGTTTGTTACTTTGTCTTTTACCACGTTTAAAGATGATACTTCTCCGAAATTCGCGAAAAGTTGCGTTAGGTCACTCTCAGACATGGTGTAAGGAATGTTTCCAATGTAAAGATTCATAAAATGTAATTAAATGTTTGTTCAAGTCAAATGTACTCTTTTTTCGATACAAAACACATGACACCTAAAATAAATTTAGCCCTAAAAGGGCCTTTTTTAGGCACTTGGAGGGGTTTTTGGCCCCAACGGTCTAAATTAATTTTCAAATATTATTGAAAGTTCAGGAATTTTACTTACCTTTATGCCATGACACTAAAAGAAGGACGCGAGAATTTTATACAGGCATGGGGAACACTGGGTGCCAGCTGGGGAATCAACAAAGCCATGGCCCAAATACACGCGCTTTTACTCATCTCATCAAAAAGCATGAGTACCGAAGAGATCATGGAGGAGCTTAGCATGAGCAGGGGCAACACCAACATGAATGTACGTACATTGATTGACTGGGGACTATTATATAAGGAACACAAGATAGGGGACCGCAAGGAATATTTTTATGCCGAAAAGGACATTTGGGAAGTGGGCAGGCGCATAGCCCGTGAGCGTAGAAAAAGGGAACTTGAACCGGTTTTGCGTTTGCTTACCCAGTTTAAAGATGTGAAAAGCGATAAAAGTCCCGAAGCCGAAGAGTTTAAAAAAATGACGACAGAAATTACCCGTTTTTCGCAAAAGGCCGATGGAATGCTTGATAAATTCATACGCTCTGACGAGCATTGGTTTTACAGCACCGTGGTGAAGTTGATGAAGTAACATAACCAACCTTTAAGGCCAGGAAGAAAAAAAGAAAAGATATTTTTTTGATTATAAACTTTCAAAAATTATTGAAAATATGAAAACTTTAAAAAACAACACCCTGCTTTACGACAAAGATTGTCCCCTGTGCCGCGTATACACCAAATCATTTGTTAGCTGCAAACTACTGGATGAAAACGGAAGAAGTGCTTACAACGAAACAGCTGGAAATGTGCTTGTCCATGTTGACATGGCGCGCGCTAAAGACGAAATAGCCCTGGTAAACCATGGGGAAAATACCGTCATGTATGGAATTGACGGTCTTATTCACATTTTTACGCATGAACGCAACTGGTTGAAAAAACTCCTGCATGCGGCACCCATTTACTACATCATCAAATTCTTTTACTTTTTTGTTTCCTATAACCGCAAATTAATTGCCCCTTCAAAAACCATGTACGGAGCAAACGATTGTTCACCGTCATTCAATTTATTTTTTCGCATACTGTATATAGCCGTTACTGCATGTATTACCGCAATTTGCTTAAGCGCGTTTATTCAACCCGTACTTGCGCATTTTAACATGCAAAGCAGCAACATAACTGAACTGGTTGTGGTATGCGGACAATTGGTGTCACAGGGAATAGTTGTGGGCCTGGTTAAAAAACAACGTGTAATGGACTACCTGGGCAATATGATGACGGTTTCACTTATTGGTGGACTTTTGCTTATACCTGCTATACTTATACAAGCCACATTTACGGTTTCAGTTTTTTTTACGCTGGCATATTTTGCGCTGGTTGTTTTTACCATGTTTTTGTTGCACATGAAACGCTGTAAATTGTTAGGACTTGGATATGGCATAACCATAAGCTGGATTTTGTACCGCGTGTTGGTTTTGGCAGCAATCACCAATTTTAAATTTTAAATTTTAAACCTTAAATTTTAAATCATTTATATATGGAAACCCTTGAACAAGCACTGGAAGAAGACAGACGCGTAACGCGTTTTCTAAAATTCAAATTATGGTTTGATGCCCTTGCACAAATCATCATCCTTGGCATTTTCTTTTTCAATTTTGGATTTGGCCAGTCTGGCACAGCATTTTGCACATTTTATTTTGTGCTAGGTGGATACCAGTTGCTGAGCTCAATTTTACATTTAACGTTTGAAAAAGCGTTTGCCCACCGCAGAAACTACTACATTCAATTGCTTATACACGGTGGTGCATGGGCGCTTATTGCCATTGGGTTTACATTTAATGCACCACCACTCATGTTTCCCCTGTTCATTGAACTATTGCTGGCACCCGCAACGGCTATTTACTATTTTGTTATTACCATACAGGATTTGCAGGCATTGCCTAGACATATTTAATAAGTAAAAGCCATGGTAACAAAACGAATTTTACTGCTAGCAGACATTAATCTACAGTTGATATTGTTTCTGTTGTCAGTATATTTTCAATATGGCAAGCATGAGGAATTTGACCCCATGGGCATTAACGTAAACGCATTTATTTGTTTCTATTTTATTTTGGGAGGCTGGCAGGTAGTGAGTTGTATCTTACATGCGATCAACGATGGCGCAAAAAACAATATACTGCGAATTATTTACCATATGCTTCTTATACTTCATGTAGTAATGCCCTGTTTTGGATTATATGGTTTGGCTGTCCTGGCATGCACTTCACCAGTTATGGCTCTATACTATTTTATTATTTGTATAATTGACTTAATGAAAACATACTATGAAAATGAATGATATGGAATCAGAAGAATCGAAAGTTTTCAATTTACAAAATAAGCTTATTTATAAAAAGCTTAAAGCTGATTTGAGTGCGCAGTGCATGTTTGCGCTGACAGGGATGGTAACTTTATTCATTTTTCCATTTTTTGGTTTTGGACTGATTTATTTCGGACTTGGCTTTTACCAGGTGTTCTCTGCCATTTTTAATATACAATTTGGCCCAATGTCAATAGGAAGAAAATTATACTGGCCCCAGTTGGGATTTCATGCACTTTGCTTTATTTCATTGATGTTTGTTGATGATACAATAGGTATGTTACTTATTATCTGGCCGGCTACAACTTTTACAGCTATATATTATTTAATTGTAACCGCAGTTGAATATCAAACTTTTAAGCACCTTTACACGAACCATTATGAATAAGAACAAACTAATAATTGCCGCTGCCAATGGTTTTATTGGCCAGGAACTCATAAGCTATTTTAAGGATTACGAAATTGTAGCCCTGGTGCGAAACATTCAACCTGGAACGCACGCCAACAAACCAAACCTGCGCTATGTGCAATGGGATGGAAAAACCCCTGGCGCATGGGCAAATGAATTTGAAGGAGCAAAAGCGGTTATAAACCTTGCCGGGCGAAGCGTGAACTGCCGTTACAATGAAAAGAACAAGGCTGAGATTTTTGCCTCGCGCCTGGACTCCACAAAAATAATTGGACAGGCCATTAACCAATGCAAACAGGCACCCGAAGTGTGGATCAACGCAGGATCAGCTACCATTTACCGCCATTCAACCGACAAACAAATGACCGAAAGCAATGGTGAGTACCACAACGATTTTTCAGTACAGGTGTGCAAGGCCTGGGAAAAGGCATTTGATGAAACCGAAACACCGCGTACACGGAAACTGTTTTTGCGCATTAGTATTGTGTTGGGCAAATCAGGCGGAGTATTTGCCACCTTGCGCAGCCTTGCCAAATTGGGCTTGGGCGGTAAACATGCCAGCGGTGAACAAATGGTGAGCTGGATACACATTGAGGATTTGTGCCGGAGCATTGAATTTTTAATGCGTAAAGATCAGTTGGATGGAATTTTTAATTGTGCAGCACCCAACCCGGTAAAAAATAAAGTATTTATGCAAACCCTGCGTAAAAAATTAAACATGCCGTTTGGATTACCACAACCAAAATGGATGCTGGCCATTGGCACCTGGTTTATGCGAACGGAGAAAGAACTTGTGCTGAAAAGCCGCAATGTAATTCCTGAAAGGCTTGTTATAAATGGATTTGATTTTAAATACAAAACCATTGATGAGGCCATGCAGGATTTATGCACCAGCCCCCTGCAGGATAACCTGAATTTAACGGTTAAACCCCGCCAGCGATAGAGCCAAATAGCCCCGAGCATGCAAAATGTTTTTTACATAAGAATCATTGCGAGGGCTATAGGCGATAGCGCGGCCCTGAAGCGAACGGCATGAGTAAAAGCACCAGTTGGCAGTAAATTTATGCCGTTATACTTCAGGGGGCGGCCAAATCATGAACAATAACCACTCCTGTATTGTTTAAAAATCCCCGCAACACATTTTATTCAGGTTTTTAAATGATGCATTTTTGCAGTGATGAGTTTTTTCACCAGCCCGATAATAAGCCTAACCCCAACCATTGGCATTTCATTCCTGAACATTCTAATATGGATAGGTTTATTTGTTGCGGCACGTTACACCAAAATAGCGGTTAAACGTTATGTACGTGGAAAAAATATACATAAGCAACAAATTACCCTGGCAGGGCGTGAAATAACGTTTATTTCACTGGCCAAACAGGTAACCAATATTGTGTTTGTGATTATTGCCCTGCAAAGTTTAAGCATTACCAACAATGGGTCGGGCCTGGGTGAGTTGCTGGACATAAAATTACTGGATTTGGGAAAAGACAGTAAGATCATTATTTCGGTTTACACCATTTCACTGTTTATTGTGTTGATTGTGGGGGCAAAATTGCTTACCACGTTTATGCGCCTGTTTGTACAGCGCACCATGGCCGATAAAAAATGGATTGATAAAGGAAAAGAGTACACAATTATTATGCTGGTTCAGTATTTTATATATACTGTTTGCATTGTGATTGGCATGCGTGCGTGCGGATTTGATTTAACCATTTTACTGGCATCGTCAGCAGCGCTTTTGGTGGGGCTTGGTTTGGGTATACAACGTATTTTTGCCGACATTATTTCAGGATTTATTATTTTGTTTGAGGGCACATTTAAAGTGGGTGATATTATACAGGTACCCGAAGGACAGGCACGCATTATACAAATAAATATACGCACCTCAAAAGCACGAACAACAGGAGGCAATGTAATTGTGTTGCCCAATTCAAAACTTACAACAGAATCAATCAACCACTGGTCATACAACAACAAACCGGTACGTTATTCAGTTACGGTTTATACCGAGCCGGGAAGTGATTTGACGCTGGTGAAACAGCTGTTGTATGATTGCGCACTTAACCACCCCCATGTTGACAAGAAAAAAAACATACAGGTGGTGCTGGAAGAATTTACCGAATCAAACAATAATTTGAAGCTGTGGTTTTGGACTGAAAAAATTTGGGAGATAGAGACCATAAAAAGCGATTTGCGTTTTGCAGTGGAGGAAAGCCTGCGTGTACATGGTATACGTACAGGTTCACCAACCATTAAGTACCTTGATAAAGAAAAGAATACCAATTAGCCGCGCGGGTAAACCTTGTTGTGGCAATGAATGTAACAATTGATTGGTATTTCAAACACGTTTAAGTGTTTCATTTATAATTTAAAACAGACGGGTTTAAACCGATAAATCAGCATATTGAATTTTATTGTTATATTTGACTAAACAGTTAATCATGTACAAAATAATTATACCCCTTTCAGTTCTCGTATTGACCGCCTGTGGTGGTGGCAAAAAATCAGCCGAGGAAATTTCAAAAGAATGGTGCGATCTGAACAAAAAAGTGAATGAGGCTGAAGACGAAGTAACGCGCGACAAGGCAAAAGAAGATTTAAAAGCATTTTCCGAAAAATTTGACGAAGATTTTAAGAATGACGATGCCATGTATGAAAAAGTGACCGAACTTACCGATGAGTGTTTGGAAGAAGGCGAGGAAGGTCACCATGATTATGATGGCGATTAATGTGTAACTACCTAAACCAATAAATATGAAAAAACTAGTATTAAGTATATTTGCCGCTGCAACGCTTGTAGCTTGCGGAGGCGGAAACGACCCAGCGGCCGATGCACAGGCAACCTGTGACTGCAATATCAAAGCAAACACCATGAAAGCCGATGATCCAAACCGATCAGCCGAACAAAAGAAATGTATGGACATGAGCATGGATATGTATAAGAAGTACAAGGATGATATTGAAGGCATGAAAACATTTAACGAAAAATTGATGGAGTGCAGCAAAGAAGTAATGGAAAAATCAATGGAATCGTATAAATAAGCTGATTTTTTAACTTTAGTGAAAACCCCGTTTCTGTTTTGGAGATGGGGTTTTTTATTTCACCACTTATGAAAACGTACCAAACCCTTTAAGGATCATAACCACCCCAAACACTACAAGTATAATTCCAATAACGCGGTTAACCATGAGCAGGCGCCTGTCGGTCATAAAACTTTTAAGCTGGCCAGCGCCCACAATTTTTAAAAGGTCAATGGAGAAAAACGAAACGAGTATTGAAATAAAAAACACCAGCATTTGGTTGGGTGTAAAACCAAACCCATCGCCAAACAAAAACAGGCCCAGCCAGTAAAAAACAACTGAAGGGTTAAACATGTTGAGTAAAAAACCTTTCATGAAAAACCTGAAATAGTCTTTTTTACCATACTTCTGCGTTTCTTCAGAAAGTGGGTCGCCCTTTTTTACCTTAAGCATATTGACAAGCCCAAACCCAATAAAAATTAAACCGCCACAGGCGGTAAGCATGTGTTCATGCTCCTTCAGGTCCATAAGGAATGAACTAAAGTTATAGGCCAGTAAAATGTAAAGAATGTCGCTAATTAATACGCCCAAATCAAGGGCCAGGGCTGGTTTTACCCCGCGTTTGAGACTGGTTTCAATGAGCACAAAAAAAATGGGCCCAACCAGGAAGCTTAACAGCACCCCGAATGAAAATCCCTTTATTATTGCGTCATACATGCCCTATTCGTTTGCCTTAAAGGTAAAATTTTTTATAAAATAAAAGCCGTTAATACCCCCTTAGGCCAATATTTTGCGCCAATCTTAAAAGGTAGTATGCTGACCGACATAGTTTAGGATTCATTTCACAGGTAAATTCAAATGCAATGCCTGTGAAACAGTCATTTTAGGCCTTTATTGCAAGAGAAGTGCCATTTTCAGCTAAATTAGCGCCCTGTTTTATATAAGAATACAATGGTAGTTACAGCACACCGCACACATAGCAATGGAGAGCTTCGCATACAGCATGTAGGCCAAACAGTTACCCTTTGCGGTTGGGTACAACGCAGCAAAGACCTGGGCGGTATCACGTTCATTGAATTGCGTGACCGGTATGGATTTACCCAGCTGGCTTTTAACATGGACACCAATGCCGCATTGTGTGAGCAGGCACGAAAATTAGGACGTGAATTTGTGGTGAAGGTTACGGGTAAAGTAATTGAACGCTCCAATAAAAATCCAAAAATACCCACGGGTGATATTGAAATTGAGGTGAATGAATTGAATGTATTAAATTCATCGCTGGTGCCCCCGTTTACCATTGAGGACAATACCGATGGTGGTGATGATTTGCGCATGAAATACCGGTACCTGGACTTACGCAGAACGCCCGTGCGTAAAAGCCTTGAACTGCGTAACCAGCTTTCACTTGCTACACGCAATTATTTAAGCAAACAAAATTTTATTGAGGTAGAAACACCTTATTTAATAAAATCAACCCCTGAGGGCGCCCGTGATTTTGTAGTACCATCACGCATGAACCCCGGCCAGTTTTATGCCCTGCCACAGTCGCCACAAACCTTTAAGCAATTGCTTATGGTAAGCGGCTATGACAGGTATTACCAGATTGTAAAATGTTTCAGGGACGAAGATTTACGTGCCGACAGGCAACCTGAGTTTACTCAAATTGACTGTGAAATGGCATTTGTGGAACAGGAAGATATTTTACAAACATTTGAAGGCCTTACCCGCAATTTGTTTAAGGAAATAAAAGGATTTGACCCGGGTGAAATGCCGCGCATGACCTATGCCGATGCCATGAAGTATTATGGCAGCGATAAGCCCGACACGCGTTTTGAAATGAAATTTGTGGAGCTGAACGATGTGGTGAAAAACAAAGGCTTTAAAGTGTTTGACGATGCTGAACTGGTTGTAGGCATTTGTGCCAAAGGAGCAGCTTCGTATACACGCAAGCAGTTAGATGAGCTTACCGATTTTGTAAAACGTCCGCAAATTGGCGCAACCGGTATGGTGTATGCACGTTTTAATGAAGATGGAACCGTAAAATCATCAGTAGACAAATTTTACAATGAAACCGAATTGAACAATTGGGTGAACGCGTTTGGTGCCGCGAAGGGAGATTTAATGTTAATATTGGCCGGCCCCGAAGCAAAAACACGTAAAGCAATGAATGAATTGCGCCTTGAAATGGGTACACGTTTGGGCTTGCGCGATAAAGATAAATATTCATGTTTGTGGGTAATTGATTTTCCTTTGCTTGAAAAAGGCGAAGAGAGTGGGCTGCCGGGCATGGAGGGCAGGTGGCATGCCAAACATCACCCGTTTACCTCACCCAAGATTGAAGACGCTGCTGCAATTATAAATTATGATAAGAACGCAGATTTAACCCATGTGCGCGCCAATGCATACGACATTGTGATAAACGGTGTTGAGGTTGGTGGTGGTTCAATTCGTATTCACAACAAAGAAATGCAGGCAGCCATGTTCCGTGTATTAGGATTTACAAACGAAGAAGCACAGGAGCAATTTGGCTTTTTAATGAATGCCTTTGAATTTGGCGCACCCCCGCATGGTGGAATTGCATTCGGTTTTGACAGGCTGTGCTCGTTATTTGGCGGCAGCGAAAGCATACGCGATTTCATAGCATTCCCTAAAAACAACAGCGGACGTGATACCATGATTGATGCGCCATCAGAAATAAATAAAATGCAATTAGCAGAACTAAATATTGACGTTAAACCAATTGAAAAAAAATAAACTATGGAATCATTTTATCACTTCATGATTAAAGGTCACTCCGGATTACGCTGGGTGGCATTGATACTTTTATTGTGGGCAATTTTTAATGCCGTATCAAAAAAATCGGGCGGCTTGTATACCAAGGGCGATCGTAAACTAAACATGTTTGCTATGGTGAGTCTTCACCTGCAATTGGTTATTGGTTTAATCCTTTATTTCATTAGCCCGCTAAGGCAACTGGCCTTTATGAATTTTGGTGCAGCCATGAAAGACGGCATGTTGCGTCATATAGCCATTGAGCACATTACCATGATGATTTTGGCTATTGTGTTTGTTACCATTGGTCATGCAAAATCAAAACGCGTAACCGATGCGAATGCAAAACATAAAAAAATTATGGTGTTTTATATTATTGGATTGGTGTTGATACTGGCAGCTATTCCATGGCCGTTCCGCGGTTGGGGACATGGCTGGTTTTAATTTAAGTGAACATGATTAAATACATTGCAATAGCATTGGTGTTGGTAGTTATTTCATGTGGCGAAGAAGCCGGTGAAGCAAGTGAAAAAGACAATTTGCCTAAAGAAGAACTTACGGTTGAACAAAAAGTAGAGGCAGGAAAAACACTTTACATGAGCAATTGTAAATTGTGCCATGGCGAAGACGGAACATTGGGCAACAGCGGATCAAAAAACCTGCAGGAAACCAAATTGGCGGGTAAAGACCTGATCAATGTAATTTCCTACGGCCAAAACGCCATGCGAGGATACAAAGACTTTTTTGAAGAAGGGGATATAGACAATATTGCTGCTTTTGTGGAAACCTTGAAAAAGAATTAATACAAACTTCTCTGTGCTCTCTGCGAACGACCTCTGCGCACTCTGTGGTTAAACTTACCTGGATTATTTAATGTCTGAAGAAAAAAAAATAAATAAAAATATTCCGCAAACCGCGGTGCTTGTTGGTGTCATTAATTCACGCCAGGGCGAGGAACGCGTAAAAGAATACCTTGATGAACTAGAATTCCTGGCAACTACTGCAGGAATAACCACCAAAAAGCGATTTACCCAAAAACTGGAAGTGCAGGTTGCGGCAACGCATATTGGTACAGGTAAACTCCAGGAAATAGCTGATTATATAAAAGAAAACAGCATTACGGTATTGATTTTTGACGATGAGCTTTCACCAAGCCAGCAACGCAACATTGAAAAAATGGTGGAAATACCCGTATTGGACCGTACCAGTTTAATTCTTGAAATATTTGCAACGCGTGCACGTACTTCACATGCAAAAACCCAGGTTGAGCTGGCAAGGTATCAATACATTTTACCGCGTTTAACGCGCATGTGGACGCATTTGGAACGCCAGCGCGGTGGAACGGGTACACGTAGTGGTAGTGGTGAGTTGCAGATTGAAAGTGACCGCAGGGTGGTGTTGGAAAAAATTGCAAAGCTTAAGGAAGATCTGAAAATGATTGACAAGCAAATGGCCCAGCAACGTGGAAACCGTGGCCAGTTGGTACGCGTGTCGCTGGTGGGTTATACCAATGTGGGTAAGTCAACGTTAATGAATGTGCTTAGTAAAAGCGAAGTTTTTGCCGAAAATAAATTGTTTGCCACGCTTGATACAACTGTGCGCAAAGTGGTGTTTGAAAACCTGCCATTTTTATTGACGGATACTGTAGGATTCATACGTAAACTTCCCACGCAATTAATTGAGTCGTTTAAATCAACGCTTGATGAGGTACGCGAAGCCGATTTACTGATTCACGTGGTGGATATTTCGCATCCCAATTTTGAAGATCACATTAACGTGGTAAACCAAACCTTAAAAGACATTGGTGCGGGCGATAAGGAAATGATTATGGTATTCAATAAAATTGATGCCTATACATTTACCGAGAAGGATGAAGATGATTTAACACCGGCTACTAAAGATAATTTGAGCCTTGCCGATTTGAAAAAAACCTGGATGGCCGATCATAAAGGACAGAAAGCGATTTTTATTTCGGCACAAAACCGTACCAACCTGGCTGAGTTGCGTGAATTGGTTTATGAAGATGTAAAACGTATTTTCCAGGTAAGGTATCCGTATAATAATTTCTTGTATTAAGCAGCGCCTGTTCCGAATCGCGAGCGACCGGTAGGACTCAAGGTTCACGTAAGAATTAAAGGCAGCGAAGCGATCTGTTAAGGCTTGGCGGAATTTTCAGGCGCTACTCGTTTTCATTCAAATCAAAAAACGCGTTTGCCCAATGGTCATCATCGTTTTTTTATTTAAGCAACTCCATTTATCATTTTTCCTTGAAAAATAAAGGGTGTACTTCTTGGTTTTACGCTTGTCAATTTTTTCCGTTTCAAAATCTGAGTATTCAAATTCATAATGAATGGTCAAATAATTTTTTTGCAGGCTCAAGCTTGAATGTATATTGATTGACAAATCTTCATATTCACTAAAACCAGACCAGCAATATTGAGGAATTGCAAGCATGCTGTCTTGCGGTTTCAATTTTTCAAATAAGTAAAAATAAGTTGAGCTATATGCTGACCCTGTACCATGAGAGGAAAAATAATAATAATCTTTTATTTTTTTAAATCCTATGTATAACCAAGGCGGGTAATTTCCATGGTGAAACCTTTCCTGCCTGAATACGTTTCCTTTTGAATTTATTTCGGCAATAACATGTGTTTCGAATTCATAGCTTTCAGTTAAATCAATAAAACACAAGTACCAGGTCGAATCTTTTGTTTTGTAATATTTGCCAAGCGTATCTGTAGGTTTGAAAAGATACCAGGCTGTACCAATTGAATCGGTGAGTTTTTGCTGAATCAACCATGGCAGCAGTTCATTTTTAACCAATAAACCTGAATCACCCCATGTTGAAATATCTAATTTTTTTAAAGGACCAATTATTTGCGGAGCAGGATGACAAGGCGTATATTCGGAAATAATAGGAATTACGTTTGTGTACAAGGCATTTTCATTTTTATTGTGTGAACTAAAATCAAAAAATATTCCTGCCGCAATAATAAATGCAAGAAAATAAAACAGAATGTAACCAACCCTAAACTTCATCATAAATCGTATTAAGCAGACTCGAATCTACAGGGATCCACTCCTCATTTTCCCATTTATAAGGAATAACTATTTTTTTACGTTTGTGAATTTTAAACTTATTGTATTCACCTCTGCCTATTTTCTTATCATAAATCATATTTAACCTGTTTCCATGAATTGAAAAGGTTGCTTCCATGTTTAGAATAAGGTCATTATCTTCATCATAAAAACCCGACCAACATGAACCCGGAATCGGTTCACTTAAATGATCCAACTTTTTAAAGAAAATTAAATTTCCCTGGCAGTAAGCCGATCCTGTATTGCATCTATCAAAACAATAAAAATCCCCACTTTTCGAAAATCCCTTAAAACGCGTCCAGGTACAAACATAAAAAGCATGTATGAATACATTGCAGTCCAACACTTCGCCCTTATTGTTTATTTCCATTATAAAGTGTGATTCTCCTTCAGCATCATCGTAAAAAATATTGCTTATACACATGTAATAAGAATCGAAATTAGTTTTATAGTATTTTGCAATGGTATCAGTGTCCTTAGCATACGACCAATCGTAAATCGTGTCAACATCGGGCCATGATAAAACCCAATTAGCGAGCTGATTTTTAGTTAAAAATCCCGATTCCTTCCAGCCAGACACATCGAGCATTTTTGAAGGCCTTAATTCTATAGCATCAAGCATTTTTATTTTCGGTTCAATTTCAATTGGTTTTTCTTTGTCGCTGGTAAAAGGTAAGTTTTTTATTGCGCTGAGTTCTTCCTGTGTATTGGGGCTAAAGAACAACCACGCGGCTACTAGAACAAAGACTATATATGTTCTCAAAAATCCCATATTTTTTTTCTTGAGCCGATATTGATCAACTTCCCATTCGACCATTTATGCCTTTTTATTTCAACAATTGTTTCGGGTTCTTTATAGCGGACAATATCTTCGTATGTAATTTCTTTTCTCAGTTTATCAACGCTAAGATTACCCCATTGATTTAATTCATGATGAAGGTTAAGTTTGTAAGTACGTGGATTTACCAAAACAAGGCTACCAAAATGCATCGCATACCCATTGGAGCAATCCCGGTTTACAAAAATATCGTTCAGGCCATCAAAATCATAATCGTCAAATTTCAAAAAGAAGGCAAGCCGAACCGCATCCATGTTGGTTAGGGAGTCTTTTAGCTGCCAGACGTCTCCCTCGAGGTTATATAGGTACACTATTTCGTTTGTGTCTGAAACTTGCTTTACATAAACAGCGGATTTTATTTTTTTATTCAATAAGTAGCCCGATTTAAAAAAATGAAAGGGTTCGACAACGTATTTTTCCAAGGTATCGGTGGTAAGGGCAAGACTTAGCCAATAATTAATCGTGTCAGCTAATTGTTGTTTTTGTTTTGCTTCTTCTTTAATTATTTCAAGTTTTAACTCGGCCTGACTTATCGTGCGTTCCTTCGCCCCCTTTACCAGGCCATAACTATTCCGCGCTTTTTCCCCATAAAAATTGAAAATTCCAGCTGCAATAACCAGCGAAAAAGTAAATGTTATAATGTATGGCTTCTCACTCATTTTCCTGTTCGAAACGTCCCTTGCTTATAAAAACCGGTGCCTCCATGGTTCCTTAATTATGGATCATAAACTATGAATTCTTCAATCCCCTGGCCCAATTCTTAAAATTCAAATGTCCAACCATATGGTATTTGCTGTACACTAAAAGATTGGCGTCATCTATTTTTTCTTTGACTACTTTATACGGACTAATTCCGCTTGCATGCACAAAATACATATCAGTACCTTCTTTAACAATGAATCCAACATGGTTGTCAAGCCCTGCAATAAATATGTTGCCTGAATGTTCCTTCACATACTTCTTCATGTTTTCGTAATGTGAATTGGAAAATACTTTAATGGATTCGGTATCGCATACTTCTTTAATGAGTACCGATGAAGCCTGTTGTGCTAAGTAAACACGGTCAATGTTTAATCCCAGGTGTTTTAATGTTGTGGTTACAAAATAACCGCAGGCAATGTTTCCTTTGCGGGGTTCTTCGGTGGTTCCGTAAAAATTCCATGGTGTGTCATACCAATATGCAAACACCGAATCGCGCAGGCAGGTTTCCAGGAATGCCGGAATAGCCTCCAGCGATTTCTTTTTGGTAGTTTTGGCAATGCGCTGACATAATTCAGAATAATTTTTCTGTAAATTGGTGTCGCTTTCAACGGTAAAATTTCCACCCGTTTTTACCGTTTGATTGTCGGGATAGCTTTGGCAACCCACGCCAACAATCAGCCCCATTAAAAGTGTAATTCTCATAAAATCTGGTTTGTATGAAGATACGCAGCGAGGTTAAAAAAAGTATGTTCGGATAATAGGCCATGTGAAACGGATAATAAACGATACCAGGCAGGAGTGGTAACAGCATAAAAAAAAGGTCAGCTTTTTTACGGCTGACCCCTTCAATTTTTTTCATTTTTGGGGTAGAATTTCCAATTGCGAACAATCTTTTATCCTACTAAATGAAAAATCTCTGTGAAATTTTATTGTTACTCGTATAACATTTATCCGAAGATTTTTGTTGTACTTTCTAATAAAGTTTCTTGTTAGGTATAATGTAATAACTGTGCCAGCATACATCAAACATCATTATCAATGAGTTTAGTTTTTAGGAGCTTGAAAAACCATGCCAACATGGGAAAATTTTTACGGATTTGGAAAATGAATAAAAATCAAGTGAGCTTCTCATAATGTAATCGAAAAAAAATTGGTAAAAAAACAAAAAAAGAAAAACCCGCTGTTAAAAACCGGTTTCACGCAGAAGAGAAGAAATTAAAAAAGCAATTGCGGCTTATTCCAGGATAGGAAAATATTTGCAAAATGGATTATGGCAGTTTAAAACGCACCGGCATTATATAACGTTGCTTTACAATTTTACCGTTGTTTTTTGCAGGTTTCCACGCAGGCATGCTTTCACATACGCGAATGGTCTCCCGGTTCAATTCATCGGCAATTCCGCGTTTAACAACAATATGCCCTACTTTGCCGGTTTCATCAAGAATGAACTCAACAAATACAGTTCCCTGTATTCCATTTTCTTTAGCATGAAAAGGATATTCAAGGGTTTGGTTTATAAACTTTCTCAGTGAATCATATCCCCCGGGAAATTCAGCTGGTTCCTGCACGCTTACCATGTCAAACACACCATCTTCCTGTTTTTTTAAAGGATAAGCCTCACTCTTGACTTCCTGAGCTGAAGTGTCTGCCCAACCAACATTTGATTCCTGGATTTGTTGTTCCCCCACTTCAACTTCCACAATTTTAGGTGGAGGAGGAGGTGGTGGTGGCACTTTTTTCTTTTTCTGTGCAAATGCAGGAGCTGCCACAAACGTTAACAGTAGTATGAAGACTATTTTTTGCATAGGATTGTAGTAAGTGATTTAAATCGCTCTCCACATGAACTCTTGGTTACGAAACTAAAATCAATTCAACGAGTAATCCGGCTCCTTATTTCCCGTCACTTCCTCGTCACCTGCGCTTTTGCTCTTGGCAATTTCCTGTGCAAATTCAACAAATACTTTATAAGCGGGAGTAAAGGTAAACCTGTCATCACCGCTTTTGTCAATGATATTCCTTCGTGAAAGGGTGTTGTAAAAATTAATGCGGCTTGGCTTGTCGCGCAATTGCTTGTTGCTTTGAATAACATCTTTATACGAAGTATTTTCAAAATACTGGTCAATTTGCTCGTGCTCAAACTCGTTAAAGTTAAGCGCGTCCAAAAAGTTACGCCCGTCTTTATCCAATTCATAGCAAAGTACCGCAAGGAAAATACTGATGTCGCGCGATAAGTTCTCGTTGCTGTCATTGCTGATCAGGTACACGAAATCGCTTTTCAATATCATTTTATACTCAAAGCTCTCCTGGAAGAACTCGCTGTAATACGCCTCAAACTGGCGAATGATCTCATACTTGGTGTCGTTAGCAAGGATAAATTTACCATCCAGTAAATCTTTCACAATCATTTTGTGTTCCTTCGGGTAACTTGAGCTCATAACTTTATTTTTAAAATATTAATATTTGTTTCAAATCAAAAAAGCCGTATAAAAAATGCTTTCTTTTTTAGTCTCGCGCAGATCTCACAGATCCCGCAGATTCTCTTTCAAAGGCACTACGCCACAACGTTTTTATTCTCTCGCA
>DATGXI010000024.1:0-19535 GCA_035299065.1 Flavobacteriales bacterium
ACCGGGTTTAAGATTTGTAAATACAAAAACACCGTTATCATCGGTTTGTTCGCTTATTTTATTTTCCTTTAGAAAAACACTTCCGTAAGGCACCACTGCACCTTTTGATTGATCAATTAAATAACCCCTGATAGTTGCGGTTTGCGCGTATGATGAACCTATAAAAGTCAGTACCAGTAAAAAAGGGAGAAATCTCTTCATTGTCATTTTCTTTTCAATTTGCGAATCTAACTGATTTATAGTTACCCGGGCATCATAAATTACGAATGGTCAAAATCATATAGGGACTGGTTAGCGCCTTTATTTTTAACAGCCTGTTCATATTGATTTATGATACGATGATAAAGCGCCTTAAATTCCATAATTCATTGGCTTTTTAGCCATAAACCCTTACATTTGCCGCAATTTCAGGGTCTGCATTATGCAAGTTACTGGCGAATTTTTAGAAGAGTTAAGGGAAGCCCTTGAAAAGGGGAACGATGGTTTTGTGGCTGCAAATATTAATTCGCTGCACGGGAGTGACGTGGCCGCTATCATGCATGAAATTACCCTTGACCAGCGTAAGTATGTATTTAAGCTTTTGCCCAATGAACTGGCTGCCGAAACCCTGCTTGAACTGGATGAGGATTTCAGGGAAGAACTGCTTGAATCATTAACCAACCGTGAGATTGCTGCCCACATTGATGAAATGGACAGTGACGATGCGGCCGACATGCTGGGCGACCTGCCCGATGAGCGAAAGCATGAGATTATTTCGGAAATAAAGGACAAGGAACAGGTTGAAGACATTGTTCACCTTTTAACATACGATGAAAATACAGCAGGTGCCATCATGGCCCGCGAGTTAATTAAAGTACATTTAAATCAAACGGTTGACCGCTGTGTTGTAGAGCTTAGGCAGCAGGCACACCAGGTTGAAAACGTTTATACCATTTACGTGGTAAATGACCACGATATTTTGGTTGGATTGTTATCCTTAAAGTCACTGTTGGTTGCCACGGCAAAAACCCCCATAAGCCAGTTATACAACGAAAAAATACGCAAAGTGGTGCATACCGAAACAAAGGAAAACGTAGCGCTTATTATGCAGAAATATGACCTTGTTGTGTTACCGGTTGTTGACGAAAACGGGGTTTTGCTTGGGCGTATTACCATTGATGATGTGGTTGACGTAATTAAGGAAGAAGCTGACAAGGATTACCAAATGATGTCAGGTTTATCAGAAAATGTTGAATCGCATGACACCATTTGGGTGGTTTCACGCGCCCGTTTGCCGTGGCTTATCGTGGCTATGGCGGGCGGTATAATTGCCTCACGCATTATAGGTGTTTTTGACGAAGTTATTAAACTCCACCCCGAAATGACCTTTTTCACACCACTTATTGCCGCAATGGGTGGAAACGTGGGAATACAATCGTCAGCTATCGTGGTGCAGGGTTTAGCCAACAATACCATTGATTATAAACGAATGTTTCCCAGGCTAGCCAAGGAATTTGCCGTTGCTCTTTTAAATGGCAGTGTATGCGCAAGCCTTATTTTGGTTTATGGGTTACTGGTGAACGATTCAATGGCTTTGAGTTTCACTGTGTGTCTTGCCCTTTTCAGTGTAATTGTATTTGCTGCTATTTTCGGCACTATGATTCCTCTTGTATTACACCGCAATAAAATTGACCCTGCCATTGCAACCGGGCCATTCATTACAACAACAAATGATATTTTGGGAATTGTTTTGTACTTTTCAATATCGCATTGGATGTACTATTAGGCAATTTCGAATGCAAATTTCCAATACCAAATTGTGAAGCCATGCTTAAAACCTATGGGGGCTTCCAAATCAGGAATTAACAATTGTTGAAAAGTATTGGTTTCAAGGTCTTTGTACAGCCTGTTACAACGCTTGGCACGTTGTGAATTGTGCTACATTTGGCACCGGTTTTGCTAATAACCAACCCAATGAAATTTATTTTTACCCTACTCCTCCTTTCGGTTGCATATGTGCATGCCCAGTATAAAACGGCTGACTGGACCAATGAATTTGAACCCAAAGGAACCAAACAACTCGTGGGAACCTGGTCAAATGGTACAACGGCAGGTATTGTTTTTAGCGATAAACAGGATAATATTTCCGCAATTAACATTACGTTATGCGACCTTGAAGGCAAAACCGCTTCGGTATTCGATCACAATTTTGAAAAACCGGTAAACAGCATTATTGGCGGTTATAACAAAGGCGATGGTTTTGTGGTGATTTACGAAACAATTACCGAAAAGAACGGTTCATTTACACAGGAGATAAAAAGCCTTGAACTGAAGCGCGATGAAAGTAAAAACGAAAAAACGCTTGCTGAATTTACCGTTACCAATAAAACACATTTTTGCCATGCTAAATTTGCGCAATCGCTGAACCTGAAAAAGAACCTTGTTTTTATTGAAACTCCTTTCAGAGCTGGCGAAAAAGAGGAAATCACTTTTATTGTTTATGATGAAAATGGCAATGAAGAGTCGAATACAAAAGCGCAAATGGACCTGGATTCAAAACAAAATGTGCGCAATTACCCACAAATTACCAATAACGGAAATGTTTTTTTTCTGAAGAAAGATAAAGACAAAAACATTCCGCGTTATTTCATTTGCTCCTACGAACCTGCAACCAAAAACCTGAATAAAAAACTGGTAGCACTTACCAATACAAATATTACCGAAATACGCGGTCAGGTTACCCCTCAAAATGAATTTTTGGTTGGCGGCTTTACAGCCTCAAGCCCTGAACATTTTTACGAAGGTTATTACCTGTTTAAATTTGATTTGGCATGTATTCAAAAATTTAAAACACAGGGGCAATTTGATGAGGCCACCTTCCTGAAATTCTTATCCAAAAAAGAATACAGCAAAGATCCTGTTATCAAAGATTTTTACATTGACAACATTACCATTTTACCAACCGGCAAAATATTCATGAGCGCTGAATGTTATAAGGAAGAAAAATCAGGCGAGGTTATGTGGGCCCTGTATAAAGACGTTATGTTGCTTAGCTTTGATGAGGCAGGCAAATACAAAACAGCCTTCAAATATGCCAAAATTCAACCCTTAAAGGCCGATCAAAGCCTTTGGGCCTCATACAAAGTGTTTCCGAATAACGACACCCTTGTAATTGCCCACAACTATGTGGCAAAAACAGAAGGCACAAAAAACCCTGAGCCCTTGCTTACCTACGTAAACGTACATGAACGTTATGGGACAAAAACCGTTTCCAACAACAAAACAGGCAAGCAAACAAATTCCTTTTACTTTTTACCCGAGCTGGTTTTTAATCCTGAAAAAAAGCAATACATAGCCTTATTCAGCAACGCTGACCGTACCAAATTTAAACTGGGCATATTTGATCTATAGTGCCAGTTAAGTCAATTTTGTCATTTTAACTTGAAATGTGGCAGACTAAAACTGCCATTCCTTCCATTTTTCAGCGCTTTTGCGCTTTGGAATAATTCCTGCTAAAGGCTCAACAGAAAAACTTCAGACATGGCAAATAACATTCAACCACTAATTGACAGGGTTTTAATTGAACCCGATGTAGCCGAAACCAAAACAGCTTCGGGCATTATTATTCCCGACACGGCCAAAGAAAAACCCCTTAAAGGAACCGTAATTGCTGCCGGTTTAGGTAAAAAAGACGAACCAACAACCGTTAAAAAAGGCGATAAAGTGCTTTACGGCAAGTATTCAGGCACTGAAATACAGGTTGATGGCAAGGATTATCTTATTATGAAAGAATCGGATATATACGCAATTTTGAACTAAATTCGCAACCCCTTGCCCCACCCCTCTTAAATCTTAAATAGTGAATTTTAAATTATTGAATAATGGCAAAAGATGTAACATTTAAAGGCGAAGGCCGCGATAAACTCAAAAAAGGAGTTGATGCTTTGGCAAATGCTGTGAAAGTAACCCTGGGTCCAAAAGGACGCAATGTGGTAATTGATAAAAAATTTGGTGCACCAAACGTAACGAAAGACGGTGTAACTGTAGCGAAAGAAATTGAGCTGGAAGATAAAATTGAAAACATTGGCGCGCAAATGCTCAAAGAAGTTGCTAGCAAAACAGCCGATGTTGCCGGTGACGGAACAACTACAGCAACCGTTTTAGCGCAAGCCATTGTACACGGAGGATTGAAAAACGTGGCAGCAGGGGCAAATCCAATGGATTTAAAACGTGGAATTGACAAAGCCGTAACCGCTGTAATTGCTGAATTGAAAAAAATATCAAAAGCAATTGGCGATGACAATAAAAAAATTGAACAGGTTGCTTCCATCTCTGCTAACAATGACAATACCATTGGAAAACTGATTGCCGAAGCAATGGCAAAAGTTTCAAAAGATGGTGTTATTACAGTTGAAGAGGCAAAAGGAACTGAAACAACAGTTGAAGTGGTAGAAGGTATGCAGTTTGACCGCGGTTATTTATCGCCTTACTTCATTACCGATCCTGAAAAAATGGAAATTGTACAGGACAACCCGTTTATTTTAATTACCGACAAGAAATTATCAAGCATGAAGGAATTGCTTCCTATTCTTGAGAAATCGTTGCAAACAGGTTCACCGTTGTTGATCATTGCCGAAGATGTAGACGGTGAAGCCATCCAAACCCTTGTGGTAAATAAATTGCGTGGTGCACTTAAAGTTGCTGCTGTAAAAGCACCGGGCTTTGGTGACAGGCGCAAAGCTATTTTGGAAGACATTGCTATTTTAACTGGCGGAACCGTTATTTCAGAAGAAAGCGGTTACAAAATGGACCAGGCTGAATTGCACCATTTAGGTCGCGCTGAAAAAATTGTGATTGACAAAGACAATACAACCATTGTAAACGGTGCCGGTCAAAAAGAAGACATTAAAGCGCGCATCAATCAAATAAAAGCACAGGTTGAAACTACCACCAGTGATTATGATAAAGACAAGTTGAAAGAACGCCTTGGCAAATTATCAGGCGGTGTGGCTGTACTTTACGTAGGAGCTGCAACCGAAGTGGAAATGAAAGAGAAGAAAGACCGTGTTGACGATGCTTTGGCCGCTACGCGTGCCGCTGTTGAAGAAGGTATTGTTGTGGGTGGCGGTGTTGCCTATATTCGTGCACTAAGTGTGCTTGAAAAATTGAAAGCTGACAACGAAGACCAGTTAACCGGTATTGCCATAGTGCGCAGGGCTTTAGAAGAGCCTTTACGTCAAATTGTAGCCAATGCTGGTGGCGAAGGAAGCGTTGTGGTAAACAAAGTACGTGAAGGAAAAGGTGACTTTGGATTTAATGCCCGCACCGAAACATTTGAAGATTTGTTTGCGGCAGGTGTAATTGATCCTACCAAAGTAACACGTGTTGCCCTTGAAAACGCAGCATCCATTGCAGGAATGCTGTTGACTACTGATTGCGTGATAAGCGAAATTCCGGAAGAAGCAGGAGCAATGCCAGCCATGCCAGGTGGTATGGGAGGCATGGGCGGAATGGGTGGAATGGGCGGTATGATGTAATGTAAGTCCACGAAACACCAGAAACGAAATAATAAGAGGCCCCGTGAAAATAAAACTTCACGGGGCTTTTAGTTTATACGCCATTTGCCCTTCATTCAACTCAACACCAAACCACTAACCCTTTGCCCCCATTGTTGGAACTTGCGTCTGGTGTTTGGCGTGTTTTAAGTCCATTAAAGTTAATTTTCAGTTAATTTAGTTTTTTTAAATGCCCCATGCAGTAGATTTAGACCACACGCATGAAAACAAAAACCCTAAGACGATTAATTGCCCTTTCAGGCTTTTTGCTTGCAGGCATTATTGTTATTCAGGTATTGTGGATACGCAATGCGCAAAGCCTGGTTGACCAGCAGCAAAAGCTGGTTAAGCAGCAGCAAAAATTAATTGACAGGCAGCAGGCCATTCAGGCCAAAGCATTCAGCCAGGAGGAAAAAAAATTTAATGACAGGGTTATGATAGCCCTTACCGACATTGCAGGCAAAATACTTTACCTGAACCATGATAATTCAGAACCATACAACGTGGTAAAACAATTGCGCTCCAATTATTTTGTGGTGCAAATCAATGATACCCTTCATCCTTATTTACTGGAATCACTGCTCAGGCGCGAGTTTGACCAGCGCAACATTAAAGAAGATTTTGAATACGGCATTTATGATTGTTTTACCGATTCGGTGGTGTATGGAAATTACGTTTCATTTGACACGGTAAAAATTGCCCATGACCTGAACGCACCACAGGTAAAATTTGCCAATGACGGGCATTACTTCAGCGTGTTTTTTCCCAACCGCAAATCATTTGAAGTAGCCAAAGAAACAAAACCCCAGCCGATTGTGAGCACTTCATTTGTAACCGATCAATTAGGCGGTTGGCTGTTTGGATCCATAATCATTTTATTGCTCCTCTTGTTTTTCTTTTACACCATTTCAGTTGTGTTGAAACAAAAACGATTGGCCGATGTCAAAAACGATTTCATCAATAACATGACCCATGAATTGAAAACACCCATTGCAACCATATCATTAGCAAGTGAAGTGTTGTCAAAAAAAGGAATTGAAAGCGATCCCCAACGCATTGGCCAGTACGCAGGCATTATCAAGCACGAAAACACACGGCTTGAAAACATGGTGGAACGCGTATTGAAACTGGCCACACTTGAAAAAGAAAAAATTGAACTGAAACCCACAGAGGTTGACATGCATGAAATGCTGGCTGATTGCATAAAGTCATTTGAAACACAAATTGTGGCTGAAGGCGGTAAAATCAACACGCAATTCAGGGCCCAAAAAACAACCATAATTGGTGATCGCGTGCATTTACTCAACATATTTTCTAACCTAATTGACAATGCTAAAAAATATGCCGATAAATATCCCGTTATTGACATAAGCACCACAAGCAATGAGTTTGGTGTAACGGTTAAAGTTGCCGACAATGGCATTGGTATCGCTCCTGAAAATTTAAAAATGATATTTGAAAAATTTTACCGCGTCCCAACAGGCAATGTTCACAATGTAAAAGGTTTTGGCCTGGGATTGTTTTATGTGAAGTATATTGTGGATGAACATATGGGTAAAATAAGTGTAACAAGTAAAGTGGGGCAAGGAACTACATTTGAAGTATTCCTTCCATTTAAGAAATAAATACAGCCACGAATGGCACGAATGACACAAATAAAGACATGACAAGTAATACGTTTCTATCACGAATACTCACGAATAAAATCGTAGACATTCGTGGCTAAAAAAAGAAAAACCCTGCGGACTCTGCGTAATCTTTGCGCCCTCTGCGGTTAAAAATAAACTATGGAAAACGAAAAAGCATTGATCCTGCTGGTTGAAGACGATGTAAACCTTGGATTTGTGGTGCAGGACACCTTAAAAATGAATGGATACAAAGTTCATTTGGCCACCGATGGAAAAGCGGGATTAAAGCAATTCAACGAAAATTCCTACGACTTACTTTTACTGGATGTAATGCTGCCGCATAAAGACGGGTTTACCCTGGCTGATGATGTGCGTAAAGTAAATACAAAAGTTCCCATCGTATTTTTAACAGCAAAATCAATGACCGAAGATAAGATAAGGGGATTTAAAGCCGGAGCCGATGATTACATCACCAAACCATTTAGCAGCGAGGAGCTTTTATTGCGTGTTGAAGCCATTTTAAAACGTTCGGGAAAAACCGTTATAGAAGAAAACAAGGACAAATTTACACTGGGCAAATATGAATTTGATTATAGCAATTATACATTAACCCTAAACGGCACTGAAAAAAAACTGACTAAAAAAGAAGCCGAAGTTTTAAAATTACTGTGTGTAAATAAAAACCAGGTATTGCAGCGCGAGCTGGTGTTGAACATGGTTTGGGGTAACGATGATTATTTCCTGGGAAGAAGTTTGGATGTGTTTATTACCAAATTAAGAAAATACCTTTCTGATGACCCTGGTGTCACCATCACTAACATTCACGGGGTTGGATTTAAATTGCAGTGTTAATTTTTATTCCCAAACCCCTCATTTCAGTTCAAATTAACTGCACGGCAACTTGTTTCACTGTTTTTCGTCTTTAAAACAGTTAACGGCCAGTAAAAATGCCGTTATTTGCAAAACAACATTCGTTCTTTACATAACAGATTTATTTCTGATGAAAAAATAATTGTATTGCCCACCGGCAGTTTAAACAACCTGCTTATGTGCAATACTCCAATTGGAACCTCTAAACTCATCAATATGAAAATTAAATCAATTGCCCTGTTCACCGGCATTGCCCTGTTTAATTACAGCAATACTTATGCGCAAGGCTGTGTAGCCGTTCGTCAAATGGGCGGTAACACCTTATGTTCGTCACAGGCCTATAACCTGTCAAAAGGCGAATTCACCGTAGGTACAACCTACCGATACTTTCACTCATGGCGCCATTTTGTTGGCACCGAAGAGCAGCACGAGCGGCAAACCACCGGTGGTGGTCACGATGCCAACGGCAAAGAACTTGGCAACGCTGTTAACATTTACTCACATGCCGTTGATCTCAACATTTCATACGGTTTAACCGACCGCATTCAATTCAACCTTTCCATTCCTTATGTAAACAATGAACGTTCACAGGTGTTCAGGTCAAAAGTTGACACGTTTCGTTACAGCGTTTATGCCAGCGGCCTGGCCGATATACGTTTCAGCACCGGATTCTGGTTACTAAGCCCAAAGAACGAAAAAAGCATGAAAGGGAATTTAATGCTCGGCCTGGGCATTAAAACCAATTCAGGAAGTTATACTGAAATGGACGAGGCACCACAAAACGATGGTACATGGAAAACAGTTATGATGGACCAGGCCATTCAGCCGGGTGACGGAGGCATTGGTTTTTCAATAGAAGCCCAGGGGTTTGTTAAACTCTACAAAGGCATATACGGCTTCCTTAATGGCTATTACCTGTTCAACCCAAAAGAATCAAATGGTTCGTATAAATCTGACCCAACAGTAGTAAAAGACAAAAGTGGAAACGTGCTTGGCACCTTAACCGGTTACAATGTTTACGCATGTCCTGACCAATATTTGGCGCGTGCCGGTTTTATGGGAAGCGTTGGCAAAAAAAAGAACCTTACATTTTCGGCAGCCGGCCGTTTTGAAGGCATACCCGCTTATGATGTTTTTGGGGGACAAGTGGCTTATCGCAGGCCAGGTTACGTAGTAGCTGTTGAGCCGGGCATTTCATACACCGCAGGCAAACATACATTTTCCGTATTGGTACCCTATAATTTTATACGAAACCGTATTCAAAGCGCAGCTGATATAGCCCGCCAGGACCTGGAAAATTCAGTTATTACAAATGAATCGGAAAAAGTACATGTACAAGGTGATGCTGCTTTTGCCGACTGGTCACTTAACTTTAACTACACCTGGCGCATTGGTAAAATTTTTAAAAAGAAAGTTGATGCGCCTACAATAGATGTGGTTCATTGATGTGGTGATGCGGTGTGTGGCGATTGAAAACCTTTTCAACGTTCCCGGATCACCGCATTGACGAATTAAAATTAATTTTTGTTTATATACGAAAAGCGGTGAAGTATTCCCGGTGCTGCGGGGAGGACTTTGCCGCTTTTTTATTTAGTTGTTGATTGAATTTTACGCGACTAATTCTCAGCTTACCACTGATACTTATCAATTAAATAAATCAAACTTGAAATAGTAGCCGCTCCCAATTCCAACTCACGCCTGTTTACATTCTCAAACACATCGCTTGGTGAGTGGTGGTAATCAAAATAACGCTGGTTGTCGGGCACAAATCCTATTAATGCACCATCGGTTTCACCACTTAACTGACCAATGTCGGCACCGCTGCCACCCAGTTCAAAATAATGAATGTTATATGGCTTGAACAATTCTTTCCAGGCAAGCGCCTTGTCCCTGAACTCCGCTTTTTCAAAGGAGAATCCGCGCGGCACCAGTCCACCTGCATCCGACTCAATGCCTGCTGCATGAATTTCTTTTTTGGCCTTGGCAATGCTGGCGTAATTTTTTCCACCACGCAAACCATTTTCTTCGTTCATGAACATAACCACACGCAAGGTATAATTGGGTTGGTAACCCAGCACTTTTAATAACCGCACCGACTCAATTGAATGAATACAACCCGCCCCATCGTCATGTGCACCTTCACCAATGTCCCAACTGTCCAAATGGCCACCTACGGCAATAATTCGTTCAGGATGAGTTTTACCACGTATTTCTCCTACTACATTATAAGAAATTGTATCGGGCATCCATTTGCATTCCAGTTCCAGATCAACCGTAGTTTTGTAACCGCGCTCATACTTTTCTGAAATATTATCAGCCGCCTGGGTTGAAATGGCCACAGCCGGAATTTTTGGAACCACCCCATCGTATTTTACCGAGCCCGTGTGCGGATGATCGTCATGCGCAAGAGTAACACTGCGTATAATAACCGCTTTTGCACCCAATGCACTGGCTTCATCGGCACCGCTTACACGTTGCGTAACACAACCACCATATGATTTAAATGTTTGAATATTGGTAGGGTCCATCACCATGTTAAAGAACACAATTTTGCCTTTTACTTTATCGGCACCAAGTGCCTTTAACTCATCAAAACTTTTTACCATCACCACTTCACCCTGCATTTTTCCATTCGTGCCAACCGATCCGCCCAGTGCCGTCATTTTTGGCGATGAGTTTACAAATGGGTCCATCACTTCTTTATTGGGATTTGTCTGGCGCACATAAATTTTTTCTTTTTTACCACGCTTCCAGTTGGGCACTTCAATTTGCTGTAAGTACACGGTATCAAAACCATATTCGCGCATCAATTGGTTGGTCCAGTCAACAGCTTTTTGCGCCTGTTTGCTTCCTGAAACGCGGCAACCTATTTTTTTACACAGGTAGCGTAAATCGGTATAAGCCCTGCCCCTGCTCAACGACTCGTTGAATATTTTTTTAAGGAACACGCTGTCTTCCTTTGTTTGCGAAAACAAACTGAAAGAACAGAACATGATAATTAATGTAAAAACTAAGCGGTTTACTCCCATAATGCCGTATATTTGATTTCAAAGTACTCAAATTTCATGCTGAAAATGAACAAGGTTATTTGTGTTTTGTCCACATTACTGGTTTTGGGCGCCTGCACACCTGAGAAAGAGGCTAAAACAAAAAAACAATTGGCCCTTGAAGAGCTTGACACGCTGTACCTGGACCACCAAAACTCGAGCCTTGACATTGAACGCTACAGGGTTTTCAGCAACAAAACCGAAAGCGTGAAGCTGGGCAAAATGGGCATTCATTTTAATGTAAAGGACCTTAGTTTACTGGTAAACGCCAGTTATAAAATTGACAGTGGTTACGTGGTGTACAATAAAAAAACTTTTAAAGCTTCTGTTTTTTTAAGCACATCGCAAATCAATACACTGCAGGTTGATTCAGCTAAACTTATAAAATTTGGCACGCCCGGTTATATTCTGAACAAAGGCAGTAAATTCATACGTTTTGATTTTAACGGCAACATGTACCCACATGAACGCGAGCCAACCACTGCTGTATTTTTAACGGCAGGCGACTCACTGGGAGCAATAACCACACACAATTCGAAAATACTGATTGCTTATGCCGCGCATAACCAGGTAAAACAAATTACAAGTACGTTTAGTCTTGATGGTATAAAATGGAACTTGTTTGAAAAAGAAAATAAAGGTGAAATTGTAAAAGATTCCATAAGCGGCAAAATCAACCTTAAATTTAAATTTTGAATTGCATGCGTAATTGTTTTTTTATTTTCACATTGCTTTTTGTTGCCAATACAAGTGCACAGGTTAATTATGCGCCCCTGCGTATTTCTGAAGCGTCTATTCAGGCAACGCTTGCTGAAAAAGAAAAAAACAGCCGTGTAAACTACAAAACCGACTTGTACAAAACAGCTTTTTATGCTGCCCTTGATTATTATCCTGAATTAAAAAACGTAAAAATAAAAGTAAAGGCTAAAAAATTAAACATGCTTATGAAGGCACGTCCAACTTTTTTAAGCAGTTGGCGCAGGCCTGCACACCGTAAATACAAAATACTGGTCAATACCAGCAGGGCCTTGGGCGCGCCTTTGCCTGGTGACTTCACGTTTAATGCACAGGTTGGTGTGTTTGGGCATGAAATGGCCCACCTGGCCGACTACCTTCACATGCGTTGTGGCAAACTGGCGCAATGCGGCAGGAATTATCACAAACCTGATTTTAAAAAACGCATGGAACAAAAAACCGATAAAATGACACTGGAACATGGTTTGGGATGGCAGCTGTATGACTACAGTGTGCAATGGAATAATTTACCTTTGGCAAACGCGGCCTATGTGGAAACAAAAAAGAAATTTTATATTGATCCAAAGGCCATGCTGGGCATTATGCTGGATATGGGGTATCAATAATTTAAGATTTAAAATTTAAGATTTAAGATTGGGACGCATCAAAAGCCAGGATTTTTCAACCCGAAATAGCGCCAGGCATTCTAATAACAATTATCTTCACTCTATGGCCAAAATAATAGGTTTAACAGGCAATATTGGTTCAGGTAAGTCAACAGCTGCCGCGTTTTTTGATTTTTTTGGATGGCCTGTATTTAATTCAGACCATGCCGCCAAACTGGTACTGGAAAGCAAAAAAGTAATTGATACCATTGCTGAAAATTTTGGAAAAACCATTTTGCTTGAAAATGGAAAAATTGACACCCGTAAATTAGGCACCCTGGTTTTTGCCGATGAAAAAAAACTTGAAACCTTGAATGGAATTGTTCATCCCGGTGTAAAAAAATTATTTGCGAACTGGTTAAACCACCAACAAGCTCCGTTTATTGTAAGGGAGTCGGCACTTTTATTTGAAGTGGGCATTGATAAAGAATCATTCAAAAACATTACCGTAAGCTGTGATTTTAATGAACGCATAAAAAGAGTTATGCAACGCGATAAATTAACCGAAGACCAGGTGCGACACCGCGAAAACAGGCAACTGCCCGAAGCTGAAAAAATAAAACGATCAGATTACGTCATTAATAACTTTGACAAGCCGCTTATACCACAGCTATTGAAAATTCACGATGAACTAGTGAAGTTATAATTGGCTGCTCCGCTTTTTACGGGGAGCTGCAATAACGGCAACAATGGCAAGAAGGGTAAATGCAAGCGCACTAGCCAGTAGAATTTTACCGTGGTTGAACTTTCCGCTCATTTGCAATAAAACCATGGCGGCAAAAACAAGCGAACAAGCAATCACCAGTAATTTTAATCCTTTTTTTATTCCTGATGCTGCAATAATGTTGATAAGCGCAATGGTTAAGAAAATCACAAAAACAAGGTTTATCAAAAACCAGTAATTTGTTGCCAGCGACTCGCCCGTTACACACAAGGCTGCAAAAATCCCCAATGGAATAACAGCAATATGGACAATTATATTAATGAGTTTATGTAACGCGTTTTTTGCAAGTACAGGTCGCGATTGATAGAATAAAAAAAGTGAAGTTGATACAAAGATCAATTGGAAAGTAATTTGTGCATAGGCAGGCCCCATGTAACCGAAGGCCAAACCAACAAGCATTCCCAGGCTTAACACTGCTGAAGCCAGTACGAGTAAACGAATAAGTTTATAGAACATTGGCACCAAAATAACAAAAAAACCAAGAGAATGGTTTACCTTTGTTACAGTTTATGAAAACACCTTTACTACTTGTTGTTTTTACATGCCTGGCGGCAACCATTTTTGGACAAAACCAGGTTAAAATCAATGACCCTTTGCCCGCAGGATCAGCTTTCCTGGGCAATTCAGTGGCCATTTATGAAAATCAGTTAATAACAGGAGCTATGCGTGGCAATGGCCCGGTGACAATTTGCGGCAAAGCTTTGGTTGGAAATTTTTCAGGAACCACGTTTAACCTTGAGCAAACACTGGTAGCCAGTGATCCTGATACCGGTGATAATTTTGGCTGTTCGGTTGCCATGTACAGCAACCTTGCCGTAGTTGGTGCAAGCCATGACGATGAAGGAGGCCTAAATGCCGGTGCCGTATATATTTTCAGGAAAGTGGGAACAACCTGGGTTGAAGAACAAAAAATTGTGGCTTTTGATGCCGACACGGCCGATAGTTTTGGAAACAGTGTAAGCATTTGGAATGACCGTATTGCCGTTGGTTCATTTGAAGATGATAATTTGGGACACATCAGCAACGGCTCGGTTTACATTTACAAGTTTGACGGCTCAACCTGGAACTTTGAACAAAAACTAACAGCAACAGGCCCGTCAGATTATGACTTTTTCGGCTATGCCGTTTCGCTTTATGACACAACACTTGTGGCCGGCTCATACCTTGATGATGATATGGGAATTAACAGTGGGTCGGCATTTGTTTTCAGGTACAACGGCACAAATTGGGCGGTTGAACAAAAACTCACCGCAAGTGATGGTGCTACTGGCGATAATTTTGGTTTTTCAATTGACCACAACGATACCACTATTGTAATTGGCGCTTACAGCAAATTTGTTACCCCACACACATCGGCTGGTGCGGCTTATGTTTTCAAATACAATGGAAGCAATTTTATACAGCAACAAAAACTTACAGCAAACGATTATATGACCGATGACTGGTTTGGATATTCGGTTGGTATAAGCGGAAAAACAATTGTGACAACTGCTTTTCATGACGATAATTTTGGTGCCGAAAGCGGTTCAGGTTATATATTCAGGTACAATGGTGCAACATGGATGCAGGAAGTTAAACTCTATGCCAGTGATGCCGATTTGGCTGATGAATTTGGGCAGGCCATAGCCATAGATGCATTCAACATACTGGTTGGCGCTCCTAAAAACGATGATGGTGCAAGCAACAGCGGGAGTGCTTATTTGATTGATTTATGCACCTACACACCCGAAACAGCCATTTGCATGATCACAGCCGATTCGGCAACAAATGGCTTCAGGTTAATTGCGCCAAAACCAAACACAACGCTTATTGATAGTTTTGTTTTTGAGCGCGACAGTGCCGGAACCTACATTCCTACCAATGAAATTTCATACACGGCATATGCCAGTGAAGCCTATGATGCCAGTTACAACATTGATGTTGAGCAGGGAAAATACCGACTTCGTACAGTAAATTTATGCGGTAACAAGAGTAACGGACTAACCACACACGAAGGAATATTGTTGTCGGCTTACGTAAACGCATCAATGGATGCTGTTTTAAACTGGACACCGGCTGTTGGATTCAGCTTTCCCTATTACAGAATTTACAGGGACGATGGTACTGGTATTTGGACATTATTGGGAGCAACCGTGAGTTCGGCCTATACATTTACAGACGGCAGCCCTACATCAGACCCAGGTACGCGTTACGTTATAGAAATTCAAAAATCAACTGCATGCACAGGGGTCACAAAAGCTTATTCAAACATTTTTAGTTTGTATGTTGACGGGATTGAAGAATTTGAAAATGCCTATGGATTTGATGTTTTTCCGAACCCGTTTTCAACCATATTCACCATTACCTCCAGGCTTCCGCTTACGCGTTCTGTTGAAGTATTTAACCTTTCGGGTGTGCGGGTTAAGGAGATTGAAGCAAGTGGAAAAATTCAGGTGAATGTGGATGTTCATGATTTGCAAACCGGCATCTACCTGGTCAAATGCGGACAGGTGGTTAAAAAAATGGTAAAACTCTAAGGATTCAAAACCAGTGCCTTGAATAATAATTTAACTAAAAACTACTCTGTTTGTTTAATTCTTTAATCCTTGTTCGACCAAGGGTTTATTTCATCGATAAAATAAACTTTTGATAAGACGTATTTTCATGCAACCTGGGGCATATTTTGCACGTCTGCCCTCTGGTAAATTCCAATATTTCCGTCAATTAGCCGCTAAAGGATTGGAAATTAGTTGTATTTTTAGCCACGTTGAAATAAAGCACCAAATAAAGACGAACGATCAATTTTAAAGCAATTAAAATGAAAAAATCAAGTCTCACCCTCGTAACATCATTCGCGTTATGTTTTGGTTTAGCCACCAAATTACAGGCGCAAAGCACGCACACACACGCACACGAATCCCATGAACCAACACCACACGATCACGGTGTTGTTATTAACCTTACCAAAGCTTACGCTGATTTTGATTACAAAGCGGCTGAAAAGCTAATGGATGAAAAAGGCGTTCCTGCTTCTGACAGGGCCGGTTACCTGAAGTACCTTAAAGGGCTTCACTTAAAGAAAAAATATCCCGATTTTGTATATACAAGTCCTGAGCAGGATGTTTACAACAACTACCGTCCTTCAAAAGCTGAAATTGAAAACAAAAACAAAAGTCTTATGAAGGCCAGCATTTACTGTGTAAATGCAAGTTTTGACGCAATGGACTTTAGCAACTGGGTTGGAATGTACGGTAGTTATTCCTCAGTAGCCACTACAGGTATTGTTACCACAGGTATTAATGCCAGCCAGTTTGACGGAGGTTCACGCCACACCATTCTTACAACGCCTCCTACCAACAATGATCCGGGAGCCGGTGCAATTGTAGGTTATGATGAAATTGCCATAAGCCCTACTTCAGGTTTAGCCGAAATTCCTTTCCTTGCTCCGCAAGGTGGTGCTGTTTCTTGTCGTTTAGGGAATGCGGTAAACGGTGCGCAATCTGAAAAACTAATTTATGAGATGGATGTTACGCCAGCAAATACACAGTTCTATTACCAATTTGCAGTAGTATTACAAGATCCGTTTCACTCTGTATCTGATCAACCTTATTTTAAAATCTCTGTATTGGATTCACTTGGAAGTCCTGTAGGTGGAGTTTGCGGTATTTATGATGTTAATTCAACACTTGCTTCAAGTGATACATCATTTGTCCAGATTACCTATTTAGGTGAAAACCTGTATTACCGTAAATGGGAATTTGTAGGCGTTGACTTATCAGCCCTGGTAGGACAGTCAGTAACCATTGAATTCCAAACAGCCGACTGTGCATTATCTGGTCACTTTGGTTACGCGTACATTGATACCGATTGTGGTTTGATTAATTTATCAAGCAGTTTTTGCAGTGCTGACCCGTTTGCACAAATTGTTGCTCCACAAGGTTTCGTTTCTTACCAATGGGAAGGTCCAAATGACACAACTGACATTCCAGGCGAAACAGATGACACATTAATAATTAACTCTCCAAACATTGGCGATACATTTACCGTTAACCTTGAATCAGCTTCAGGTTGTATTACTCACCTTAATACTGTATTGGAGTTTACTGATATTTCACTTGCGTTTTCAAACATGACACAATCGTGTCCTGATGGTGCTACCGGAAGTTTAACCGTATTCCCAACAGGTAGTGGTGCAGGTTATACATTCTTATGGTCAACCGGTGATACCACTGCCACAGCATCCGGATTAGCTGCAGGAAATTATTCGATACACATTGAATCGGCTTCTGGTTTATGTGGGGTAATTGATACCGTTTTAACAGTAACCGAGGGGCCCATATTTGCCACCAGTCAAACCGTACCTTTTTGCGACCTTACGTTTACAAATGTTGTTGGACCAACAGGAACAAATCACCAATGGTTTAACATGGCAGGTACTCCTATTATCACCAACGATACCTTAGGCGTAACGAGCCCGCTTGATGGCAACCAGTTTATACTTGTGTACAATCTGCCTGGCGGATGCCGCGATTCAATCATTTACACACTTGATTTAATTCCTGCTCCTTCAACCGTAACTACAACCGATGGCGCATGCGGAATTGAGTTTATCAATTATTCTGCTGCAGGTGGTGCACCAGGCGTAACCTATACAGTTACGGGACTTGGCGGATCATTTAGCTTCAGCTCTGGACTTACCACCGCAACTTCGCAAACATTAACAGGATTGTTGCCTGGCACCTATACTGCCTCGGTAAACGATGATGGTTGCATAACTACTGACGTATTTACCATTAACATGGTAACCACCACAGGAAGCTCAAGCATATTGCCTTGCCCTGGTGATACAGTAACATTAAACAGCGGTGTTACCGGTAACCATAATTATTATGACCCTTCAGGAAACCTCATTTCTACCAGTGCAACCGCTACCGTTAATGGAATTGCTACCGGAACCTACGTTGATAGCGTTTCAACCGGCTCGGCCTGCCAAACTGTGTACACCATCAACGTTGCGTATGATAACATAACGGCAACCACTACCGCAGCACAAAACTTTTGTTGGGAAGACCAGATTGGTGCCATTAACTTAACTGTTACACATGATCCTCCAAGCAGTGTGCCTACGTTCTCATGGACAGGTCCTGACGGATTTACAGCAACAGCCGAAGATTTAACCTTGCTTGAAACCGGAACATACAACTACACCATTCAATCAGGAAACTGTATACTTACCGGAAGTGTTTATATAGGCGGGCCTTCACAATCAGGCGATACCCTTTTCATTTACACGCAAATTTGCCAGGGCAATCCAAGTGGCGTATTACATGCCCCGGCCGGGTTCACCAATTACCAGTGGTATTTAAACAGTTCTCCACTTGCAGGCGAAACAGCCGACTCCATTTTCATTACAAATACCGAGGAGTATGAAATGTATACCGTAAGTTATGATATTCCACCGTATGGTTGTGACCGTCACACATCGTATATCATCAATGACAAACCTGAGCCATTGTTTATTCCTGAAAAAGTAGTGAACGTATTTACACCAAATGGCGACAACATGAATGATAAATTCTATCCTTTCCAGGATCAGAACTTAACAACCGAACAAATTGACATCATTACCCACGACTTTAATATGACCATATTTAACCGTTGGGGGCAGGTAATGTTTACATCGGGTGCGTTTATGGATGCATGGGATGGTAAATTCAACGGCAAGCTTGTTGACCAGGGCGTTTACTTCTGGAGGTCAACCTACATACCGAACTGTGCCGATGAAGGTGAGAGTTACGAATACCAGGGAACTATCCAGGTTTCTTACTAAATAAAAACTTTAATTAATGAATCCCCGCTTGTTATAAGGCGGGGATTTTTATTTTACACCATTCCGGTTTTTCCTGTATTTTTGTTTAAACCGATTTTGATATGAGTGCTATACGTCACAACTGGACAACCGAAGAAATTCTTGCCATTTACAATAAACCCTTAATGGAACTTGTTTTTGAAGCAGCCACGCTTCACAGGCAATATCACAAGGCAAATGAAGTACAGGTAAGCTCATTGATCTCCATTAAAACCGGTGGATGTCCTGAAGACTGTGCCTACTGCCCGCAGGCTGCACGTTACCATACCGACATTAAAGTGCATAAATTAATGCAGGTTGAGCAGGTTGTTGAACTGGCAAAAAACGCAAAGGCAAACGGTGCAAGCCGTGTGTGTTTAGGTGCTGCATGGCGAAATGTAAGGGACAATTCAGACTTTGATAAAGTATGTGACATGGTGGGTGAAATTACCAATATGGACATGGAAGTGTGCTGTACATTGGGAATGCTTACCGAACCACAGGC
>DATGXI010000025.1:0-17183 GCA_035299065.1 Flavobacteriales bacterium
ATGCCCATTTTTTTACGAATGCGTTGCCTGGTTTTCTTCACACTTTCAGCCGAAACGCCTGTCATGGTAGCAATTTCCTTACTATTCAATTTCAACTTTATCAATGCCGCCAACCGTATTTCGGCAGTTGTAATGCCCGGATAGGTTTCCTTCAGCTTCACAAAAAAACCGGGAAAGACCTTTTCAAACAGTTTTTTAAATTTGGTCCAGTCCTCTTCAGTAATAATTCGGGCTTCGGTCAATTTTTCAATTTTATCAATCCGGTTCTTTTCCTGTAATTCGTCAACTGAAAGGTCCAGTTCTTCCAGGTTTTGGGTTATCTCCTCCAGTAACTTGTTTTTTTCAAGCAAGGCCTGGGTATAGGTCATGAGCTCATTTTTGTTTTGTTCAATTTCCTTTTCACGCATTTCCAACTCAAGTTTCAAGGCCTGTTGCTTTATTAAATTGCGTTCCTGCTGGCTTATGCGTAACAATTTTTCCTTTTTTGTTTTTAACCGTTGGCGACTTACAAGCACCAATGCAATTACCACAATAAACACAGCTGCCATGGCATACATCATTTTTTTTTGGCGCTCAAGGCTTTTTTCTTTATTCAGAATGGCAATTTCCTTTGCTTTTTTTTCAGCCTCCCTATCCATTTCCAAACTGTACAATTTGTTTTGCATGGTTTCGTTCACCAGGCTGTCTTTATATAACTGATAGTTCTTAAAGTTAACCAGCGCTTCTTCCCTATTCCCCAAAACAGTATACATTTCATATAAACCAAAACTTGCTTCGCGCATTGATTTGACCGAGCCGGTTTTCAAAGCAAGTGCATAACTGGTTTCATAACAATCAAGTGCCTGTGCTTTATGACCCTGTGACGCTTTTAGCCGGCCAAGGTTTAACCACACCAGTGATTCACCCAGCTCATCGCCCATGTCAAGTTTTAAATCCAATGCAAGTTTCAAACAACTGTCAGCCATTTGGTGTAACCCCTTCAGCGCATATATTTCGCCTATATTATTGTATGAGTGCGAAATGGTTTTTTTATCGCCTACTTTTAATCCATAATTCAAGGCATTAAAATGGCAGTACAATGAACTGTCGGTTTTTCCTTCATTAAAATAGCAGCTACCCAAATTATTCCAATCGGCTGCCAGTCCTTTATTGTCTTTTAATTTTACATCAATTTTTAGCGATTTGCGGTAATATGCCTTTGCCGCCTTGAACCGTTTTTGTTCATTATATATAAGTCCAATATTATTGTAAGCGTTTGACAACGCGTGTTCGTCACCCAACTTTTCATACAACTTCAGTCCACCAAAATAATTTCCAAGGGCCAGGGTATAATTTCCCAGGCTGTAATGTACAATGCCCAGGTTGCTCAGTGCATTTGCTTCTGATTCCTTGTCATGAATTCGCCTGTAAATTTCAATGGCTTTGTTATAGGCACGGGCTGCTTTTTTGAATTGCCCGGTTTCAGCATAATTTAACCCAAACAAATTGTACATGTGCCCGGTTTCGGTTTCATTGCCTGTTCCTATAAATAATTTTAGCGCTTTGTTGTATTGTTGTGCCGCCAGGGCATACTCACCCTTCATCCAATACACCACTCCAATATTTTTATGCGCATAGGCCTCCCCTTTTTTGTACCTAAGTACAACTGCGTGGTCAAGTGCCTGCTGCGCAAGTTGCATGGCCTTTTCAGGGTCCTGCCTGCGTATGTTCCAGCTTTGCTTGTTAAGCATATCAACACGTATTTTGTTTGACGCTTTAACCAATGTACAGGTTGCAACAAGTAAGACTGGTAAAATGTATTTCAGGAAATTGCTCAATTGCAGTAATGATTTACCGCAAGCTATAAAAAATTATGCCAAATAATCAGAAAGCAAAAATGCTATGGTACAATTAAACTTTTGATCTCATAAAATAAAACCGGTTTACCTGTTCTATTCAAATCAATTTTCATGGCTGTTACACCTGCAGTTTTTCGTGTGTGTGTGGCTTGCGTATATACAGCAAAACTCAAACTCGAAATACTGATCATCATCACAATCAGCGTTCGTTTCATAACCCGTGTTTTTTCTCCACTATAAATTTACAAAAACACAATTAAAAACAACACATATATGCTCTTGAAATATTAAAATAAATCTGTTAGTTAAGTTCGCAAACAGCTGAATTTGAACCAGCTAAAGCATTGTTAAAACAAATTAAAAATAGACGTACAGCTGGTTTTCAATGGTAAATAATCACCCCCCATGTTCAATTTTTATGCGTTTGTACATAAAATCAACAACCAAATGGTAACTAAATTTTTTTTCCTTTCAATCATACTTTGCTTTATCATGAGTTCCTGCGAAAAAGTACTGGAAACCTGTCAAACCTGCTATCTTATCAGGCATTCCTATTATCCCATAGGTACATATTGCCCATATGCAAATACCGATCCCTATGGTGGCCACTCTATTACTGACACCATAAACGACTGGGAAAGTTCTTTTCCGCTTAAGTTTCACAGGCGCAATAAATGTTCTGAAGAGGCCGACACGCTAAATGCACATGAAACTGATCCCAATGTTTCCTACGGTTGCAGTTGCGAAAAGTACCCCTGCGAGGCACAATAATTTGTTGCTTTCATAAATTTTCAAATAAGTATATTTGCGCATTCAAATGCGTATTCTCCTTTTCATATTTTTAATAACTAATGCAATAAATGCAGGTGCACAAAACCCATATGTCGGAACATGGTCAGGCAGTCTTCTTAAACCGCTTATGGACACTGACTCACTTATTGATCCGTGTCAGCACAACTTCACCTCAAGCATTACCTTTTTTGAAAACCTTACGTATGTCAAAATAGCTTGTGGAGACACAACAAAAGGCGAGTATAAATTCAAGAAAAACAAATTAAAGTTTTGGATTGTTTATGAAAACGGACAAAAGAGTTTCCTGCAAAGCAGCTTTTGGGGGTTTGGTAAAGGTGACCCTGATCCATATGATCAAACACCTGAATTTGATTTCACGTTAGATGAATACTTGAATGTCATAACCCGCAAAGGGCACGTACAAAGAGCTCCTGTTGAAGTGCTTTATAAAAAAAATTCCCAGTCAAAGTAGAGTTGCCCCGCATCAAAATAAAAAACCGGGATAACCTACTCCTTTTCCAACACATAGGTTTGGTAAGGGGCTATCCCGGTAGCTAAAACAACGTTTTTATGTTATCAATACTTCATTTTTGCTTTGTAGTTTGACTCCTTACTCTTTTTCTGCATCGATTTTTTTTCCTGTTCACCTTTTGTTTCAACGTTCTTCAGGTCTTTTTCATAACTGTCATTATACAGTTTTTGTTTTTGCAATTCAGTACTCTTGTTCACATAGCCTGCATTTGAATTCAGGTAATTGGTGTTTTGTGTATTTAAAGAACGAGCCCTGTCGTAATTTCCTTTATCGGTTTCAATCAGGCTTTGTTCCATTAAGTCATTTGACTCAAATAAAATAACCTGCTCCTTCACTTTTTCGCAAACCGATTTGTCATACGCTGCTTTGTTTTCAGCAGGAGCCAGTTTATTTATAGCCGTCAGATTCTTGTCAAGTTTTTGGTCTCCGGTTACACTCTTATACTCCAACGATGCACTGAACTCCTGTACTGTGTTTGTACCCGCAAGTACCGTAAATTTCAAAAGAACCGCTTTGGTATTGTTGGCAAACATGTCCCTGAAATCAACAGTCACAACATCGTCTTTCTGATCATATTTATACCCAAACACTTTTTCAAGGTTCATGCCTTTTGGTATTTTTACTTTTAGTTTCACATCGCTGGCCACCAGGTTTAGCAATCCATTTAACTCCTGCTCAAAAATGGTTGGTATATGCTCAGGATCGTCAATAAAATAATAACGGCCACAACCGTGCTCGGCAATACCGGTCATTAAATTCTCGTTAAAGTCCAAACCAATGCCAAAGGTTGAGAGTGATATTTTGTATTCCTGGCAGTTTTCTTTGGCAATTTTTTGCAAGGCATCCTGGCTGGTTATGCCTTCATTGGCCAACCCGTCTGACATTAATAATACACGGTTTACATAGTCGGCTTTAAAGCTTTTTTTGGTTTGCACATACCCTTCAAGCAATCCCCCACCCAAGTTGGTTCCGCTGTTGTCAGTTATTCCATCAATCAGTTTTTTAATTTTTTCTTTGTCTTTCACAGCCTGGCTTGGCCACACAACACTTACTTGACTGTCATACATCACGATTGACAAAAAGTCGGTTTCACTTAATTTATCCACCACATATTTAGCGGCTTTTTTGGCGTATAAAATTTTGTCGCCACTCATGCTGCCACTGTGGTCAATTACCACGGTAAGGTTTAGCGGGGCGCGCTTTTTTCCTACAGGTTCATACTTCCCGGTTTTTGCCTCAAGGTACAGGTAGGCTTTGCTGTCCTGCTCATCAATTAAAAAACCTGAGTTGTCAAGGCCCGTGGTAAAGGTCATGTACCCGGCTTTATCAATTTGTTTATTCAGGCCATTGGTGTCAAGCATTGCCTGCGGATTGGGAATTGGTGAAGGTGAATTTGCCGCGTTTTGGGCATTGCTTTTTGAGTACATAACTGTACCTGCACAAATTCCACCCATTACCAACAGGGCTGAAAGTTTTATCATCGTGGTGTTTTTTAGAAGCATATGTAGATGTTGTTTTTTTCCTGTACAATGAAATATCCAATTGGTTCAATGGTGGCCATCAATTGTTAGCCACTGATCATTAGCGCTTTGAAACAACTACAACCAGGGGTACTTGTTAAAAATACAATTACCCAATACATCCCATCACGTATACCAATGTGTTTAGGCCACTGAACTAAACCCATCGCGGTAAATAAATAGAGCGCAACACTTAATCAGTTCACCAATATAAAAAATGAAACCGGTATAGTTTTGTTAAATGAAACGGTTGTGTATTTTTCTTATCGCAATTACTTTGGGATGCTCCAGTCCGGTAAAAAAGCACAACGAGTGTAGGTTTGCGTTTGCTTATCTAAAGTTTAAGAAAAGAGAATCTGTAAATGACAATTTACGAATTCAAAGAAAAAGTCCTTGTGACGATTTTATTCCTGACTCAAAAATTTTATATGAATTAACAAAGGTGATTGGTGATTTCGATAATGATACTGTTCCTGATATTGCGCGACTAATGATACCCATATCCGGTAAAGAAAGCGATTGCTACGGATGTGACCCATGTATAACAAAAGTTGTTTTTAGCAATGGTATTTCATCCTTACAGGATGTTGAAGGTCAAATTGGACGTTTTTTACAAAATGCGGGAGATATTGATGGTGATGGAATTGATGAGTTGGCCTATTCAGGCGGTGGAATACATGGATGCCGATGCGGATATGGAATTTATTCGTTAAAACAACATAAATGGAAAAAGGTTGGTCACGCCCGGGCCTGGAATTGCGAAGGAGGCAGGCCTTATGCCAAATGGGTTAAAAGGGTAAATGATTCAATCATTTCGTTGGTTGAAGAAGATGCAACGGAGGGTGATTATGATTTACGTTTTTATAAATTTCCCCTTGTTAAAGATACACTAAAGTCACCTGCCAATTAAATTCGAACCCCAACCACGCACACATCATCCACCTGCTCAAGTGACCCTTTCCAATCAGCAAACTTTTGAGCCAAAATTTTTGCCTGTTCGGGGGCAGGCATGGCTGCCATTTCGCCAAGCATTAATTTAAAATTGGCTACCCGTAATTTTTTTCCGGCAGGGCCTCCAAACTGGTCAGCAAACCCATCGCTAAAAACATACACCATATCGCCTTTTGAAACCTGTATGGTATGCGCATGAAATGGTTCCGGTATCTCGGTGAATTGACCAACCGGCATTTTATCAGGCTTGTGTTCTTCGGTTTCGGTTGTTGATTTACGTATGATCCACAATGGATTATTGGCCCCTGCAAATTCAATTTCATTGGTTGATTTGTTGAGCACACATAAAGCAATGTCCATACCATCGCGCTGTTTCATTTCACCTTTCTTTTGAACAAGCGCTTTAATAATGCGTTCACGCAATTTTTCCAGAATTTCACTGGCTTTTGTCACACCCGACTCTACCACAATTTCATTCAGGAATGAAATGCCCAGCATACTCATGAATGCGCCTGGTACACCATGGCCGGTACAATCAGCAACACACCAAATAACCAGTTTGCCGGTTGGTGTATCGGTTTCAAAAGCCCAGTAAAAATCGCCACTCACTACATCTTTTGGTTGAAACAACACAAAATAATCATCAAACAGTTCGGCCCAGTAATCATCGGTTGTGAGCATGGCGTTTTGAATGCGTTTGGCGTAATCAATGGAATCTTTTATTTCGGTATGTTTCTCCTCAATCTCTTCTTTTTGGTGGGCAATTTCTTCCTTTTGTTTGGTAATTACGGCATTGTCGCGTTTTTTGCGTTGCAGGTTACGGAATATAAAAAGGCTCACAAATATCATAACGGTCAGTCCAAGCCCAATAAAAATACGCTGTTGGTTTATGCGTTTGTTTTCCTCGTCCTGTTTGGCAATTTTAGCATCTTTTGTTTTGGCTTCCTGTTTTTGCTTGTCAATAATCAATTGCTTTCGCTCGTCCTGGAAACGCGCTTCCATTTCGTTTGACAGGCGCTGGCTCTCCTGGTTATACAATATACCCACCATTTCTTCCTCTTTCAATTGTGCTTCGTAGGCATTTTGATAATCGCCAATGTTGTTATAATATTTTGCAAGGTTAGACCATGAGTATTTTAATGATAAATACATTTTACTTTTGGTTCCCAGTTCAACCGCTTTTAAGGTATATTCAATTGCTTTTTTCAGATCCTTTTTGCGCGAGTAGATAAGCCCAATATTGTTCAGCATTTTTGTTATGCCGTAATTGTCTTTGGCTGCTACTGAATATTCGTAGGATTTTAAATAATTTTCAAGCGCTTTATCCAATTCCTGCTTTTCAACATAAATAGCACCTTTGTTCAGGTAAAACGAAGCAATAACTGTTTTGTCTTTTAGTTTTGGCACCAGCTTTTCAGCATCCCTGAAAGCCTGCATGCTTTTTACTGAGTCCTTTTCCTCAAGGTACAAACCATAAAGGCCAATGTAGCCCATACAAAGATCATCGGCAAAATCGCCTTTTTTAAATTCTTCCTGTGATTCTAATGCGTACCGCAAAGATTCTTTGTTGTTCCCAAGTGAATTAAACAAGAGTGATAAATTATACTTGGTGACACCAATTCCGCGTACATCGTTAATTTTTTCGCGTATGTTGAGTGCGTCCAGGTAATCGGCCATTACCTTTTCCATTTCGCCCAGGTACCAGTTCACATTGCCGCGTGATATGAGTGCTTCGGCTTCAGCTTTTTTATTTTTTGTTTTTTTTGCCAGGGCCAGGGCTGTATCCGAATACGCTATTGCATTCTTAAAATCGCTGGCTTCAAGTAAAATGCTCAATTTAATATAAGCATCGGTTTGTTTTTTTACGTCACGTGTGGTTTTAGTTACGTTTACCAGTGAATCAAATTTAAGCGTGTCATATTGGGCCCGTAATTCACCAGCCAAAACTAAAATACCTGCTAAAATAAGGGGCAACCTGCGCATTTACCGGCTTTAAATTAGCATTATTCTAACATCAAAAACCATTATTCGAAGAACAGTGGTTTTGAGAGGATAAATCATTCACTATACACGTTAAAAAATTATTGGGTTGAGGGTGTAACTTTTGATGCACACGCAGTTATACGTTAAACCCAATACAACAATGAACCTGAAAATTACCCTTTGGGCAGTTTTTGCCTTCAACAGTTTTACCAATTTAAACGCTCAAGAGCAATTCAACGATTTCTGGGATTGGTCAACCTATTATTTTATTGTATATCCTACAAAAAATATGGGAAATAAAGATGTGAGTGAGGTTAAAATGATACATCAGGGCTATAAGAGATCAGGAAAACCCTCTAAAAAACCAGGTATTTCATTCAAAAAATTTGATGAAAACGGCCGGCCGGTTGAAATGCTGTATACCGATAAAAAGGGAATTCTTCGTAAAGGAATTACCATGGTATATGACCAAAACGGACAAAAAACACACATTGAATTATACAGGAAAAGTGTGCTGAGGCATAAAACCAGCTTTACTTACGCCTCGAAGGGAAAATACAGTGAAATCATAAACACAAATAAGGACGGGGAAATTAATTGGAAAAGCACCTGGACATATAACGCTGATGGTTGCGTTACGGAGTCCGCTAAATTCAAAAAGGGAACAAAACTAAAGAGGCGATGGACATATGAATATTATGATAAGTGCAAGTTGGCCAGATCGTTTTTGTATAATGGCAGGGGGAAATTAAAAAACACCTGGTCATACGATTGCAAAGAAGAAGGGCAAAAACTGGAAAAGAAAAAAAACGAGATCCAGGTATGTTATTGGGAACAAAGTTCGATTGACTATATTACAAAAGTAGCCCAAACTTTTGATGAAAAAGGAAAACTTGTAAAGTATGTATCGAAGTTTACAGCAAAAGACACCCTGCCCGTGGAACACACCACCTATGATGAAAAGGACCGGTTAGTAACACGTTACACATACAATAAAAGCTGGGATCTTCAAACAAGTCGCTCGCGTTATAAAAAAAACGGAAAACAACTTTGGGAAGTAACGTATGAGTACATGAATGATTCACTGTTAGTGCGCGAAATTTCTACCCGAAAGGGAAAAATAGATGAGCGCACCGAATATGCTTACAACAGCGAAAGCCTGTTAACGCAAAAAAAAGTTTTTGGAACCAATGGAAAACCTCGATTTGCCATAAACATGGAATACGTAACCAGAAAATGAGAACAGGCATATTTATACTTGCTTTTTTATTGAGTATTTCGTGTTTTTCCCAAAAAAAGCTCAAGCCCAAAACATATTATCATTTAAAGGAAGAACCACCGGCATCGGTAAAATTACCCAATGGGTTATGGGTTGATGAAACAGAGATAACCAATTTCAGCTGGTGCGAATATATGTTTTGGACCACCCGGATATTTGGAAAAAACTCACCTGAATATACAGCATGTTTGCCAGATACACAGGTATGGTTGCGCACTGACTCTTGCCTGCTCGATTATGCCCGTTTTTATTTGAAACACCCTGCCTATCGCGATTATCCTGTGGTAGGCATTAGCGCACAACAAGCGCAGGCATTTTGCAAATGGCGGTCTGACCGTGTGTTTGAATACATTCTTATACGCGATAATCGGCTCGAATGGAACGGCAATCAAACCCCTGAATCTTACTTTACCATTGAAAAATACTTTGCGGGCGAATACATGGATAAAATACCCGACACATCCTATCATTATATACCTTCATTTTCACTACCTACAATGGAAGAGTGGTTTTATACGCTCAAACAAAATGACTCATTGGAGTATGAGGTGTTTGGAAAATCACGCAAACATAGTTTACGCCAACATTGGCTTACTCCCTTTATTAATGCCGATTCTCCCTCCTGTACTGATCGTTTAGGGCTCCATGCTACAGTTCCGGTCACCACCCGTAACTTTTCAAAAAAAATAAACAGGTATATATACAACCTGCGTGGAAACGTGAATGAACTTACACTTGATGGTCCTGTGATGGGTGGAAGCTGGAAAGATTCCCGCAGAAAAATTTTTGAAAGTCCCATTTTTTTCATTTCACTTCCAACAGCCTATAATGGTTTTCGCTGCGTTTGCCATTGGGTAAAAGTTGATGAGTACATAAGGGAGTTGAAATAAAGGCAAATAATCATTCAACCCGTACCAATAATAAGTTCTTTTTAGTGCTTCCCTTCTTTTTAGTAGTTTCACAAAATGAAATGGGTACTAATTTTAATTACGGCTATTTATTACAACTGCAATGCCCAATCTGTTTCCGTTAGTTTTGACGATCCCATGGTAAGTGAAACACCTGTATTTACCTGGCAAAAGCGCAACCAGGAGATACTTACTGCCCTTGCCAAACACAACATTACCTCTACCCTTTTTGTGTGTGGGCACCGGGTAAACAACGTAAATGGCAAAGCATTGGTTGCCTCCTGGAACAAAGCCGGGCATGAAATTGCCAACCATTCATGGAGCCATAAATATTACAATTCGTCAAAATGGTCGTTTGATTTTTTAAAGGGCGATTTTTTGAGATGCGACAGCCTCATTAAAAACTATTCAAATTATACAAAACGTTTCAGGTTTCCGTATTTAAAAGAAGGCGAAACTCAGGAAAAGCGCGATTCCATGCGTGTATTCATGAAGGAGACGGGTTATACAAATGGCTATGTAAGCATTGACGCCAGCGACTGGTATTTTGACGCGCGTTTAATTGATACGCTAAAAAAGAATCCGCTTGCTGATATTACTCCTTTTAGGGAAGCATACATTGCACACATTGTTGATCGCTGCAACTATTATGATTCGCTTTCAACAGCTTTAACAGGTCGCCAGGTGCATCATGTGCTGTTGCTGCATCATAATTTATTAAATGCTCTTTTTCTTGATGCTTTATTGCGCGAGCTTGAAAAACAAAAATGGCAATTGGAAAATACCAAACAGGCTTATACAGATGCGATTTATACCAAAATGCCAAATATTGTTCCCGCTGGCGAATCCATTATCTGGTCACTGGCTAAAGAAAGCGACAGGTTTGAAAAGGTTTTGAGGTACCCTGCCGAGGATGGGGAATATGAAAAAAAACAACTGAATGCATACTTAAAGCAAGAAACACAACGAAAAAAGTGAATCATGTAACCTTGTTTTCCCATACTGAAAAACCATTACAATTCTGAAGTTATATACCAGGCTTCAAATTTTCAGCCCTTCAATCAATCAACTCATTGCGAAAATAATTTTTACGGCATAATTTTTATCATTCATTAAGTAAGAAATAGAGATGCTGCGCTGTTGCAATATCACTACTTATGAAATTAAAAAGTATACTGTTAAGTCTTGTAATAATTACAAGTTTAAATACAAAGGCCCAGGTGGCATTTGGCTATAAAGGTGGTTACACCCGCTCATCGTTAAACGGTAGCCATGCTTTTGAAAACAATACGCTTAAATCCTATACCCTTGGCGGGTTTATGCAATTTGGCGGAAATATTTTTGCTGTTCAGCCTGAAATTTTATTTACCCAAAAGGGCGGGCACAATTACGAAATGCTTGACCGCATAAACGAAGAGTATAAATTGAATTATCTTGAGATTCCCGTACTTTTAAAAGCCTCTTTTCCCTTTACCAACGAAGTATTTTTTCCGCATGTATTTGTAGGGCCTTACTACGCAGCTGTAATCGCAAGTTCATATAATGGCAGTATAACTGTTCCTGACGATACGCGTAACCTTAACCAAAGTGATTGGGGTGTTTTGGGTGGGGCCGGATTAGACTTTCGTCTTGGACGCGTTTTTCTTTCGCTTGACGGACGGTATCATTTAGGGTTGCGCTCCCTTGATTCGGGTGGCAATTATGATACACGCGAAATACGAAATGGTACGTTTATGATAACAGGAGGTGTTGGTGTACGATTTGGATACTAAAATTTTCTCAACGTGAAAAAAAAATTTCACTTATGGCACAATTTCAATTTTTATTGCAAACCAATTTCACAAAAAATCAACATGTTATCGTTTTTTCTGTCAACGGCATGATTGCAGCTTATACGTAATTTATAAAAACAGAAATATGAAGATCAGAATATTATTTTACGTCCTTTTAACAGCAGCTGTTTTTGGGATGAATGGGTTTAAAGCAAATGCCCAAATTACCTTTGGCGTTAAAGCAGGTAGTATATTTTCTACTTTCCAGGGCAATGACGCAAGCCAAAACAACACACACCAGGCCTTAACAGTAGGTGCTTTTGTGAATTTTGGCGGCACCATTTTATCACTGCAACCCGAGGTATTGCTTACGCAAAAGGGTGCAACCAACGTAAATGAAACGCACCAGGTGCGCGAAGACTTTAAGATCAATTACGTGGAGGTTCCTTTACTTTTTAAATTTGGTTTGCAATTACCGGGCATATATCCGCACGTATACATTGGACCGTATTATGCCCACGCATTGAGCCAATCGTATACGTACACCGACATTAATGGCGGCACCATAAGCCAGGAATATCAGCAAATGAAAATAAGGCCAAATGACATTGGTGCCATTGGCGGTGCAGGCATTGACTTTCACATTAACCGCTTGTTTTTTACCATTGATGGCCGTTATGGCTTAGGTATGAGTACCATTGATGGCGGTGCCGACTATGTGAGGCGCGACATTCGCAACGGCAACTTCATGTTAATGGGTGGAATTGGGATTCGTTTAACTGAATAATTGCGAATTCTGAATTTCGAATTTCGAAATTTTGGATTCCGGATTCGAAATTCGGAATTCGGAATTCGAAATTCGAAATTCGCTATTTGCTGATGTCAAACCAAACAAACCTTCCGTTCAGGTAAATAAATACCACATCGTTAAAAAACTGAGCGGTTATCATTTGCTGAATAGCATCTTCGAGTTTGGTTCCGGCCATGGTTTCCGTTTCAATATCGCCATGGGTCCAGTAATACGTTAGGCTTTTTCCTTTGTTGGGCTTGCGATCGTTCTTCCTGTCGTTGTAATAGTGCTCAAAATTATACATGTTTTCTTCCAGGTAAGCACTCACAGGCTTGCCTTCTTTTTTAACGGTAATGGTTTCTTTTAAAAAATACGGGCTGTTCATTTTTTGAAATTTAGTGGTAACGCCATTCCTGTAATCGGGTAAATAAAAATTGTTGCGATCCATTTTTTTCAACTCGTCAACGTATTGCCTGAACCACTCAGACCGTAAGTTGTAATCACGAATTAATTTTGATGACTGGTTTGCATTGCCCAATGCAATAAAATTGCGTGATACAAGTAATAAAAAAGCCGCATTTACCTTTGCGGGATAGGCATCAAGTTTTTCATGCAATAAATTAAACGTATAGTTTTTAGGGCATTTTTCACCGGTAATAATTGGGTACAACGAATCAAAGTCGGCATACTTTGCTGCATGTTCATACAGGTAAATGCTCATTTGTTCACAATTGGTCAGGGCCTTCAATTCTGATTCAAGCTTTGCGTTGTTTTGATCGGCTGGCATGGTTTTAATAAATTCCATTTCCCGTTCATTCAAAACAAGGGTGTCTTCCTCCTCCTCATAGGTGGAGTCTTCCTGTGCATATCCAATTGCCCCGGCAACAAAAAAGAATAAGATAAATGCGGTAAAATGCTTCATGTTGGTACTGCAAGTAACAAAAATTGATCCAATGGTTACATTGTTCTCTTTCGTCAACACCCTGCCTCATTGATTAAAATTCCTGAAAATCAATTAAATAAATGTTCAAAACCCTGTTATTAAGCACGTTGAATTTTTAATTTAACAGGGTTATTCCCCTGTTGCTCATTTTTGTACATTGCAGGCCTGTTGCGGTTGGGAATTTTCAACGCTGCTTTTATACCGGATTTAATCAAACATTATAAAAAAATGTGGAGCAGCTACCACATTAAAAAACGGAATAACTAAAATAAAACAAAACAAATGAAAAAATTATTATTTATCTCTTTGTCGGTGCTTGTTCTTGCATCATGTGGCAGCGGCAGCAAAAAAGGTGCATGGTCAAAAGCTGATAAAGACAAGGCTGATGCTGAAATCAAGAAAGCTGATGCTGACTTAGCTGCTTTTGGTGACAAAAAAGATGCATTCGTAAAATGCTACCTTGAGAGGATCGAGGACAACTTTGACAACTTTGATCAAGCGAACAAAGACCTTGAAGGTTGTAAAAAGTACGCTACTGAGTGTGCTCAAGAGGTAATGAAATAGTAGATTCTTATTTCGATATAAAAAAACCGGTAACATTTCTTGCCGGTTTTTTTTTCCTCTTGTCTAAAAAATTAATTCCATTTTTAAAGCCATTGTGGCAGCTACCAGGTAAAAACCGTTTAAAATTAAAGAAAACATGAAAACATTGGTATTGTTTATAGGACTATTACTTTTTCTGGTGTCATTTGGAGACGAAAGCAGGAAAGGCGCCTGGTCTAAAAAAGACAAGAAAAAAGCCAGGAAGGAAATTAAAAAAGTGGATGCTGATTTAGCTGCTTTTGGAAGTAAAAAGCAAGCTTTTATTGATTGCTATTTGAAAAAAATTGAAGATACCTTCGATAATTTTACAACGGCTGATCATGACATTGAAACATGTACAAAATTGGCTACCGAGTGTGCCGAAGAAGTGATGAAATAATCACCCGCTCATTTTAAAACAAGCTCATTTGTCCTTTATCGGTTCGCACAAATAAATCACAATTCATTTCCGGGAATTCTTTTCCTTTAAAATATTTTTGCCAGCCCACCTGGTAAGCCCGTTTTATGGCCAGTGAAAAATTACCTTCGCCACTCATGCGTTTTCCAAAACGGCTGTCATTTAACTTTCCACCGTGCGCATCCATAATTTGGTTCAACACTTTTTCAGCGCGGTCAGGATAGTTTTTTGTAACCCAATCCCTGAAAATTTCACCATTAGGCCCGTTTAAACGCACAACAATATAATGCAATGACAAAGCGCCACGCTGCGACACTTCTTTCATCATGGGCAATAATTCATGGTCGGTTATGGATGGAATAATTGGTGCCATATTTACATTTACCGGAATACCGTGAGCTGTTAATAGTTCAATGGCCTCAAGTTTACGCTTAATGGTTGCTGTGCGTGGCTCAAGTATGCGCCTTACATCTTCCTGCAAACTGGTAATGCTTAATGTAACACTTACCAGGTTTAGCTTAGCCATTTCTGATAATATATCGAGGTCACGCAGCAGCACTACGTTTTTTGAAATAATGCCAACCGGGTGCCTGTATTTTAAAAGTACCTCCAGCATTTTACGGGTAATACCAAATTTTCGTTCAGCCGGTTGATAGCAATCCGTATTTCCTGAAAGCATAATAGGCATAACTTCCCACTTTGGATGTTGCAATGCCTTTTCCAGCAATTCAGGCGCATTTTTTTTTACCAGAATCACTTTTTCAAAATCAAGGCCTGCACTGTAACCCCAATATTCATGCGTTGGCCTTGCATAACAATACGTGCAACCGTGTTCACACCCCTGGTACGGATTCATGGAATAGGACAATCCAACATCAGGACTGTCCACTTTATTGACAATGGTTTTGGGGTATACCTCAATGTATTTTGTGGTTGGGTCAGGTAATTCATGTTCATCAATACCCTCCCAATGTTCCTGCACAAATTTATGCGCACTAAACCGGTTGTGTGTATTCAACTGCGCTCCCCTGCCCTTTATATATTCCAATTCTTCCACGTGGCTAAAAACAAATTTTCATTAACTCCTACATTATTTTACTTTTTGGTGTCGTTGAACGCAAAGCGTTTGACAAAATTAAATCATCAATTTAAAATTTCACCGTTTGGTGATAACTATTGTTGTGCATTTTCAAAATACCAAAACCATTTGTTGAATAACGAAAAATTGATCCTGGCTGAATTGTTTCAGTATGCACTAATTTACCTTCCAATGAAAATACAGTGAATAAAACCGGTTGTTCAAACCGATTTTTACAAATCAACTCACCATTTTCACGCAGCACCTGTAAACCCGGGCCGGTTGTTGTTTCAGGTATACCTATGTAACCGGTTAAATCAACTGTATACAATTTGCCACCAACACCAATAAACAGTTCATCGGTAAGCAATAAATGGTTGTGATGATCAAATGAAACGCCTTCCTTTTGTGAAATAAACGAATAATTGAGTGTAAATTTAAGCGAATCGAAACCAGGAGATGCATTGCTCATTTCAAAAACATACAAACGCGTTTCGGCATTCAATACAAATTTTGTTCCCGAGGTATCAATAGCAGCATCGGTAACCCAGCCGGGTAAACTTATGCTGTCAATGGGCGAAATTGAATAGGTTCCGGGTAAATCAGGCATAACATAACGTTTGCAATACGTTCCCGGGATGCCGTGGTTTTTTGAAAACAAATACAAACTGTCATTGACATGTACCATTGCTTCACAATCAAAATTATGGTTTGATGCTGTGAAACTAAATTGATCGGCATAACTGTAATGTATTTTTTGAACGTTTACCGAATCGTATGCCAGTATGTTACTCAACTTAACTTTTAAAATAGTTAGGTCAGTCCTGTTACCTGAATTATTTCCCACATCGGCAAGGTAAACATAGCCTGAATCATCCATGGTAATTGACTCTATATCCACCGCAAGGTGATCAATGATTTTAATTTCCTTTTCAATTGTACAGGTTGAATAATTATACAAAAATACCCGTGCCGAATCACCACTGTCATTATGGGTTAACACATGAGTGCTGTCAATAAAAAGCAACCCTGACGATTCATGAATAGAAGGTGGAAATACACAAACGGTGGTGGGTGCAATGGTTTGGGCAAAACCAACTGCAAACTGTAAAAGCATTAACTGTACTGTAAAACAAAATCTCATGGCTTAATCAACTTTACCGATTCATGCCTGCTACCCGACTTTATCCAGGCAATGTACATTCCTGATTTGAACGAAGAAAAGTCAATCACAAAATCATTCACCGGATATTCGCTATTGATTTCATTTACATAAACGGTTTTACCCAGCACATCGGTTATTTTAAGTGAACCGCCCTGATCATTTCCTGTATCAAGCACACGAATAATTGTATTGTTACTAACCGGGTTTGGATACACTTGTACTGTATTGCTGTTTTCAGTTGCGTAAATTGCTGTCACCTTCATGCCCTGCTGTGGGTAAAACGCAAGTTCATTACCACTCACAAAGCTGGTTTTACCGTTTTGTTCAATTTTCCACGCATAAAAAATATAACCAGGTGCAGGTGTTTGCTGCATTGAAACCGGTACGCCATCAAAATAATTACCAAGCCAGTTGCTGGTATCAAGGTCAATGCTATTCAGGTGAATTTTACCCCCGGCTTCGGGATGAACAACCGCGTTTAGTTCCACTACATTGCCGGGATCAAGCGCATCTTTTAAATACTGCAATTGCAATGCAGGCCTTAGCAAACAGTTTAACTTAATTTTATTCTCTACCTCACTGCTCCATACATTGGGATACCCCCAGCGCATAAAATGATGATTGACCTCACC
>DATGXI010000026.1:0-38583 GCA_035299065.1 Flavobacteriales bacterium
GCTCAGAGGGAGTAGAAGGTGGATTTTTTACCCGTGTTGAAAAAGGGACCTGGATGGGGCACGTAATTGAGCACATTGCCCTGGAAACACAAACCCTTGCCGGAATGGACACAGGTTTTGGGCGCACGCGTGAAACAAAAACACCAGGCGTTTACAATGTGGTGTTTAGTTATATGGAAGAAAAAGTGGGCATGTTTGCGGCTGAAAGCGCAGTGGCCATTGCGCAGGCGTTGGCTGATGGTGTTGATTATGATTTGCAGGCCGATATTAAAAAAATGCGCGAGATTCGCGAAGATGTTCGCCTTGGGCCCAGCACAGGCAGTATAGTTGATGAAGCTGTTGCCCGTGACATACCGTGGATACGCCTTGGTACAAATTCATTGGTGCAATTGGGCTACGGTGTAAACCAAATGCGTTTTCAAGCAACCATTACATGCAAAACAAGCAATATTGCCGTTGACATCGCAGGAAATAAAGAAGAAACAAAACGATTGTTGCGCGCTGCATCAATACCAGTTGCTGTTGGCGATATTGTGGTGGATGAAGAAGATCTTAAAAATGTCATTGATAAAATAAATTACCCCATTGTTATAAAACCCCTGGATGGTAATCATGGGAAGGGAGCATCTATAAATGTAAACACCTGGGAGGATGCTGTGGCAGGCCTTGCACATGCCAAAAAATACAGCAGGCGGGTAATTGTTGAGCGCTTTATTACCGGTTATGATTTTCGTATTCTTGTAATTGACAATAAAATTGTAGCGGCTGCACAACGTGTTCCTGCACATGTAAAAGGCGATGGAAAAAACAGCATCCAGCAACTCATCGACATTGAAAACACCGATCCGCGCAGGGGGTATGGTCATGAAAATGTATTGACTGAAATAAACGTTGACCGTGATACACTTGATTTATTGGCTAAACACAATTATACGGTTGATACCGTTCCGGCAAAAGATGAAATTGTGTACCTGAAATCAACCGCGAACCTGAGTACAGGAGGAACGTCAATTGATATTACCGACATGTTGCATCCTGAAAATATTTTCCTGGCCGAACGCATTTCACGCGTAATTGGTTTGGATGTTTGTGGTATTGACATCATGGCAAAAAATTTAACCCAGCCTTTGAAAGAAACAGGCGGAGTTATTCTTGAAGTAAATGCAGCTCCGGGTTTCCGCATGCATTTAGCTCCTTCTGAAGGATTGCCGCGCAACGTTGCCGCACCTGTAATTGATATGTTGTATCCACCGGGTAAACCCAGCCGTATTCCCATTATAGCGGTTACGGGTACCAATGGTAAAACAACCACCACGCGTTTACTGGCCCACATTGTAAAAAACAACGGATACAAAGTAGGCTTCACCACCAGCGATGGTATTTATGTGCAGAACCACATGCTTGAAAAAGGCGACACAACCGGCCCAATAAGCACCGAATTTATTTTAAAAGATCCAACCGTTGAATTTGCAGTACTGGAAACAGCCCGGGGTGGAATTTTACGCTCAGGTTTAGGATTTAGCCGTTGCGACATTGGAATAATTACAAACATACAGGAAGATCATTTGGGCATTAGCGACATTCATACACTTGACGACCTTGCACGTGTAAAGGGAGTAGTGGTGGAGAGTGTAAAAAAAGATGGCTGGGCTGTATTGAATGCTGAAGACAAACAATGCGTAAAGCTGGCGCAAGACTTAAATTGCAAAGTGGCCTACTTCAGCATGAATGAACATTCCGATGTGATTGTTAACCATTGCCGTGCAGGTGGCATAGCAGCCATTTATGAAAATGGTTTTATCACCATTAAAAAAGGCGATTGGAAAATGCGCGTAAACAAGGCCAATCACGTTCCACTTACCATGGGTGGAAAAGCTAAATTTATGATTGCAAATGTACTTGCTGCAACATTGGCAAGCTACCTCTACGGATTTAAAACCGAAGACATTAAATCGTCACTTGAAACATTTATACCAGGTGCAGCGCAAACACCTGGCCGTATGAATATTTTCAACTTCAAGAAATTTAAGGTTATGATTGACTTTGCCCACAACCCAATGGGGTATTTGGGTATTGAAGATTTTCTTACAACGGTTGAGTCTGATCACAAGGTTGGAATTATTGCAGGAGTGGGTGACAGGCGCGATGAGGATATAAAAGAATGTGCAAAGATTGGTGCACGTATGTTTGACCACATCATCATAAGGCAGGAAAAACATTTGCGTGGACGAACCGAAGACGAGATTATCAATTTAATTCTTGAAGGAATTAAGGAGTCGGGTAAAAAAGTCACGTACGAGATCATACCAAAGGAAACCGAAGCAATCAAACATGCAATAAACGGGGCAAAAGAAGGTTCGTTTATTACCGCATTGAGCGATGTGGTGACCAATGCCATTGAAATTGTGCAGCAGTATTTGGATAAAGAGAACGAGGAGTAATGAATTCCCATACAAGCTATTAGATTTATGCAAGTCCTTAAAATAGCCGTGTTGACCCAGTTTCTTTTTATACTGAGCCAATCCGTTTGGTCAAATAAAATAGATTCATTAAAAAGCGTACTTAAAAGCGCTAAGGAAAACACCGTTAAAGTTGATGTCCTGATTAATTTGTCCAAGGAACAAAATGAACAAGGGGATTATAGTGGTTCCAGAAAATATGCTGGAAAAGCCCTTGTACTTGCAAATAAACTGGCATATAAAAAAGGAGTTGGTCAGGCACACAATGAAATAGGTAATGGGTACTATTCAAAAGGTGAGTATCCCGAGGCGTTGAAAAGTTATTTTACGGCTCTTGAATATTTCAAAGAAGTTAACTTTAACCGTGGAACTGTCAGGGCCCTGTTAAATATTGGGAATGTATATTATTATCAAAACGATATTAAATCGGCTTTGAAATATTATGAACTTGCGTATGAAAAAGCGAAATCCAGCCGAATCAAAGATGGTGAGTCTTCTGCGCTGCAAAACATAGGAAATATTTATACGTATGAGGAAAATTACCAAAAAGCGCTTCAGTATTATTCAAAATCGCTGGAAATAGCACGTGCTATTGGCGATGAGAAAGGCATGGCTTATTGCTATCAAAACATGGGTATTGTATATGAAAGTGGCGGTAAGGCCGATACGGCCTTAAACTTTTACAGGATGTCTTTGGCGCTAAAGGAAAAACTTAATCATAAACATGGAATTGCTTTTAGTTCTAATGCCATTGGCAATGTTTGTCTTTATTTAAAAAAATACGATGATGCAGCATACTATCTTAAAAAAGGGCTGGAAATTTCAAAGGAAATTGGTGAGAAAGAATTGATAAAAAATGCTTATGCCAGTTTGGCTAAACTTTCAACAAGCCGAAATGATTGGAAAGAGGCTTATGGCTACCAGGAGCTTTATGCTAAGTACAAGGATAGTTTGGTTAATAGTGAAAGTTCACAAAAAATAGCGGAAATTGTTTTTAAGAAGGAAATTGCGCTAAAAAACGCTAAGCATCAGCGGGAAATCGAACAGAATAGGGCTGAGAAAAAAAGACAAAAATTGGTACTGATTATTTTTGTAATTATAGCAATAGCTGTTTTAATAATTGCCCTGATCGTTGGTCGCGCCCTTATGATTGCTCGTAAACAGAAGAAAATGATAGAAGAACAAAAGACCGAAATTGAACATCAAAAAAAGGCAGTTGAAGCCAAACAGGTCGAGATTCTGGATAGTATTAAATATGCCAGAAGGATTCAGAAGGCATTAATGCCGGTTGATTCTTTTGTAGAAAAAACAATAAACAGGCTAAAGTAAGTCGGTTGTAGTTTCTTTTTTTGGCAACACATTAATTGCCCTCCCTCTTCTAAAATCAAATTGTCTTTTAAAAAAACGTGGAGGTTTTTTATTCCTTTTTCTCGCCCTCTTTGCCTTCTTCCTTTGTGTCTTCTTTCTCATTTCGTGAAGCAAGAATGACTTTTATGGACTCAATTTGTTTTTCCAATGCATCAATTTCACTTTGAATCTTTGCTTTTTTATCCTGGTCAAGGAAAGCTGCTTTTGCTTTTAGTTTTACTTTACGTTTATTGATGCTGTTGTTGTTGCTCACCCTGGTTTTCTTCAAATCAAACGTACTCATGTTGGCAATTTCAGCCTCTGTATATATTTTCAATGAACTTTCATCTTCATCTTCGTCCTCTTTTTTATCATCTTTTTTGTCGCCTGAAGGTTCATTTTTATCACCAGGTTTTTGCCCATAAGCAAGGCCGTCTTTTTTATTTTTACGCAATTCCTTTTGCTCAGCTTCCAGGGCATCTACTTTGTCGTTATATCGCTGGCGTTCGCTTTTACTTAACATGCCCGTATTGTTTGCATCCTGGTCGTTCATTTTTTCCAGTTTCATTTGGGCCAAATCACGGTCAATTTCAAGATCACGTAATTCGTATGATGCATCACTATGCTGGCTGGTACCCGGTGTATATTTTGCCTGTTCTGTTCTTGCATCTTCCACTTTTTTATTCAACCGTTGTACTTTTTGCTCCAGGGCCTGTTTTTGTTGTGCCCGTTGTTCAGCGCTGTTAGCCTGGTTTTCCTCCCGCTCACGTTTCATATCCGCCATTTTCTCTTCCATGGTTTTTTCCTTTGGCTCATCGGTAACCGATGAATTCGTGCCCCCATTATTGATGCCTGAATTGTTTGATGATGAATTGTTTGAGGATCCTTCGTTGGAAGCAGAGCCTTTTTGATTGCAATCATTTAATGTTAGTCCCCAGGCTGCCTCCATCATTGATTTTGGAGCCCCCATCTGGTCAATTAATTTTTCAAAATCAACATCTGCGCTATTGTTATCATCCAGACCAATGTATCCTTTCACGTCCCATTTTTTTTCACCGTTGCTGGTTTTTTTATAACCGTAAGCATCAATGCCGCGGCTCAATAGTTGAACGCTGCTAAAGGTAACTTCACCTTTTTCGTCCGATTTGCCTTTGCCAATGGTTGCATCACCATGTTTGATGGTCACATCCCAATAACAAAGCGGGTTTCCACGGTAGGTGAGTTTTAATTTTACGGTTACACGGCTTTGCGAAAAAACATTCAGGCCAAAAAATAAGGCAACAGCCAAAAGAGCAAAAGATCTCATTTTTAAAAGTTTAAAGTAGTGTTAAGCAAATTTAAACAAAAATCTTGCCAGAGTAACAATCGAATTATTTCGTTTTTTTAAGTTCGGTAATTTTGCAAAGTCTCAGCTAGACTACCTGGTCAAGCCCAAATTCCTCTCCGAATAAATCAGTGTTTATCAGTGAAATCTGTGGCTACTTACTTAAATAGAGATTTCTTTCAGAATAAATCTGCCTGAAATATGGGTCCTTCAAATCATCAATAAAACGTATGGCCTCACCAGTCGATTTCATCTCAGGGCCTAATTCCTTGTTTACATTCGGGAATTTATCAAATGAGAATACTGGTATTTTGATGGCGTAACCTTTTTTGCGCGGATTAAATTTAAAGTCTTTCACTTTCTTTTCACCCAGCATAACCTTGGTTGCATAATTCACATACGGTTCATCATACGCTTTGGCAATGAATGGTACCGTACGCGATGCACGCGGGTTGGCTTCAATAATGTATACCAATTCATTCTTAATCGCAAACTGTATGTTAATCAAACCTACTGTATTGAGCGCTAACGCAATTTTTTTAGTATGGTCCTCAATTTGCTGCATCACCAAATCGCCCAGGTTGTAGGGTGGTAATACCGCGTAGGAGTCGCCTGAATGGATTCCTGCCGGCTCAATGTGTTGCATAATACCAATGATGTATACATCTTTCCCGTCACATATAGCATCGGCTTCAGCTTCAATGGCGCCTGATAAAAAGTGGTCTAACAATATTTTATTCTCAGGCATGTCGCGCAAAATGTCTACCACATGCGTTTCCAGTTCCTGTTCGTTGATAACGATTTTCATCTTTTGCCCACCCAATACATAACTCGGGCGAACCAACAACGGGAAACCTAAATCTTTTGACAACTCAATGGCCTGTTCGGCACTTTCAACTACGCCAAATTTCGGATATGGAATATTGTTGTCTTTTAACAAGGTTGAGAAACTACCGCGGTCCTCGGCCAAATCCAAACTCTCAAAACTTGAGCCCATGATCCTGATCCCATAGCGATGTAATTTTTCTGCCAATTTCAAGGCCGTTTGTCCGCCAAGCTGTACAATTACACCAACTGGTTTTTCATGCAGTATAATCTCGTAAATATGTTCCCAAAATACAGGTTCAAAATACAATTTATCAGCCGTGTTGTAATCTGTACTTACGGTTTCAGGGTTGCAATTGATCATGATGGTTTCATACCCGCATTCTTTTGCAGCCAACACACCGTGTACACATGAATAGTCAAATTCAATTCCCTGTCCAATGCGGTTAGGGCCCGATCCCAGCACAATGATTTTTTTCTTATCACTTACTATACTTTCATTTTCCTGTTCAAAGGTTGAGTAGTAATAGGGCGTCATGGCAGGGAATTCAGCTGCGCAGGTATCAACCAGTTTGTAAACACGCTTAATGTTAAACTCCTGTCGCTTGGCAAATACTTCACTCTCCAAACAACGCAACAAATGCGCAATTTGCCTGTCGGCATAGCCTTTTTGCTTGGCTACAAACATCAACTCTTTTGGTAAATTTTGTACCGTGTGTTTTTCAATTTCTTTTTCCAGTTCAACCAGTTCTTCAATCTGCCTCAAAAACCATTCATCAATTTTTGTTTTTTCACGAATCGTTTTAAACGGTATCCCCAATTTAATGGCATCGTAAATGTGAAATAAGCGGTTCCAGCTTGGGCGTTCCAAACTTTCCAAAATGGCATCCTGGTTGCGCAGTTCTTTCCCGTCAGCTCCCAATCCATTCCTGCGTATTTCCAATGACTGACATGCTTTTTGTAAGGCTTCCTGGAAACTGCGTCCAATTCCCATTACCTCACCAACCGATTTCATTTGCAAGCCCAGTTGCCTTTCGCTTCCCGGGAATTTATCAAAATTCCAACGCGGTATTTTTACAATTACATAGTCAAGTGTAGGCTCAAAATAGGCTGAAGTGTTTCCGGTAATGGAATTGTTCAATTCATCCAGGTGGTAACCAATAGCCAGTTTTGAAGCAATTTTTGCAATAGGGTAACCCGTTGCTTTTGACGCAAGCGCACTTGAACGTGATACGCGCGGGTTAATTTCAATGGCAATAATATCTTCGTTCGCATCATCGCTTACCGCAAACTGTACGTTGCAACCACCAGCAAAATTACCAATGGCGCGCATCATTTTAATGGCCATGGTACGCATTTTCTGGTACGTGGTATCACTAAGGGTCATGGCCGGTGCAACAGTTATGCTGTCACCGGTATGAATGCCCATTGGGTCAAAATTCTCAATAGAGCAAATAATGGTAACGTTGTCATTGCTGTCACGCAACAATTCAAGTTCAAATTCTTTCCATCCAATAACGGCTTTGTCAATCAGCACTTCGTGAATAGGGCTTGCATGCAAACCGCGGGTAAGTAATTTGTCAAAATCCTCGGCCTTATGCACAAAACTGGCACCCGTTCCGCCCAATGTAAATGAAGGGCGAATTACCAGTGGAAAACCAATGTCCTGTGCAATTTCTTTTCCTTCTAAAAATGATTTTGCTATAAAGGATGGTGCCTGGCCAACACCAATTTTATTCATCAGGTTTCTGAATTTTTCGCGGTCCTCGGTAATTTCAATGGCGTTAATGTCAACGCCAATAATGCGAACACCGTATTTTTCCCAAATGCCCGCCTCATCGCACTTTATGCATAAGTTTAAAGCCGTTTGTCCACCCATGGTAGGCAGCACGGCATCAATTTTATGCAGCTTCAGTATTTTTTCAATACTTTCAACTTCAAGTGGCAGCAAATAAATATTATCGGCTACAACTTTGTCGGTCATAATGGTGGCTGGGTTGCTGTTTATGAGGGTAACCTCAATGCCTTCTTCGCGTAACGATCTGGCTGACTGTGAACCTGCGTAATCAAATTCGCAAGCTTGTCCAATTACTATTGGTCCGCTTCCGATAATGAGTACCGAGTTTAAACTGGTGTCTCTTGGCATATGAAAAATCAATTATCGGAGTGCAAAGTTACCTAAAAAGGCTGTTTTCATTGTTCATAACCTCGGGTTTTTGGGTGTTTTATTAACACATTTTGGCCGCCTGCTCCCCAACAAAACTTTTTCCCGTTAAACAATGTAGTTTTTGTTGGGCAGCACCGGGCTTTCGTAAGTAGTCCTCGTGCCTGCGGGCTACTTTACTCAATCCCTGGCGGGGTTAAAAACAGGGCAACCGTTTAATAATCCCACGTCTTACCTGCATGAAACACATCTTAACAATCCTGTTCATTGGTTTCATCACCCTTACCTCAAAATCACAGTGCACATACCTCATTGATACAACCAATCTTTTAAAAGTAACTGCCGACACCAGTTTTACCGTTTCTGACACAAATAAAATTATTTGGGTGTGTGAGGGCATTCATACATCTGTATCAATAGGCGTTCCATGTACATTTTACTTTGAACGGGGTAGTTCATGTAATATGTACGGTTCTCCTGACGGGGTTAAAATATATGCAAAATATGGTACGTACATTGATACCTGGCCATTGGTAAACTGGTGTGACCTTACCATGCAGGAAAACGGTGCAATGATTACTTATTGGGGATTGACCAATGTTTGGTGCGATACATTAACATATGATTATTCTCTTGTTGGGCCACATGTTCCTTGTATGACATTTGATTATGATGGTGACGGGGTTGCCGACAGCTTGGATAATTGTTTTGACTCAATGAATGCTGCACAGGATGATGTTGACGGAGATGGATTGGGTGATGCCTGTGATGCCTGCAATGATCTTATTGATGCCGATGGTGACATGGTGGGTGATGCCTGTGACAATTGCCCTGTTTTATTCAATGACCAGGCCGACACAGATGCAGACAATATTGGTAATGCCTGTGATAATTGCCCAACCCATAGCAATATGTACCAATATGACCTGGATGATGACGATGTGGGCGACCCGTGTGACAATTGTATTGGAAATTTCAATCCTGACCAGGCCGATGCGGATGGAGACGGAGTGGGTGATGCCTGTGAAGGAATAGGAATCAATGAAATTAACGGTAAACGTTTCCAGGTAGCGCCAAATCCGGTACACGATCATTTTACTATTTACGGGCAACAGCAGTTCAACAATGCCTGTATCCAGTTATGCGATGTGAGTGGTAAATTGGTTTTTGAGAACAAAATTCTTTCAGGGCTAAACCTTCATGTGGATGTTTCATCGCTTTCAAACGGCATGTATTATTTGGTGGTGATTGAGGGAGGAAATAAAGCAATAAGTAAACTGCTTAAAAACTAGGGTTACTTTTTAGTTTAGTTGCCATTAACCCTTAAACTTTATATGGCATTTTTTCGTGTATGCATTTTCATCCCAATTTTGCTTACGGTTTTCTTAACAAATGCACAAACCATTAAAACACGTGTATATTATCCTAAAACATTTAAACGTCCGGTTGGTTTGGTTGGTGTTGAAGTAGGGTATGCCCAAAAAATCAATAAAGACTTTGGAATTTCGCTGAACGGAAATTACAATTTGTTTAAAGGCCTTTTGCGTGAAAATATAAATGAATATGAAATTGCGCTTGCTTTTCAAACCCAGTATATTTTCGGCCCGTCAATGTATTGTGTCCCTTATATACGTATAGCATACGCCTTCATGCAGGGTAAAAGTGCCCAAACAAATGGCTTGAATGGTGAATTTGGTTTGCATATATACAACGCTTCGGTTTCTGAAAACATTGGAGTAAACCTTGCCTGGCGTCAATACGCCATGCCCGCAGCCAGGTATACAAATGTGAATTGGGAAATGAGCGGAAAGTTTGGAATGCTTGTGCTTGGACTATCTTATAAAGTAAGGCTATAAACAGTCTTGTATATTTTGATAGCTATTAACACGATGAAAATCATTTTTTGTAAAATGAATGTTCACTGGCAAATAATTACGGCACATATTCACTACCAACCATATTGGTGATTTTTGTTTTTTATATCAGTTAATGAATCCAATTCCAATACCGGTCATTAAAACGGTTGCCCCTTTGTCATGATAAGACGGTGCGTTATAATTTAAATGGTTATAATAACCTATACCAATAAAACTCCTTAATTTTATGTTTTTGTTTAAATAATAATTGTAACCAAGTCCTACATACGATTCAAGAGTAGTTATTTTAAGCGAGGTATAGTATTCATTCATTCCTTCTGACAGATCTCCTTCACCTTCTATTGTTTTATTGCTTAGCCTTGCGTTTTTATAGTAATTAACGGTGCAAAAAAACAATAGTTCTTCTCGTTTATTATATTGTTCCTGTCTCGCACCACAAAGGGTGTTGTTGCCCAATACCGAATAAGAATAAGTAACCCCTATGCCGTTAAATTCTTTTTGTGCTTTTTGCCAGTTAAGGCCAAAGGTTAATGTGTTGCTGTGTGAATTGATGACTGCCGACAAATTATAAAAACCTCCATGCCCGTTACCATTAACGTAGTTGCTGGCATTTAAGCCAATCTTAAAATGCTCATGGCAGGTGCGTAATTGTGCTTTTGTGTTACTGGTAAAAAGTAGTAAACAAAGTGCTAATCCTGCTTTGATCTGTGTAATTTGTTTAGTTAAGTTATTCATGACAGTTGGCTTTTAAGTTGCGTTGATGAATATTCAGTTTGTTATTCATTAATTTTGATCAAATATCTTTTGTGCCGCAAACCTGTACCAACCTGAAAGGGCAGTTTGGTTACCTGTGTAAGATTTTTGAGATTATCGCAAAAAATAGTGGCTTTTAAAACTTTCAGAAAAGCCTAAAGCAGTATTTTCGACTCGTTATGTTTCTGTAAATCAGTATTTAATCATGGTTGCTCTGCGCAACAGCACGTATTAAAATGCTTAAAAATAAAAAGACAATTAACCTGAAGAGACTATTGCAGAAACGAAGTAAACGGTGCAGTGCAATAAGGAAAGCGTGTATAGAACATGCACATAATCTCAATTCTGATGGCTTTTCATACCTGGTGTTTCCATTAAAGTTGACATTTCTGCCAGGTTTTTAACCGTAGTAACACATCAAATTACGTTTGTACATAAAAGGTATATAAACAGTCAGAATTAAATTTGGTCACCTTTAAAATATGCTTAAATTGGTCACGTGAAGGGCATTGCTGTTCCAGTTATCAGAACACCGTTTTTTAAAGGAATTGCTGTTTTTATTATAGCGGGCTTATTAACCTATGGCGTTGCTTACCAAAGTTATTTAATCAGCAGGATTGAAAAACAAAAACAGGTTCTGAAAGAAATAAATTCGGTTAATTACAACTTAAAAACCGCTATTGATAATGGTTTATCGGCCTCAAACACGTTAAATTTAATAATTAACCGGTATGGCATTCCTGCCGATTTTGACAGCATTGCAAAAAGTATATTGGGGTTCAATAAATACATTGATGCTTTGGAGATCACTAAAAAAGGAGTAATTACCAATATTTATCCGTTGGCAGGTAACGAAGCTGCAATGGGTTTTGATGTTTTGGGTGATAGTAGTTTCAGGAAAGAAGCCTATATAGCCATCAAAAAAAAGCAACTTTATTTTGCGGGACCTTTAGAACTAAAGCAAGGTGGCATTGCAGTAGTGGGCAGGCTCCCGTTTTTTATAGACAATAAATTCGAAGGATTTTCAATGGTTATAATAAAGCTTCCAACGCTTTTAAGAGCGGCAGGTATTTCACTTCAAAACAGGCAATTTATGTACCAATTGTCCAAAAAAAATCCAATTACATTGAAAGAAGAATTTTTTTTGCCTGCACCCGTTCCGTTTGACACAACGCATTCAATTACCGTTACGGTGCCTGATGGAAAGTGGAAATTATACGTGATGCAAAGAGAAAACAAAATATCCTACGCGGTAGTTGCTATTTCCATTCTTGGATTTATTTTTTCTCTAATGGCCGGTTTATTTACATGGTATATGACACGTCAACCTGATAAGTTAAACAAGTTGGTTGCCGAAAAAACCACCGAACTCATGCATGTTAAGAATAATATTGCATACAGCGAAGCAAGATTAACCGAGGCCCAGGAAGTTGCAAAAATAGGTAGCTGGGAAACCGACCTGGTAACACTAAACGTAATATGGTCAAAAGAGACCTTCAGGATATTTGAAATAGAGGATATGAATTTTAAACCCTCGCATGCTGATTTTTTGAAGTTTGTACATCCTGACGATAGAGAAAGAGTGGGGGCAGCGTTTACAGATTCGTTAACCAGCAAAAAATCAAATGCCATAGAGCATAAAATTGTTACACAAAGCGGCAAACAAAAATGGGTAGAAGAGCGTTGGCGCATATTTTATGATGAAAAAGGTGAGGCTGTAAGAGCCATAGGAACATGCCAGGACATAACCGAAAGAATAAAGATAAAAACAGAAATAATTTCTTCATATTATCAATTGCAGGAATTAACGGCTCACCTGCAAGTTATAAGGGAGGAAGAGCGAAAAAGGATTGCCCGCGAAATTCATGATGAACTCGGGCAGCAATTGACCGCTTTGAAAATGGATACCACCTGGGTAAGTAAAAAGCTAATTATTGACGATGAGGCAATCATAAAGAGGCTTTCAAATATGGCAGGCTTAATTGATGATACAGTTAAAACTATCAGAAGAATATCTTCTGACCTTCGCCCGGGAATCCTTGACGACCTGGGCTTAATTCCTGCGCTTGAGTGGCAGGGCGAGGAATATGAGAAACGCACAGGAATCAAATTACAATTTCATACAAATATAAATGACATTACTTTGGATCAAAATATTTCCACGAATATTTTTAGAATCTTTCAGGAAGCATTAACAAATACAATTAAACATTCCGGTGCCACAGAAACATACATTTCAGTTGAAAAAAATGAACAGAATCTCTTGCTTATTATAAAAGACAACGGTCAGGGATTTGATTTAAATAAATTGAGAGGTAAGCATTCCCTTGGATTAGTGGGCATGAAAGAAAGAGCCGCTCTTTTAAAAGCAGAATTAGTAATTGACAGTGTATACCTGAAAGGCACCACTATCACATTAAAAGTACCCTTACATTAAAGCACTATTATGAAGTTTTTGATTGCTGACGACCACGCCATTGTGCGAAAAGGACTGGTGGAGCTTCTATGTGAAGAATTTCCGGAAGCTGAAATTACTGAAGTTGCCAACAGTTCCGAAGTATTTAATGCGCTTGGCAAGCAAATATGGGATGTTATTTTATTGGATATTTCAATGCCTGGCAAAAATGGCATCGAAATTTTAAAACAAGTTAGGGCCAACGGAATTAAGGCTCCTGTACTCATGATTAGCATGCACCCTGAGAAGCAGTACGCAATTAGAGCGTTAAAAAGCGGTGCCTCGGGGTTTTTAAATAAAGAAAGTGCTACAGATGAGCTCCTGGCCGCAGTTCGTATTGTACTTTCAGGCAAAAAATATGTTTCCATTTCTTTAGCTCAACAGCTGGCTGACGGCCTGGGAGCAAAACAAGGGCATGAAATGCTTTCTGACAGGGAAATGCAGGTTCTGCAACTAATTGCATCTGGTAAATTAGTGTCAGAAATTGCTGAAGAAATTTCGCTTAGCGTGAATACAATCAGCACCTATCGGGCCCGCATTCTTGAAAAACTTAATCTAAACAATAATTCAGAACTTACCATATACGCTTTAGATAATAAACTCATCTAAACCAAAACTTGTAGTACTAAACACTACAAGATGTTAAGACTTTCAACTATACCCCGTTTCAATTCAATTTCAGTTATTTGCAAAAACAAATACCTTGAACAAACAACCCCTTTTTCCTTTATTAACAGTAGTAACCATTGATGACTCTCCTCTTATTGCAGAAAGAATGGATTCCATTCTCAGGGAAATCGATAACGTATCGTTTTTGGGGAACGCCTTTTGTATTTTATCGGCTCAAAATTTAATAAATGAAGTTAAACCGGATGTTGTTATTCTTGATATTCATCTTGAAAAAAATGCAAATAGCAAAACGGGAATAGATCTTCTTGTTGAAATTCGTGAAAATTATCCTGAGATGAAAGTTATCATATTTACGAATCATGACGAACCACATTATCGCACCATTTGCCTTGAAAAAGGTGCAGATTATTTTTTGGATAAATCCACTGATTCGAACAAAATTTATGAAATATTGGAACAATGGACAATCAAAAAATAAAAATTTTATTGCTTGAAGATAACCCGGATGACGCCAGGGAAATTTCCAATATCCTGAAAAAGGAAAATATTCAATTCGAAATTACGCTTGTTGATACCAAAACCAAATATGAACAGCAACTAGCAGAGGCGCCACCCGAAATTATACTTTGCGACCACAGCTTGCCCTCATTTAATTCAACAGAGGCGCTTGATATACTGAAAAATTCAGGTTTAAAAATCCCTTACATATTAGTAAGCGGTGCTGTATCGGAAGAGTTTGCGGTTACTATTATGAAGTCAGGAGCTGATGATTATATTTTAAAAGACAGGCTTCACCGTTTACCCAGCGCTATTCTTAGTGCTCTTTACAAATTCGAGGTAAATAAACAGCGCCTTGAGGCCGCCTGAAAATGAAAGAACATGAAAGAAAATATGCTTCCCTGATTCAACACTTACCCACAAATATTGCAATATTAAATACTGAAGGAACAATAGTTGATGTAAACAATATGTGGATTTTGTTTGCTGAAGAAAATGGGTATAAAGGTTCATATTACGGAATTGGTTCAAATTATATAGAGGTTGCAAGGAAAAATCACGAATCTGATAACGGAGAGGGACTTTTAATTGCAGAGGCAATAGAAAAAATACTAAAAAGCGAATTAAACACATATTCACTTATATACCCGTGTCATTCCTTGACAAAGAAAAGATGGTTTAAGGCTATTGTTTCCAGGGAGAATGATGGGCCGAATTCCGGAATAGTTGTCATGCATATTGATGTAACGGACCAAAAAAAGGCTGAATTAAAAGCAAAGAAATCAGAAGCCAACCTGCTTACTATCTTTAACAATACAGACATTGCTTTTTTATTGCTTGACCTGGATTTAAACATTGTATCAAGCAATAAGCAGGCAGGCCTTTGGGCTAATGAGGCCTTTGGTGTAAATGATTTGGTGGGAGTTAACCTTATTTCATTAATTAGCCGGGGCAGACAAGAACTTTCAAAAATCGGAATGAAGCGAGTGCTTGCCGGAACATCATTAGATATAGAAGACAGCTATAAAATGCTTGATGGCACCGTAAAATGGTTCCGGATAAGAATGAATAATGTTACGGATGATACATCCAATGTAATTGGACTTTGTATTTCAGCTGCCGACATTACTGACCGGGTGATTTCACAGGAAAAATTAAAAGAAAGTGAAAAACGTTTTCAATCACTGATTGAGCACAGCACTGATATGAAAACTCTTGTAAACCAGCAGGGTAAAATGTTCTATGCAAGCCCTTCCGTAAAAAAACAACTTGGCTATACAAAAGACGAAATTTTAATGATTCAGGTGAATGACTTGATTTTTAAAGACGACTTACCAGGTCTCATTGAAAAAATTGAAGACGTATCAAAAATTCCCGGTAAATCATTTTTCAGTCAGCATCGGTTAGTTCACAAAAGTGGACAACTGGTGTGGTGCGAAGGTACCATAACCAATATGTTTCATGAACCAAGTATATGCGCCCTGGTGTCAAACTTCAGAAACATTACAGAAAGAAAAAATTTAGAAAGACTATATCAAAACGCCAATAAACTTTCGCGCTTGGGGAGCTGGGAGTTGGATGTACAGCTAAATAAGCTTTACTGGTCGGATATAACAAAGGAAATTCATGAAGTTGATATGGATTTTGAACCCGATATTGAAACTGGAATTAACTTCTACAAAGAAGGTGAAAGCAGGGATATTATAAGTAATGTTGTTAATGAAGCTATCAAAAGCGGAAAACCATGGGACGTTGAATTACAAATAATAACTGCTAAACAAAACGAAAGATGGGTCAGAGCTATTGGAGAAGCGGAAATCAACAAAGGTAAGTGCATACGCCTTTTTGGAAGTTTCCAGGACATTGACAACAGTAAAAAGACAGAAACAGAACGTAAACGAATAGCCGATGATTTGCTAAAGCACTCTGAAAATCTTGAACAGTTTGCTTATATTGTATCGCACAATTTACGCGCGCCTGTTGCAAATATGCTGGGACTAGCAAATGTGTTAAGAAATAAGCTAACTGATTCTGATCGCGAAAAGGCACAAAATTATTTAATTGAAGCAGCCGCTCAAATGGATGAAAGAATCAAAGACCTCAGTAAAATTTTGCAAATACGGTCTGAGTACGTTGAATTTAAAGAATCAGTTCATTTGCCTGCCCTGTTAGGCGATATTGAAACAAGCATTCAAAATGTAATCAATAAAGAGCAGGTAAAAATAGTTTCGTCATTTAATAATGTAAACACAATAACAACAATTAAAAGCTATTTACACAGTATTTTCTACAATTTAATAATGAATAGCATTAAATACAGGAAAGCAGGTGTTGCACCAATTATAGAAATTAAGAGCGAGTTGAATGAAAATGAACTACTACTTATTTTTAAGGATAATGGTATTGGCATTGATCTTAATCGCTATGGAGATAAGATCTTTGGATTATATAAACGGTTCCATTTACATGTTGAGGGAAAAGGTTTAGGCTTATTTATGATTAAAAACCAGGTTGAAGTTTTGGGAGGAAGAATAACTGTCAAAAGCGCACCTGATGAAGGGGCTGAATTCACAATCCAATTGCCAATATGATTTTGTATGCGTTATGAAAAATAATTTTCAGATAAATAAAAACGGTTATAATTCCAAAAAAAAAATAATTAAGCCAGGGATTAAAATTTTCATTCTGTTTAAAGGCTTGTAGAGAAGGGGCAAATTAAGACAAAAAGATTCAGAAAAATTCAGTTTTACACATGCTTGCTTTTTGCAACAACATCAAAATTATGTAATGAAGTGCAAACTGTTACAGGTACTTCTGAAAATGTAAAAACACAGTATCCTGTATTGCTTTCTGGCATGAAATACAGAAGAGTTAAAATTGCTTTGCCAATGTAATCAGGACGAAAAATAATATTAAATAAACGTAATCATGAAACAAACAACCGCAAAGTACAAATACAATAACATTTTACTCATTGACGACAGTGAACTGGATAATTTTATAAATGAAAAAATGATTGAAGCCAACTTTTACGCAAAAAAGATATACGTGAGCACGAATGGGAAAAGCGCACTTGAATTTATTAATAACCTATTGGTTTCCGGAGGAGCAAATAATGGAACATATCCCGAGGTAATGTTTGTTGATTTGAACATGCCATTGATGGATGGTTTCGAATTTATTGCACACTTCAAAAAAATAAAAGACCCAAAACTATTATCCTGTAAAATCGTTATTTTAACATCATCAGTCAGCAATTCGGATAAGGTCAAGGTAAATCAAATTGGAACTGATATCGTTCTGGTTCATAAACCGCTCACCAATCAAATACTGGCAGGCATTTAAAAAAACTTAACAGAAAATACGTTGCGCTAAAGAACTAAAAGCAATACAAGTTCAGTTATTTAAAATAAGCCATCTTATTTTTTTTCTTGGTTAAGTCGGTCTCATTGGAATTTAATTTGATATGTCCATAAATGTTTCAATGCTTAATTATTGGAAACGTTAAACTGGAACAGACCAGGTATCGCATGAAAGCCGACTATTAACTGTATTCAAAATCAATCATTTAAAAAATAAATTTGCGCAACCAAATAATTGCATATATATTTGCTACCGATTGGTTGCGTATATAAGCGCAACATCAATTTAACTATATGAGAAGAGATGTATTTCAGGCCATTGCTGATCCCACCCGCAGGGCAATACTCACTTTAATTGCAGCGCAGGCCATGACACCCAACGCCCTGGCCGAACATTTTGACTGTTCGCGCCAGGCGGTAAGCAAACACATTAAAATTCTTACCGAATGCGAAATGGTAAAACAGGAACAACAAGGCCGTGAAATATATTATACCCTTGAATCAGAAAAAATGAAAGAGATTGATAAGTGGTTAGAGCAATTCAGGCAACTGTGGGAAACCAAATTTAATCAACTCGATGATGTACTTAAACAATTAAAAAAGCAGAAAAAATGAACACATTGGCCTTTGACTTTAAAGTTGACAAAACAACAAAAACAGTAAACATTACAAGAGAATTTGATGCTGATCCTTCATTGGTGTGGGATGCATTTACCAAACAGGAAATACTTGACCAATGGTGGGCACCCAAACCATGGTCGTCAAAAACAAAGGTTATGGATTTTAAAGTGGGCGGCCGAAGATTTTATGCCATGGTAAGTCCGGATGGGCAGGAGCAGGCATGGTCTGTACAAAAATACACGTCCATTACACCAATAACCAATTTCAAATTTATGAGTGCCTTTGCCGATAAAGATGAGAACCTTAATCTTCCCGGCTCTGATTGGGATTTTACGTTTAGCAAACAAAACGGCAGAACCAAAGTGGAAATTTCCATTTACAACGAATCGCTTGAGCGTATGGAGAAAATGATTGAAATGGGCTTTAAAGAAGGATTTACCATGACACTAAACAGCCTTGACCAATTGTTACCCAACTTATAATTTTTATCAGCCACAGAATACCACAATAAATTAAAAACAAAGAGTATGGAAACTGCAACATCAAAAACACAAGTCGTAAAAGACTTTAAGGAAAAATCGGTAGTTGTATCACGTGAATTCAATGCACCCGTAGCCGATGTATGGCGCTGTTATACCGAAAAAGAATTGCTTGACCAATGGTGGGGCCCACAACCCTGGAGAGCCGAAACCAAACACATGGAATTTCGCGTAGGTGGTTCGTGGTTGTATGCAATGGTTAGCCCTGAGGGCGAAAAGCATTGGGCATGTATGAATTATTTGACCATTGAGCCCCATCAACGTTTTACCATGCAGGATTTTTTCAGCGATGATAACGGAAATCCCCTTCCCGGTATGCCTTACGCGCATGGCTCCAATACATTCACAAAAACAGCAAACGGTACAACGGTTGATTTTAAAATTGTTTATCAAAGCGAAGAGGATTTGAAAAAGATTATTGAAATGGGCTTTGAACAAGGCATAAGTATGTGCATTGAGCAGCTTGTAAGTTTATTGTCAAAAACAAAATTATAACATGGAAATTTTAGCGTATTCAATCATGGCAAGTACGGGCCTGGCCCTTTTTGCAATGCTACTTTTACATTTTTTAAGTCCTGAATTTAAACCCAGCTGGCGTATGATAAGTGAATACGCCATGGGTAAACACAAATGGGCCATCACAACTTTTTTTCTGTTTTGGGGATTAAGTTCCATTCTCACAGCTGCATTTTTATGGAATGTGGTAACCGGCACCTGGGCTGTGGTTGCGGTTATTTTAATCGCTATTTCAGGTGTAGGCGCAATCATGGGCGGCCTGTTTGATGTAAAACACAAATTACACGGTTTATCATTTTCTTTAGGCGTACCAACCATGCCCATTGGCGCACTCATTATTTGTTATCACTTATTGGGTACCGGTTTTTTTGAACCATTCAAAACGCTTATGTTGTTATCGTCACACGCTATTTGGATTAGTCTTATCCTTATGGCCGTTTCAATGATGGTCATGTTTTCAGGCTTTAAAAAAGCAGGAATTCCGGTTGGACCTGACCAAAAACCGCCTGAGGTTGTTCCACCAGGTGTAATTGCACTTGGCGGCTACGCAAATCGTTTACTGGTATTGTGTTATGCCGGTTGGAATGTGGTGATTGTGTATGTGTTTTTATTTATGTTTCAGTTTTAAAATCTTAAATTTCTCAAAAATAATTCACTTTTTTCTTGACTCTTACCCTGCGTCATACCTTAGCTTTGTATTAAATTTATAAAGTAACAGCCACGCATTACACAGGTTTCGCGGATTGGTTTCCGGAAATTGAATCCGTGTAATTCGTGCAATGCGTGGCTAAAAAATGGTGTATGCAAAAACTATCAGCCTCCCAGTTAGCCGAAATAGCCGGTGTAAGTGTGCGCACGCTTCACTACTATGATTCAATTGGTTTGCTTAAGCCAGCCGAGCGAACCGAAGCCAATTATCGTTTTTATGGCGAAGCCGAACTGCTGCGCCTGCAACAAATTCTTTTATACCGCGAACTCGACTTTTCGCTCGAAAAAATTGCGGATATACTGGACGATCCCGGCTTTGATTTGGTATTGGCCCTGCAGGCCCACAAAACCGAATTGCAAAAACGCATGAAGCGGGTGGGGGAACTGGTAGTAACCGTTGAAAACACCATTCAACAATTAAAAGAAAGGAGTAAAAAAATGGATTACAATGAAATGTATAAGGGCTTTGATCCCGAAAAAGCAAAAGCATACGAAAAAGAAGCACGTGAGAAATATGGAGATGCTGCCGTTGACGATTCGCACAATAAAATAAAGGCAATGACCAAGGGTGAATTTGACGACTTGAACAAAGAGCGTGAAAACATAAACAAAGAACTGGCACAGCTCATGCACATGAATGTTGATGACAGGGCTATACAGCGCATTGTTCAACGTCACTTTGACCTGACAGCAAAATTCATGGACCTTACATTGGACAGGTACCGTGGTTTGGGAAAAATGTATGTGGACGATGAGCGTTTTAAAGAGCATTACGATAAAGTAAAACCCGGCCTGGCCGAATATTTACGCGATGCTATTTTTGTATACTGCGAAAAGAATAAATGATTTCGAATTCCGAATTCCGAATTCCGAATTCCGAGTTTCGAAATTCGAAATTCGAAACTCGAAACTCGAAATCAAAGAACATCTATAAGCGTAATGTCAAATATAAGTACTGCATTCCCGGGAATTTCGCCACGCCCTTTTGGCCCGTAACCAAGTCCTGAAGGAATTAAAAGAATGCCGCTTCCGCCTTCCTTGAACTTAGGAATGCCAATTTGCCAGCCTTCAATTACGTTGGGTAAACCAAACTCAATACCTGAAACATGACTGGCATCAAACGCCTGGCCATTTGTATAATAACCTTTGTAAGCGACTTTAACGGTTGATGTAGCTGTTGGTTGTATTCCTGTTCCCGGGTCATTGATCACGTAATACAAGCCCTCTTCCGTCATTTGTGCAGTAAGTCCTTTTTCCTTAATGTAATCCTCAATAATTTTCTTGTCTTTTTTCAACCTGCGTTCAGTTTTGTTGCAATTGGTCAGCACAAATGCAAGCATTAAAAAAAACATGGGTAAACGGAATAATTTCATTGTGCGTATTTTGGGCAAATATAGGGAATTATCCATATCCTTTAACCATTCAAATTTAGCCGTTTCCTAAGTTTAAGGTTTTTTAGTGAACGCAGTTTAATGCGGTGGTGTACAGCTTTCAAATAACAAAAACGACCACTGCCAAACTACTTTATGGGATCAACACTTTATTGGTATTATGTACCGTACAGGGAAGACTATAACCTTGCCCTAAAAGAATTAAGAGAAAAAGAATTTGAAGCAGGGCGGTACAACCCCGCAATACTGTTTCCTGAATTTCCGCCAAAAGCAAAAACAGCTTCGCCCGGTAAGCAACACGCCAGTATTTTTGATGCGCTTGATGAAGCGGCCGAAGAGGGTACGCGTTCAATATTGGATCTGGACACGGTTTCAACCGTTGACGATTATGGCGTGGCACGTTTGTTAAGCGACCAGGATTTGCAATTGTATTTTAACACAAACAAACCAACACGCAGGGATATTGATAATTCCTATAATTTTTTTGAGTCCATTGAGCGAGGTAAAGGTCATTGCATAATTGTGTACAAAAACAATCAGCCAAATGAATTGTATTTTGTTGGCTATTCGTTTGACTGAAAATACCTGCATTTAGCTGTAAAAAAAATCCCCGGCTCTCTGACACGGGGATTAAAATGATTTGAACGGTTAGTGTGGAGCTATTTCCACGAAGAATATTCTTTTGTACCTGTAGTTTCAAAATCAACCAGTGTGCAAGCTTCATCGTTTACATCCATGGCAATTTGTGAAAGTACATGTTCTGTTTGGCCTTCTTCATGCAATGAACGGTCAAACAGGGTTGCAATTTTGTGGTAGCCCAATACTTCGGCTAATTCGCGCAATGAACCGTACGTAGCAATTTCATAATGCTCAATTTTTTGTGACGCAATAATGATTGCTGAGTCACGAACCGGCCCTACAGGAAATTCTTCCATTATTTCATATGTTTCCTCAACCAGAAGTTCCATTACATTGCTTGTAACGTTGGTGTCCCTGGTAATACCAAGGCGATCGTATACTTTTTCAATGCGTTCAACCTGTTTACGTGTTTGCTCCAGTGAGTTTTCAAATGCTTCTGACAACTCTTCGCTGTCACAGGCTTTTGAAAATTTGGGAATGGCGTTCATCAATTGTACTTCAGCATTGTAAATGTTGTGTAACTGCGTTACAAACACGTCTTCCAGTGTGCTGTTGGAAAGGGTCCATGTTTTTTTCCAGTTTGTACTTGCGGTTCCTGGTTTTTTTGTTGAGCCGTTGGTGCTTCCGCTACCAGTTGTGCTGTACTTTGTGTTTTTTGTTGGCATAGTTTTAATTGGTTTTTTAAACGGTTAGTATATTGGTTAAACTATTGGGAAATGACTGAAAACTGGATCACGCAACGTTAAACAGTGAACGTTGAACAGAAGATAGTTTAACCACAGAGGGAGCAGCGTTTAAACCGTGTCGCATATAAATTTCTGCCACCTCAGGTTAACGCTGGGTACTCTGTGGTTAAATGTTAGTAAGAACCGTGATTAACGTTTGCTCTTACTTTTTGATTTGGTAGTTGATTTCTTACTTCCTTTTGAAGTTGATGTTTTACCAGCGGCTGTACGGGTTCCGGTAGTTGAGCGTGATGACGCGTTACTTGCAGCATTACGCCCGGTGTTAGTGGACGATCCCGAACGGCTGTCGTTGCTGCCACCCTGGTTGCGCGAATTTGATTTATAATTTCCTTGTGTTCCATAACCCTGTGTTGTATTTCCCGAACGACCATACCCTTGCGAATTGCTGTAACCACGGCTGCTGTTTTGGCCACCTGTCCAGCGTTGCGAATTGTTTAAACCTGTACGGTTGTATTGTGACGATGTACAGTTGCTCCCATAATTTTGGCGTGAACCTAAATCATTTTGATTGTAGTATTGTTGCATGTCGCGGTCATCACCGTAGTATCCTTTTTCATGGGATGAACCACTGCCATAACCTTGCGAACGGTTGTTACGTCCACCACTGTAGCCTGAACCATAGTTTCCACGGTTTGAATAGCCCTGGTTGTATTGAAACCCCTGGTTGCGTTTATTTCCTTCACCTTCGTATTCAAACGCATCTTCGTCCTCATCATAAAAATCATCGGTATCCAAATCATTTTCATAATTCCTGTCATAACCCGCATCACTGTTGTAATAACGGTTGTTGTAGCCATTATCATCCTCATCAAAATTATAATCGTCATTGTTGTAACGATCATTGTATTGGTTATAACGCGAAGTGGAGTTGCCGCGCACACCTGAATACGCCTCATCGTTATAATTGTCAAAGCCTGAATTGTTGCGTGACCCCTGAGAACGTCCCTGGCTGTAGTTGGTGTTGTTGCCATAGGCCGTGCTGCCATTCCTGCGTTGGGTGCCGCGGCTGTTTTGGCCATATCCTGACGAGTTCCTGTTGTTGTCTTCCGAATAGCCCTGGTAGGTATTGCCGTTATTGTTGTTATTACCGCGTGAGGAATTGCGTAATGAATTATATTGGCTACCCCTGTTAGACTGGTTCAATGTGGACCCAGAATTGCCGTAACGATTTCGGTTGTTTTTCATAAAAAGTATTTCTAGTTTAAATTTTAGGTACGTGCTTGTGAGGAAATACTGTGCCAACAGGACGCAAATACCATTAATTTTCATCAAAACAGTTAAATACCGGATCAATGTTAAAATTGATTTTGCCCATATTGGGAATTTTGTTCCCCATGTGAAAAACCTTGCATATAAACGAGTTATTCACCATTAAAACCGAAATTGCTGGAATGTAATATATAACGTTATCTTTGTGCCGCATTATGACTTCCACTGTAACGTTTGAGGACCTTAACCTGGGTAGTTCACTGCTAAAAGCACTGAACGATATGGATTTTGTTTATCCCACACCCATTCAAAAAAAGGTCTTTCCGGTTGCCATGTCGGGTAAGGATGTTCTGGGAATAGCCCAAACAGGTACAGGAAAAACATTTGCTTATCTATTACCTGTAATAAGGCAATGGAAATTTGTTAAAGACCGTTTTCCGCAAATTTTAATACTTGTTCCAACCCGCGAGTTGGTCATGCAGGTTGAAGAGGAGATTCAAAAATTAAGTAAGTACCAGAACATTGTGACCATTGGGGTGTATGGTGGTGTTAACATTCGCCCGCAAATGGATGCCATAAATATGGGTGTTGATATTCTGGTGGCAACACCAGGGCGTTTAATTGATTTGGCTTTGTCAGGTGTTCTGAAATTAAAATCCATTAAGAAACTGGTGATTGACGAAGTGGATGAAATGCTTAATTTGGGTTTTCGTGCCCAGTTAAATACCATTTTTGATTTGTTGCCTGAACGCAGGCAGAATCTCTTATTTTCCGCTACGTTAACACCCGAAGTAGAGGAGTTGATTCAAAAACATTTCAGGCATCCTGAAAAAATTGAGGCTGCCAGAACCGGTACACCACTTGAAAACATTGTACAAAGTCTTTACCAGGTTCCTAACTTTTACACCAAAATAAATTTGCTTGATTTATTGCTGAAACGCGATAAAAAAATGAGCCGTGTGCTGGTGTTTACCGCCACTAAAAAATTGGCCGATGAAGTGTTTGAACAAATGGAAAAACGCATGGAAGGTAAAGTAGGCGTTATTCATTCCAACAAAAGCCAGAACAACCGTTTTGCAACCGTAAAACAATTTGATGAAGGAACCATTCGGGTATTGATTGCAACCGATCTTGTAGCGCGTGGACTGGATATTACTGAAGTAACCCATGTAATAAATTTTGACATGCCCGAAGTGGCTGAAAGTTATATACATCGTATTGGCCGCACAGGCCGTGCCGACAAAAAAGGAATTGCCATAAACTTTGTTACCCGCGTTGAAAACGAGTTCAGGGAAGCCGTTGAAGACTTAATGCAGTATTTAATTCCTGTGGTGGAATTGCCTGCCGATCTTGAAATTTCAGATGAGTTAACCGAAGAAGAATTGCCTGTTGTAACCATGAAAACCATACAGGTGAAATTGCCAAAGCATGGGCAGGGCTTTCACGAGAAAAAAGAGAAAAACAAAAAGGTAAATATAAAAGTGACCAGGGAAGATGTGATGAAGAAGAAATATGGGAAGCCTATTTCAAAGGGAAGAAAGAGTTTTAAGAAGTAGTTTGCAGTTTTCAGTGGCTTAGTTTGAGTTCGGTGCGCAGGTACCTCGAACTGTAAACAAATAAACGTTTAAACTGCATTAACTAACAGTAAACTGAAAAACTGTAAAACCAACATGGAAACCCGCCTCAATAAATACATTTCCGAGTCAGGCCTGTGTTCAAGGCGCGAAGCAGACCGTTTTATTGCCCAGGGCAACGTTTTCATAAACGGTAAAAAAGCCAAAGTTGGCGATCATGTTCCGGCCGGTGCCGAGGTAATGGTGAACGGAAACCTGATTGAACCAAAATCAAAAGAAGATTTTATTCTTATTGCGTTTAATAAACCGGTAGGCGTTGAAACCACTACCGAACAAGGCGTACGCGATAATATTGTGAGTTACGTCAACCACAGCCAAAGGCTTTTTCCAATTGGCAGGCTTGACAAGGATTCGCAGGGACTTATTTTCCTTACCAACAATGGCGATATTGTAAATAAAATTTTGCGTGCAGGTAACAACCATGAAAAAGAATACCTGGTTACTGTAAACAAACCCATAACCGAACAATTCATTAACGGCATGGCTGGTGGCGTTCCCATACTTGGAACAATGACCAAAAAATGCAAAGTTAAACAGGAAGCGCCACTGGTGTTTAATATAACCTTGATACAAGGATTAAACAGGCAAATACGCAGAATGTGTGAGCATTTTGGTTACGAAGTGGTAAAACTTGAACGCATACGCATAATGCATGTAAGTTTAAAAGGTGTACCTCCGGGTGAGTGGCGCGATTTGACAAGACAGGAAATTGATGTGCTTATGGATATGGTGAAGGATTCGGAATCGGAAGCGAAGCCAAAATCAAAAAAGAAAAATTCGGGTAATAAACAACAAGACAAAAAAAATAATAAGGAAACATCCAAAAAGAAAAAGCCATTGCCTCCAAAAAAAGACTGGAAACCTGGCCAGGGATTCAGAGAATTTGAAAAACGGCAAAGCAATAAAAAGTTTGATTAGTCTTAAATCTTAAATTTTAAATCTTAAATCTTAAATCCCTCCCTATGAATATAACCGTACTTGGTACAGGCTCTGTGGGCCAAACAATAGGTTCAAAATTAATTGAACTTGGTCATAACGTAAAAATGGGTTCACGTTCAGCTACCAATGAAAAAGCCGTGGCATGGGCCGCAAAATATACCGGTAAAGCCAGTGTTGGCACATTTGCCGATGCAGCTGCTTTTGGTGAACTTGTTTTTAATTGCACCCTGGGAATGGAATCAGTGAATATTTTAAAATCAGCAGGGGAAAATAACCTTAATGGGAAAGTGCTGATTGATGTTTCCAATCCGCTTGATTTTTCAAAAGGAATGCCACCATCATTGGGAGTGTGCAATACCGGCTCATTGGGCGAGGAAATCCAGAAAGCTTTTACAAATGTAAAAGTGGTAAAAACCCTAAACACCATGTGGTGCGGGTTAATGGTCAACCCTGCGTTAATCAACGGAGGCGATCACCAGGTTTTTATGTGTGGTAATGATGCAGGTGCAAAATCAACCGCAAAAGAAATCCTGAACAGCTTTGGCTGGAACAATAAAAACATTATGGACCTGGGTGACATTACCGGTGCACGCGGTACCGAAATGTGGTTGCCTTTATGGCTGCGTATTTACGGAACAACAAAAAGTGGCTCGTTCAACATGAAACTGGTGAGTTAACTATTCATAAAGCCTGATGTTAGTGCAAAAGCTAAAATATAAAATTCAGATTGAGCATGAACTTTATAGAAAAGGTTGGGAGTTAATTGAACTTGGTTCAGGTAACGAGTGGTGGGATGATGAGCATTGGAAAATTCAACATAAACATTACCCGGGTATTTTTGTTTATGTATGTTTTATAGTTGATGCATTAAATGAGCCAAACAGCAAAGCAGGAAAAATTATTGGCGAAGTACAGGCAACAACTGAATTTCCCGCTACCTGGAACGATGATTCAACTAAAATAACGTCTATATGTATGAGGAAGGAACATTTTGGAGCAAAACTTACCAAGTTCATACAAGAGCTGGATGCCTACCTGGCTAAAATCTAAAGTGTTCGCTTATTTCTTTTTGGTCTAATAAATTGCTGTTTATCAGTTTCTATATGAACAATATAGGAATTCTACAATGTTTTTTCCAATAACTGTAAATGGTTTCAGATACCTTTTCACGAAATTTAATTCAATGAAGGTGTTTAATGAAAAAACCGGTATGTACGAACAGTTGGATTTAAGCCAGCTGAACGATCTCATGGTGTTTCCTGTGTCAACTCACCCTGTTCCTTCTAAAGAAAAGGATCATCCTGCACAGGCCACACAACACACCCGGGAAATTCCTTTACATCCTTCAATGCCCTTAGTTAAGCTAAAGGCTATGTAATGTTGGTTAACCAAAATCATTTTTTATGAAATCCTTTGTGCGCGTAATTTTTTTATTGGCCATGTTACCTTTTTTTCTTTCACTTTATAAAAGTAAGGAAACGGTAACAACTTATCCTTATCCTGTAAAGCACCTTACGCTTATCATTGAACAGCAGGACGTGAAAATGGCGTTTATGGATGTTGAACCTGAAAAGCCAAACGGAAAATCGGTTGTGCTATTGCATGGAAAAAACTTTAACGGCTATTACTGGAAAGAAACCATTGAATTTTTAACTAAAAAAGGTTACCGGGTAATTGTGCCTGACCAGGTAGGTTGGGGTAAGTCTGACAAACCCGATATTCATTATAGTTTTCATTTACTGGCATACAATACCAAACAATTATTGAATCGCCTTAACGTTGAAAAAGCAATTGTAATTGGCCATTCAATGGGTGGCATGGTAGCTGCACGTTTTGCGTTAATGTATCCTGAATCGGTTGAAAAACTTGTGCTCGAAAACCCAATTGGTTTGGAAGATTATAAAGTATTTGTTCCTTACGAAAGTATTGACCGTATTTATGAGCAGGAATTGAATACCACCTATGCGTCATTACTGGAATATCAAAAAACGTATTATCCTGAATGGAAAGATGAATACGAAGAATTGGTCAAAGTACAGTCAGCCGACTTATTGGGCGATGATTTTAAACGAAGCGCCTGGGCAAACGCCTTAACATACCAAATGATATATGAGCAGCCGGTTTGCTATGAGTTTAAGTATATAACGGTGCCAACACTTATGCTTGCCGGAAATGAAGATCACACCATTTTAGGCAAGGGCAAACTGTCAGAACAACAAAAATCAGTTCATGGCCGGGTTTCAAAGCTTGCCAGGGAAGCATCAATGACCATTCGTGATTGCCGTTACATTGAGTTGAAAGGAGTAGGGCATTTACCACACATCCAAACACCTTCGCAGTTTCACAAAGAGCTGGACGCATTTTTAAAAAAATAGCTACACAAAAACCGATTATTACTTTATCCCTCTATCCTAAAGGATGATTTTACCTCGGGTTTAAAGCCAAATCAATGCGTTGCACCAGATCGTTTAAATGGTATTTTGTCAGTTTATCTGTTGCAACTACTGCCCCGGCTTTGGCATCGGCCTTAATTAATTCAAGTTGTGCCCGCGCAATTGATGGCATGTCGGTTTGCTTTAAATCAACCATGCGTATATCAAATCCATAACCTATGCCCGGTGGAATAGTAAATACAGCAACCTGTTCAGGTTTTAGCTGGCTTATTAGCTTATCGGTAAATACTTTTTGAAGATTGCGTTTGTAAATATCAATTGCCTTTGGCGTTTTTATGTCACTAAATATATTGGTGCGCAAATCAGTTACCAGTTCATCGTATGAATAGTTTCCTGCTTTTATAGATGTTTCCATTAAACGAACTGCCCTGTCGCCAGCAAGCAAATTATTTAATGAAGCGCTTTGCAATGCTTTTACAGCTTCAACACCAGCTTCAGGCTTAATTTTGTTCAGCACATTTGGATCAAGAAGCCAGGTAGGTGTGGTAAATACATTTGCATTTAAAAAGCCTACTGCGTTTTTTTGAATGTCGCGCGGCACTACTTCAAAACTTTCACCGGCCATATCATATGTTTTGGGTGTATCGTAAATGCCGCCCACGTTTTTTGTAACATGCCTTATGTAATTCCTGAATTGATCAATAACTTCGGTATACATCAACGAAAGTTCCCTGTAGCTTTCGCCTTCTTCCTTTGTCCATTCCGGTAAATTAGGTAAAATGCGTTGAAGGTTTTTTAAACCATATTCAGATGCCTTAACCGAATTGTCGCTAAGGTCTTCTGATTGATAGCGTGGGTCACACGGACTTATTTCTGTACCAAAGCATTTTCTACGGTCTTTTGTAGCTTCAACCGTCATGGCATTCAACAGCTTTTTTTCATCGGCAGCTGATTTTGCATCTTTAAAATAACTGTATCCCCATTTAATGGCCCATTTATCATAATCGCCAATGCGTGGAAATAAGTCAGTAACCCCGTCCTCAGGTTGGGCTACATAATTAAAACGTGCATAATCCATAATAGAAGACGTATGACCATTTTTTTCACAGTATTCTTTGTTGCGCAACATTTCAACAGGTGTTGCCGAGCTGGCCCCAAAATTGTGACGTAAACCGAGTGTATGACCTACTTCGTGTGATGATACAAAACGTATTAATTGCCCCATTAATTCATCGTCAATAGTGTTTTTACGCGAACGTTGGTCAACGGCAGCGGTTTGCACAAAATACCAATCGTGTAACAGGCGCATGACATTGTGATACCAGCCTATATGGCTTTCAAGAATTTCACCACTGCGGGGGTCATGTACATTTGGACCATAAGCATTTTGTACATCCGATGCAAAGTAACGTATAACCGAAAAACGCGCATCTTCAAGGCTCATGGTTGTATCTTTCTCAGGCCAGTACTCGCCCCGTATGGCATTTTTCCAACCGGCTTGCTCAAATGCAACATTCCAGTCGTCAACGCCCATTTTTAAATACTTGCGCCATTTAACAGGCGTAGCCGGATCAATATAATAAACAATTGGTTTTTTAGGTTCAATTAATTCGCCTCTTTTTTGTTTCTCAGCATCGGCCGCATTTTTTGGTTCCAGTTTCCAGCGCAAGGCAAATACATCTTCCTTCACTTGTTTTGATTCTTCTCCATAAACAGTTAGGCCATTTGCAAAAAATCCAACGCGTGCATCAAATTCGCGCCTGCGCATTGGTACCTTTGGCAACAGGATCATTGAGGTGTTTAATTCGAGTGTAATTACGCCTACATCCATACCAGCTGCTGTTAATACACCCGGAGAGGGTACTGTTGGTGGTGCAACGTCATAGGTTTTTACCGTGCGTATTTCTGTATTCTGCGGGAACGAGGAAATCTTGTTTATGTATGAGCGTTCTTTTTGGAATACAGTTAAACGCAATTGTTGTTTTGCTCCTGGTGAAAGCGAAAAGGCCTGGTTGTCGCTGTTAAAATAATCGGTTACCTCAATCACGTAAGAAGTGTCTTTACGAATAGCCTTAATGTCAAATGAACCAATAATGGGTTCTGAATTGCTGTTTTTTACAGCTTGAAACATGGGTTTGGTGCTGTCAGCACTTGTAGTTACATAGGAAATGGAACGTATAAACATTTTTGTACCGGGTCCTTTTTCAAATTTTATAACCTGGCTGTTTATCTGTTCGCCACCATACTGGCCACAACCGGCTACTGTTTTTGAATAACGTGTTACTGAAATTATTTCACGGTTCAGCAACGTATCAGCAATCTCAAAATACCATTTGTCATCAAGCTGATGAACGGTAATCATTCCTTTTTTTGTTAAGGCTTTTTTTGTGATTACATCTTTATAAGGTTTGGGTTTTTTATCATCGGTGGCAGCGGGTGTTGTTTTTGTCTTATCATCCTTGCCCTTATCCTTAGCGCGTTGGGCCTGGGCGTTTAAACCCGTTACAAGCAGTGCAAGCGCAATGCCCATTAATTTTAGCTTATTCATAATGTGTTTTGTAGAGGAACGAATATAACCATTTAGCTATAACCAAAAGAGTATTTTATCACATTATCAATCAAAAAATATAAAATGTTCACAATCGGTCAATAAGGTTAAACGGTCTTGCTTTTCATATGCTAAAAATCTTATTTTTACGTTATGCAAGGGACTTTAAACCATAGCAAAAGCGTATGAGCAGCGATAGGTTGGTGATCATATTTATTCGGAACGTACAGATTGGCAGAGTAAAAAAGCAACTGGCCGACACCGTGGGCGATGAGAATGCCCTTAACATTTATATTCATTTATTAAACAGGGTAGCTGAAGTTTCCCAGGAAATAAAAGCGCACAAAGCAGTTTTTTATTCGGAATATATTGAAGAAGCTGATGAATTCATGGTGCCAGTTTTTCAAAAATATATACAGCAGGGTAAAGAGCCCGGGGAACGTATGAAAAACGCATTCGTGAAAGCATTTTCACGTGGGTATAAAAATGTGGTCATGATCAGCAGCGATTGTTATGAACTTACGCCAAAAACGGTAGAAGATGCGTTTTACCAATTGACAAAAAACGATGTGGTCATTGGACCATCTACAAATGCCGGCTATTATTTAATTGGCATGAAATCCCTTCATAAGTCCTTTTTTGCCGATAAGGAATGGGGTGGCAACAATGTTTTGGTTGACACCTTGCTTGATGTAAACAAGGAAAAACTTTCTTATGCCTTGCTTCCAACACTGGGAAAAGTTATAGCAGAAGAAGATCTCACAGACGCATTAAAAAAGGTTCTTAAACCCTGGGAGGATTAGTTTTTTTTATTTCGATAATACTGTATTATAAGCTAAAATAAATCCCGCAATTTATTCCAGCCGAGTATAAATGAATTTTTACCGTTTCACTGGTGAGTGTTGTGAAATTGTACCTGAAAACGGGTTCAAGTTTTAAATAAATTTTGGAGCTTAGGTTAATTTCAGTACCAAACCCGGCCAGGCCAGCCAATTGTATTTTGCGGTAAATAGAATAGCGGGTTGTATTGTTGTACGAATTGCTGCCCCCATCTTCAGGGAAAAAAGAATAAACAAATTTAGATGTTAGATAAATTCCTGGCTGAATTCCTGCCGTTACATATAATTTTACTTTTCCATGTAAAAAATAATAGTCGGCTTTTAAAGGAATATCAAGGTAATAATGGCTAAAGTGGTAAGAACGTTTGTTTGGATCATTGGGTTCTTCAGCATATTGTTTTGACTGGTAACTTTTATTTGAGAACATAAAGCCCCCTTCAAATTTCATGTGTGTGTGCAATGTTACAGCCGACATGAATCCGGTAGTATAACCAAACGAGGGTATTTCAATTTCGTTGTAAAATTCTGCAAGTGGCGATTGGGCATTGCTTATGTACCGGAAACTATAATCAGGTGAGAAACTAAAGCCCATACTTGAACCTTTGTCCTCACCTGTGCTTTGCGCAACGGTAAAAACAAGCAACATAAGCAGTATAAGGGTAAGGCGCTTCATAGGTGTAAATATAAGGTAAAAGCCGTGCCCAAAAGTACATCTTACGTTGATTTTATTCTTTAACAAATTCACCGGTCCATCCCAAAGTACTTAATGTTATGCCTTCAGTTACGTAATTTTGTCCGGCCTCTGAAAGTATAAATCCTTTTCCACTTACAAAAAAATTAAATTCCCATACATGTCCATTTTCAATTTTTTCGTCCCTGTCCTTATAAACCATTGGAACGTGGTACTCGTTACATCCATTTTTATCTACTTTTAGCAAAACGGTTTTGCGTTCATCGTGGTATAATTTCAGGTAAGCGCCATCTGGTAGTGCCGAGGTGTTTAAAAAAAGACAATGCAGAAATGCTTTACGGGGTTGAATGGTTTTTCCGCTTGCATCAAATACCTCATAGTCGCAGGCTAAAAACATACCTGTTTTTGGGTCGCGAACAATCATGTTCATTACGTTGCCGCTTGAGGACCCGCATTCTTTTTTTACCGGTGTTAAATAGGTAGTGTCTTCAGGGTAAAAAAAGGTAAAAGTGATCTTGTTACCTTTAATAGCATAATTGCCTTTTCCTTTGTAATTGACAAATCCTGTTGAATTGTATTCAAACCGGGAGCCTTCTTTGAATTCAAAATAGTAGTTTCGTAGTTTGGAATTTCCTTTGTATTTTCCCTTTAAATTTTGGCAAAAGGTACCCAGGCTCACCAACGTGAGCATTGCTGCAAAAAAATGTTTCATGGCTTTAAATTATAGTTAACACCAGGTGTTTTACCCTTTGGTTGCTACCCTTTTGGTAATGTTCATTGGTTTTACTTGTTTAGGGGTTTATGGTGCCCGGTTTAAAAAGTAACCCTGATCACGGTTTAAAAAAATTGCAGCAATAGTCGGCAATAAATAGTGGGTATATCAATTTATGTCTTGTTACATATTTTCATAAATACATGTGTTAAGGTTATTTTTTTAAATCACGTTTTCTGGATGAGTGGATGTTTATGATGACGAGTGGTTGTTTCTTTTTGCCTTATGTATTTTTCCATTAAAGAATGGTACTTTTTATTACTCGTGTAAACTTTTTCCTGCGCATTTACGTCATTGAAATTAATTTAGCGCTGCAACCTTTACTTACAGAAATATGCCGCATCATAATTAATATGACGCGGTTTAAAAACTGTAAATATATTTACTGATCAAACCCTTTTAGGACCATGCCCACACGTCAAACACAACTTTCGGTATTCCCGTTAAGTCGAAAAATTCTTACCGGTGAAAAATTCAAAGGCCGAAGCAACAATTACTTCATTTTCATTTTCAGAAGAGGCTCAGGCCGCCATTGCATCAACGATAATTGGATGCTTATCAACCATGAGTCTGTTCACTTTGTAGCGTTGGACCTTATTCAAAAATTTGACGGTGTTAATTTTATTGATGGATATTGCATTGAGTTTAGCCCTTCCTTGTTTGGCCGCTTTACCCTGAATAAAGAAATACTTTTTGATCTACCTTTTTTCGGGTATGACATTGAACGGCCAACGTATAAAATACCCATTGACCTGTTTGATGAACTTTATGCGATGTGCGAGTCCATGTACCGTGAAGTAAAAGCAGCAAAAAAATGGCACGAGCGTATCGTTATATCATTTATAAATGTATTAATGCTCAAATGCGGACAGTTGTTTCACATAGAAAAGAAAAATGAACAATATTACACCTCGGGGTATTATGGTTCCATGCAAATGGTTGAGGCCTACCGCAGGTTAATTCGCGATAATTTTAAAAAACAGCATTTCGTTAAGTTTTATGCGTCTCAACTTAACCAAACACCAAATTACCTGAACATTGTTGTAAAAAGTGTTACCGGAAAAACCGCCAGCTCTCTCATACACGCCCAACTTATACTTGAAGCAAAACACCTGCTTGTTCAAACAAAACTTTCGCATAAAGAGGTGGCTGTTGAACTCGGATTTAGTGACCAGTCATATTTTACGCGTTTTTTTAAGAGAGAAACGGGCCTTAAACCATTGGATTGGTTCAAAGCAAATAAATAGTTGCAAAATGGTTTTAGGATACCAGGTTGGTTAAACCGAATAAATTATTACTTGAGCAGTGTAACGTGGCCCCTGTATTCCTGTAATTCTTCCACAGAACCTTTTATGGCTGTAAACTTTACTTTGTATACATATACATCTTCTTTTGAAAGAATGTCTTTATATGTACCGTCCCAGCCATTTGAAGGACTATCGGTTTCAAAAACAATCTCGCCCCAGCGGTCAAACACCAGGAATGAATAATCTTTTATACTACAGTCATATAAGGGTTTAAAAACTTCATTTAATCCGTCAACATTTGGCGTAAATGAATTGGGGATATAAAAAAAGCACTCACATGGCTGGAAGGTAATTGTAACAGCATCGGTATATGTTCCACATTGATTGGTTGCTGAAAGCGCATACATATTGCTCATTTCAACTTCACGTGGCGTAGTTGTTAGCCCATCCATCCACACATAGTTGTATAAATTATCCTGTGGGCCAATCAATATGGTTTGATCAGAACACAGGGTTTGGTCATTGCCAATGTCAAACAAAGGAGGCGCAAGCACCACCACCTCAAGCAACGCTTCATCGCTTTCGCAACCGTTAACGGTTTGTGTGGCATAAAAATTAAAATCACCGGTTGCATCAGTTGGCGCAACAAATGGTTCGGGACTTCCTGTTGTTCCGGGTGAAAGGTACCAGGTGATGTTGTTGCCGGTTGCATTTAAAATACTGTTGGAATATAAGCAAACGGTTGTGTCGGTCACCAATGGAGGAGCAGGAACAGGTACTACAGCCAGTGTTAAGGAAGCCGTATCTGAACACGCTCCGTTTGAAACGGTAAGAATATAGGTTGTGGTACTTAATGGGCTTGCAACAATTGCGTTAGTTGTTTGTCCGTTATTCCACACATAACTGGTACCACCGCTACCTGTAAGCGTAGTGGAACTTCCTTCGCATACGTTTGTATTTCCTGCAATGGCTGCAACGGGTATGGGCAATACATTCACGGTATGGGCAATGGTGTCAGAACAACCCGTAGCATCGGATACAATAACCGAATAGGTTGTAGTGGCAGCCGGATTTACGGATATATTGGCACTGGTTGAGCCGGTATTCCAATTAAAAAAGCCACCACCACTCGCCATCAAACTGGCTGTTTGCCCAAGGCAAATAGTTGTTGGACCTGAAATTGCTGCCAAAGCAAGACCTGTTTGTATGGTAACAGTATCTGTTTCGGTACAAATTGTTCTGAACATAAAATCATCCATACCAAAATCATTTCCGTATCCGGCAAGGTTAAGGTTATTAATGCGTATGGTCATGCTTGTATTCAATCCTGAATTCCATAACGGCACTGTATACTGGCTCCAGTTCCAAACACCTGTGTAGGGTATGCCGGGATAAGTGGCAACAACTACATCGCCAGTAACATTTCCAATAAAATGAATTTCATAGGTAGGTTGGTTGGCATCGGCATCAGAACCCCAGAAGCTAAAATCGTAGTTGGTGTTTGGAGTAACCGGTATGGTGGTTTCATACAGGTGGGTCGAAAAAGTTGCACCGTCTACCTGGAACATAAAATTGTCAATGGTAGGTGTATGGTCAGTCAGTGTTGTATAAATAAAATAGCCCGAGCCTACAAATACATTACCCGGTGCATAAGAAGGAGAGTAAAAATGCCCGCTGGTAAAACCAACATAGCCCAACGAAAAATCAGGGTTGGGAATTAAATTTGGCCCATAACCCGTGGCTGTTAAAATATAGGTTGTGGGTCCGGTAACAGTAGCAACCGGATTGGGTATTGAAGTGCTGCTTAAGCCGGTACCAGGGCTCCACGTGTAGGTACTGAAACCAGCGCTTGCGTTTAAAGGCGCAGTACCTGATCCGCAAATAGTGGTGTCTCCGTAAGCTGTAAGGGTAGGGCATTGAGCCATAGCAAAAACGGGAAATAAAAGAATGATAAACAGGCCTAACCTCATGCGTATAGGACGGGAAAATGCATTTAGGTTGTGCGTTTGTTACAGGAAATTTGTGTGGATGAAGGTTTAATTGGTGAACGGCCACTCAGGTTTGGTAAGGCGCACGCAAATCATTTAATTAGTCTGTTATAACCTTGTAGTGCCAATCTATTGTTCTTCCTGGCCCCCCGTGTTTTCAGGAATAAACCATTTAAGTACCAGGGTAAGCACAATTCCGGTGACCATAAAAATGACCAGTGCCAATACCATAGCACTCATTATAAACCAGGCCCCGCTTTCTTCAAATAAAGGCCCAAAATAAGCCGTTTGTGCAAGCACGTTGTTGGGCAAATAAAGGGCGGGCACAACCGACACGAAAATGTGAACGAACATAAGCAGGTCCTGCAATGTTTTGGGCATGTGAAAGGTTGAGTAACGCACAAAAATTCCGCGGCTTGCTTTATAAATAAAGTAGGTGCTTAAAGCAAGAAAAATAAATGTCACCAGGGCAACATAGTGTGTTTGATGATTGGCAAACAAGCTGAGCAAAACTGTTTCCATGATACCTGTTTTTCATGATTACTAAAGTTCAAATGCACGAGGTATTGATGAACAAAATAAAATAAGGCCAATGCTTTGATACGTTTACGAAACCACGGTGTTTTGGGTTGTAAAAAATGAAAATTAAATTCCAGTAAATTGATTATTAAGGTATGCCTGCATACTTTATTTGAATAACCGTTATGGTATACATTTTCTCAAATTGCCAATAAACCCTGTTCCAGCAAGTTAACTGTGTTTTGTGCGAAGTCCTAATTCTGATACAGTTACCGTTTTGAAACCACATAACCTTGTGCAAGGCATGTTTCTTGCGACAGGGTAGGGTTCTAAAATAATTGATTATGGACAAGGCAACACGCGTAGGCAGTTTTTATGGTTATTTACTGGCCGTTTTTTTACTAACCTTCAGTTTCATTGAACTTACTTCAGGTCCTGTTATACTTGGAAGGATTAGTACCAACCCGGCATACACAGCCACCCATGCAACGTTGGGCATGTTGGGTTTGGGTATGTTGGCTACAGGGCTTTTCAGGCCATTTATTTCACTCGTGGCCGTATTTTTATCGGTAGTTGGTGTTTTGCATTTTATTTCCGGTACCGATGTATTGTTGTGGCGCATTTTTCATGTCAATGACAATGTGGCCTACATGAATTTTGTAATTGGAGGAATTTCATTTTTCATGCTTTCGGTTACCAGTACGCAGGTGCATGAGCACCATCAACCTGTTAATACAAAAAACACAACAGCAGGAATTCATTAACCCGGTTACATTTTTTAAATCTTAAATTTTAAATTGGCTCACATACCCAATTTAAACAGATTCAATTTCTGCCCCTCAGGTGTATTCAATACAATATTGCTGTCGCCAAGTTCTTTATAAATATCCATTTCACCCGAAGCCTTCAGGGCAGCAATCTTTTCTTTCATGTCACTGGCAAAATAGGTA
>DATGXI010000027.1:0-20976 GCA_035299065.1 Flavobacteriales bacterium
GGCTTGCAAAAACCGAGGTGCCGTAAATTTCATTGGCCAGTGCTTCAACCGAATTTTTTTTCTTTTTCATTTCCTCGGCCAGGTACTCGGGTTGATAAGCTCCCGGGCATCCTTTTATGTAAACAGGAAGGATGCGTTCAAATATTTTTTTGTCGGTAGCCAGGTCAAAATTTTTGTAAAAGTTGTCGCAGCTCTTTTGCAATTTTTCAACTGTTTTTTTTGTGTCGCCTTGTTTTTCAAGGGTTTCAAAGTTGTTTACCAGGTTTTCAAAGTTACCCATGACTTTAAAAAACTCTGGTCCCGATGAGTAATAGAACTCGTTAAAGTAATCATAGGCCAGCAAGGCTTCCTTGTTGGCAGCAAACAATTTATTAAAGGCATCAAGCAGCGCCTGGTATTTTTGGGCAAAGGCCGGATTTTCGTAAACGCGTTTGGTAAATTCGGCTTCAAACGATTTCTTTTTTTCAAGGGCATTGGTTTTTTTTAAGCCCATGTTTTCGCCTTTCCACTTTTTCCAATAGTTTGAAATGCGTGATTCTTTAGCGGTGTATTGAATGCGCACTTTATCATTTTCCTGCATGGCTTTATTCATAACTTCCAATGAATGTTCACGCATTAAAATTTTTGCAGGGTTTGATTCATTCACAATAAAATCAACGGCAACAGCCGGTAAATACTGTTGGGTACGCCCCGGGAATCCATATACCATGGCAAATTCTCCTTGCTTAACCCCATCCGTACATATATTAAATGAATATTTTGGTTTGTACGGAATATTGTCGGCCGAATATTCAGCCGGCTTGTTATCCTTTCCGGCATAAATCCTGAAAACTGAAAAATCGCCAGTGTGCCTTGGCCACATCCAGTTATCCGTATCGCCACCAAATTCGCCAACAGCTTGTGGCGGTGCACCAACCAGCCTTACATCTTTAAACGTTTCGGTTACGAAAAGGTAATAGGCATTGCCATTGTCAAATGCTTTGGTTTCGGCTTCGTAATGGGTACCTTCGATTGCTGTTTTTTCAAGCGCATCAATTTTTTCGTTAATGCCGCGTTGGTTTGGTGAGGTCTCAATAATATCCTTAACCCTGGCGGTTACATCTTCAATGCGCACAATAAATGTTACGGTTAGTCCGGGATTTGCCAATTCGTCTTTTTGCGATTTTGCCCAAAAACCGTTTTTTATATAATCATTTTCAACTGTACTGTGGTATTGTACCTGGCTTATGCCGCAATGGTGATTGGTGAACAAAAGTCCCTGGTCACTTACTACTTCGCCCGTACACCCTCCGCCAAATAATACAACGGCATCTTTCAGGCTTGACTTATTTATGCTGTAAAGGTCATCGGCACTGAGCTTTAAACCCTTGTCCTGCATGTCTTTTTCGCAAAGCGACTTGAGTAATAACGGCAACCACATGCCCTCATCAGCTTTGGCCTGGTTAGCGGTTATAACTATTATTAAGAAAGGGAGTAAAATAAATTTTCGCATTTGTGCATATATTTGAATAGACTTTTGACTTACATTTAAGGCAAAGCTAAACGTTTTTTTTTACGTTTAAAATAGTAGTGAATAAGATATGATAGAATACATTTTCAGGATCGGCATAATTTACATTGTGTTCAGCTTAATTTGGGCATTTTTCCTGTTTATTTACAATATACTGACCGGTTTTAATACAGGTTCTATTTGGCAAACGTTCCTTATGAAGACAATTAAAATGTATTTCCTCATTTCAATTGTTGCCATTTTTACAATAACGTACATGCGAAACCCGCTTTATTCAGGACCATTCATTGCAACAATAGGTTTGCTTACCCTGTATTCATACATGGTTGGCCGCCTTCAGCAAAAACGCCTGGTATTGCAAATCAACAACAGGTTTGGAAACATGTCAAACGCACCTAAAATTGACATGCGTTTTGAGTCGCTGCTTATAATTGCCGGTCTTGTTTATTTTACGTTGTGTCTTTACAAACCCGTTATTCCAATTACCAAAGCAAACATGTGGTTTTATACGGCCGTAAATGATATTTATGCCACACCTGTTATTGGTTGGATCATTGGTTTTTTTGGTATTTTATTTTTGCTGGCTACATTGTTAAAAGCAGCATTGCTAACCATTGTTTTCATTAACCGCATTACAGGTGGCAGGCAAAACAATAACAATAACGATGGAAATTCCGGTCGTGGGAACGATGAGTTTACCGATTACGAGATTATGGAATAACCACTGTTTTTGCCACAGATTGCACGAATTTCATGGATAACATTTTTTCAATTTTTCTTCGTGCCGATCAATGAAAGTAACTTCCTTTTACTTGATCACTCACAGGTTTCACCTATTAATAAAACAAAATCTGTAATTTGGGTATTCAGTAAAATCCGGGATTTGAAATCCGTGTAATTAGTGCAATCAGTGGCCCAGTGTTTTGAGTAATCAGTACTCCATATGCTCATTCAAAAACCCAACAATATCCTTAAGCAGCGTAGCCTGGTGTTTATCTTTTATTTTTTCAATTCCGTTATTAATCACCAAAATAGCTTCCATACATTCCGCATCGGGAATTTGAACATCAATCATATTCGTAATAATCGAAAAAATTTCAATGCTGTCTTCCAGCGTACCATTCACAGCAATTTTTGAAAGCCTGCCAACATAATTTACCGGTTGTATATTTGACTGCCACAAGCTCTGCAGTAAAACGTTTTTAACCTTCAGGTCTTGCAACGCATCAAAGTTGTCAAGAATAGCGCCAACCGATGCCATGTCTTTTAAATCAAACAATGTGTTTTGGGCACTGGTTGCAATTTCTTCGTTTTTGCTTGACAGCAATTTAATAATGTGCGGCACCACCGTTTCATCGCCTTTTTGGCGTGCCGTTACAATAGCTTCAAGTATTGTTTTTGACTTGCCCGAGTTGAGGTCGGCAATTAATTGGTCAATTATTTTTTGGTTTTTAGCCATGGCACTAAGATAGATATTAGTAGTGAGATTTGAGTATTGAGACGTTTATGCATGATTAAGAAAGTGTGCTAATTGGGTGTGTTGTATCAATAATTAATGGATAGTAGATGAGTGATATATGGCGCTGGATCTCAGTTAATTATTAATTTTCAGGCACACCCTTTTTCCCAAACCCTCATCCCCCTTTCTCTGTACTCATATCTCAGTACTCTGTACTAATTTGTTACTTTTAATCCCAGCCCGCATTACACTACCAAAATCACCCTTTTGCCAGGAAATCGCCCATATGATAACACTTTGAGTCTTACTTCGGCCCGATACCCAGGTATCTTGGTGACTGACATCGTTTCGTATTCATTAATTAAAATTAATCAATATGTCACGTCAGTATAACCGTACCGAGGAATTGATCTACATCAAAAAAGCGCAGGACGATCCCCGCTATTTTGGTGTACTGTATGATGCCTACCACAAACCCATACTCCTGTTTATATATGGCAGGGTTAGGGACAAGGAAACAGCGGCTGATGTTACACAACAGGTTTTTTTAAAAGCCATGTTGAACATTAAAAAGTACCAGGACCGTGGTTTTCCCTTCTCAAGTTGGTTGTATCGTATAGCCATGAATGAAGTCAATATGCATTACCGCGAACAAAAAATTGTTGAGGTTGAGATTAAGGAAAAAGATGCGGCTACCCTAATGCAGGAAATGGGTGACGAGTTTGCCGAGGAAAAAATTGCCATCATACTTGATTTGATTGCCAAACTTCCCGAAGACCAAAACAGGATTATTGAAATGCGTTTTTTTGACAGGCTTTCCTTCCAGGAAATTGGTGACATTCTTGGAATTACCGAACCCAACGCCAAAATGCGTGTTTATCGTATTCTTGAAAAATTAAAAACAGATTTACTAAATTTATTGAACCGTTAATGCCGTAATGAAAAAATATAAAGTCATAAAAGAAAAGCGCCCGCTTACCGATGACGAGATTGAAGGATTGAAAAGCTTTTCACAACTTACCCAATCCTACCAGCGTGCTACGCGTAGGCCTGAGGTTCCTCTATATAAAAATAAATGGGCCTTTGTTGCATTGGTTATTGCGGTCTTGTTGTTGCTCCTGATGCTTGGCGAACTTTAGTAATTTCAACTAATGAAATTTCAAACACAGAAATATTTGGGTTCATCGGTTCGTGGTCGAAATATGTTCTTTCAAATTAGCCTATCAATCTACATTTCTATATTTAAAATTTTTATTTTGGCTGCCTTTCCGGCTATCGGCTGTAGTCCTCATAAAAAATAAAAAGCCTTCTTCCTGAAATCGATTAAGAGCATGTACGTTTTCAAATCGGGTTAAGGGATATCGAAAGGGTCTGGCTTTTTATTTTTTATTCCGGGCTACTTGCCTCTATCCGGGGCAGAGTTGGAATTTGGGTGTTAATATAATGTGCGACCCCGCTGGGGTCGGGGAGTTGATCCTGGTTTTTGAGGTATAAGGTTTGACCCCGCTGGGGTCAGCAGGATTTTTAGAGATCATACGTTATAAGGTTTGACCCCGCTGGGGTCGGGGAGTTGATTTTGGTTTTTGAGGTATAAGGTTTGACCCCGCTGGGGTCGTAGGGATTTTAGAGATCATGATTTATAACATATGACTCCTCTCGGCTCAGGGGGATTTTGGTGAGACTTGAAAAAAACACATGACCTTCCTGAGGTCAAAAGCAAAAATGAAGCAAAAAATAATACTATCATCTATTCTTTCACTTGCAATCACAGCTTGCGGGTCGGTAAGTCGTGCCGATGAAAAAAATGGAAAAGAGAACGACACAATGTCAATTGATACTGCAAAAAAAAGAGCGTTGATCAAAGACACGCTCATAAGCAAATCGCAAAAAGACACCTTCATTACAAAATTCCCAGGCTCAATTGACAGCAAGGGGCGCAGGCAAGGTTATATAATTTTCATGCATTATAATGTTGATACGGTTGCCGGCATGGTTACTTTTTATAGAAACGATACGGCAATATGGAGCACATTTCCATTGGCTGATATGAATTTTCAGCACCCTGTTAAAGGCCGTTCCGCCATACGTGACTACCGTATTGCAAAAAAAAGCGATATTTATATTGTTTCTCCATATAATGATACATCCAATACAATTTTTTATGAAGGCCGGTTCTTAAATGGTAAACGTGTAGGCATCCATAAAATATACCATACAAATGGACACCTCAAATTTGAAGTTAATTGGGATACACATAAGTGTAAAGAATTTGATCGCGCAGGCAAGTTTAAAAAAGAGGGACCTGTTGAATACTAGCCATAGGAGGTTTTTGCAGGCAAAAATTGCCAGGTTGCCCGTTAATTCCTTTTAATGACCTTTTGTAAAAGAATAATTAGTTGTCCTGTTTTGCACGCTACATTTACAACCATACTAATTAATAATTGAAGACCGATTGAACTGCATTGAAACCATAGACCTTACCCACACATTTAGTTCGGGTGAAAAAGTACTTAAAGGAATAAATATCCAGGTTCCGCAAGCTTCCATTTACGGTTTCCTTGGGCCAAATGGAGCCGGTAAAACAACAACACTTCGTTTAATTCTAGGGTTGCTAAAAAAACAACAGGGCCAAATTCACCTGTTCGGCAAAACAATTGATGCCAACCGGGTTGAAATTTTGAAAAATACGGGTTCGCTTATTGAATCACCATCGTTGTATGGCCATTTAACCGCTTCTGAGAATTTAAAAATACACCAACGCATACACCAATGCCCGGCTAAACGCATTGATGAGGTGTTGGAAATTGTTGGACTTTCAAAAACCGGCAAGAAAAAAGCAGGCAGGTTTTCACTGGGTATGAAACAGCGTTTAAGCATTGCTATGGCCTTGCTGCATACTCCTTCCTTATTAATACTTGATGAGCCAACAAACGGCCTTGATCCCAATGGTATTCTTGAAATGCGTGAGCTTCTCAAAAAATTAAATGCCCAGGAAAAAATAACCGTGCTTGTTTCAAGTCATTTACTGGCCGAGGTTGAAAAACTGGTTTCACACCTGGGCATAATTCATAAAGGATCAATTTTGTTCCAGGGCACACTTGACGATTTGCATAAAAAGCAAAATCAATCATCAGTTGTGCGGTTTGCCACCAGTAACATTGAAAAAACGGCTGAAATTGTACGTGCTCAACAATTAAATCCAGCATTGAGCGTTGACGCGGTTTCAATTCCCGTGGTTGAAAAAGAAAAGGTGAGTGCCATTAATGCAGCGTTGGTTAATAACGGCATACAGGTTTATGAAATTACAATTGTAAAAAACGACCTTGAAACTATATTTATGGACCTTACAAACAACAGTAACTTATGATGTTCGTAAACAGTTTTCGCAGTGAGTGGATCAAAACAAAACGCAGTGCCGCATCGTGGTTGTGTTTAATTGGCGGCTTTTTCATACCACTTATTTACATGATTATTTTTTTAAAGGACGGAGGCACACTTGATACATACGGGCCCGGCATGTGGCAAAAGCATTTTACGCAATTGTGGCAAAACATGGCTGTATTTTTGCTGCCAATGGGTGTAATTCTGGCAAGCAGTTTAATTACGCAAATGGAGTACAAGAACAATACATGGAAACAATTGCACACCACTCCACAAAGTTATACCACCATATTTTTTGCCAAGTTTGGTGTAATACTGGTAATGACATTCAAGTTTTTCCTGTTCTTTAATATTGGCATACTTTTAACAGCTTACATTCCCACGCTTATATTCAAAGGAGGCTTGCCTGCCGAGTCCTTGCCCATCGGTTATTTTCTTGAAGGCAATGCCAAAATATTTGCTACCTGTTTGCCGGTATTGGCCATTCAATACTTAATAAGCCTCAACTTTAAAAATTTCCTGGTTCCAATAGGCATTGGTTTACTTGGCCTCATTGGTTCCCTAATTGGTATGCCCTGGAAATACATTTACATAAGCCCGTATTCGTACTGCGCTTTATACGTGTTTAATCCAAAACCATCGCATTACCCGGTTATTTATTTTGCGGCCATCATGTTGCTGAGTTATTATTTGTATCTGACCAAAAAAGAGAAAGGCTAGGAAAAATAATCAACCAACAATGTGCAATTATCAATAGGCTATGCGTGTGATTACCTTTACGTGTTAAAGGGTGTGATTAAAAATAATTAATTATCATTTTTTGTATTTATATGGAATTCTTTTCGCGTCTCCTGATAACTGATAATTACAGTTTTTTGCTTTTAGCCAAATAAATATCAAACTGTATTGTCAAATTCCCTTTTGTGTCAACCGGCATGATTGGTAAAATACGGTTCACTGCTTTTTTATCTGATGCCCAGTGATCATCAGCAATGTGCGGATCGCCTTTGAAATAAATTTGTGAGATCAATTCTTTATGTCTTGCACAGGTTACCCGGTAATGAATATGGCTTGGTCTGAACAAGTCGCCATTCAAATATTTTCCGGGCAAAATGGTGGTAAATGTATATTCACCTTTTTCATTTGTTTTCCAGGATGCGCGCTGGTAAAAATTATCGGTCTCGTTGTCGTATTCCCCTTCAGCATTGCAATGCCATATTTCAACCAAAGCATCTTTGAGCGGAGTAGTGCAGTCATCGGTATAAACATTGCCTTTTAAAACAATGCGCGTACCGGCCAGTCCTTCATAGGTCATATCCGTACGCAAAGGCGCACCTGCCCGGTAAAATGGCCCCAATATGTCATTGGTTGTTTCGCAATCGCCTTTAAAGCTGCCGTCAGTTTGCTTCAATGCTTTTCCAAATGCACTCATTGAAAATGCAGTCAATGCGGTGCCCACAATAAATTTTCTCCTGTCCATGGTTAATTAGTTTGATAGTTTATAATTCCTGATTCATAATTATTTTCCCGGTTAAACATCAATTCACAAACAGTTAGTTGAGTTAATCAGTTAGGGAGTTTTACACCAGTTCAAAAAAACCGTTCAGGAAAAAAAGGCTTTTAACAGTAGTTTAACCCAAAGCAAAAAGTAGGTTAAAGTCGGAATTGTACATGGACTTTGTGCTGGAGTAAGGAATCTCAAATGAGATGTTAGCGCAAAGTTGTGAGTATTGAGACAAAAAAAACGGGTAAAAAAAAGTGATTCAAAAACAAGAAAAATTAAACATAAAAAATGCAGCAAATCAAAAATCGGTATCTGTATACTCGAGCGTTTCCTTTTCAAAAGCTTCCCTCATACGAACTTCCAATTCATATTTAAGGGCCTCTGCCGAACCGCAAACCGGGGTCATTGAATTTTCGGTATAGGAAATCACTTTTTCATTTTCGTCATAATAGACTTCGTAAATTCCGAATTCGTATTGGCCTTCGGTATTTTTCTTTTTCATTACCCTGTAATTCCAATGTCCCATAGTTCTATTAAAATAAAATCTGAAAAATGTATAAAACGTTTCTGAATAAATAAAAGAGGCTGTTTCAAAAGTCCCGTATCTATGTACTCATATCTCTTTACTCTGTACTATTTCTTCTCTTCCTCAACATTCACCTTAAACCTAAGTTTAAACGGATTTTTCTTCGCATTTGAATACACCATCAGTGTTCGGTCCTGCGGGCCATAAACGCTTGCGGTGTTAAACATTAATTTGATTACACCTTTTTGTCCCGGCATAATGGGTTCTTTTGGAAATTCAAAGCGCGTACAGCTGCATTGAACTTTTATTTCAGAAATCACCAATGGTTGGTCACCGGTATTGGTAAATTCATAATCGTATGTCAATACAGGGCCTGCCTTTGTTTTTGGAAACTTATGAGTAGTCTCCAAAAACGAAAACTCCGCCTGACCAAAGGCCAGCGCGGAGTATATCGTTAAAAGAATAATTAGGATTATCCTATGCATTAGTCAACTTTAGGAGCACCATTGTTATTGTTTAAAGGCGCACCTTCAACCGGAGCAGCAAGTACGTTTCCTTTAATACGAATAACTTTTGTACCACCTTCAATGTTTGCAGTAACCGTTACAGTTTTGTTGATAGGACCAACACGCTTTGAGTCATAGTGAACTTTGATCTCAGCACTTTCACCTGGTTTAATAGGTGTTTTTGGCCATTCAGGAACTGTACATCCGCAAGATCCTTTAGCATCAGAAATGATTAATGGAGCTGAACCTGTGTTGGTGAATTTGAATGAACAGTCACCGTTTCCACCTTGTTTAAGGTCTCCGTAATCATGAACTTCTTTTTGAAAAGTCATTTCAGCCATTGCAGCTGGTGCCTGGGCCTTAGCAGCCACAGCTCCTAAGAATAAAATGCCCAATGATAGAACTAAATTTTTCATATTTCTTTTTCTGTTTGTTTTGTGTTTAAGTGTAGATCAAATTTATTGCCAAAATCTCAATGTGGTACGTCCTTAACAAGACTTTAACAAAAATAACACTTCGTTTACAATGCTTTATATCCTGACGTCAATCACTTACAAAAGCTGCTTAAGGTTGATCGCTTTTTAACATGTTTTCGGTTTTAACCGGGGCACCGGCTGTTTCGCCAGCCAGTACATTGCCCTTGATTCGCACCACTTTAGTATTTCCTTCAACATTGGCCGTTATGGTCACTGTCTTATTTATTGGCCCAACCCGGTCAGTACCATAATGTACCTTTATAACCCCGCTTTCACCAGGCATTATAGGGTCTTTTGGCCATTTAGGCACGGTACAGTTGCATGATCCTACGGCATTTGAAATAATAAGGGGAGCACTGCCGGTATTGGTAAATTTAAATTCACAGTCGCCATTACCACCTTGTTTTACATTGCCATAATCATGTACTTCTTTTTGAAAGGTAAGTTCGGCCATCATACCAGTCTGGCTTTTTGCGCCAATTGCACCAAGCAACAGGAACGCAGCACTTAAAATAATTGTTTTCATAAAGTTTAATTTTTTAGTTGTGATTTATTTTGGGTTTTCGTCTTTCAGCATGTTTTTTTCGGCCGGTACTAGGTTGTCATTGGGCTTCAAATGGTTTTTAGGCCAAATAGTCACTTCAGGAAGTGGCAGATCGGTAAATATTTGTCCCTTTACACGAACTACTTTTTGACCACCTTCAAAATTACCGGTTATGGTCATGGTCTTATTAATAGGGCCAATGCGGTTTGAGTCGTATCTATATCCAATCTTTCCTTTCTTTCCGGGAAGAATTACGTTTTTTTCCCAGCTTGGGACATCACATCCGCACGATGTTTGCACATTTGAAATAACAAGCGGAATGGTGCCTGTATTGGTCACTTCAAATTCATGGTAAACATTGGCACCCCTTGGCAGGTTGCCAAAATCATGTAATTCTTCATTAAATGCTATGGTTGTTACATCTTGTGCCAAGGCGCTAAAAGCACTTAAAAGGAGGACTGCGATCAGGGTTATTTTCATACCGGCTTTTATTTGTTGGAACAAATTTATCCTGTAAAAACAACCATTTCAATTAATTAACCTTTGTATAAGGGTATATAAGGTTTCTATAACAAAAGCCGCTTTCCTATAATATGTATAACGTGTGGCATTAACAATTTTATAACTTTACACTCCCAATTTAAAATGGATTTTTGAGAATGGAATTGAGTAAAAAATACGAACCCGAATCAATTGAAAACAAATGGTACAAAGCCTGGATGGACAATGGCTTTTTCCATTCCACACCCGATAACCGCGAGCCATTCACGGTTGTTATACCTCCTCCAAACGTAACAGGGGTTTTACACATGGGCCATATGCTCAACAATACCATACAGGATGTGTTGGTAAGGCGTGCGCGTTTGCTTGGAAAAAATGCGTGCTGGGTTCCCGGTACCGATCATGCCAGCATTGCAACCGAAGCTAAAGTTGTAAATAAATTACGCGAAGCAGGAATTAAAAAATCAGACCTGAGCCGCGATGAATTTTTGCAACACGCCTGGGACTGGACCGATAAACACGGTGGAATTATTTTAGAACAATTAAAAAAACTGGGCGCTTCGTGTGATTGGGAACGTACCAGCTTTACACTTGACAGAAATTATTCAGAAAGCGTTTTTGATACGTTTATTGATTTATACAACAAAGGATACATTTACCGCAGCATGCGCATGGTAAACTGGGATCCGGTTGCCTTAACTGCTGTAAGCGATGAAGAAGTTCAGCACAAGGAAGTAAATTCAAAATTATTTTATGTTCGTTACAAAGTAAAGGACACGTATGACGATTGGATTACCATTGCCACAACGCGTCCTGAAACCATATTAGCCGATACCGGTGTTTGTGTGCATCCTGATGATGAGCGTTACAAACATTTGGTTGGTAAAAAAGCCATTATACCAATAGTTGACCGTGAAGTTCCCATTATTGCCGATGCCTACATTGACAAAGAATTCGGAACAGGATGTTTGAAAGTAACACCTGCGCATGACATCAATGACTATGAGCTTGGCAAAAAATTCGGGCTGGCTGTTATTGATATCATGAACCCGAATGGTACGTTGACAAATGAAGCCGGTAAATACGCGGGTATTGATCGCTTTAAAGTACGCAAGGAAATTGCTAAGGAATTAGAGGAGCTTGGATACCTTGTAAAAGTGGAAGACCATGTAAACAAAGTTGGTTTCAGTGAACGTACTGATGCGGTAATTGAACCGCGCTTATCATTGCAATGGTTTGTAAAGATGAAAGATCTTTCAAAACCTGCGCTTGATAATGTTGCAAATGGTAACATTAAATTTCACCCGGCTAAGTTTATCAATACCTATAAGCATTGGATGGAAAATGTAAAGGACTGGTGTATTTCACGCCAGTTGTGGTGGGGCCATCGCATTCCTGCATTTTATTTTGGTACCGGTGCAAATGATTATGTTATTGCGAGAACGGCTGAAGAAGCATTGGAATTGGCAAAAACGAAATCAGGAAATACAGGACTAACGCTTGATAAACTAATTCAGGATGAAGATGTGTTGGATACATGGTTCTCATCCTGGTTATGGCCAATTTCTGTTTTTGACCCGGAATTAATAAAAAAAGGAAAAGGAAAAGCCAATGCTGACCTCAAATACTATTATCCAACAAACGACCTGGTAACTGCTCCCGAAATCATGTTTTTTTGGGTAGCCCGAATGATTATTTCAGGTTACGAATACATGGGCGATCTTCCCTTCAAAAATGTTTACTTCACCGGGATTGTTCGCGATAAACTGGGACGTAAAATGTCAAAGCAATTAGGTAATTCACCTGATCCCATTGACCTGATTGAAAAATATGGTGCTGATGGTGTACGTGCCGGAATGTTATTCAGCTCTCCTGCTGGAAACGATTTGCTTTTTGACAGCCAGTACTGCGAGCAGGGACGTAATTTCTGCAACAAAATATGGAATGCATTACGCCTGGTAAAAGGATGGAATGTGAGTGACATTGCACAACCCGACTCCTCAAAAGTAGCCTGCGAATGGTTTGACCAGCGTTTAAATGTTGCTTTGGGCGAAATTAATGATCACTTTGATAAATTCAGGATTTCGGATGCATTAATCACCATGTATAAACTTATATGGGATGACTTTTGTGCCTGGTACCTTGAAATGATCAAGCCCGGATTTGAAGCGCCTATTGATAAAGCTACCCATGATAAGACCCTTGAGTTTTTTGAAAAGCTTTCAATCATTATGCATCCTTTTATGCCATTCCTTTCAGAAGAAATATGGCATGAATTAAGGCCGCGAAAAGACAAAGACTATTGCATTGTAGCAAAATGGCCAGTTATAGGAAAGGCAAACACTGTAATACTTGACAAGTTTGCTCTGGCCGAAGAGATTGTTACCAATATACGTAATATCCGGAAAGAAAAAAACATTGCAAACAAAGTTCCGGTTGACTTAAAAATTGCCGGTACAGTTGATGCTGCTTTTGATTCGGTTATTGTTAAGTTGTGTAACATTAAATCAATGGAACGTTCGGGTGAAAAACCTAAGAATGCCTTTTCGTTTATTGTGAAGTCGGCTGAGTTTTTTATACCGTTTACTGAACAAATTGATGTGGCATCAGAAAAAGCCGCACTTAAAAAAGAACTGGAGTATACAAAAGGTTTTTTAAAGAGTGTTGATGCGAAGTTATCAAATGAGCGTTTTGTGAGCGGTGCCAAACCAAATGTACTTGAACTTGAAAAGCAAAAGCAAAGCGATGCCTTGGCTAAAATCAAGTTGATAGAAGAAAAACTGGCAAGCCTTAATTAGAAACATTAACCTCACAAAGCCTTAACTTCAATTTAACCTTAAATTCTGGAATTAATTGATTCTTTACAATGGGAAAAAAGGATAAAATCAAATTGAAGGAGTACGATACCATTAACCGGGACCTTAGCTGGCTTTCGTTCAACGCACGTGTGTTGCAGGAAGCCAATGACGACAGGGTTCCCCTCATTGAACGTTTACGTTTCCTCGGAATATTTTCAAACAACCAGGATGAATTTTTCCGCATACGCGTTGCATCGTTGCAACGCATGGACAGTTTACCGGTAAAGGCAAAAAAACAATTGGGTTTTGATCCGCGCAAAATTCTTGATAAAGTTTTCAGGGTAGTGGTTGAGCAGCAAATGATATTTGAAAAAACATTTGAGCAAATCATAAAAAAACTTCAGAAAAAAGGTATCTATCACATCAGTGAAAAAGACTTGACGTCAAAGCAAAGCGAATTTGTAAAAAATTATTTTGCCGAAACGGTACGTCCGGCACTGGTGCCCTTAATGCTTAGTAAAAAAAGCAAATTCCCCGACCTGAAAGATAAGGCCATTTACCTGGCCATTAAATTAAGCTACCGCAAAAACAAAGAAGATTTCAGGTATTCGCTTATTGAAGTGCCTGCGCAGGTGGTGTCGCGTTTTTTGGTTGTTCCGGATGAAAATAAGGGGCGCACCAATGTGATTTTGCTTGATGATGTGATACGTCATTGCCTGTTTGAAATTTATTCCATTTTCGACTACGATAAAATTGAAGCGCATACCATCAAAATCACCCGCGATTCGGAATTGGATGTGATTGAAGATTATTCAAAAGGAATTGTTGAGAAGCTTTCGCGCGGCTTAAAAAAGCGTAAAAAAGGAGATCCTGTTCGCTTTATTTATGACCAGCAAATACCAAAAGACCTGCTTGAATTGATATTGGATAAACTGGACCTTGACGCTACCGACCAGGTTATTTCGGGTGGCAGGTATCATAATTTTAAAGACTTTATAAAATTCCCCAATGTTGGTACACCTGACCTGGTGAATGAACCATTGCCGCCTGTTGAACATAAGTTTTTGTATAACAAACAAAGTATGTTCTCGGTTATTAAGCAACGTGACATCCTTTTAAGTTTTCCGTACCAGTCATTCAGTTACATCATTGATTTATTGCGTGAGGCGGCAATTGATCCGAAAGTAAAATCCATTAAAATAAATCTTTACCGTGTTGCCGAACGTTCAAAAATTATCAATACCCTGCTGAATGCAGCCAAGAATGGAAAAGATGTAACCGTAATTATTGAGTTGCAGGCCCGTTTTGATGAGGAGAACAACATTAAAATGGCCAGTAAGCTGGAAGAAGATGGTGTAAAAGTGATTTTTGGTGTACAGGGTTTGAAAGTGCATTCAAAGCTCATTTCAATTACGCGTGTCGAACATGGTAAGGATGTCGTTTATGCACACATTGGCTCAGGTAATTTCCACGAGGGCAATGCGCGTATTTATTGCGATCATTCATTGCTTACAGCCGATCCGCGCATTACAAAGGAAGTTGCCAAAGTGTTTACGTTTTTTAATGCTAACTATCAGCGTGGAACGTACAGGTACTTGTTTGTATCGCCATTTAATACCCGTACGCGTTTTATTGAGCTCATCAACAATGAAATCAAAAACGCCAGGCGCAGGCACGATGCGTATATCACCATTAAATTAAACAACCTTACCGATCCCGAGCTTATTAATAAATTGTACGAAGCAGGTATGGCTGGTGTAAAAGTGCGGTTAATCATTCGTGGTATGTGTTCATTGATACCGGGTGTAAAAGGTTTAAGCGAGAACATTGAAGGCGTGAGCATTGTTGATCGCTTTTTGGAGCATTCAAGGGTCATGATATTTTGCAACGATGGGAATGAACTGATTTATTTATCATCGGCTGACTGGATGGAGCGCAACCTTGACAAAAGGGTAGAGGTAACTGTTCCTGTTTTTGATTCGGAAGTACGTGCACAAATACGAAACGTAATTGGCCACCAGTTAAAGGCAACAGCAAAAGCACGTATTCTTGACATGGAACAAAAGAATATGTATAAATATGAGCTTAATCCCAAGAAGCAACAATATCGTTCGCAAATAGAAACTTACCTGTATTTTAAAAATCAGGTGGAATCGTTAAAAAAATAAGGCCGCCCTTTCAGGCAGCCTTATATGAATGTTTAGAAATCAAGTTTAGTTGCAAATGGTCACAACTAAATTAATCCGAAAGTAATCGATTAAAAATCTGACTTGCGTGCAGCATCCATTGCAGCTTTTTCTTTGCTGCTTGATGGTAATTTGCGTTCACTTCCGTTTGTTCCTTTCCAAAAGAACATGCCGTAAATGGCAAATACAAATGCAAACGTGAACAGTAAAATAACACCGGTTAAGCCGGCTTTACCCAAGGTCATTAAATCAAAGGGTACAATGCCCCAGATTCCAAGGATGAATAAGATGGCAATGCCAAGTACAACTAAAAGTGAAATAAGGCCAATGGTACGTCCCATAATAGTAGGTTTTTGTTTGTTGGGTTAATTTAGCACTAATTACGGCAATTTTTTGACAGGGTTTTGAACCGATTGTTAAAATAGGCTAAGAAACGGGCTGTTTTAAGCCCTTGGTTTATACCTAAATAGGAATGTAACCAGCAACATTTCAACAATTTACACCAAATGTTGATAAAGCCGTGGCTGTTGTTTTGAATGCCTTAAGTTTGTAAAAAACAAACGCATTATGAGCACCGAAAACAACCCCTTTGTAGCAGTTAAAAAGAAGAACATTCAATTATTGCTAGACTATTGCCTTGAGAACAAAATTGAATTTACTGTAACACCAAAAAACAGCGAAGAGTTTAAAGTTATTTTCGGCCTGAAAGATTTTAATTCGGCAATCGCATTGGGCATGTGCCTTCGCGAATTGAAAATTGAATTTACTGCCATTGAAGCTACGCCTGTTGCTGCTATTAAAGCTAAGAAAACACCAACCAATGGTGTTGCCAAAGAAACTGAGAAAGCAAGTCTTAATGGTTCACACGATGAGATCACAAACAGTTTAAGTTTTGATCTTGACGCAATGAATTAATAAATTGCCATTAGGAATTAAGAATTATAAAGCCGGTTTATAGCCGGCTTTTTTATTTGTTATTGTGTTTGTGACGATCGGATATTTATAAAAGGGGTAATTGAGAGTAAATTCACTTACTTCCGATTTTCGGAGTTGGTTATTTATCGTGCTCAATAATTTGTCCCCTGGTTGTTTCTACCTGGAACTCATGTTCGCTGCAACGTTTTCCGTTTTTTGAATACGTGGTGCCAAATTTATTGTATATCATCATGTAATCGTCAGCAGTGTTGCCAATGATAACAATTCTACGTGTGGTTATTTCGGTTACGGTATTGTTTCCATTGTACAATTGTGTTGTCCACTGGTGAATACCCGGGCCATATTCACGCGCCAATTGTGAAAGGTGACCGGTGTCATATACTTTTGGTATGGCAGGATTGGTTGTTTTATAATGCTCATGGTTTGCATTGGCCTGCCTGTCACCATCGTTTTTAAAATCTTTTTGGGTAGCAGTAGTAGCATCGCCAACAGCCACGTATTTATTGGCCTCGTCTTTATATCCTGCGGCCCTGGTCTGGTTAAAATTATACCTTGCTTCTTCGCCTTTTATAATGGCATCATTATTTTGGCCAGTACCTTCAGCGTTTGTTTCTTTTACAGTTGCTTCAAAGGCTTGTTTTTTATCAGCAGTTGTATTTATTTCTGCAATGCTTTCCTGCCTTAAACCGTCTTTTTCTTTGTGTAGTTGCTCCGTTTTAAAGTCAAAGTCGTTATACCTGCTTTGTTTCTCGTAATTTTCTTTATCGTATGATTTTACGGTATTGCGTGTCACTTCATCTTTATAATCCTTGTAAAACTTCACTGAGTCGGCTTTGTAAATGCGCATGGCATCTTTGCTTTTAAACATTTGCTCAGTATAAGCCTCGTATTCGTTAAAACCTGCTTGTTTTTTGTAGTTTTCGTTATCGTAATTCTTAATGGTTTGGCGTGTTACATCATCTTTGTAGTCTTTATAAAACTTTACGGAGTCGGCTTTATAAACACGCATGGCATCTTTTCCTTTAAACATTTCTGATGCAACAAATGCCTCTTCGTTGTAACCGGCTTGTTTGTTGTAGTTGGCCTTGTCGTAGCTGGCGCTGTTTTGGCGCTGCATTTCCTGTTTATAGTCCTTGTAAAACTTCACCGAATCGGCTTTGTAAACGCGCATAGCATCTTTTCCTTTATACAACTGTTCGGTGTATAATTCAAAGTCGTTGTACCTGCCTTGCTTTTCGTAATTCTCTTTGTCGTAATTCTTAATGGTTTGACGGGCCACTTCGTCTTTATAGTCTTTGTAAAATTTCACCGAGTCGGCTTTGTAAACACGCATAGCATCTTTGCCTTTGTATAATTGTTCGGTGTTGAACTCAAAATCGTTGTACCGTGCTTGCTTGTTGTAGTTCTCTTCATTGTAATTTTTGATCACCTGGCGCGACATTTCGTCTTTGTAATCCTTATAGAATTTTACCGAATCAGCTTTGTATTCGCGCATTTTATCGGCATCTTTAAACAGTTGCATGGTTTGGAAAACATATTCATTCAGGCTGTCCTGGCGTTTTAAATTGCTTTTATCCTGTGCGTGTATAGCGCCACGGTAAGCTTCGTCACGTATGGTAACATATTCCGAAATGGAATCTACTTTAATTAAACGTAACTCATCGTTTTCTTTAAACTGTTTATCACGTTCAAATGCCTCGGCATTGTATTTTTCCTGCGATGAATAAGTTGTTTTTAACTGGCGGTCGCCAAGTACGTCTATATACGTTTCGTTTTTGTCATTGATCTGAACATAACGTTGCTCTTCGGCATATTTTTCCTGGCGCTTGGCCTCCTCAATCATTTTTTGTCCATCAAGAACCGACTGTCCGGTTACAATTACACCTCGGTGATTTAATGCATAATTATCTTTGTTTTTTTCCTTCTCAATTTTTGCAAGCAACTCGTCAATTTCCTTTATGCGTTGTGGAGGATAGGTGTCACTTGGTCGCAGGTTTGCAGCACGCTGATAAAGGTCTTTGGCGTCAGCTAAAATTTTTGCATCAAACAAATCATTGGCTTTCTTAATGATGTTTCCGTACATGACGTTGCTGGCTTCTTCTTTTTCCTTTTTAAGCTTTTTAGCTTTCATGTACTGCTCGGTTGCATATTTGTCATTTGGTATAACCCGTAAAGCATCCTGGAAGGCAGTCATGGCGGGATCAAAATTGCCGGCTGAAAGCTCGGCATTTCCGGTTGCAATGGCAGCATCGTAGGCAGCTTTCTTTTCTTTCTCAGCATTATTTGCTTTAGCCTGGTTGAACAGGTCATTTTTAGCTTTGGTCATAGCCGTAATACCAGCCTGAGCAGGAACATCACCTGGTTTTACTTCCAGGGCGCTGGTGAACTGGGCTATTGCATCATCGTATTTTTTCAGTACACCCAAACGTGCACCTTCTTCCATGAACTTTTTATACTTTGCTTCGGCTGCTGCTTTGTTTTGAGCAAGGCCCTCAGCTTCTTTTATTTTCTGGTCGCATAATTTTACCTGGTCTTGTGCATAGGTGTCATTGTTACGTGCAGTCAGGTAACGTATATAAAGATCCTTGGCTTCTTTCCAATTATCGGCCTTAAATTCATTGTCAGCAGCTGCAAGAATTTTATTAATGCGTTCCTCGGCTTCTTTTGCATTATCGGCAATACGTTTATTGGCAAGTGCAATACGTTCGGTGGCAAATTTATCATCAGCAATCACGCCAAGAGCAAGTTCATATTGTACAATAGCTTCTTTAAAGCTACCGGCATCAAACAATGGGTTTGCCTTCGCTATAAACTCATCGTATTGCTTCTTTTTAGCTGCCATGTCAAGCGCGCTAAGGGCATCGGCTTTTGCTTTTTTAGCTTCTTCGATTTTGGCTGTTGCAGGGGCATCATTTACTTTAACTTTTAGTGCACCTTCATATAAAGCAACGGCATCATCGTATTTCTTAGCTTTTAACGCAGCATCACCTTTTGTCATGAAATCTTTATAAGCGGCCTCAATGCGTTCTTTTTCTTTGTTTGACGCTTCCAATTCAGCCAGTTTTGTTTCAATTTCCCTGATACGACCTTCGGCATAGGTGTCGGTGCCTTTTAGGTTCAGGTAACGCTCATAATATCCTTTTGCATCGGCATATTTTTCAGCGGTAAAATCTTTGTCGGCCTGGTCAAGTAATTTTTGCAATTGTGCAGCTGCCAGGTCGGCTTTATTTTTCATTTCAGTTTCAGCTTTCACAATTTGCTCAGCTGCGTATTTGTCGTCAGGAATAATTGCCAATGCTTTTTTATATCCTTCAATGGCCTTTGCAAATTCACCGGCACTAAAGTCTTTTGTAGCTATAGCAATTTCTGCGTCATACAATTTTTTCTTTTCAGCAAGACTTTTTTGATCGGCCTGCTCTTTTAAATAAGTCTCTTTTTGAGCCTGGGCAGCTTCAATTTTAGCGGTAGCTGCAGGGTCATCAATGGTAAGTGAAAGCGCTTTTTTGTAATCTTCAATACCTGCATCGAAATTTTTGGCTCCAACTTTTGTATCACCGCTTGCGATTAATTTGTTGAACTCTTCTTTTTTCTTTGCTTCAGCCTCGGCAGCAGCTTTGTCAAGCTGTTCTTTATCATAAGCTGTTTTAGCATCTTTTGCAGCCTGTATTTTCTGGTTGGCCACATCATTGTTATAATTTGTGGCAAGTGCTTTCTGGTATTCAGCAATTGCTGCGTCAAATGCTTTGGTACTTAATTTAGCTTCACCCGCGGCAATAATGTCGTCAAACGCTTTTTTCTTCGCTAATTCCGCTGCGTTTAGTTCAGCTTCCTTCAATTTGTCTTCTGCTTCTTTTACACGTCCTGTTGCGTAGGTGTCGCCAGGAACCATTCCAAGATAACGGGTATATAAGTCTTTTGCATCTGCAAACTTTCCTTCGTTAAAATTCTTATCGGCAGCATCCAGCACTTTTTGTTTTTGGGCTGCAGCAAAATCTTCTTTTTCTTTTTGCTTGGCTTCAGCTTTTGCAATTTGGTCTTTTGCTATTTTATCATCAGGAATGTATTCAAGTGCTTTATTGTATTTTTCAATGGCGAGTTTAAAGTCACCTGCATCGTAATCCTTTTGTGCTTTAGGCATTATTTCAGCATACAATTTCTTTTTCTCGGCAAGTTCAGCGGCTTTGGCAGTAGCATCTTTTTGCTCCAGGTCATAAGCAGCTTTCGCATCCGTTGCTTCTTTGATTTTGGCATTTGCAGCATCGTTGTCAACACCCAGGGCAAGGGCTTTATTGTATTCGGCAATTGCCTTGTCAAATTCTTTTGAAGTTAGTTTGCCATTTCCTGTGGTAATTGCCGCATCAAAATCAGCTTTCTTTTTCGCGTTTGCATCAGCCGTGGCTTTATCAGCCAATTCTTTATCATAAGCTACTTTGGCATCGTTGGCTTCTTTTATTTTAGCCTGTGCTGCCGCATCATCAACTTTTAATGCAAGCGCTTTGTTGTATTCAGTAACAGCGGCAGCAAAATCTTTAGCAGATAATTTTGAATCGCCCGCACTTATAGCCGCATCAAAATCAGCTTTCTTTTTGGCATTTGCATCAGCCGTGGCTTTATCAGCCAATTCTTTATCATAAGCTACTTTGGCATCG
>DATGXI010000028.1:0-20278 GCA_035299065.1 Flavobacteriales bacterium
CACCATGGGAAGTTATGAAATACTTGGAATACGTTTTGCCCAATTTGTAAAAACCGATATTGATTTCAGGTATTATGTCAATTTTAATAAAAGCAGTAAACTTGTGTACCGTACCGCACTTGGTGTTGGTGTACCAATGGCAAACTTAAAACAAGCTTTACCTTTTGAAAAAAGTTTTTACGTAGGTGGGTCGAATGGTTTACGGGCATTCAGGGCGCGCTCAATTGGGCCGGGTAATTTTTATGACACCACTACTACCTTTGACAAAACGGGTGATATCCTTATGGAAGGAAATATTGAATACCGTTTTGATTTATTGAAAATCGTAAAAGGCGCGTTGTTTTACGATGTAGGGAATGTTTGGTTAATTAAACAGCAGGAAGGCGGCAGGGAGCAAGGACATATTACATCAAACTTTTACAAACAACTTGCAATGGGAGCTGGTATTGGCTTGCGTGTTGACCTTGATTTTTTCCTCTTCCGGTTTGATTTCGCTTACCCATTAAGGCAACCCGGCTTACCCGATGGAGAGAAATGGTTTTTCCAGGAAAAAACAATTACCAATCAATGGCTTGCCTCTTATGCTGAAAACAACGGAACTAATTTTGTTCCTTTCAAATCAAAATTGATTTTAAATATAGGTATCGGCTATCCATTCTAATAAAAATGAAACCAGTATTAATTGTTGACTGCGGAAGTTCAAAAGTGCCAGCCATTGAAAAAATGGTTGAGAAAACAGGTTGCAGTTACATTACTAAAAAACTTATTGAACTGGATGTTGTTCCTGCCGTTTCGGGTGTAGTTATTAGCGGTGCTCCTGTTTTACTTACCCAGACCGATCCAAAACCATACCTTGAAAAAGCCAAATTACTTTTCACCAACTCATCATTACCTGTTTTAGGCATTTGTTTTGGACACCAGTTAATGGGCATGCTTCATGGCGCAAAAATAAGTCGCTGTACCGAAGACAGAACCTGGCAAACTATTTTCATAAAAGAATTTTCGCCATTGATACCCGTTAACGTTGCAGAAATAAAATTCATGGAGGACCATTGCGAATGCATTGACCTGCCGCCTGCTTTTAACCTCATTGGCTCATCGGCCACCTGTGAAAATGAAATGATGGCGCACACGGCAAATAACTGGTACGGTGTTCAGTTTCACCCTGAAGTAAGTGAAAAAGCTGGTTACGATTTAATTGCTAACTTTATTGCAATTACCAGGAAACATGACGCTTAATTTTATTTGGCTTTTCTTCATTGTAGTGGGTTTTTTAACTGCACTGGTGAATACATTTTTTCTTGAACACAATGTTTTTCCCGAACTGGTTGATGGTTTTTTCAAAATGGCTACCACCGGTTTTGAAGTTATTTTAGCGTTAACGGGTGTCATTACACTTTGGTGCGGCATAATGCGGGTGGGCGAAAAAGGCGGGGCAATTGGATTCATATCAAAATTATTCAGTCCGGTTTTCGGGAAAATATTTCCCGATATTCCAAAAGGCCACCCGGCCATGGGAAGTATGATGATGAATTTTTCGGCTAATTTTTTAGGACTTGATAATGCCGCTACCCCACTTGGACTTAAAGCCATGAACGATTTGCAGGAATTGAACCCCGATAAAGAAACCATTTCCCGGTCACAAATCATGTTTTTATTGTTGAATACAGCCGGGCTCACACTTATTCCTATTTCTATTATGACTTTCAGGGCTACCTACGCTGCTGAAAACGGCATTGCCAATTTTGATGCCACTGACATTTTTATCCCCACCTTTATTGCCACCTTTACGGCCACACTTTGCACCATGGTAATTGCGTGTTTAGTTCAACGTATAAGTCTTTTTCAACCAGCTTTATTTCTTTTCATAGCCATTCTTTCGGCAATTATTGGAACTGTTATTTATGTTACAAGTAGCATGACACCTGAAGCGCTTACAAAATTTTCCTATACTTTTTCGGGCATTTTAATTTTTGGCATACTGGTTGGTTTTTTACTTATGGCGCATTTCCAAAAGTTGAAAGTATTTGATGTATTTATAGATGGGGCTAAAGAAGGATTCGATACGGTTTTAAAAATCATACCATACATGGTAGCCATGCTTGCCGCCATTGCTGTTTTCAGGTATTCAGGTGCACTTGATCTTGTTATTAAAGGCGTTTCAAACTTTGTGGCGCTGTTTACCAGCCGTACCGAGTTTGTGGAAGCTTTACCAACCGGAATTACGCGCTCATTCAGTGCAGCCGCAAGCAAAGGCCTTATGCTGGACACCTGGAATTCGGCAGGCATTAATTCATTTCCGGGAAAATTATCAAGTGTATACCAGGGTAGCAGCGAAACTACTTTTTACGTTGTGGCTGTTTATTGCGGCAGTGTTGGTATAAAAAATTCACGCTACCTGGTTGGGCTTGGACTACTGTCAGACCTTATTGCAGTAACAGCGGCCACCATTGTAGCGTATATTTATTTCCTGTAGTGAATGGAAGATAACCGAAAGCACATACTCTTTCTTCCTGAATGGTATCCAAATCCAAACGATGTTCAATTAGCTGTTTTTGTTGAAAAATTCGCACGTGCTGCTGCGTTAAACTACAAAGTGTCACTCATTTTTTGCGGCCCTTTTGCCCAGGGAAAAGACATTCAACTTATTCATAAAAAAACAGGAGGATTCAATACTTACCTGTGTTTTTATCCAAAACAAAAACGAAAATTAAAGGCATATAATTATTTTATGCGGGCCCATGAAAAGTGTTGGCAAAAAATGGTGGAGGAAGAAGGTGTACCCAACATGGTACATTTGCACATGCTATTCAGAAACTACGTAGCCTATACCAAAATTTATCAAAAATACATTCCTGACTATATGCTTACTGAACAGTGGAGCGGCTACCTGGATGGATCGTATGAATCACTTGGATTTTACCGTAAAACTTTCTATAAAAAGGCATTTTCAAAAGCATATTTCGTAACTGCTGTTTCAAAACGACTTGCTGCAGCGCTTGAAAAACATTTTACAATCCAAAACCCCGTTATACTTTTACCCAATATTGCCGAAGCGGCACCTAAAAAAAATACTGTTTTAAGTGATGTTTTCAGGATACTTGTTGTAGCCGATTTAGTAGACGAGGTAAAAAACATTACAGGTATTTTAGAAGCGTTAAAACACGTGCGAATTGAGAAAAAAATTTATTTCACGCTCATTGGCGATGGTGATGACAGGGTTATTGTTCATAAAAAAGCGACTGAGCTTGACGCTTCAGTTTGCGAAGTAAATTTAATGGGACGCCTTGAAAACGCGGCAGTGCTTGAGGCCATGCAGCAAAACCATATTTTAATTACCAACAGCAGGCATGAAACCTTTTCAATGGTAACAGCCGAAGCTTTGCTTGCCGGAATGCCTGTTATTTGCACACGTTGTGGCGGGCCCGAAGAGTTTGTTGACGATACGAACGGTATACTTATTCAAGTTGACGATACCAGTGCGCTAACAGCTGCGATTGAAAAAATGGCAGAAACCTACGGTAATTACAGTACTGAACAGCTTTCACTGCCTGTATTGCAAAAATTTGGCATACAAGCCGTAGCAAGTCAATTACAAAACATTTACGAGCGTATACTTGCCCCCTGATTTTTTCGTTATACTTGTACCAAGGTGATCAATAAAATTATAGGAACTATGGGAACCCGCGTTTACGTGGGTGTTATTTTATTGATAACCCTTGGGCTTCACACCCAATACCTGGGTGCCGAAGTCCTTGGAAAACTGGCTATTTTCAGCGTTGCATTAACCTTTAATCATTTACTCGCATCGGTATTCAGCGGGCCTGCTGTTGTATATATAGGCAATCGTATCTCAATTAATAAACTGGTAATGCCTACGCTAATTTGGGTAATACTATCAGTAACCGTACTAACCATAGTCCAAACCTTACTGGGAGTAATTCCCCAGGTGTACGTTTATCATTTACTGGCGTTGAGTTTCTTTTTTTCAGTTCAAACTTTTCTTGAACAGGTATTGTTGAGCCAACAAAAAGTCACAGCATACAACCTCTCAACCTTTATACACAACACGGTTTTGTTCTTAGGAACCCTAATATTCATATTTTATAATAATTGGAGAGACGAATACGTTTACTTTTATTCATTTTATATAGCCATAGGAATAACTACCCTGTTTTTATTTGTAACAACCCGAAAGGTTTTTCAATTAAAGGAATTTGGTTTTAGCTTTAAAATTGCATCCACCATTTTCAATTATGGTATATGGATACAGGTAAATAATTTTGTGCAAACCTTCAATTACCGCCTGGGATTGCTTTTGCTTGACGTTTATTTTGGAAAGAAAGTTGTTGGTAATTTTCATGCTGCTTTAAAACTTGCCGAAGCTATCTGGATTATTGCCAAAAGCCTTGCAACCGTACAATACGCTAAAATTGCGGCAAACAATTCAAAGCAATTTGCTGTAGACCTTACCATGTTAATGGCAAAAGCCAGCTTTGTTTTTTCACTGGCAGCAGCAATTGTACTTATACTTATTCCTGAGCCAGCAATTGGCTACTTATTGGGAAAAGACTTCTTACATGTAAAACAACCCATTGTTTACCTGTTACCAGGCATACTGTTCTTTAGTGTAAGTCTTATTTATTGCCATTATTTTAGCGGACTTGGGAAATTCTATTACAATACGGCTGGCTCAGTCATTGCCCTGGTAATTATATCAGCCATAAGTGCTGCCACTGTACCTGCCTATGGCATTGAAGCTGCTGCTTTGGCCAGTTCGTGCGGTTTGTTGGGTATGTTTATTTTTAATGTATTTATTCTGGTGCAATACGAGAAAATTCCTGTAGCTAAAATACTGCCGGGGCGTAATGACCTGAAAAAATCAATGCAACTATTAAAAGAATACCTGGGTAAATCTAACGGCTAATGAACTTATGCAGGTATTGTTTACCGTTAACTGTGGCAACAAGCAGGTAGCACGCTTTTTCTGCAGGCATTTCAACGGTATACGTTCCTTTAGCATTGGCCGTAATTAAATCACCTTCCTGTTGACCAAGCATATTTACCAATTGAATTGTACCGTTTATGACTTCGCCTTCAATGTTAACATTTATTTTATTGTCAAGGGTTACAAAATAAACGCTTCCGGCATTATTGTTGAGTGAAGGATAACAGTCGCCTTTTTTACGAAGACTTAAACTAAACCTGTGTTTGTCATCGGTTGTTTTGGCATAAAACCGATACGCGTTCTGTCCATTGAAAACAAATTCATGGCCGTTGACTGCGTCTTTTAAAACTACACAGGTATAACCCAATATTTGTGCACTTAAGAGGTTTAAAGATGATATTGAGTAAACCCCATTTTCACCAACGCTGAAACCTAAGTCAACATTTACCTCATCTTTTGTCTCATCTATTTGTTTTAGGCGGTAGCTTAAGTCATTATTAACAGAATACAGTTGTGGCGCTAAGGGATGTGGAACGCCCCTGAAACGAATATCCTCATCAAATTCGCTTCCTGCCATTGGTACAAACTGTGTTTTGGAGGTGAAAAAATGCTCGCGTTGCAACGATTCAAGCTTAAGGGAAAAATTACCGTTTTGCAATGATTTGAAAACACTTGTGCTGGTGGTTGTTTTTTTTGCTTCAGTAAAAATTACAGAAGGAGAACCGCTTGTTGCCTGAATCCAGAATCCCTGGTGGGGAGGAATCTCAAATCCACTTGCTGCAGTTTGCAGTTCAAAATCGGCAGCAACCTCATCATACAACTGTATGGTATTGCCAACACCGGTTGAAGTGGTGAATAGGCTATTCCAGCTTACATAGGAAGCGTAAGGATTTCCAACAAGGTTCCAGCCATCGTTCACATTTGAAAGTGATGATGAAATGTTTACGTTTCCAATAGTTGGCGTTCCACGCGAGTCGATTGTTGTTGTGTTGAATGTTGTATACGATCCATCAGAATCAAGATATACTTCAAAACCCTTACCGGGAGTAAGAACTTCACTTGAAGCCGTAACAGGAACATAATCCCAGGCAGCCTCATCATAGGACCATGCCGATGGATAATAGGTAGGTGGTAAATAAGCATAAACCAATAACAACTCATTATCCCAGTCAAGGAATGTAGATGCAGTTACGGGTGATGACATATCGGAATAACCTGCTCCCCTTGCTGAAATATACCGCTGAATGTGCATGGTACCCGTTACGGTTCCTGTTCCTGCCTGTGCAATACGGGCAGTTCGTGTCGCATCTGACAAGAGGGTAAAACTTGTTGCCCCGCTAACGTTAAATACACCCAGTGTAGGTGTATAGGCCCCTTCAACTTCATAAGTACCCGAAACAACGTTAACCCCAGCCACGTTATTTGTTGTTATATCAAAAAAATGTGTTGTGGTTGTACTTGTGAGGTTCTGAAACAGCACTCCGTTAAAATTCACAACGCCCTGCCTGCTGTAAAAATTACCCATATTGGTCCAATGCCGTTGAATGTCTATTGGCTGGTTGGTTGGCCCGGCATCCAGGGTAGAGCCTGAATTAATAACCAGGTTTGCATTAATATCAATTGGCGAAAGCAGCCTTACTGTATCAGAACTTGAGCAGGTAAGGTTATTAAAGCTTTCACCTGTTGGGTCAGTTATTGTTTGTAAATCGGATCCGTTAAAAATTACCGTGCCCGTTCCCGGAATAAACGTTGCGTTATCTGTCCAGTCTCCACCAAGCGTGAGATCAAGGTTATTTGCATCAAGCACACCTGCCGTAACCGTTACATCATTTACAACTGTTAATGCATTTGTGAGGCGTGCGCGGGCATTTGTATGTGCTACTAAAAGATTTCCTACCGGCAATACGGTATTAATATTCATGATTTGATTGGAAGGTGAGGCCGTGCTCCCGATTTGCAAGACTCCCCCGGTAACGCTACTATTAATAACATCGGTTACTGTGTATCCAAGGTTTTGCGGACCTGCGCCACCTTCACGCGGAATAATTATAGTACCACCCGAAATTACCACCACCGAACCCGGGGCCGTAACATTAAAAGGGGCTTCAGTTGTACTTCCCGTTGTGCTGTTGGTAGCAACTGTTAATGTTCCTCCTGTCATCTCAAACCTTGAAAGGTTATTTATTGTTGATGATGAATACCTGCCGGCAATTGACATCGATCCGCCATTTATTTCAAGTTCACCACCATTTGAAATGAGGTTTTCATTAGGGCCATTACCCACAAAAAGAGATCCTGCGTTTACAATCAGGTTGCCTTCCAAAACAAGTTCACCCTGAATACTAACCGTGGCATTTGCATTGGCCAGTGCAAAACCAGCTGTTGTTCCAATGGTTGTTGATGCGCTACTGAATAAAACAATTGATGTAGCTGCCGAATTGGCTAACCTGAACGTACCATTGGTGAGTGTCAAAAAATCAGAAGGCGCATTAAAATTGGTGCTGGTCACACTCAAAACGTTTGCTTGCGTTATTCCCATGTTAACAGTAACCGTATAAAAACTATTTACTGCGCCTGTACCGCTTACTGATTGGTTGCCGTTTCGTGTAAATGTACATGTGCAATGACTGTTTGCGTCACCCTGAAGATTAAATGTACCGTTATTTACCAGGTTGTTTTTTAAATTAAGCGTATGAGTTGTGTTAGAACCGGTGTTAACTGTCATTGAACCTCCTGTGTTTACTGTAAGGTTATTATTAACGGTTATAAGACGTGCTGTTGCATTGTTACCAATGCTAAGTGCTCCGCTTGTTCCCTGGCCTACAGTAAGGTTATTGCAAAGAGCATCGGCATTTACCGTTATGGTATGCCCATTAAGTATGGTCACATTATCAGATGCAGTTGGTACGCCTACAGGCAACCATGCACCGGGAGTATTCCAATTACCTGTAGTAACATTGGAAACCTTGTTAACCGCAGGTAAAGTTGCCTGTGTGGCACTAAGCGGTGTGCTTAAACAGCCTTCAGTTACTGCGTATACTCGCCAAAAATAGGTTGTACCCGGTATTAACCCAGTAAAACTTGAACTTGTTGCATTAACAGCCGTTTGTGTGAGGAATGAATAATTAACACCATCGGTTGAATTCCACACAAGGTAACCAGTTTCATTGGTTGCCCAATTAGGCCAGTTAAGCGTCATTGATGTTGCTGTGACTGCCGAAAATGTAAGTGTTCCTGCTACGGCTGTTGGAACGGGTGGCGTAAACGTGATTTTTGAATTTGTTGCAGGAAGAGTCACCAGATTGTTTTGGGGTGTATTGTTAAATGTTGCTGTATTGGCAATAGCCTGGTTTTTCAACTCACTTGCAAGAGGCACCGCGCTTACTGTTGGGGCGTTTATACCACACGTATAACTAAACGAAAATGTTCCTGTATTCATTGTTCCATAAACATATTCGATTACACCTGTGCTTTCATACAATTTTACCTGGTAATTTAAGCTTGGGGTTGTATTGGTGTAAACCGCCATGTTAATCCACTCAGCCGTAAAAACCCTGTTCGGTGCAGATCCTGTTAATTGGTATCGAACACTGTTTCCAAGTGCCGAAACACCACCCTGGGCGGTTAAATCATCGTAAAAAATCGCAAGTGCCGGCCTTGTTGCCGAAGCAACAGCCGAATTTGAAAATGCGCTGTTCAGAAAACCAAAATCATCGTTCGTAGGCCCCCCATCATCGGCTGAAGAAGAAAAATCAAGAAATCCATTTGTAGAAACACTTACCTGCGTATATCGAACACCGTTATACCAAAAATCAAAACCAATGGTAATAGGCATGCTTCGATTATCATCTTGCTGGTACGTTCCACTATTGTTTCTCCACAAGTTTACAGCATTGCTTGATGAGAAGACCGAAGAATACGAGATTCCTGTAGCTCGCGTAACGCCATAATTATTTATGCTTTGTGCGTTTGCCAATGCAACGAACAAAAATAGTGCGTGTGTAAAGAGTACTTTCAAAAACTGCATGCCAAAAGAAAACAGGCCCCAATGCCCGGTTAATGTTCAAATATTAGGATTTAAAACTGTTTATACCAAAAATTTATACAAACGTTGCGTTTTAGAAGATAAATACGCCTTTTTTTAAGAGCTAAATTAAAAAATCGATTTAGCCTACTGAATTCGTGCGATTTAACAGTTGAATTTGGCTATTTTTTTTGTGCCAGTTGGCTTAAAAGACCCTGAACAGGGGTGTCTAATAGTGCGGTTATATTGAAGTTAACCGGTAAAATAATATCAACTCTTGAACCGAATTTAATGAATCCAAGTTCCCCTCCCTGCTCCACTACATCTCCTTCTTTTGAATAGCAAACAATTCTGCGTGCTACAGCGCCTGCAATTTGCCTGACCATTACTTTTTCATGTCCACTATCAATTACAACTGTTGTACGCTCATTCTCGGTACTTGATTTGGGATCCCAGGCAACAAGGTATTTACCCGGGTGATATTTAACGTAAGCAACTTTTCCAGAAACAGGATACCAATTGACATGTACGTTTAGTGGTGACATAAAAACGCTTAGCTGTATGCGTTCATCTTTGAAATATTCATTTTCAATTATGCGTTCTATTACCACAAGCTTTCCGTCAGCAGGTGATATAACAATAGAATCATTTTTAGAGAATTTTCGCTTTGGCACCCTGAAGAACTGTATAACCAGGTAAAGCATAACCACGCAAAAAGCCAAAACAAGGTAAAAAACAATACCTGTAAAGTTCGTGAGATAACCAGCCAAACAGGCCAGACCTCCGAAAAGGAGTATTGATACTATAATAATTTTAAAGCCTTCGCGGTGTAAATACATTGCAGGTGCAAAGAAAAGGAAATAGGTTTATAAGCGATTAAATTTGCCTAAATATTTTAAACCAGAAGGCATGCAAACGCACAATTGATACATACCCGTTGAGAAACCAGATACATTGATTGAGTTTTGCGCGGGATCAATTGTTGAAATTTGTTTACCCGCAAGGTCAAGAACGGTTATTGAAACAGGCACCTCATCAACACTGATTAATCGAAAGTTAAGCGTTTCGTTGACCGGGTTGGGATAAAGCAATAACGATGTTTCAAGGCCGTTACAACCAGTGTAACCCAGTGTTACAGCTTTCATGGCACCATCACTTCCCTTGATCTCCAGTTTTACATAATTAATGTTGGTGGTTGAGGCTAGTTCATGGTAATAATGGGTCTCACCTTGAGGCATAATTGTACCTATCAAGTTGTAATTTGTACCATTCTCAGATACATAAACCGCGTACCATTCAATTCCTGACTCATTGGCCATTTCCCATTCAAGTCCGTTTCTTTCACTGTTGCATATCACATTTGTACTTACCAACTCTATAGGCAAAAGCCCACAATCATTATCAATTTTGATACTCCTGTCCTGTTTATCGTGAATACCCTGATAAAACCACCTGCCATACACCTGGCCATCTAATGCCTCAGTGAGTTTAAATTTAACCCGTGTTCTCCACTTCGGAAAACCCATACCTGCAGCACTTACACTTACTTTTAGTTCGGTTCCATTTATTCCCAAATCAGTGTGCGCAGGTTGAATGCCTGAATACATTACACTTTTAGCCATAGAGCTACCTGCAACTGAAAACGGGTCAGGATGCCCCCTGAATTCATAGGCAAGTTTTCCATGGATTCTTCCCATACTTGATTTTTCAAAATGGCCAGTGCCAAAAACGCACCCAGGCTCAAACGTACTGTTTGACGTTTGAACAATGGTTGTTAAATTGCTTTTGTATTGCTTTGTTAAGGAGCTTAAAGGCAAAACCCCGTGAGCATTATTTCCATGCAATATCATGGCGGTTCCACAATTCATTATTCCTGCTGAATCGTATCCCGGCAAACCAGCTATTAAGTCGCTGTACCCGTCACCATTGGCGTCACCAGCGCATATTGAAGCACCGCACATAACCGAGGCTTTATTGGGTTCATACGTAAAATACGGTGCCGGATTTAATCCCGCACTGCTTCCTGCATAAACACGCAGGCATCCCTCACCTGTATGCCCATTGGTGTATTGTGGCGAACCAGAAATTATATCGTGGTAGCCATCATTGTTAAAATCGCCACCAAAGCCAATAACAGATCCCACGTATGAATTTGTTGAATTGCCTTGAATAAAAACAGGCGATACCGAATTTATTCCCGTTGCGTTTCCATAAAACAACATGAGGGCTCCTTCATTGGGCGTTGACGCATTGTTGAACGACCTTACGCCCAAACAAACGTCATTAAACCCATCACCATTTACATCACCAATAAAACCCGTACTTTGATTATTCAATAAAGAATTAGCGCAATTTGTTTCGGCAATGGCACCAGGAGTGGTTTCAAGTCCCGAAGAAGATCCACGGAAATAAAAAAGCCTTCCCTCGTTTAGCTGACCGTTGGACCATTTTGATGCCACAACTACAACATCGCTAAAGCCATCACCATTGCAATCACCAACACCAGCAACACCGGTTCCAAATTCTTCGGCAATATTTGTTTCATATTGCCATGCCGGTGTACTGGCAGTGCCGGTTGAAGCACCATAGTAAACAAACGCTTTACCTTCGTTAGCGGTACCCCCGTTATATGTTTTTGCGCCAACAATCACATCGCTATACCCATCGCCATTCACATCACCGGCACCGGCCACCGAAAAACCGAATTGAGCGTTTGTTGAGTTCCCCTCAAGTTTGAGAAAATAATTGGTATTTATACCCGTTGATGTACCAAGGTAAATAAAAGCAGCACCTTCACTGGCTGTTGGGCCACTATTATATCCGCTGGCACCAACAATTACATCACTAAACCCGTCACCATTTACATCACCTGCTGCACCAATGGAGCAACCAAAGAAGGCATTTGCATTGGGTGGACCGGTTAGTACTGCCGAAGGAGACGATGAATACCCTTCCTGGCTACCATTAAACACATACACCATACCTGTGTTAACTATGCTATTATCATAATTCGAAGCTCCAACGGCCATATCCGAAAATCCATCACCATTCACGTCACCAACAGTTGTTACAAAATTTCCGGTTGCGGCTTCACTTTGCAACGCTGTGAAGGGAGTTGATGGCAATGGCTTATTCCCTATATTTTCAGGCGAACCATAGTAAACATAAAATGCTCCGGCATTTGAAGCCGCGGGCGCGGTTGTTTTATCAAACAAATAAGCTCCTGCAATAACCTCAGAAAACCCATCTCCGTTCACATCACCGGCACTACAAACACTTATGCCTAGCTCAGTGTTGGGGAGGTTTGATTCGATTAATGTATACAGGGTCGGAGAAATGCCCGACTGGCTTCCATAATAAATATAAATTGCGCCTTCTCTGAAGGAAGGATTCATTAACCCGTTTGCTCCAATAACAACATCGGCAAAGCCGTCTCCATTTACATCTCCTGCACCACTTACACCTACTCCAAAAAAACCGTTGTGAAAAGTGCCGGACAACATAATTGTAAGCGTTGACAGGCCGGTTGATGATCCATGAAACACATATGCCCTACCCAAATTTGGATGCCAAAAACCATTGGAACGATCAGCACCAATTATTACATCACCAAACCCGTCACCATTAACGTCTCCGGCCCATGAAATACTTTCTCCGAAATATGCCCCGGAAAAATTACTTTCGTATGACCATGCCGCAACCGGACTTAAACCGCCCACACCTCCTTCGTAAAGAAAAACTTTCCCTTCACGATCACTTCCATTTGTATAGTAAGCTGCGGAAACAATTAGATCACTAAATCCATCGCTATTTATATCGCCAGCCGATGATACACTCCACCCCAGTAATGAATTTGCATTATTCTCTTCGAGTATCACATCCGGGCTTAAAGATGGTCCGGTTGAGGAGCCATAAAACACATAAGACCGCCCCTCCTTTACTTGCCCATTCGTTTCTGTGGGCGAACCAACTACAATATCAGAATACCCATCACCATTTACATCACCAGCGCTTGAAACACAAAATCCAAATCGTGCACTATCTATATTTGGCTCGTATGCCCAGGCGGGTGATGCTGCCAGGCCAGTTGCCGAACCCAGGTAAACAAACGCCTTACCTTCACCTTTTTGACCATTGCTGAAATAAGGCGACCCTACTATTACATCAGCATAACCATCACCGTTTACATCACCGGCATCAGAAACGCTTGTTCCAAAGCCCATAGAATTTCCATAACCACTTGAAAATATTGCAATGTTGTGATTGCCCTCGCAAATCCATGCCGGGGAAGTTTGAATGCCGTTGGCCGTTCCATAATATAACCTTGCTGCACCTTCTTTAACCTCTCCATTTTGAAAATAAGGCTCCCCTGCTATAATATCATTATACCCATCACCATTCACGTCACCGGCAGTTGACACGCAGTAACCCAACTGGCCGCTGGTTGAAGCCCCAATTATTAATGATGAATTTAAAGGATTTATTGGAGGAGCAAATGCAAAAACAAGCTGGGTACAAAAAATGGAAAGGGATATGAAAACAATTAATTTCATAATCAAAATTAATTGGTTTACAAACCAGCGATTTTAATTTTCGATTATGTGGCAAAAGAATGAGCCAGTCGCCACTAAACTTTATGTATTAACTTTTATTCACATTTAATAATGACTGAATTTACCAGTATGCATTTTACCGTTCTCATCACGTGCAACTACATGATATATTCCTGAAACAAGCCCTGAAACATTCATGTTTGCTTTATCTGTTGTTAAAACCACGCGACCTGAAAGGTCTATGATAGAAACCTCTACCGGAATATGTTCTCCATTATCAATAACAATGGTTAACATTTCAGATGCTGGACTTGGAAAAGCATTTAAGTTATTTTGCTGAGCATCACAATTCGGTAAAAACTTATCAAAACTCGTTGAAAATAAATTATTATCAATAATCTCCAGTCGTATGTAATTTGCTTCAATGTTCGCAGGAATTTCGTATGCATAATTACCCATGCCTGTATTCATTATTTCCATTAATTCATAATCAATACCATTTAACGATGCGTAAATTTTGTATTGAGCAACATTGTCTTCTGAAGCGACTTCCCATTTCAGTTGTTTTTTTTCATTTTCACACGCAAGATTAATATTCAACAACTCAATGGGCAAAACCCCACAGGAAATATTAATCTTAATACTACGATCTTGTTTATCATGTATTGAACCATAATACCATCGTCCGTTCATTTGGCCGTCAAGTGCATCAACCAGACTGAACCTTGTACGCGTGCGCCACTTTGGAAATCCCATTGCTGCAGCGGTTACCCCGTAGGTCATTGTTGCACCAGTTAAGCCCAGATCGGTAAATGCTGCCTGCTGGCCGGTGAAAGCAACTGAATTTCCCATTGCAGTTGCGTAACCTGTAAATGGACCAGGATGCCCGCGTACTTCAAAAATTTGTTTCCCGCTTGCGCGTCCTAAATGCGATTTGTCAGCATGCCCAATTCCAAATGAACACCCGGCTTCAAATGTTCCGTTCGAGGACTGCACAACCGTAGCAAGGTCACTTTTAAATTGCCTTGTAAGAAATGTTTTGGGCAACACATTATGTGAATTATTTCCCATGAAAACATATGCTCTTCCAGCGTCAGTAAGTGCTGAAGGTGTTGTTACATCAAATCCGCTTGCACCTATCAGAATGTCAGAAAACCCATCACCGTTGCAATCACCTGCTGATGAGACCGAAGATCCAAATAATGTTGCGGCAACGTTGGACTCCATGGTAAAATAAGGTGTAGTTGCAACCGCTGTTGGCCCCCCAAGATACACGCGTGCTACGCCTTCATTGGCAAGGCCGCCATTAAACGTAGGAGCACCAGTTATAATATCATTGTAACCATCGCCATTTACATCGCCTCCAAAACCAATTGTATTTCCAAGTAAAAAGCTAACGGCATTGCCTTCTACTGTTTGGGTACTGCCAAAATAAAGTGAGGGGGTTGCCCCATAAGTAATGAGCAAGGCACCTTCGGCCGAAGATCCACTTGCAAAAGCCGATGTTCCAATAACAACATCATTAAACCCGTCTCCATTCAGATCACCAATATAAGATGTACTTTGTGCACCCAAGCCAGCATTTGCTACATTGGTTTCAATTAAAGTACCCGGAGCAGCTTCCAGGCCTGTTGCGGTTCCCCTGAAATAAGACAACCTGCCTTCATTTGTTTGTCCGTTCGTAAACGTGGATGACAAAACCACCACATCACTATAACCATCACCATTGCAATCACCCACTCCAGCAACACAAGCACCAAACGTTTCTCCTGTTACTGTATAACTCCAATCAGAAGTTGCGTCCACTCCGGTTGAGGAACCATGATAAACATATGCCCTGTTTTGTCCAGTTGCCCCAACAACAACATCACTATACCCGTCACCATTCACATCACCTGCACCTGCAACAGAAATTCCAAGAGCTGCACCTGCAACGTTTGTTTCCACTGTTAAGTGAGGAGCTACAGTTATTCCACTTGCTGACCCTAAATGAATTGAAAAATATCCTTCACCTGACTGGGCGTTGGTGTAACCCGAAGCACCAATAATAATATCACTAAATCCATCGCCATTCACATCGCCTGCTGCACCAATTGAACAGCCAAACAGGCAATTATTTGAAGCGGCTATAGCACCTAATGTGGGACCAGGAATTGTAGTATTAGGAGCCGAAGCGTAACCTGTTGCCGAGCCATGAAAAATATAAACTGCTCCACGGTTTGTTCCTCCCGTTCCAGCAATATCAACATTTTGTGCACCAACAGCAATATCCGAAAACCCATCCTTGTTTACATCGCCAATTGTAGTAACAAAATTTCCTGTACTGGAATTTGCCGCAGCTCCACTAAAAGGGGTACTAGGTAAGGCTGTTGTTCCAATTCCCTCGGGAACGCCATGAAATACATATATAGCACCTGTGTTAGTTAATACAGGCGATACATTGTCATACTGATAAGCGCCTGAAACAATGTCTGAAAACCCATCACCGTTAATATCACCACAACCAGCCACGCTAATACCCAGGCTGGTACTATTTTTATTGGACTCGAATAAAGTGAAAAGCGTATTTGAAATACCTGTTGAAGAACCATAAAAAACGTATATAGCGCCTTCACCTGCATTACCGTTATTATATGCGTATGCTCCAACAATAACATCACCATAACCATCACCATTCACATCGCCCGCACCATTTACAGCAGCGCCAAAATTAGAACTCGCTTTGTTCTGATCAAGTGTAACTGCCGGGGTAGTGCTTAATCCAGCAGCTGAGCCGTGAAAAACACGTGCTATTCCTTCAAATGTTACGCTGTTGCTGTAATAGTCGGCACCAACAATTACGTCACCATAACCATCACCATTCACATCACCTGCCCATGAAACATTTTCACCATAATACGACTCAAGCTGATTTGATTCTGTTAGCCACGCTGCTGTTGTACTAACGCCTGCTGCAGAACCATGAAATACATAAGCCGCGCCTTCTTCCAACTGCCCATTCGTATAATAGGCCGCTGCCACAATCACATCATCAAACTGATCTCCGTTCACATCACCTGCAGTTGACACGCTCCATCCAAAAGCAGCATTGGCAACGTTTCCTTCAAGTGTTGTATTGGGAGTGGCACTTAAGCCAGCAGCCGAGCCGTGAAAAACATAAGCAATACCTTCTTTACTTTGCCCGTTTGTAAACTGTATGGCGCCAATTATTACATCCGAAAAGCCGTCATTGTTCACATCGCCCGCTGATGAAACCGAAAACCCAAGAAGACTACTGTCAACATTTGTTTCATACGTCCAATCAACTGTGGCATCAATACCACTTGCTGAACCATAATAAACAAATGCTTTACCTTCTCCATTGTTTCCATTACTCAAAAGCGGATTTCCAACAATTATATCACCATAACCGTCACCATTCACATCGCCTGCTTCCGACACACTGGTGCCAAAACTCAACACACCCAAAAAATACTTGCTTGGTTCACTGGTAGGCATAACTATATTTCCTTCAATAATTATTGCTGGTGAAGAACCAATACCTGTTGCGGTACCATGGTAAACATATGTTGCACCTTCCAGTGTTTGTCCATTCTGATAACGTGGTGCGCCCACAACAACATCACTATACCCATCACCATTCACATCACCTGCTCCACTTACACAATACCCAAGGTTAGATCCGGCAATGGTTCCTATATTTAGTATCGTTGGTGTTGTCGAAATCGGGTCAATGGTCAATGGGTATATAGCATATTTATCATCAACTTCAATTGACAGCTCATTGCGATTTAAGGTGAATTTTGATGGGATTTTTTTACCTGATGCATCATAAACAAGTAGCCCGTTATACCGCGCCAGCTCAGTTCGTGACCTGTCACCTTTGCGGGAAATAATCAGTTCATTGTTCTCCAGTTTTATGACTTCCATTCCACTTCCTGAAAACAAAAGATCAACCATTAAGTTACCGGCACCTTTAGGTTTTTTATTAATAATAAAATTTTGTTTAAGCCCGCGCGGAGAATTATCATATTCAATGCTATAGGCATCATGTATTTCCTTCAAAAAATCATTGGACGCAGTAAAAGCACCTTTATCGTAAATATAAATGGAATTATTTCCTTTATGAATCGCATTCAAATAAAGGTTAAATACAAAACTGTGTTCTGCTGAAGTGTTGTACACACACTGGTTGCGCTCCGAGATTGACACGGTGAACTCACCTGCAGGGTTCTGACTTTCCCATTTGTGTTCTGAATTCTTATAAAATTGATAGTGAAATGACTCAGTTTGCTTAATAGCTTTTTGCATGAGTAATTCATCAACCGCATTCCTTTGGGAATACAAGATACCAGCAACAAAAACAAGTATTAATGTAATCCCTGTTTTCATCCTTTTACCCCGTGTTTAACCATTTGCAACTCCATAATTATCAAGCGTTACAAATTTAAAACAATTGTTACTACATGGTATTACATTGTCACGTAATTAGGTTATAGTATTATTAAATGCGGTAAAAAACGGATGAAAGTATTAACAACTAGTCGAAAAATTTAACGATTTAGGAGCGTCAAAGTTATAATATAGGGCCAAATGGCAAAAATGGCACCGTCAAACCGATCAAGTAAACCACCATGACCAGGTATGATATTACCCGAATCCTTGACACCAACCCAACGTTTAAGTGCCGACTCTAAAAGGTCGCCAGCAGTGCCAAAGACTCCAACAATAGCTGGGGCCACATAATACACTATTGGATTTCCAATTGGCAAATCCCACACTTTCAGGATAAGAAATGAAACCAGGGTCGTAAAAATAATTCCCCCCACAAAACCTTCAACTGTTTTCTTGGGCGATATTGTTTCGGCAAGTTTGGTTTTACCAAAAAGTCTGCCACAACAATAGGCCATGGTATCATTGGTCCATATGAGCACGAAAAAATACAAGACTATAAAATTTGCACCACCCGTCCAACTTACAAATGACAAAACAGCCAACGCTAAAAAAGGAAAAAGCGCATAAATGATGGAAAAAACATTGGTTGCCACCAGCGCCAGCCGCATTTCTATTTCATTTTTCAATACAAACAAAATAACCGTTGTTATAAAAACAGCTGTGGCCGCAATAAGCACATGCAACTGGCCTGAAAGCATTGTAAAAAAAGCAACACCTGCTAAAACAGCTAAAAATGCTTGTAATCCCAGAATAAGGAAACGCCCACTTCCCAATTGCTTTTTTTGATTAATTAAACCTGTGAATTCCCATGCACTCAACATGCCCAGTAAAAGAAATAAGGTTACAGAGGAGTATACAGAAAAGCATATGCACGTAATCATAATGGCCAAAAACACCAATCCCGCAAGTGCGCGTTGAACCAGGTTTTTGTCCATTCTTACCTTACTGTTTTAAGAGATAATCGGGTTTATTGGATCGTTTTCAGGCTTAACTTCAGGAGGCGTTCCTGTTGTAAGTTCGTCCGGAGTGGTTTCAATTTTCTTATCGTTTTCCTCGGCCAATAACAGGTCTTTGTCCCACTGGCGTTTACCAAAAATAGCTTCAAGGTCTTCTTTGAAAATAACTTCTTTCTCCAATAATTTTCCCGCAAGTTTTTCCAGGTTTTCTTTGCTGTTTTTCAAAAGATCAACTGCACGTTGAAATTGTTCCTCCACCATTTTGCTTATTTCTTCATCAATTACCTGCGCAGTTTTTTCACTGTATGGTTTTTGAAATGAAAACTCACCCTGGCCCGAATCATAATAACTAAGATTTCCTATTTTTTCATTCAACCCGTAAACGGTTATCATGGCTGTTGCCATTTTGGTTACACGTTCCAAATCGCTTAAAGCACCGGTTGAAATTTTGTTGAACATGATTTTTTCAGCTGCACGTCCACCTAAAATAGCGCACATTTCATCCAGCATTTGTTCCTTTGTAGTAATCTGCCTTTCCTCGGGTAAATACCAGGCTGCACCCAATGATTGACCACGTGGCACAATGGTAACTTTAATTAAGGGCGATGCATGCTCAAGCAACCAGCTAACGGTTGCATGGCCTGCCTCATGATGGGCAATAACTTGTTTTTCTTCTTTAGAAATGATCTTATTTTTCTTCTCAAGACCACCAATAATACGGTCAACGGCATCAAGAAAATCCTGTTTCTCAACTACTTTTTTCTTCTTACGCGCGGCTATTAACGCAGCTTCATTACAAATATTTGCAATGTCGGCCCCGGAAAAACCGGGTGTTTGCCTTGCTAAAAAGTCAACATCAATATCGGCACCAACTTTAATGGGTTTCAAGTGCACGTGAAAAATTTCTTTACGCTCTTTTACATCAGGCATGTCCACATAAATCTGCCTGTCAAACCTACCTGCGCGCATTAATGCGCGGTCAAGTATATCGGCACGGTTGGTTGCTGCCAGTATAATTACACCACTGTTTGTACCAAAGCCATCCATTTCGGTCAACAGCTGGTTCAATGTATTTTCACGTTCATCATTGGCTCCCATATTAGGGCTTTTACCCCTGGCACGGCCAATGGCATCAATTTCATCAATAAAAATAATGCTTGGCGCTTTTTCTTTAGCCTGACGGAATAAATCCCTTACACGGCTTGCCCCAACACCTACAAACATCTCAACAAAGTCAGATCCTGAAAGTGAAAAGAATGGAACCTGGGCTTCGCCTGCAACTGCTTTTGCAAGCAATGTTTTCCCCGTTCCCGGAGGGCCTACCAATAAAGCTCCTTTTGGA
>DATGXI010000029.1:0-55409 GCA_035299065.1 Flavobacteriales bacterium
CAGCACCCGCTGCCGATGCAGTTGGTGGCGCTGTTACAATAATACTTACCTGGTCGCTTGATGCGGTACAAGGTGCATTGGTAATTGTCCATTGATATACGTATGTACCTGCAGCACTTAATCCGGTTACAGTAGAGCTGGCCGATGATGGTGTTGTAATAGTTGAAGCAGGACCACTTACCTGCGTCCATGTGCCCGAGCCGGAAGCCGGTACATTTCCTGCAAGTGTTGCAGATCCTGTTGTGGTACAAATTGTTTGATCAGCACCCGCTGCCGATGCAGTTGGTGGTGTATTTTCAGTAACGGTTACTGTTGCGCTTACATTCGGGCATGGTGAAGTACCATTTACGGTATAGGTATAAACACCCGGTGCACATGTTGCCGGATTATATGTTCCTAACGAACCGCCCGCTAACGCAGAAGGCCCTGTCCATGTTCCACCTGCAGCAGGAGAACCACCAAGTGATGAGAACAAATTTACAGACGCACCTGTTGAACAAAGTGTTACTGTTCCATTTGTACCTGCAACTGCAGGTGCATTTACCGTAACTGTAATTGCAGTACGTGGACTTTCACATCCACCTACGGTTTGTGAAACATAGTAGGTAGTTGTTCCTACAGTAGCCGTTGAAGGTGTTGGAGCAGTTGCTGATCCTACACCACCTGTTGGCACTGTGTACCATAGTAAATTGGTACCTGTTGCTGATAGTGGTGATGCCACATCACCCTGGCAATACGCCACAGTAGTTGATGTAACAGCGGCCGGGGTACAACAAAGGTTCGTCACATTTGATGACGAAATATCTACCGTACAACCCAGGTTATTCCAGATACCAATTTCTCCATCAGCATACGTTTTAATGGAAACTGAGCAATCGGTGTTACCCGAGCTGCAACCAGAACCACGTGCTGTTAAGTTGAAGCATAATGAATAATCAAATGTGTTTGGTCCGCAATTTGGGAAGTTACCATCACCATAACTATTATCTGGATCGGTTGGATCGGGTGCACAGTTTCCTGATAATGGATCGTAGGAAGACATGAAAAACCAACCTCCCCCTAGTGGAGTTCCCGGAGGAAGTGAACCTGAAACCATGTTGTAATTTACTGAACCGGCAGGGAACCATACCCATGAACCCGAAGGACTTCCTGTACACGCGCCCATACCTGCTGCCAACACTCCGTTTACATCAAGCGGGTTTGTAATAGAAACAGGTTGGCCTTGCGCATCAAATGATGCCGGATCCCAGCAATCACCAAATGTTGGTACAACTCCCTGTAACCAATTACAGTTTACCTGTTGCCAATCGGTAATTTGATAACAAAAACTTACAACTTCACCCGGTTGGTACGGACCTGTAAGTGGTGATCCCATGGAAGTTGATGAAATGGTCAATGATTGATTTGTATTACACGCGCTGTTATCGTCATTCATTGTAATACAAAGTGTAAAGTTACCTTGTGCATTTAAGGCATCGGAAACCGCAATTAAATAGGTTGTTCCCACAGAAATATTTACAGTTGCAGCTGCTAAACCGGCTGTTCCCTGTGTACAGTTAATGGTCGTATAGGTTGCACAATCAGATGTTGTAAATACACTAAAATAAGGCTGGGTAAGTGTTGTACTGCTCAAATCAATATCAAGTGTTGCGGCCGATGCGCTGGTGGTAACCTGGTACCAAACCGTTGAACCTGGATAATCAAAACAGTTTACGCCAAGAAAATCAGGACCTGGATTTGATCCGGTGTTACAATCATTGATACAGGTTTGAACAGCTGTAGTCAATGGAACAACCTGTGGAGTAAAGCAATCATCATTATCAAGGCATGAAGCAACAACAGCACATGAAGCGCAGCGCCAAACCAATGTTGTATTGGTTGTATTGGTTACACAGTTAAACTGATTTACTTTTATGCGAACTACCCCTGTAAATGTAGCTGTCCAGCTAATTTTTGGATAATACGCAGCACAGTAGTCATCACTGTAACAAAGCGTAGCCAATGTAGCATTATTGAATAAAGTTAATTGCGCGTCATAGGTAACTGACCCGCCATCAGCAGGACAAAGAGACCACTCATACGTGCTACCTGCTGTAACACTGTATAGTTGATAATCGCCAGCCCATATAAATGTTGATACAGCCGTAAATGTAGGGCTGGTGGTACTAAATGTACCTGAAGGGAAGTTTGTTCCTCCAGATGTACATCCACCTGCAAGACATTCTCCTTGTGCGGAAACAGTTCCACGCGAACATAACAATGCTGCGCAAACAAGTGCCAGCTTAAAAAGTTTTTTCATAGCGAAGTATGGGTTAGATTTTATTCAACAATTTTAAACCTTGATGGATTATTTAGAATTGCCTGTTGCTTTTCTGCTGGCAATTTGTCGAATTCTGTTTTGGTTATTACCTGAGACTTGGCCTCACCGTTAATTTTTTGGGCTTCGGCAGGATGTAAAGCATACCATTGCTCTTTTGCAGCTCTAAATGAATTTGCGTCTGCTTCAGGATTTCCTGTGTCTACATATTTTGGAAAATCAGCCGGCACAACAACCTCAGCAGCTTTTTCTTTCTTAATAGCTGTTTGTGGTTTAGGTCGAACTTTCATTTTGTCATACTGCTGTGCGTTAGCGTTCAGACAAAAGATGAAGAGGAATGTGAATAGGGTTAAAGCTTTAGTTAAGTTACTCATAGCGTTATGTTAATTTTCCCAAAATTAAAGAAATATTTCGTTAGTTTCCACACCATCCATGTAAAAACGTGGCTAAACTGTTAAAATTAGACGACTAATGCAGTTTTGGGGTTGTATAAAACAAAAGAGCCCCACCAAAGGCAGGGCTCTCATAATGATGAAGTTATCTTATTATTTTACGAACGTAAGCTTTTGATTTACAAACGAACCATTTTTATGGATGAACTTCGCAATATAATTTCCTCCTTCAAGGTTGTTTAAATTAATTTGCTGCACACCCGAGGTTAATGATTTGGTAACCAAAAGTTTACCCGTAGCGTCAAATACTTGCAGTTCAGTAAAGTTATCAAAGCCGCGAACAGTTATTTCACCATTGCTCGGGTTAGGATAAACGCTGTAACCGGTGCTGAAAAGAGCATCGGCCTCAACCGAAGTAATGATTCCGTAAAACCAATCATGTGCAATTTTGATCACCTCATTTGCATTGGTGGTGCTTAACATTTCAGGACCTACACCCAGGTAAACTGACTTGAAGGTTCCGTTTGTATAACGCAAACCACCAATTTTTGCAGTTGAATTGTACGTGAATATACTTGAACCTCCATTGGCAGTGGTTAATTCGTCAGGATAAAAATATGAACCACCGTAATAATTGTTAATGGTTGCATTAGCCGCAGTACCATAAACAGCATCGGCAGCAACTGCTTTTAGTAATGTATTGGTTGATCCGCCATCAGCACTAAAACCACCGTGAAGGTATCCTGTAAAGAATCCCTGTGTTGTTGGGGTTCCGTACCCGCTTGTTGGGTCCATAATTTCCCAACCCATGTCCTGGCCGGCAATAAATAAATTACCGCCATTGTCCATAAATGTTTCAAGGTTTGGAATTTCTGAATCGGTTAGTGAAGGGAATGTCCAGCCTACATTATAATAAATATTATTCACGTTGGTTAATGATGAACTTGATCCAAGTTCTTCAAGAATCACATCGGTTGTTTTAGCTGCACCTGGCTCAGGAGCCGATGCTAAACCTGTCATGTAAACTGCTTCCCATGTTGTGGCATTTCCGCCTGCTCCGCTTCCAAGGCCACCCGTGTTGCTAACAACAAGGTCAGTAACATTTGAAATCACGTATAGTTTTTTAAGGATTGAAGGCGAAGTTGGTGTTGCCAATGATGTAACAGTTAAGGTATAGGTAGCAACAAAAGGACTTGTTCCAGGTGTTATTACAACATCAATGGTATTGGTTGCTCCAGCAGCTGTATTTACAGATGACCCTGAAGTAAATGCCGATCCGTTTACGGTTAATGCAGCGCTCCAGTCACCTGGTGCATCTGTTGTAAGCGTATAAACAAAATCTTCTGCAGCCGTTCCTGTATTAATTGAACTAAGGGTTAATGTTGATGGTGAACCTGCTGTTCCGGCTGCGCTAGCAGCGCCAGTGTTACCCAGGGTATAATTGATGGTTGGATCATAAACCGTTCCACTATTAATTATTTCCTGTGTGCTGGTATTTTGAACAAACGCAATCACTTTTACATTGGTCATATTCCATGCTGCATTTTCAACATAATTATACGTCATGCTAAAAGATGAACCTAAAGCAGCTGGTGTATATGTTGTTCCTGAAGTTGAAGGAAGCATTTTGCGGAATACATTTGGAAAATGTGTTTCTCCATTTGAACCCGGAGGTGTTCCGTAATTAATTGGATCTTCAACTACCGCAGCATATAATTTATAACTACCTGCAGGCACTGTTCCAACTGTAATAACATCAACGGTAACATCCCTGTCAGCACCGTTGTCAACTTCGGTCACAACTATTTTAATTGGACTACCCATTGAGAACTGATCATCTACATCAGCCTGTGTAAAACCACCCGGCTGAGCATTTTTTTGATTACCGTTCATGTAAACATCAGGCACACCTGATACGGTATAATATGAAACACGGGTAGCAACTTCGGTTGGGTTGTGCGCATTCATTGGGTCAACACCCGGCCATGAGGTATGGTAAGCAATGTGTCTTACCTTATCCGGATTTGGTGTTAAAATGGTTGATTCAAAGCCTGGATTTTGAGAAGCACACGGACCACAACTGGCCTGGGTGAAATGCTCAAAAAGGGCATACTTTGCTGCTTGCGAGTTAGCCGATCCTGCGATCAATAACAAAGCGGCAGTGCTTGTAAAGATTTTTTTCATACTTACCTGTTTTAATTGGAGCTAAAATACCAATTAATAAGATGAATTGTGCTGGAGCAACCGGGTAAAACTGTACTGTTTTTGAACATTGTTGGAAACTCAACTACCTGGTGCCTTTTTTAAGCGTAATGGCATCAGCTGCAGGAATTACCGTTCCATTGTATTCGCCTACCACAAATGCATCCTTCACGCCTTTGGCAACCAATTGAGCTTTTAACACTTCTGCTGATTCGTAACTGGATTCGTTACCTGTCAGGTAAATGGTTAATCCATTATCGGTACGTTTCAATTGAACATTGCCCAAATCAAGGAACACATCAAGCAAATAAGAAGGAATGTCGTTTTTAAATGCACCAAGCTGTACTTTGAATTTTACTTTTTCAGGATCAACTTTGGTTAAATTCACATCGTTTTCATTGATGTTATCCTTATCATTTTCATTTACCATGTGTGCACCAGCCTCGTTCAACGGTATGCGCTTTTCGCCTTTGTAGGCAACTATAAATGCCGACTCAAATCCTTTGCCCTGCATGTCAATTTTACGGCTGGCAGCTTCTTCTATTGTACTAAATGAACCTGAATAATACCGTGTAATGTTATCAGGACCTGGTACTGTAAGCAAATCAGGCACGTCTTTAAAAACTTTTGACGATAGCTTTTTATCATACGCACCCAACTGAACCCTGAAAACTACGTCCTGTTTACCAGGATTTGTCGTGTTGGCAATACTGTCTTTTTTTTCTTTTTCAAGTTGTGCTGCAATTTGTTCGGGTGTTAAGTTCGTATTGGTATTATCCGTGTTATTGGTTTGACCAACACCATTTGTTTTCAAACCTTCTTTTTCAATTTTTTCCTTTGCTGCAATAGCTTCACCTATTGTTTTGTAATTACCAATTACATAGTAAATGGTATCACCTGTTTCAATTTGCCTGAAATCTTTATAACTTAAATACTTATATAATTCATTGGCATTAATTTGTTTTTTTTCAGAATCAACAATTACGTAATACGTTAAACCCTGTTTTGGTTTCAATACACCGCTATTTGTGACGAACGAACCATCACCCACTTCTTCACGATCAATTTTTGAATATCCGCCCCAATACACCCCTGTAGAATCAATAAATTTCAGGTACTGATTGGCAAAATATTCATCGGTTAACGTAACGCCTTTTTCATCCACAAAATTTCCACGCTTTGTCGGATTTTCTTCGTCAGCGTAATCCGGCACACCATCACCATCCTTGTCAAGCGGGCATCCTTTTGAATCCACTTTTACGCCTTCGGGTGTATTTAAACAATTGTCTTTAAAATCACGCACACCATCTTTATCAAGATCTGTCATGTCCATCACATAATAATCCCCGTCATCAGGATCTTCCTCGGTTGTTCCGGTTTTTTTCTTCACTTTATCAGGTCCAACCAAATCATAATTTAACGAGAATGAGGAGTACATAAAACGATCGTTTTTTGCATTCCCCTGCCTGTTACCAACACTTTCCTCGCTAATATTATCCACCAGGTCAGTAAAAGTGAAATGCATGGAGGTACCCACTTTAAAATTCATGCGTTTGCCAATTTTAAACTGTATACCTAAACCAACCGGCACAGCCCATGAACGTTCACGGTACTTACCAAACCCATCAAGATTTTGCTCACGCAAATCTGATTCGTAAGTATAATCGCGTTGAATTAATATAGAATTTACCGCATTTGGATTGCTTTCATCCATGTTCCGGATTGAGCCATCGCTCCAGTAATAATACCTGTTTCCAAACTTGTCATACAGGTCGGTTTTGCTTAAAAACTCAAACGATTCGAATCCTGCAAAAATGTACGGTTCAACATCGTGCTCAATGGCAAGTAAATGCGAAAAATTATATTGTAAAATGGCACCACCTGTACGTATAGAAGATTCAAAATTCAGGTTGCGCACACCGTCACGCTCGTTGGCCGACATTTTACCAAATATCACGTAAAAGCCCAGGTCAATGGAATTGGTTAAGGAATGGTTTACTTTTAGTTCATAACCTATACGGCTAACCAATGAATGGAAACCTTTATAACTATTGCCAACATCACCAAAAAAAGTAAAGTTACCAACGCCAAGGCCAAATGTTGGTTTGAAGGTAGGTTCAAAATAAGGCTTTTCGGTTGTGTCCTCCTCAAACTCTTTTTCAAGATCGGCTAAACCTGTTGTATCGGCTGCAGAAGTTTGGGAGTACCCATTGTGGACACTCCATAAAACTAACAGTATGCTAATCAGCCAAACACGCATTCGCATAAAAATACTTCATTTTTTGCTATTCTGTACAACCATAGTCTCAATTATTTCAATTGTGCTTTAGCTATACTAATGCGTTTACCATTTTCATAGGCTACAATAAACGGTTTTTTGAAGTTGTTCACGGCCAGTTTGTTGAGGAGAGCTTGCGCCTCGCTTAGCGAAGTTTCATCACCCACCGTATACTTGTACAAATTGTCAATTATGTCTTCAAAAACAACCTGGTCAAGCCCCGTAAGTGACTTGAGTCGGTTTATATCCATTTTGGAAGAGGATGCCGCCAGCTGCACACGATAACGAATTCCAATACTTGCAGGGACCACCGAAGGCTGTGCATCACCTGAATTATTGACTGGAACAGGTGGTGTTTTTATACGTTCAACACTATTGGTGTTGGTATTGACTTCCTGCATTTTTGAGGGCGCATTTTTAACTACAGGCTCTTCTTGCTTTTTTACTTCGGCAAGCGCTTCAGTTTTTTGCAGCAGGTACGTTGATTTTTCAAATGTATTTTCCAGGTTCTTCCAAGGATAGTTTTCAAATTTTGCTTTGCAATCCATTTCCACATGACCTTTGCCTTCGAAAACCAACACAAATGTTTCAAGTCCTTTTACGGAAGCCCCTGTGATTTTTAATTTGTTTTCTTTGAATGTGAATGGAGCTTTTAATTTGTGTGAAATCAATTTTACATCAGCACTAAATTGCTCCTCAATGGTAAAAAAACCTTGCAGAGTATCTGTCTTAAAGCTATAACAGATTTCAAGGCGATTTTCGGTTTGTTTAACGCTTCGGTCAACCAATACAGGTTCCTGAGCCGACAAAAGCCCGGTAAAAAATAGAAAACACAAGGTGTTGAGCATTGTTTTCACAACACTAAAATAACGCTAATCCTGTAAAACAAAAAGGAAAACGGGAGGTTTAATCCCTGTATGAATGTTTAAAAACCTAGAAGTTTGGTTTAAGGGTGTATTTCTTATAGAATTCGTCAATAACCCAAACGGCATCGTCAGCAGTATCAACCATTTTAAACAGCAAGAGGTCATCATCAGAAATATTTTTTTCCTTTTCAAGCAATACTTCCCTGATCCAGTCAACCAACCCTTTCCAATATTCGGTTCCCACCAAAACCACCGGAAATTTTCCGATTTTTCGTGTTTGGATAAGTGTTAATGCTTCAAACAATTCATCCATGGTACCGAATCCGCCAGGCAATACAATAAAGCCCTGCGAGTACTTCACGAACATTACTTTTCGAACAAAGAAATAATCAAAGTTCAGAACCTTATCACGGTTAATGTACTTGTTGTGGAATTGCTCAAAAGGGAGATCAATATTTAACCCTGCAGAAACACCGTTTCCCCTGTGCGCGCCTTTATTTCCGGCTTCCATTATTCCGGGGCCACCACCGGTAATAACACCGTAGCCTGCCTGCGTAAGTTTATAGCCTATTTCCTCGGCAAGAATGTAATACTTGTTGTCGTCTTTGGTGCGTGCTGATCCGAAAATAGAGACACATGGCCCCATTGCCGATAATTTTTCGTATCCTTCAACAAACTCGGACATTATTTTAAAAATGGCCCAGCTGTTATTTGATTTTAATTCAGCCCAGTTTTTTTGCTGGGCACTTTCTTCTTCGCTCATGATTAATTAAGGTATGGAACTATAACGTTATTTGTGCACTGCATGTTTCAATTCTTTTTTGAGGTACCTGGCCGTGTGACTTTGTTTGTTATGCTGAACAACCTCCGGAGTTCCTTCACATACAATGGTTCCACCGCCTTCACCACCCTCAGGCCCTATATCAATTATATAGTCTGCACACTTGATTACGTCAAGGTTATGTTCAATTACAACAACGGTATTGCCTGCTTCAACCAGTTTATTGAGCATTTGAAGTAATAAACTTATGTCTTCAAAATGCAAGCCTGTGGTTGGCTCATCCAAAATATAAAATGTATTACCGGTCTGTCTTTTTGATAATTCGGTAGCCAGTTTTATGCGTTGCGCCTCACCACCACTAAGGGTTGTTGAAGGTTGCCCCAGCTTAATGTAACCCAAACCAATATCATTGAGCGTAACAAGCTTTTGTTTTATGTGCGCCAACCCCTCAAAAAACTCAACGGCTGCACTTATGGTCATGTTTAGCACATCGCCAATTGATTTACCTTTAAAACGCACCATTAATGTTTCTTTATTGTAACGTTTTCCCCTGCACGATTCACATTCAACATGCACATTTGGCAAAAAATTCATTTCAATGGTTTTTATACCTGCTCCCTGGCACATTTCACAACGCCCACCTTTTACGTTAAATGAAAAACGTCCTGGTGTAAATCCGCGTATTTTTGCTTCAGGCAACATCGCAAATAAATTGCGGATATCGGTAAACACATCGGTATACGTTGCCGGATTTGATCGTGGCGTACGTCCTATTGGTGATTGGTTAATTTCAATTACTTTATCAATTAAATCAAGCCCCACAATTTTTTTATGCGGCAACGGCTTTCCAACCGAATTGTAAAAATAACTGCTTAGTGCCGGATATAAGGTTTGATTTATAAGGGATGATTTTCCACTACCGGAAACACCCGTTACACAGGTAAACGTATTAAGTGGTATATGTAATGTAACGTCTTTTAAATTATGGCCGGTAGCGTTGAAAAGCGACAAGGTTTTACCACTCCCGTTTCTTCTTTCGGCAGGCACGCTTATTTCCTTTGTATTTTTCAGGTACGCTGTTGTAATGGAGTCTGACTCCATTAATTCCTTTGGCGATGCTGCATCAAGAATTTTTCCTCCATGTATACCGGCTCCGGGACCTATATCAACAATAAAGTCTGACTCTTCCATCATCTCTTTATCGTGCTCTACAACAATTACTGAGTTTCCGATATCACGCAGGTTTTTTAATGCGCCAATTAATTTTGTATTATCACGTTGATGAAGGCCTATTGAAGGTTCGTCAAGAATATACAATACACCGGTTAATTCACTTCCAATTTGTGTTGCAAGCCTTATGCGTTGCGCCTCTCCACCCGAAAGTGTTTTTGCACTACGGTTCAGGTTCAGGTAATGTAACCCTACGTTATTCAGGAAACTTAACCTGGCCCTAATTTCTTTTAATACGGGTGCCGCAATGGCCTTTGTTTTTGCATCAAGGTTAACTTCAATTCCTTCGAACCAATTTGCCAGTTTTTCAATCTCCAGGGAACTTAACTCAAAAATATTTTTATTATTGAATTTGAAATAAAGTGATTCCTGTTTAAGGCGACTTCCCTTGCAGGTTGGACAAACCTTATAATTCATGAAGCTGTTGGCCCAGCGCTGAATTTGTGCGCTTGGACTTTCCTGGCTTTGCCTGATCACAAAATTTACCACCCCTTCAAAATCGTTTACATAGTCAAAAATACCAGGAGATGTTTCTACTTTAATTGATTCTTCGGTGCCAAAAAGAATTTTATTCAATACGTTTTCGGGAATTTCTTCAACAGCCACCGTGGGTTTTAACTTATGCCCAAGAAGAATAGAATCAATGATCTTAAAAATATATGATGACTTGAATTCGCCCAATGGAGCTATGGCTCCGCTTTTGATGGACTTTGAATCATCGGGAATAATTTTTTTTATGTCTGCCTCAAGTATTTCTCCAATACCATCGCACTTTGAACAGGCTCCATAAGGTGAATTAAATGAAAATAAATTTGGAGCGGGCTCATTGTAAGATATTCCGCTGGTTGGGCACATGAGTTTACGGCTTAAAAACTTCACCTCTTCAGTACCCATGTCCATTACCATTAGTGAATCTTTCCCGTGTTTAAGTGCTGTTTTAAGCGATTCGTATATACGGTCGCGTGCCTCTTCTTTAACCTCAATACGGTCAATGACAATTTCTATATCATGTATTTTATAACGGTCAAGGGATATACGCTCGGTTACCTCACGAATTTTACCATCTACACGAACACGAAGGAAACCAAGCTTGCGAATTTGATCAATCAGGTCTTTGTACAATCCTTTACGCCCTTTCACCACCGGTGCCAGTAAAGCAATTTTTTTGTCTTTGTATGTTGACAAAATAAGATCAAGTATCTGCGTGTCGCTGTACTTAACCATTTCTTCGCCCGTGTTGAATGAATAAGCTGTTGCAGCCCTTGCGTAAAGGAGGCGTAAAAAGTCATACACTTCGGTAATTGTTCCAACCGTTGAGCGTGGGTTTTTTGACACTGTTTTTTGTTCAATGGAAATAACCGGGCTTAGGCCATTTATTTTGTCTACATCAGGTCTTTCAAGTGAACCAAGGAAAGTGCGGGCATAGGAAGAAAGTGTTTCTACATACCGTCTTTGCCCTTCAGCGTAAATTGTATCAAAAGCCAATGATGATTTTCCACTTCCGCTTAAACCGGTAAACACTACCAATTTATTGCGTGGGATTTTAAGGTCAATGTTTTTTAAGTTGTGAACCCGCGCTCCGTAAACCTCTATATAATCGTTTTCTGTGTTCATTTGTTTTATTTCAAATCAGGTTTCATGTCAAAGTCATCTGCCGGCAATAAAACCTGGTATTTTTTTCTCATTTTATTTGGCAACGACTTGTCGCGTAACCAGGGGTTAAGGTACTTCAGTATTTTGTAGTTTACCTTTTGGGATTTTGAAAATTTAACAAGATCGGTTATGGTTGTATCGACCTCAATAGTTTTAGTTTTCAATGGGGGGTAAAGGTCTTTTTTTCGAAGGTTGAAACCGTAATAAAGCGGGTGATCATAAATTTCCTTTGCAGCAAGAATTCTGAAAATATACCTGCGTGTTTCTTCAACCAGGTACAGGTCATAAAATGATGTTACGCCTTGTTCCTTTTGCCTTTCCATAACTCCGCCAGGGCCCATGTTGTAAGCGGCCGCAACCAGGGTCCAGTTATTAAACCGCGCATACGATTCTTTTAAAAATTTGCAGGCTGCGCGTGTTGCTTTTTCAACGTTGTAACGCTCATCAACAAAACTGTTTACCTCAAGTCCAAAATGAGCTCCAGATGACTTAAGGAACTGCCAATATCCGGCCGCTCCAGCGGGAGAAACAACATTATCAAAACCACTCTCAATCATTGCTATGAACTTAAAATCATCGGGAACACCTTCTTCTTTCAATATTTTTTCCATTAAAGGGAACCAACGGTTGGCTTTTTTAATAAAGAAAAGAGTTTGGGAGTGCCAATACGTATTAATTACAAGTTCACGATCAAGACGTTCACGCACTTCAATGTCTTCAACCGGAACTTTTTCGCCCGCAAAATTTACCGAATCGGGTAAAGCAAGAGAAAAAATGCGGTAATTGTTTTTTACAAATTCACGGTGTTCGTCATCTTTAACATCCGGATCATTTTTTTCGGTTGATGAAAAAACAAACATCTTCATAGCCACCACACCGGCTCCGGCAATCACCACGATTGCAAGAAACCTAAATATTCTCGTTTTTGATTTCATCTTTTTTTGACTTTAAATAATATTTCATAATAAAAGCTGCCGAAAGCAACACAACAAAATACGTAAAAAACACAACCGTGTATAAATGGGACCAACCGGGAATAAACCGGTTAATTACCAAAACAAGAAAAACCGAAAATCCGCCAAAGCCTACAAACAGGAAGGCTACTTGCGAATCGGTTAATCCAAGGTATGAAAGGTGATGTGTAGTATGATCTTTACCTCCAACAAATGGCGACTTTTTTTTCAATATACGGGAAATGGTAACAAAAGTTGTGTCAAGCATTGGAAGTAAGAACGCCACCAAAACCGTACTGAGTTGCTTTGTGGGTATAGCCTCACCATGAAAATCGGTTGAATTCCATAAGTATTTAATGCCATAATAAGCCAGGAACATACCTATAAACTGGCTGCCTGTGTCACCCATGAACATTTTTGATGGATTCCAGTTGTGAAATAAAAACCCACACAAACTACCCATTACACCTATTAGAACAAGCGAGTCAAACAGCGACATTTCATCGGTACCAATTTTAAGCGAAACAAAAATACTTGCAATAATAGTTATTGAAACTCCAGTGGTAATTCCATCCATGTTGTCAAGCATGTTAATTGAATTCATGATACCTACAACCCAAAGAAATGTAAGCACATAATTGAACACTTCATTTGATGATACGTGTATATAGTTATTTGTAAAAACAAGCACTACTGAACACAGTGCCTGGATAACGAATTTAAGAATGGGGCGTGTATTATACGCGTCATCAGCTAGTCCCATAAGGAACGCGATACAAACAGTTGCCAGTACTCCCAGGGCCTGAAGATTGTTAAAAATACTTTCAAATTGGCTGAAAAAAATTGAATGGAATGAAACCGAAATAAGGAAACTTATAAAAAATGTGATGCCTCCAAGAGCTGGCTTTTGCGAAGCGCTCCATCGGCTTATTTCACTTATGTTTTCGCGAATTCCCAGTGTTGAGGCAAACCTGAGTAGTATAGTGTTAAAAAGAATAGAAAAAACCAGGGTAAAAATAAATACCAGGGCCAATATTAAAAGATAGTGCTCCTGGGGAATCATTTGTAACTAAACGGGGATTTAAACTGGTTCAATGAAAGGCCTTCATTATCCTTTTCAGAAATTAGAGCATTTTCAACTTTCCAGTCAATGCCAAGTGATGCATCGTTATACATCAATGTCATTTCTGATTGTTTATGGTAAATATTTGTGCATTTGTAAAGAAAAACTGAATTTTCTTCTAGCACTGAAAACCCATGTGCAAATCCTGGTGGAATCCAAAGCATGAGGTTATTTGCGGCCGATAGTTCTATTCCGAAATGTTGGCCAAAAGTAGGAGAACCTGTACGTATATCAACTGCAACATCATAAACACATCCATTGGCTACGCGAACCAGTTTGCCTTGTGCAAATGGCGGGGCTTGCAAATGAAGTCCACGAATTACATTTTTTTTTGAAACAGAATGATTATCCTGGACAAAAGAAAACTCCTCACCTGTAAGATCCTTAAAAACGTTTTGGTTAAACGATTCGAAAAACGTTCCCCTGCTGTCAGCAAAAACACGGGGTTCAAGCACCAGCAATCCATTCAATGCTTTCTCAAGAATACGCATCTATTTTTTCTTTTTAACTTTTAATCGGCTTAACAAACCACCTTTTGGCTTCACCTCATCATCAAAATAATTCTCTCCGTAGGTATAACCGTAACCATAGCCGTAGCCGTAACCATAGCCGTAACCGTAATTGTAACCATACCTGCCGCGATCAATATCAACACCATTCAAAATAGCTGATAATTTCACCACACCATTTTCATTGATGATCCTATCGGCATTCTGCACAAAATTCTTTTTTGAATAATTTGCCCTGAAAATGTAAATAGGGTAATCGGCTTTTAACAATACCGGGATACCGTCACTTACAAGTCCTACAGGCGGGTTATCAATTATAATAAAATCATAGTCCTTTTTTAGTTCGATAATAAGTTCATCCAGGCGACCATTAATGATAAGCTCGGCCGGGTTTGGCGGAGGTGGACCTGCAGTTATATAATCAAGGTTTGCAAGTGCACTGTGTCGAACACAATCGCGGTAGTTGCTGCGTTTACTTAAAATAGTGCTCATTCCAATATTGTTCTCAACATTGAACCCTTTGTGAATTTTAGGTTTACGCATGTCAAGGTCAATAATGATTACTTTTTTTCCTGAATAGGCAATAATTCCTCCAATATTTAGTGCCACAAACGTTTTACCTTCACCCGATATGGTTGATGTCACCGCTAAAATTTTAGTGCCTTCATCATTTGCAATAAACTGAAGGTTGGTACGAATTGACCTGAATGATTCAGATATGATGGACTTTGGGTTCTTGTCAATGATCAACTGCGAAACAGGAATATCTTTCTTATATTTTGGTACAATACCCAGAATATTCATGGACGCGTTGGAAAACTTGGTTATTTCATTCAACGAAGTAATTTCGTTATGTAAAATATACCGTATAAAAATTAATGCCAGGGAAAGCAGTACAGCTATCAGAAAAAACGCGATTGAGATTAAACGTTTGCGGGGCGAAACAGGTGAACTGGCTGGAACCGCTTTATCCAACACCTCGGTTTGTGAGGTCACAGCCTGTGCACTTATATCATATTCCGTTTTCTTCTCCTGTAATATAGTCAGGTACTTTTCTTTTATGAGGTAACGTCTTTCAATATCGCTGTATTTAAGTTCCTTTTCCGGAAGGCTGTAAAAAAATCGCTCCAATGTGTCTCTTCTTGTCTTTAGCAGGTTTTTACGCCTTGATGTTTGTGCCTTTATGGCTGCTACACCTTTTTGAATGACCTTAACTTGTAAGTTAATTTGGTAATCCAGGTTTTTAATTTCTCCGCTTTCAGGTTTCAAGCTGTATAAAAGCGATTCTTTTCTTTTTAAAAGCAAACGCAGTTCTTCTACATTTTTTCCAATACCCTCTTCAATATTTGAGCCCGACATAGCAGAAATCACATTATAAATATCAATTTCTTTGGCATCGGCATTCACTTTATTTTCAATTTCACTCAGTATTTCTTCATCAATTTCAGTTTGAATAAAATCAGACTCTGTTTCAGATATTCGTTCGAGGTAGCTATTGGAAACACTTGTAAAATCGTTAACCTTATTGGCTTTTTTAAATTCCTGCAGCATGTTTTGTAACTCACTCAATTCAGCATCCACCTTATCAAGCTGCATTTTCACAAAACCCACCACGCGGCTACTACTTTCGGCTTTCCTGACAGAATCAAAGTCTTTAAACGAAATAGCAACCATATTGGCAATATCAGCAGCAATGTAGGGATTGTTGTCAGACATTGTGATTTGAATTGTTTTAGCTGTTCCATTGGCTATTTTTACCGAAAGCTTAGAAAAATATTTTGCAACGAGCTGTTGCTTGCTGTTAAACACGCAGTAAAGCTTGTTGTCTTCCTGGCTTTGAAGCGTGAATTTTAAATTGTTCAGGTTGTAAAACGCTTTAAAATGTGGAGTAATAAATAGCGTGTTGGGTTTTACCTGGAAAGAATATTGCTTACCACCGAGCGCATAACTGAATGTACATTGACCATTTTTATCAAAAACCGTATTGATCCGAGTACCAATAATAGCTGAATCAGAAAAAGAAATGTCCTTTAAGAGGTAAGTTGAGTGAATATAACTTTCTTCCTGCAAAACTTTTCCCTCTATTATATAACTTACATCCAGAGGCAATTCTTTCACCACCTTTTCAAAAAGAAATTTTGAACGAATTAATTCAAGGTAAATTTCAAGAGGTTCTTCTTCCATTTCAGAACCAATATCCAGCGCTTTTCTTTTAGTATCGTCATTTACCACTTGAATTATGGCCGATGATTCATAAACCGGTGCCGAATAGCGCAGGTAAAGAAACGCACCAGAAAAGCAAGCTCCAAAAATGAGCATTACAAACCAAAAAGACTTGCGGGCAATAAATATAAAAAGCCCAAGTTCAAATTCATTGCTGAAATTTGAAAGCCTTTCTTTGTATTGAGAAAAGGTTTGATTCTTGGAACTTATTTCTTCGCCTAACATCTTGTTACAATCGCTGGAAAACTGTATATACTAAAATAGCCGATGTTAAAAGGGAAATGTATGGTGCAATTTGCGTCACAACTTCTCGGCCGTACTGAGGAACTGGCTCCACATAAACAATGTCATTTGCCTGCACAATCATATCCGCATGCTTCAATCCTTCAATGGTTGAAAGATCGACAAGGTAAGCCTTTCGTTTATCTCCATCACGCCTGAAAACTTTAACACGCCTTGCTTTTCCACGATCGGTAATTCCACCAGCTGCCGCAATTGCTTCCAACAAAGTGGTATTGTTATTTGCCAGGGGCACTATTTTTGCATCACTTCCATTTCCGGGAAATACAATAACACGCTTATTTGTTACCTGCAACTGAACAAAGGGTTCCACATAATATACTGCATATAGTTGTTCCAACAAAAATTCGGCCTGCCTTATAGTAGAATCTTTCAGATAAACTTTACCAATAATTGGAAAACGTACGGTGCCATCGTTTTCAACGTAATAACTTAAGTTAAACCGATTGAAATTTGATGTTGCCGCAGCATCGCCTGATGCATAATCAAGAATTTTAAATGCCCCGTTAGAAAATAACTTGAATTCAACAAGATCATTTTTTCCTATCCGGTATTTTTCTTCGGGTGTTTCAGGAGGGGTATCAAAAACAAAGTTTTTATCAGTCTTAAACATCAGGTTTGAATTGATGTAACAACCCTGCAATAAAAACAACATTGCTAATGCTAATAAAAAACGGGTTTGCATAGTGCTAATTTGTAAGGTTGCAAATATACTACTTTTACAGGGGTAAAAGCATTATTTATGACCACTTTGCAGAAGCGTGTCGTACAGCCGGGCCATATCTGCACAAAGCCTTTTATATCCAAACCGCTCCACCACAAATTCACGTCCGGCAAGCTCCATTTTCTTTCTTAATGACTCATTTTCTGTTATTTGTAGTAGTTTTTCGGTAAATAACTCAACCTCGTCAACCCCGGTTAAAAAGGCCGATTCACCTTCAATTACAATGTTATTGATACCACCTGTACGCGTAGACACAATTGGCTTACCCGATGCCTGGGCCTCTATCAGGCTAACCGGGGTACCCTCGTTAAGCGAAGTTAAAACAATAATATCCGACCCGGCATTTACTACATCCACCTCTTTTGACCACGATGTTAAGACAACTGTTGCTTTTTTTTGTTCATTTGGCCAATAACAATGATCAACGTTAAATTCGTTTAGCCGATTTACAATTTGCTCACGCGATTCCCCATCACCTACAATGAAAAAACGCAACCGTTTTTTACTTTTAGCCAATACATTTTTTACGACCTGTATGAAAAAATCATGATTTTTTACAGGGACCAATCGCCCAACAATGGTTATAGCAATTTCATCATCGTCAACCATGTATTTTTGCCTGAACGCCCTGCGTTTTTCGCTTGTATTGGCTGCAAATTTCTCCAAATCAAACCCCAAAGGAATAACATGCATTTTTTGTGCTTCACAAATGCGGTGAATGTTTACCAGCTCGTGCTTTTGTTCATCGCTAATGGCAATAATGGCACTGGATTTACGTGCCAGGCTTCGTTCAATTTGCTTTATAATACCCGTTTTTATCGAATTAAAATAGGAATGAAAAACATGGCCATGAAAGGTATGTACAACCACAGGCACATGAAGGGAAAATGCGGCTTTTCGTCCTAAAACACCAGCTTTTGAAGCATGCGTGTGTACAATGTCAGGCTTATAATCACCAATAATTTCCTTTATTTTTTTTAACGCTTTTCTATCCGCAAAAGGATTAATACTGCGTTTCATTTCAGTTATGATATGCGGATTTAATCCTTCGTTTTTTGCAATGAAAAGTGAGCTTTCTTCGCTTGAATCAATCTCACCGCCCACCAACATGGTCTCATAATTTGCGGGCATGTATTTACTCAAATATACCGCGTTATAGGTTGGCCCTCCAACGTTAAACCGGTTCAAAATACGTAATACTTTAGGCATTGAAATATATTTGCCAGCTATGCTGAAAGTTTAACATTGTCCAAACGGTGCTTGCCGAATCACCCGGGCTTGATGAATAAAGTTTTTTAAGCAATACCGCCACCTTTTCGGCATTAAAAATTCCCTGCTCCTTTATAAATTTATCACCCAACATTTCATTTACGGTTGTTTTTAAAGGGCCGTTCAGCCATTGTTGCAAGGGCACTTCAAACCCGTGTTTTGGCTTATTTATTATTGCAGGTGGCAACAAATCCTTAAAGGTGGTTTTAAGCAAGTGTTTTTTGTTCCCGTTTTTAATTTTCAATTCGCCTGGCAAGGTAAATGCATATTCAATAAGCTCGTGATCTAAAAAGGGACTTCTTATTTCCATACTGTTGTACATGCTTGCCGTGTCAACTTTGTATAACATGTCGCCCGGCAAAACAAGTTTTAAATCATAATAAAGGTATTTATTGAACCCCGGTACGTTTACCGAATTACGCAAGTTATCCTTAAATGCATTGTCTCCCACATTCAACAATTCACCAGCCTGCATAACGTTAAAACCGGCAAGAAACCAATAACGCTCAAAATCGTTTCGTTTGAGTGAGTTGTACATTTTTTCAAGCTGACGGAATTTATTTGCCAAGGGGCTATTGCGCGATTTAGGCAATAAGCGATGTACTCCCCCGCCTGCCCTTACCAAAGCATTTGCCATGTTTTTTTTACCGGCCCTGTATAAAGCATAGTGCTTATTGTACCCGGCAAAAACCTCATCGGCACCATCGCCCGATAAAATCACCTTAAACTGGCCTTTTATTTTTTTGCATAAACTATACAAGGCAATGCGTGACGAATCACCAAAAGGCTCATCGGTTAACGTGAATAAATCATGAACGCTTTCCAACATTTCATTTTCCGACAATTTAATCACATTGTGTTTAATGCCAAACTGCTTTGCCGCAAACACAGCATCGGCCGATTCGTCAATGAATTTATTTTCGGTAAACCCAAGTGAAAATGTTTCATATCCCGGATTGATTTTTTTTGCCAGGGCACTAACAATTGTGGAGTCAATTCCACCGCTTAAAAATCCCGCAACAGGTACATCAGAAATCATTCTGCGACTAACTGCGGCTTCAACCAATAACCTGGTTTTTTTTTCTATTTCACGCTCATCTGAATTTTCAATTTCAAATTCCTGTGGAAGTTCATACCATTTTTGAAGTTCTGCACTTGTTTTTGAAATAATTAAACACTCACCCGGGTTCATTTTTTTAACCCCCTCAATGATTGTATGCGGAGAAGGAATGTACGACAGGTGAAGCAATAACCTGAGGGAAGCATGATCCAGTTTTTTTTGGGGAACAAATGCTGCAACCGCTTTTAGTTCGCTTCCAAAAACCAGTGATTTGTTTTCCTGGTCAAGTGCGTAAAACAGGGGTTTTTCGCCAAACCTGTCGCGTGCAACCAATAATTGGTGTTTCTCAAAATCGTAAAAAGCAAATGCAAAAAAACCATTGAGTTTATGTAGCGCCTTAACACCTTGCTGAATAAGCATTTTTAGCAAAACTTCGGTATCAGAATTGGTCAAAAACTGTTCACCATTTAAGGCGAGCTGGTTTTTAAGTTCGCGGTAATTAAAAATTTCGCCATTAAAAACAAGGGCAAACCTGCGATCGGCAGAAAAAAAAGGTTGATTGGCGTTGGCCGATACGTCAATAATGGAAAGACGGTTGTGACCAAGTGCAATGCCCTTTTCAAACATCATTCCACAATGATCAGGCCCCCTATAAGCCATGCTTTTAAGCGAATGTTCAAACATAGCACGGTTGATTTCTTTGGAAGAATCGCCAAAATACACTCCGTTAATTCCGCACATATGTTTATTTTTGGCTAAAATAACCTATTTACCCTTATTTACGGCATTTGAAAAAAATTCTACTCATATCAGCTCTGTTCATTTCTCATACAGGTATTTCACAAATAAAACCCACAAAGCCTGTTAAGCCCGTAAAACCTGCCACCACCAAACCAGCGGTTGACACAACCAAAAACTCACTTGAAAAATTTATTGAAACATTTGTTGAAGACCCTGATCTGAAAAACGCCTCGTTTACATTTATGGCAAAAGATGTAAAAACATCAGCTGTAATTGCCGAATATAATTCAGATATGAGTCTTATGCCCGCTTCAACCATGAAAGTAGTAACCACTGCGGCTGCCATGGAAATACTTGGAGGCGGACACAAATTCAAAACTATACTTCAATACACCGGTTACATTGACACATCATGTATATTGCATGGCGATATTTACATAAAAGGCGGTGGTGACCCCACACTTGGTTCACGTTTTTTCAAAGATCACTATTATGAACCTGATTTTTTAAATGAATGGGCCATGCAGGTAAGGCTTGCAGGTATTGATTCCATTACTGGCCGCATTATTGGTGACGATGACATATTTGGTGTTGACCCAACGCCCTCAACATGGATTTATGGTGATCTTGGTACGTATTATGGCGCTCCTCCGAACGGGCTGACCATTTTTGACAATTGTGTTTATTATGAATTTGAGTCGGGCCCAAACAGTGGTGACAGCACAAGCATTACCTGTATAGAACCTTATGTACCCGGTTTAGAAATTGTAAATACTGTAAAAAGCGCGGCTGTTTATGATGACAATTCTTATTTTATTGGCCCACCCTATCAATTCAACCGTTACGTAAAAGGCACTATTCCGCGCAATCAAAAAGCGTATGACGAAGTAAGGGGAAGTATTCCTGATCCAGCGTTGCAGGCTGCATTTGAATTTGAAATGGCATTGCACAATATTGGTATAGCTGTTAACAGCGGTTATACCACAACCCGCAAATTAAGGCTTGATAAACGGTTTGAAAAAACTGAGCGAACCGACTTTTACACGCAATACAGTCCAAGCACATCCAGCATTATTTATTGGATAAACATGAACAGCGTTAACCTGTTTGCCGAACATTTGTGTATTCAAATAGGCCTTTCAAAATATGGTGCCGCCAGTACACAAACCGGTTGCAGCGCCATTACTGAATTCTGGAAAAAACGCGGCATTGATACCGAAGGACTTTATATGTTTGATGGATGCGGTTTATCAAGACACAACGCCATTAGCGCCCATCACCTTACTGACATTATGGTATACATGGCTAAAAGTAAAAATGCCAGTGGTTTTGAAAATACATTACCCGTGGCGGGCAAGTCTGGCACGCTTAGCAACGTGGGCAAAAAAACCATTATTGCGGGTAACGTGCATGCTAAAAGCGGAACCATGCAACGCGTAAAAAGCTACAGCGGATATGTGAAAACCAAATCGGGGCGAAAGCTGGCTTTTACCATGATCGTGAACAATTTCAATTGCCCGGTAAAAAAAATGGTTGATAAATTTGAAAAGCTTATGATTGCCATGGCGTCTTATGCCGAATAAATGCTATATTAGCTCAACCATTAACGTTTATTTATCTTATGAGCGACCAACTTGATTCATCACTTGACATGCGGCAGCGCCCAAAGCTTTTGCCCCTGCAGCCAAAATTTACATTTGCCTTTATTTCCATTATTTGCACCGTGGTATTTACCATCATTTTTCTTTGGCTTTATTATTCGCTGCTTTCCTCACTACCTTTTAAACGGTTTGGGGTGATTGACAGTTCACGTGAGGCACAAAGGGAGTTTGCACTGGCGGCTTCACAATACGTGGTTTGGGTTGGGTTAACCGGTTTTTTACAATTTGCAGCTTTTGTATGTGGTGCGGTATCCATAAGCATGTTTTATTACAGGGCTTATTCGAATTTGTATACCTGCGAAATAAAAGGCCTCACATTTAGCCCTGGCATGGCGGTTGGTTGGTTTTATATTCCGCTGGTTAACCTTGTAATGCCATTAATTGTCAGCAATCAGCTTTGGAAAGCCTCGCGCCTGGTAAAAAACGGCAACTACGATGGCACCTGGCAAAACGAACGTACCAACCCTAAAATAATATTTTGGTATATATCATTTGCGGCATTTATACTATGGTATTTCTATTGCATTTCGCGTATCATGTCGGCTGCCATGGTTATGTCAACTGAATACGGACCTGACGCTTTTATGAACCGAGAATTGATGGCATTTAATGCCATGATTAGCTTCTTTAAGCTTGTGTTTATTGGGTTCGGCATCTCAATAACCTTACAAGGACTTTTTATGATCCTGTTCACAAAAGAAATTACCGAAGCACAAGACCAAGCCACCGCCCAGGCAGGTATATAAAACCTAAGCAAATGGCTTTTTATACAAATCTTCCTTTAATAACAAGGGGTTTGGCCTGTATTATATGTTGTTTACCTTTTTTAAGATAATAACATTTCAACTGTTTATATGTTTTAAAAAAAAAGAATTCCAAAGCTCACAGTTTGAGAAAAATCCTATATTAGCAACACACATTGCCTCATTTTTATATGGAAACACTTGATCATAACGAGACTAACAGCAACAACCAGGTTCCTGAGCGTGCTGTTCGCAACCTTCAGCAATCATCCGTTTGGATCATCATTGTATCCGCTGTAGGTATGTTCTCGGGCCTGTATTTCCTTTATATAGCCACAATGGCAATGGGAAATCGCTACGCTTCGTCACAAGGAACAATACTCATGATTATGTCACTGGTATTTATTACCATGCATGTATTGGGGCTGGTTTATGGAATTGCTCTATCAAAGTTAAAGGTGTACAACGCCAATGATTTTGATGCTGCCTCAAGCAAACAAATGACCTACTGGGTGTTTTGCGGCATTGTTTACATCATATGGTTCCTGTTAATGCTTATGACCTTAAGCAGTGGCGGAATGCGTTTTTAAAAAAGCAACTTAATTTACAAACCAAATATAAAACAAACAAACATGAAAACAAATCAATTACTTGGTGTTGCTGGTGGCCTTATGCTTGCTATCGGAACATTTTTACCTATGATCAGCTTTATGGGTATTGGCGTATCATTGTGGTCAATTCCTGGCCAGGCCGTTGTTGGCGGTTTATTTATTGCCCTTGGTCTTGCAGGAGCTTTTACAGCCTTCAAAGGCGGAAAAACAATGAGCATTGTTGCACTTGTATGTGGTGCTGCAGGTTTTGGACTTTTAATGGTTAAAACCCAAGGTGCTTTCGGAATGTTCGGCATCGGTGCATGGTTAATGCTACTTGGTGGCGTTCTTCTTATTGCTGGTGGAGCAATGGGTATGAAAGGTAACTAATACTTACTACTCAATATAAAAAAGCCCTGTTTCGTGCAGGGCTTTTTTTTTGTAATCACCATTGCCATTTAAAATTTATCACAAATGAAACAATCAACCTTAATTGGTTTTGGAGGAGGTGCTGTTTTGATTACTTCAACCCTTTTACCATTTGTAAATTATTACGGGGTTAATTATAACCTGTGGAATTACCCAGTGCCCCAAACTACATCAGCTTTACTTTTTGTATTGTTGGCAGCTATTGGTTCATTTGCCGTATACCGTGGAGGCAAATTGTTTGGAATGCTTGCTATTGGTTGTGGTGTATGTGCAATTGCAATCACGGTATTAAAAACCGGTGGAGCCTTTGCCTTGTTTGGCATTGGTGCCTGGTTTATGCCCCTTGGAGGAGGTTTGCTAATACTGGGTGCTGCAGGCAATATTTTTCTACGAAATAACCCTCAACAGTAAATAAAAAAATCCCTTATTGCTAAGGGATTCTCGAACACATCATCTTGTGTCTTATGTCTTGTGTCTCTAAGTCTATAAATGTATCACCTCACCATAAGCTGCTGCTGCGGCTTCCATTATGGCTTCGCTCATGGTTGGGTGCGGATGCACTGTTCTTATAATCTCATGGCCGGTTGTTTCGAGTTTACGAAGAGCAACAGTTTCGGCAATCATTTCGGTAACATTGGCACCAATCATGTGCGCGCCTAAGAGTTCACCGTATTTCGCGTCAAAAATAAGTTTGATAAACCCGTCTTTTGCACCTGCTGCACTTGCTTTACCGCTTGCGCTGAATGGGAATTTACCTACTTTGATTTCGTATCCTTTTTCTTTTGCTGCTTTTTCGGTATAACCAACTGAAGCTACTTCGGGGCTGCAGTATGTACAACCCGGGATGTTGTTGTAATTTAACGCTTCAGGGTGGTGGCCTGCAATTTTTTCCACGCAAATAATTCCTTCGGCACTGGCTACGTGTGCAAGCGCTGCAGTTGGAATACAATCACCAATTGCATAATACCCCGGAATATTGGTCTGGTACCACTCATTCACAATGATTTTTCCTTTATCGGTTACAATGCCTACCTGCTCCAATCCAATGTTTTCAATATTGGCCACTACACCAACCGCACTCAATACAACATCACATTCCAGGGTTTGTTCACCGGTTTTTGTTTTCACTTTTACTTTGCAGCCATTGCCTTTTGTGTCAACTGACTCAACTGAAGCATCGGTCATAATATCAATACCCGCTTTTTTAAACGATTTTTCAAGTGCTTTTGACACCTCTTCATCTTCAAGTGGAACAATGTTTGGCAGGTACTCAACTACGGTAACTTTTGTACCTATTGCGGCATAAAAATAAGCAAACTCAACGCCAATGGCACCGCTGCCTACAATCACCATTGATTTTGGTTGTGAAGGAAGTGTCATGGCCTCACGGTAACCAATTATTTTTTTACCATCCTGAGGTATATTTGGAAGAACGCGTGAACGTCCACCTGTTGCAATAACAATATGCGCTGCTGAATATTCGGCTACTTTGCCATCCTTACCCGTCACATCAATTTTTTTACCCGGCTTAACTTTTGCGGTTCCTGCAATCACATCAATTTTATTTTTTTTCATAAGGAACTGTATGCCTTTACTCATGCCGTTGGCCACCTCGCGGCTGCGTTTCACCATTCCGCCAAAGTCGGCTTTGGCATCTTTTACGCTAATGCCGTAATCGGCAGCGTGGCTTATATATTCAAATACATTGGCGCTTTTCAAAAGGGCTTTAGTTGGTATACATCCCCAGTTAAGGCATATTCCACCTAATTCATCACGTTCAACTACAGCTGTTTTCAAGCCCAGTTGCGAAGCCCTTATGGCTGTTACATACCCACCGGGGCCACTTCCTATAACAATAACATCGTAATTCATAAAAATTTGTTTATTGGGGTGAAATTAATGTTATTTTTAGACTGGTAATCAGAATTAAAAAAAATGAGAAAAAATTTATTTATCGCCTTGGTTTGCCTTGCCCCCTTATTGGCACAAAGTCAATCAAATGTGCCCGGAAGGTTTAGTTTAAGCACTGGTTTTGATGTTGGGGTCCACGGAGTTGTAAGTGAATTAACTTACCAGGGAACTTTATCAGACCAGGACACTACGGGTGCCGGAACAAAACAGTTCACCTTTAATGCTCACTATGGCATAGCCAAATGGTTTAGTGCAGGTTTGGGTTTCAAAAACGGCTATTACCTCGAATCGGTTGAAGAAAACAAATCAAAACAAAACAAGATTGGGCAATTCTATGTTGATACACGTTTTTATTTTCTGAATAAAGACAAAATTAACCTGTATGCAGGATTTTCACTTGGCGCAACAAAACTTGATGTGCACAGGGAAACAAACTATGGCCTGTTTATTATAACCGAAGACTACCAATTGTCATCAGGTTATTCAAGGTTCCAGTTTGGTTTAAACTGGTGGATTGGTAATAAAGTAGGTTTTTGGATGAACATGGAAGGCAATAAACACAATTTCAAACTGAATTCTTTTTCATTGAATGGTGATGCACAAAACCTGGACGACTGGGATTTTACCATGAGAACTGCAGGTTTTCAAACCTCCTTTGGTGTTTGTATTAAATTTAAATAATATTATTGGGGCATGAAACTTATTTTTGCCTCGGTTTTTATTTTTTTTGTTTGCGGGTTTGCCAATGCGCAACAGGGTTTGCAAATTGATACCACCAAATTTAATTCCACTACGCTTTTCATAGTTGTAAAAAACGATGGCACTGAATTCATTGGCACTATCCTTAAAATGGATGCGCGTGAAATCCTTATGAATTCAACCAGCCTGGGCATGGTTTATATTCCCAAACACGATGTGCGCACCATTAAGGAAATTAAACCCGGAGAATTTAAAAACGGGGTGTATTTTTCGGAAGAGGTTTTTGCCACGCGTTACTTTATTACCACTAATGGTCTACCCATTCAAAAAAATGAAAATTATGTACAGTGGAATTTGTTTGGCCCCGATTTCCAGTTTGGCGTTACCAAAAACCTTGGTGTAGGTATACTCACCAGCTGGGTTGGTATTCCCATAATTGCCAACGCAAAATATTCAATTCCGCTTTCTGACAAGCTACATCTTGGTGTGGGGGCTTTGGTGGGAACAGGATCGTGGGCATTTGTAAAAGCTGGTATTGCTTTGCCTTTTGCCTCCCTGACATTTGGAACGCGCAGGTCAAACATCAACATTGCTTATGGATACGGTCAAATATGGAATGAAAAAGGAACCGGTTCAGGCCGCTCACTCATTTCTATTGCAGCGTTGAAAAAAATTACGCAAAAAATAAGCCTGGTGTTTGATTCGTTTATTGTACCACCGGGAACTGATTATTTTGTTTCAACCACCAATGGCGGTGTTATTTCAAACCACCGTCCCGGACTTTCTTTGATTTGCCCCGGCTTCAGGTGGCATACTGGTGTTAACAGGGCTATGCAATTTGGGTTTATGGGAATTGTTTTTGATAAAAAAAGTATACCCGTACCGTTGCCTATGATCCAATGGTTTCGCAAATTCTAAACGCAATCACATGAAAAGCCTTCAGCGCGAACATTCCATTTTCATTCTGCTTGGCGGATTTTTACTGGCAGTGATCAATCTTGCCGTAATGATGATCATGATACGTTGGGAACTTGTAAGCAACATATACATTTTTTATGTTATTAGTTACGCCATTGAATTTGGGCTATTTTGTCTGGCGCTTTATTTTTACCGCCTTTGGATCCATAAAGTAGTATGGTTCAGCCAGGGTTTTTTACTGCTCATATTACTTACCGGTTTCAAAATATTACTGGCCAGCCTGTTTGTTTATGGCCTTTTTATGTATATGGACATACTTTCAGGATCGGCCGTGAATAACCTTATAGGCGTTGCCGGCATTTTTATGCGTGGCTTTATCATTGAATTGCCTCTTATTGCCCTTGCTGCCAAACTAATGGAAACCGATATTTTTGACAAACCTGAGTCCAGGAACGAAAAAATACTTGACGACCTTTAAGCCGCCAGTTCAGTTAACCGACCTTTTATACTTTTTTAATTTTCACCTTTACACATTTCGCTATATTTAGGCCATAAATTGGTTATGTATATTTTAAGGGCACAGCATATCTACAAACATTTCGGTAAATATACCGCCCTTAAAGATGTTTCCATAGATGTGAAAAAAGGAAACATTTTTGGTTTACTTGGGCCCAACGGGGCAGGTAAAACATCGCTAATACGCATCATCAACCAAATTACCGGGCCTGATGAGGGAACTGTTTTATTTGAAGACCAGAAATTATCGCCCTGGCATGTAGCTAAAATTGGTTATTTACCAGAAGAGCGTGGCCTTTACAAAAAAATGAAAGTTGGTGAACAGGCCATGTATTTTGCACGCTTAAAAGGCATGAAAAAAAACGAGGCCATGTATGAGCTCATGTCCTGGTTCAAAAAATTTGAAATTGAAGGCTGGTGGAATAAAAAAGTAGAAGAACTTTCAAAAGGCATGGCCCAAAAAGTACAGTTCATCACAACTGTTATTCATAAACCAAGCCTGCTTATTCTTGACGAACCATTCAGCGGGTTTGATCCCATTAATGCCAACCTCATAAAAAATGAAATCCTTGAACTAAAAAAACAGGGAACAACCGTTATATTTTCAACACATAACATGAGCAGTGTTGAGGAAATGTGTGATGATATTGCCCTGATCAATAAATCAGAGGTATTATTAAGCGGGAGTGTTGTTGACATCAAGAAAAAATTTGCCAAAAATACATTTGAAGTTGAATTCAACGGGAACATGATTGCTTTTGCAAATGCGCTTTGGGCGGGATATGAATTGATGGAAAAACACATGATTGAAAACAATCACCATAAATGCACCGTTAAGCTTTTAAATAACAATACTGTAAATAATTTACTGCAAACATTGATCCCGGCAGTTGAAATACGCGGGCTTAAGGAGGTTGTTCCAACCATGAATGAAATTTTTATTGAAACCGTTCAGGGAACTGCAGGCAATACAAAAATAACTTCGTTTACAGAATAAGTATGGGTAAAATAGGACTTATCATAGCAAGGGAATATTTGTCAAGGGTGCGAAAAAAATCGTTCATCCTCATGACTATTCTTGGTCCTATTTTAATTGTAGGGTTTACTGTTGGGGCTGTAGTACTGGGATCTGCCGATCTTGGACTGAAAAAAGTTCTTGTTTCAGACCAAAGCGGTTTTTTTAATGAAAAGATCAAGCACGACAAAAGCACTTCTGATTTTGTTTATACCGATAAAATTGTAGGCGAAAACGAGTTCAAGAAATCCGAATATGATATTCTTATACAAATAAATCAAAAGGTATACGAGAACAAAACCGTTGTCATGTTGTATAAAAAACAACCTGATGCTGCCTGGACAGCTAACCTCATCAACAACATAAACGTTGTGCTGGAACAATACCTCATCAAACGCAATGGAAAAATAGCTTATGAAGATTATATTAAAATTAAACAGGGTGTTAACTTTAAGCAATTAAATGCCAATCGCGAGGACGAGAAGAAAGAGCAAAAGGCAATGGTTGGATTTATTTTTGCCTTGCTCATTTACATGTTTATTTTCCTTTATGGTTCGCAGGTTATGCGCGGTGTAATTGAAGAAAAAACAAGCCGTGTAATTGAAGTGTTGGTTTCATCCGTAACCCCGTTCCAGTTAATGATGGGCAAAATTGTGGGTATAATGCTTGTGGGCTTAACCCAGTTTGTACTTTGGGTTGGACTTATTTTTGTTTTAATGCTAAGTGCACAAAACTATGTGTTTACCGATATGCGTGCCCCTGCTAATTTACCAGGCATGGCAGATGGGGTAACTGCACAAATGACTGCCGCAACAACCGACAGTGAACTTTATAATTTTATTTTTCATGATCTCAATTACCCTGTTTTGATCAGCATGTTTATTTTCTTTTTCATTGGAGGATATTTATTGTATGGTGCGTTATTTGCCGCTGTTGGTTCGGCTGTGGACAGTGAGGCCGACACCCAACAATTTATGTTGCCCATTTCATTCCCGCTCATTTTTGGGTTTATTATTTCGCAAATGGGATTAAAAAATCCCGATGGACAAGCCCTGGCCTGGGCATCACAAATTCCATTGACTTCTCCAGTAGCTATGATGGTAAGGGTTTCAACCGGATCAGTACCCGTTTGGCATGTGGTCATCTCTATGCTATTACTCATTGGCGCATTTATTTTCACCACCTGGTTAGCCGCAAAAATTTACCGTGTAGGTATTCTGATGTATGGCAAGAAACCTACTTACCGCGAGTTGTGGAAGTGGATGCGGTATAAAGGATAGCTCGAAAAAGAAAAATTGCTTAGTTTTAAATAAATAGATTTCAAATAGAGGACACATTGATAATCGATTCTAAAATTGAATTTCAATTAATAAATCATTAACGGTTAAGGCTTTCACTTTACATTTCATTATTTGGAAATTTCTCTATTTAAAATCTTTTATTTATCCAGGTTAGGTTAATTTTTTCGCTCTGTTCCAATACACATCCATCTCCTCCAGCGTCATCTCACCCATTACTTTCCCGTCTTTTTTGCTTTCCGTTTCTAAATATTGAAAACGCTTGATGAATTTTTTATTTGTTCTTTCAAGGGCATCTTCAGGATTAACACCTACAAAACGGGCATAATTGATCAGTGCAAAAAGCACATCGCCAAACTCATCTTCTATTTTATCGGTTTTATTGTCCACTTCGGCTTTCAACTCGTCCAATTCTTCTTTTACTTTATCCCACACCTGCTCGCCCGTATCCCAGTCAAATCCTACACCACGGGCTTTTTCCTGTATGCGCATTGATTTTACCATTGACGGAAGCGAAACCGGAACACCACCTAAAACCGATGTATTTCCCTCTTTTAATTTCAGCTTTTCCCAATTGGCTTTTACCTCTTCTTCGTCTTTTACTTTTACATCGCCATAAATATGCGGATGCCTGTCAATTAATTTATCGCACACGGTGTTTAGTACATCGGCAATATCAAATTCATTGGTTTCAGAAGCTATTTTGGCATAAAAAACCAAATGCAGCATTAAGTCACCCAACTCTTTTTTCACATTGGGCAAATCGTTGCTTACAATGGCATCGGCCAGTTCATAGGTTTCTTCAATGGTTAAATGCCTGAGGCTTTGAATAGTTTGTTTTTTGTCCCAGGGACACTGCTCACGCAATTCGTCCATGATTTTTAACAGCCTGGCAAATGCCTGTAATTTTTGTTCCATATGTATAAAATAAGTGGTTTTGGCAGCTTTTATTGCATTATTTTTGGGCACTTATCAACTGAAATGACAATTCCCGAATTAGTAAAGCAAATACGTTCAAAAGGCTCGTGTTTATGCGTAGGACTTGATGCCGACATGGCTAAATTGCCACAGCATTTGTTAACAGCTCCCGATCCTGTTTTTGAATTTAACAAACAAATTATTGATGCTACACATGAATTTTGTGTTGCCTATAAACCAAATACCGCTTTTTACGAAGCCAATGGTGTAAAAGGCTGGCAAAGCCTTGAAAAAACCATTAATTACATTACTGCGCATTATCCCAACCACTTTACCATTGCCGATGCCAAGCGTGGTGATATTGGAAATACCTGCCACCAATACGCAAAAGCATTTTTTACCAACATGGATTTTGACTCGGTAACGGTTGCACCTTATATGGGCAGTGACAGTGTGCAACCATTTTTGGAATACGAAAATAAATTCGTGATTTTGCTTGCACTTACGTCAAACAAAGGCGCGTTTGATTTTCAAACCCTGAAAACCGAAAATGGAAAAACTGTTTATGAAAACGTTTTGAAAACAGCCTTAAGCTGGACAAATTCAGAACGGCTCATGTTTGTAACAGGTGCCACCCAGGCTTCGTATTTAAAAGATATTCGCGCTATAGCACCAAACAATTTTTTCCTGGTGCCCGGTGTGGGTGCGCAAGGTGGTGATTTGGACGATGTGATGAAAAACGCCATGAACGAACAGGTAGGGTTGTTGATCAACTCGTCACGCGAAATCATTTACGCATCAACAGGCACCGATTTTGCCGCAGCCGCAAAAGCAAAAGCGAAAGAAGTGGCTGAAAAAATGAAACCGTACATTTCAAAGTAAGAAATGGATTTTTTAACCTTGTTTTCAGTGAGCGAAACGCCTTCGGTTATTTTTGAAGATTATTACTTTCTTGTTGTATATAAACCTGCAGGCTTTACAGTAGAAAGACATCCTTCGTACGCCAGCCTTGAAGATTTTGCCAATAAACATGTGCGTGAAACCTTTCCCGAAAACAAAAAGTACTTTATAGGAATTGTGCATCGCCTTGACGTAAATGTAAGCGGACTTGTGGTACTTGCTAAAACACGTGCGGCACTTAAACACCTGAATGAACAGTTTGCCAATAAAAGCACACGAAAAATTTACCTGGCACAATGTGAAAACAATCCTTTGCCATTGAAGGGTAATATTGACGGTTGGATAAGTGAAGACAAACTCAACCGGAAGGCAACTTATTTTAAAGACCAGCAAGTAAACACCAAAGCATGTTCACTATCCTACGAAGTAGTTGATGAGGCGAATAGAATTGTAAAAATTGAATTGCACACCGGGCGTTTCCATCAAATACGTGCCAGCCTGGCAGGCATAAACTGCCCCATTGTGAATGACGATAAATACGGGGCGAAAAAGATCTCTGAAGAAAATTCAATTAAACTTGTTGCTTGTGAGCTGCATGTAAAACACCCGAAGACGGATGAACGACTCAAATTTGAACTGAAACATGTAATGAATTAAGAATTTGATTTTTCAAGCATGATTTAGTCCCGCATCACTTCTTTGATGGCCATTCTAATTAACCTTTGCAAGAATAAATAGTACTTGTTTTATAATTCCACCTGCAGAAAATACTCATCAATCAATTCACCATTCACTTTATGCCACTTTGGTTTTTTGCCGCAAATTACAAACCCGCTTTTTTCAAATAAACGAAGGCTTGCGGCATTGTTGGCTAATACATTGCAAAATAAAATACGAAGGTCAAGTTGTTTTTTGCAATAGGTTTTAAGGGCATTCATGGCATCGGTAGCCAAACCATGGTTGCGGTTTTCTTCATCGGCAATTAAAATTCCCAAGCCCACACGTTGGTGAAACGGTTCATAATCGAAAAGGTCAATTATGCCTACGGGAATTTTATTGAACTCAATTATTAAACGGAGTTGTTTATCGCTATAAATATCCTGCACACTTTCCAGGTACTTTTGAAGCGTGCTTTTTGAAAATGGTATGTAGGTATTGGTCACATGCCATATACCTATATTGTTTTCCCAATTGTAAAGCATGTCAAGGTCGCCCGGTTCACAGGCCCTTAACACTATTTTTTCTCCTTTGATCATAAAAAAAAACCGCCATAGCCAAAGGCCAGGCGGTTAAGTATGTCTAATTTTTTATAGCCTAAAATTACATTTCTGCAACCTCAATCATCTTGAAAGGAATGCTGATGATTGCCTGGTAGTCTTCACCTGCCTCAAGCATATCTTCATCATCTTCCTCGTAATACCAGTTAATGATCATATCGGTTCCTTTTACTGTCTCAAGTTTTTTGAATACATCAAGTATACATTTTGAAGATGACGTATTAAAATACTCAAGTTTAATGTTCACCTCTGTTTTTGGCTTTGCTGCACTACCATAACTATCGATCCATTCCAGAAGAGGTTTGTAAAATTCAATTGAATTTTCAGGAATTGAGCGTCCACTCAGTTCCAGCGTTCCAGCACCACCATCAAATTTTACGGTTGGTGTTTTTGGAGTTCCTTCAAGATTTATATTTTCCATACTATTTATTGAGCTACTTTAACATTTAAACTAAAAAAAGCGGTTGCGTCATCAACCTGCTGAAAACTGTATTCAAGTTTTTGACCTGATTTGCGGGCAATGTCAATAATTCCGAGTCCACCTCCACCTTTTGCCGACATTTCACCATTATTCAACACCACCTTGTAATACTCTTTTAATGCGTCTTTATCCATGCCATTAACTACGTCAATCCTTTCGCGAAGGATTTTCACATTATCAGCTATAATAAAGTTGCCGGTTAAAATTGAATAGTGATCATCGTGCCTGCTTATCATGAATATTGCTGAGTTTCCTCCAAGCGGATTATCCATTGAAGGCGCTTCATCAATATGGTGATACAGGTTTTGAAGGCATTCAACCAACACATTGAAGACTTTTTTCTTTGTTTTGGGTTGCTCCTCGAGATTCTCAAGTTTGCTTTCCATTATTTGCAAAATAGAAGTCAGCAATTCTGACGTTACACCACCCTTAAAGGATAGCATAATGTTATTGCGTTCCATCTTGTTATAAAAGTCAAAAATATCTATCATTGTGCGTATAGGCCCCACAAATATAAAATTAATTTGATTCGGTATTAATCTACTCTTAATAAATCAGGGACTTGTGGGAATAATTATCGTTTTAGCCTTTGCCTAAAACATAACTAACTGCCATCCAATAACTTGAATATCCGAACCCACTAATCACACCAACACACTTTGACCCGGTAATGCTGGAATGGCGATATGATTCACGGGCATAGATATTAGAGAGGTGAACCTCCACCACGGGAATTTTGCACACGGCAATTGCATCGGCAAGGGCTACCGAGGTATGTGAAAATCCACCCGGGTTTATGACAATTCCCGCTGTATTGCCTGCATTTACAAAACCAATTTCCTGAACCTTATTAATGAGTTCACCTTCAAGATTTGATTGATAATGCTCAAATTCCACACCCGGAAAATCGTTCCTTAACTTATCCATTATCCCGTCAAGCGATAAACTCCCATAAATGGCAGGTTCACGCTGACCTAGCAGGTTAAGGTTGGGACCATTGATAATTGCAATCTTCATTATTCATACAAATCTAACCGGAAATTGAATGCGAAGGTAAAATGGGGTTATTTTTTCCGTTCCCGGTTCCCAGTTTTCACAGAATCAAAAATGCGTTTAACTTTGAAACCACCCACTTCTTGTTTGCCACACCCACTCCCACTCCCACTGACAACTGTAGACTGACAACTGTAAACTGAGAACTGTAAACTACAAACACTCCTTGTCCTGGAACAATGAAATAAAACAATTTAAAATTTACCTCAGGTTAGAAAAATCCCTGTCTAAAAACTCCATTGAGGCCTACACGCGCGATGTCATTAAACTGGATACTTTCCTGAACGGACTAAAATCAAACCTGGGCGTTAATGCTGTTGATAAAAAACACATCGAAAATTTTCTGAAACAATTGGCCGAAATTGGTGTGGAACCTACTTCACAGGCACGCATTCTTTCAGGCCTGAAAAATTTTTTTGGTTACCTGTTGCTTGAAAACATTATACGAACCGATCCTACCGAATTACTTGAAGCGCCAAAAACCAGCCGGAAATTGCCCGATGTATTGACTGTTGAAGATATTTTTAGCCTGATGGATTGCATTGACCTTTCAAAACCGGAAGGCGCACGCAATAAAATCATTATTGAAATCATGTATGCCTGCGGCCTTCGCGTAAGCGAACTGGTTGACTTGAAAATTTCAAATATTTATTTTAACGAGAACTTTGTGCGTGTGGTGGGCAAAGGCAATAAAGAAAGGCTTGTTCCAATTGGCAAACAAAGCCTCAAACAATTAAAATCTTACCTTGAACATTACCGCAAACAGGCATTGGTTGCAAAGGGCGCTGAAGATTTTTTATTCCTGAACAGGCGTGGAAAAAAATTGAGCCGCGTTATGATTTTTCACATCATTAAACAAAGTGCCAAAGACGCTGGCGTGAAAAAAGACATAAGTCCGCATACCTTAAGGCATAGTTTTGCCACGCACTTAATTGAAAACGGTGCCGACCTGCGTGCTGTGCAGGAAATGCTGGGACACGAATCAATAACCACAACCGAGATTTATACGCACCTTGACCGCAAATTTTTAGCAGAGACCATTCGCAATTTTCATCCGCGTAAATAAAAAAAGTAATATGAAGCATATTGCGCATTTAAAAAAAGACAAGAAAATGGGTAAGGTGATGAAAAAAACCAAACCTTATGCGCCAAAAAAGGAAAAGGACCTGTATTATGTATTGCTTAGGTCAATAGCCGGGCAGCAATTATCTGTCAAAGCTGCCGATACCATATGGAACAGGTTCCTTGACTTATTTCCCGGCCAGTATCCCGAGCCAAACCTGGTCATTAAAATGAAAGATGAAAAGTTGCGGGGCGTTGGTTTCTCCTACCAAAAAGCGGGATACCTGAAAAACATTGCCCATTTTAGCCTTCAACATAAAATAGACCACACCAGGCTTGGAAAAATGAGCGATGAAGAAATAATTGAGTACCTGACCCAAATAAAGGGTGTGGGAAAATGGACAGTTGAAATGCTACTGATGTTTGCATTGGCCAGACCCAATGTTTTTCCAAGTGGCGATCTTGGTATTGTTAATGGTATGAAAAAGATATATAAACTTACCGGGGAAGGAAAAGAGCTTAAACTTAAATGCGAACAAATTGCCCTTAAATGGGAGCCGTACCGAAGCCACGCCTGTTTTTACATTTGGCCGTACAAGGATGGTGAATAGTAGCAGCAGCAGGCGGTGGAGGCATCAGAACCGGCTCCAACAATTTTGCGTATTTATTCAATAATTACCTTAATTTTAAACCTGTTTCATGCAGCGTGTTTGCTTATATAGGTTCACTCAATTATTTACCACCATATTGGGTGTTATCCTCTTATTTACTTCAAATGCCCAAAACACGCGTTTCAGGCATTTGAATGTTGATGATGGCCTTATTCAAAATTCAGTTAACTGCATAACACAGGATAAACAGGGATTTATTTGGCTTGCTACAGCTGGCGGGTTAAGCCGTTACGATGGAACAGGGTTTAAAACATTTTCACATCGCTCTGATGATCCCACCAGCATTTCGGGTAACCACATCATGTTTGTTTATGCCGACAATGAAAATAATTTATGGATTGGTACGCGTTGGTCAGGTTTAAACCGAATGGATTTAAAAACACAGAAAATTGAACGCATAAAAACCGATATGAAGGGCAACGGTTTTCTAAATGATCCTGCCATGTACTGTGTTGTTGAAGGAAAAGACGGGAAATTGTATTTTGGTACACTTGGTGGTGTAAATGTTTATGACAAAAAAACCAGGAGATTTTCGTATATCAAAAATGATCCGAATGACACCACTTCGGTTTTAGACAATGCTGCCCGCAGTTTGGCTTTTGACAAACGCGGTAATTTATGGATTGGCCATATTCATGGGTTGAGTTGTTATAACCTGAAAACAAAAAAAGCAACACGTTTCAGTGCATTTAGCCGCGATCCCAACAAACGGCTTAACAACAACAACTCCATTAAATCGGTTTTTTGCGACAGCAAAGAAAGGATATGGATAAGCGTATGGTCGGGTGGTATGAACATTTACGATCAGCGAAAGGGAAAAATGTACTCTACCGATCACCTTGATGCAAAAGGACAGGTGGTAAAAGATATTCCTGTAATAAAAAGCCGCAACGATTCATCGTACAGCAAGCGCAGTGATAAGTTGAAATTTACCTGCCTGAGGGATTTGCGCATGGTTTTCCAGGTGAGTGAAGACAGTCATGGCAATATTTGGTTTGCCACCGTTGAATCAAGTTTAAATTGTTTTGACCCGAAAACGGGACAATTGCGACAATTTAAAAATAATCCCAGTGACCCCGGCAGTATTTGCGACAACAATGTTTTGAGCTCGTATATTGACCGCAGCGGATTGGTATGGGCTGGCACATTGTATGCCGGTTTGAGTATTTTTAATCCGTACAGTGACCGATTTGGCATATACAAATCAGACCCCAGTCAACCATTTTCATTGGTAAACTCGCAGGTATATGCGGTACACGTAGGAAAATATACGCGTAATACCTATGTAGCCGTTTTAGGGTTTGTGTACAAGTTTGACCCGGTTACAAACCGTTTTACCGATTATGTAAAAAGTAAAAAAGGTGAAACACTTTTACACCCACAATCGCTGGTGCAGGCACTGGCCGAAGACGCAAAAGGAAATTTGTGGATATCGGTTAATGGTTCGGGTGTGTTTGCCTATGACACCCTTCAAAAAAAATTAACCAATTACAATTATTTTGAAGGTGTACCCAATTCGATGATCAATTCATCGTTTTTTGCAGTGTTTGAGGACAAGTATAAGAACATGTGGTTTGGTGCCGACTTTGGCGGAATTGATAAACTTTTGCCTGATGGCGGTTTTAAACACAATTATCCGGACAGCACAGGAAAAACGTTTTTGTCAAGTTTCGTAGTGCGTTACATTACCGATGATAAGGATGGAAATTTATGGATTGCGACTGATTCAGGTGTGAATGTGATGAACCCAGTAACCGAAAAAATTATTTATTACAGGAATAAAAAAAATGAAAAGGGGTCATTACCCGGTAATGATGTTCAAAGTATTTACCGCGACTCTCGAAACACCATGTGGGTTGGAACAACCAATGGTTTGTGCAGGTTTAATGCTTCGACCAAAACATTTGAAAACCTGACAGCAAAATACCAGGTATCACCCTCGGGTGTGTATGGAATTACCGAAGACCTGAACAATAATTTATGGCTTTTGTCGGGCCGTGGAATAACGCGGTTCAATACAGTTACTTCGACCTGGAAAGAATTTGATGTGTTGGACGGATTACAGGGAAATGAGTTTCCGCTTAACACACTTGCAACATTAAGTGACGGCCATATTATTATGGGCGGGGCTAAAGGCCTGAATTTTTTTCAACCTGAATTACTTGTCGAAAACCGGCACATACCACAGGTTTCAATCACCAATTTTTTATTGCGCAACAACCCGTTAAAAACCAGCACAGCACCTTCGTTTTTAAAAGAAGTCACTTTAAATTACGATCATTACTTTTTTACCATTGAATTTGCATCGCTGGACTTTACCAACCTCACTAAAAATAAATACCGTTATAAACTTGAGGGATTAAGCAATGAATGGGTTGACCTTGGCAATAAACACCAGGTAACATTTGTAAACCTTGACCCGGGTGAATATTTGTTTCGTGTAGCTGGTTCAAATAATGATGGGATTTGGAACGAACAGGGTGCCACTGTAAAAATAGTGATTACGCCTCCGTTTTGGCGAACCACCTGGTTTTACATATTGTGTAGCGTAATTATTCTTGCAGGTATTTATGCTTTTATTAAATGGCGTGAACGTAAACTTAACAGGGAAAAGGCTGTATTGGAACATAAAGTAAATATTCGTACCGTTGAATTAAGGGAAGAAAAAGAAAAGGTGGAGGAAGCCAACAAGGAAATTCGTGACAGCATTAATTACGCCCAAAAAATTCAGCATGCCATAATGCCAACAGAGGCCGATTTTAAAAAAACCATTCCGCAATCATTTATTTTGTTTAAGCCAAAGGACATTGTGAGTGGCGATTTTTACTGGATAAGTCATTTACCGGAGGGAACGGTTTTATATGCAACGGCCGATTGTACAGGGCATGGTGTACCCGGTGGGTTTATGAGTATGCTGGGCACAAGTTTTTTGAATGAAATTGTGAACGAACAAAAAATAACCGATCCCGCAAAAGTATTGGGCATATTGCGTGAAAAAGTAATAAATGCGCTAAAACAAACCGGCAGCGCTGGTGAGAATAAAGATGGAATGGACATTACCCTGGTAAACCTGGATTTAAAAAATTCAACCATGGTATTTGCAGGAGCCAATAACCCCTTGTGGATACAGCGCAACGGTGAAACCAACATGACCGAACTGAAACCCGATAAACAGCCCATTGGTTATTATGTAAACCAAAAAGAATTTACAAACCACACTGTGCCTTTGCAAAAAGGCGATTGTATATTTAGTTTTACCGATGGGTTTGCTGATCAGTTTGGCGGACCAAAAGGAAAAAAATTCAAGTATTCAAGCCTTGAAAAAGTGTTGCTTGAATTGGATAAAAATAATTTTGACCGGGCATCGGCCAAAATGGATACCATAATTGAAGAATGGAAAAATTGGCCTGGTGGCGGTGTGTATGAGCAAACAGATGATGTGTGTGTGATTGGAGTGAAGGTTTGAGATGTGAGATGTGCGATGTGAGATGTGAGTACTGAGATATGAGAACTGGAACTCATTAGGCCGCAACGAAAAATATTGGACATGGTGAACTTAGATAGATTTATAAGGAATTACTTTTTAGGATTGGCTATTGTTGTGTTATTTGTTGGTTGCAATCAATCAGTAAAAAAAGAAGCTATTGATAAAAGTTCAAATGACGACTGGCATGTAAAAGATAGTGCAAGGGAATTTGAAGATCGGGCTCATTATCCAGGTGGTATTGGCGCTATGCAAAAATTTTTCAAGGATAATATTATTTACCCTTCAAAAGAATGGGAGGGTGTATCAGAACAATACATACAATGTACGGTAAAAGAAAACGGTGAATTGACCGATATTAAAATTGTACACGGTGGATATGATAGTTTAATGGATAAAGAAATTATACGCGTTGCATCTATTATGCCAAAATGGATTCCAAAAAAGGATAGAGATGGAAAGCCTGTTATTGATTCCGGATATATTTTCCCAATCATTATTGAACATTACAAAGGTGATCCGGTTAAATAGCAAAAAAAACATAACCGCTTAACCTACTAACAACCGAATACTGGGTAATTGGAAACGGATACTTAATTACCTTTACACCATGACATATCCTGATATTATAACCAGTGCCGGTGTATTTTTTATACTGCTGGCTTTTTTACTTACCACCTTTAATTTGCTTGGGGCAAAAACCGTGGTTTACTTTTTGCTGAACATTGCCGGTGGAGGGCTGGCACTATACGGCAGTATATTGATCCAGTCGGTTCCGTTTGCTGTTTTGGAAGGTGTGTGGACTTTTGTGGCAATTATTGGCCTGTTCAAAATCAGCCGGTTAACGGCTTAAAATGCTAATTTTTTGTTAAATAACCCCTTAAACCTAAGGAATTTATACATTTGTATATACAACAATTAAAAAAACTATAAACATGAAGAAAATACTAATTCTTGGCGCGGCTTTACTTGGAACCGTATCGCTTAACGCTCAAACGTACAAATTGGATCCAGCGCATTCATCGCTTGGATTTGTGATAACCCATTTAAGCATTGCTGAAATGCAAGGCGCATTTACAAAGTTTGATGGAAAAATGACTTCGTCAAAAGACGATTTTTCAGACGCTGTTGTTGAATTGACAGCTGAAACCAATTCAGTTTTCACAGGTAGTGATGGCCGCGACAAACATTTGGCCAGCGCTGATTTTTTTGATGCTGAAAAATATCCGACAATGACCTTTAAAAGCACATCATTCAAAAAGGACAAAGGCAATACCTATAAAGTAACTGGTGATTTCACCTTTCACGGTGTTACAAAATCAATTACACTTGATGCCGATTACAAAGGTAAAACCAAAGGTCACGGTGGCGATGTATACGTTTGGAAAGTAAAAGGAAGCATAAAACGCACCGATTTTGGAATTGCACCAAATATGGATGACAGTTCAGTTGGTAATGTTGTTAATTTGAATGCTGACTTAGAGTTTGCTAAAGAAAAATAATGTTTTCCAGTAATACGGGGCCGGTATTCCCTGTTTGTTCATATCGGCCCCGTTATTTTTTAAAAATGGCTGCAGTCACACGTTTCAAAATGATTTTTAATATCTCCGTTATGAATAAATTGTTTTTTTCCCTGCTTTTTATTGGACTTGTTATAAGTTCAGGATTTAAAATACCTGCCGGTAACAACTGGACCATTGATAGTAAATACAGTGTAAAATTTACAGCAGGCAGCTTTAAGGGAACCATTAAAGGTTTAAAAGGAAGCATTGTATTTGATGAAAATGATTTGACAAACGCATCGTTCAATGTAAAATTTGATGTAAATACCATTGATTTGGGCGATAGTGAAAACACCAACCACGCAAAAGACAAAGAACGCCTGGACGTAAAAAACCATGCGTACATTGATTTTAAATCAACATCATTTACCAAAACCAGCAAAGGTTACGAAGTAAAGGGTGATATGACCATTAAGGGGAAAACGAAATCAATTTCATTCCCTTTTACGTTTGCCAAAAAATCAAAAACCGCAACGTTTAAAGGTGGTTTTAAAATTTCACCTGCCGACTTTGGCATTTCAGAAGAAGAAATAAGTGGTGGAATTAAAATTGATTTTACGATTCCGGTTAAACAGTAGTATTTAACCACAGAGCAAACAGAGGTCTTTACCTGAGAGTTGCCTTTTTGCAGGAAAACATTCTTCTCTGCGTCACTGCTCCTCTGCGCGCTTTTTTTACGTATTCCAACGAGTTAAAAAAACGTTGCGTTCGTTGCGTCTTTGCGCGAAAAACACTCTTCTCTGCGTCACCGCGACTCTGCGAGCTTTTTTACGTATTCCAAAGAGATTAAAAAACGTTGCGTCTTTGCGCGAAAACATTCTTCTCTGCGCCACCGCGCCTCTGCGAGCTTTTTTACGTATTCCAAAGAGATTAAAAAACGTTGCGTTCGTTGCGTCTTTGCGCGAAAGTATTCTTCTCCGCGTCACCGCGCCTCTGCGAGCTTTTCTTATTCCGCATGAATTTTCTTAAACGCTTTACCAATACTGCTCACAATATCACCGGCCACCATTGATTCCATGCTTTCGTTTTCCAATGCTAAATCGCCTGCCGTACCGTGTAAATAAACACCTGCAATGGCGGCCTCCAATGGGTTAAGACCTTGCGCAAGCAATGAAGTTAAAATACCTGTCAACACATCGCCACTGCCACCTGTTGCCATTCCGGCATTGCCTGTAGTATTGATGTAACACTGGCCAGCGGGTGATGCCACCAGTGAAAAATGCCCCTTGAGTACAATGTGAACCTTGTATGTGACTACGGCCTTACGCAACAAGTCAATGCGTTCAAAATCATTTTTTGTTTCGCCAAACAAACGGGCAAACTCTTTCATGTGTGGCGTTAATATGCTGCCTTCCGGAATTTGCGTTAACCATTCCTTATTTGCACCTAAAATATTGAGCGCATCGGCATCAATTACCATTGGTTTTTTATATGCATTTATCAGCGAAAACAATAAAAGTGCCGTCTCTTTTTCGGTTCCAATACCCGGGCCAATTCCAATGGCCGAATATGAATCGTACGTATTTACCGACTTTAAAAAATTTTCACCTTCATCAACCAAACACATGGCTTCGGGAACTGAAACCTGCATAATGGCATAACCTGAACGCGGAACCTGCACCGTTAACAACCCTGCCCCACTATGCAAACAGGCCTTACTGGATAACACAGCCGCACCGGTTTTACCCAATGAACCTGCAATGAGCAAGGCGTGACCAAAATTTCCCTTGTGCGAAAATTTATCCCTGTCAGGCAAATATTTTTTTATCTCTTTTTTTTCAGAAACAAAAAAATGTGGATTCAGCGACTGAATGAATTCTTTATCAAGTCCAATGTCAAGCAAAACATAGTCACCTACATAATTTGCATTTTCAGGCAAGAACAAACAAATTTTTGGCGCCCCAATGGTTAAGGTTAAGTTGGCTTTTACAATTGCTGCTGCGTTTTCACCACTGCACGTGTCGGCCATTAATCCACTTGGCAAATCAATTGAAATGGTATACGGTGAATGTTGATTGATGTGCTGAATAAATTGCAGCGAAATGCCTTCAATTTTACGGGTTAAACCAATTCCAAAAATGGCATCAACTACTAATTCATCGTTTTTTATGTCGGGCAATTGATTTTTATCACCAATATGTGTAATGGGCACATCTGTTTGCCCAAGGCGATTTAAATTCAAGGTAAAATCATCACTTGCTTTTGAACCTGTTTCCAGTACAAAAACCCGCACCGTTAATTCTTCCTGGTTAAGCAAGCGTGCTATTACCAATCCATCGCCACCGTTGTTTCCGTTGCCGCATACAATCACAAATTTTTTCCAAAGTGGAAAATGCTGCATGATGTAACCTGCACACAAAACCCCTGCTTTTTCCATGAGTTCGCCTTGTTGCAAACCTTGCTTTTTGATGGTTTCGGCATCGGCTAATTTTACCTGTTGTGATAAAAGTACGGGAATCATGCAGAAATGTATTTTCGCGCTAATTTAATCATTGTGCATTACACTCCTCTTACATGATTTCGTTAAAATGCTGGCAACCAACAATCTTAAACACTTTATTATCAGCCTATTTTGAGCATTCAGCATTTTTAGGTTTTTTCTCCTGCAAGAGCCGCAACAATTCCATGTTTTTTCCGTCTAGAAATAACAACATAATGCATTATTTTGCGTTATAAGTGTCGGATTTTGAGACTGAATAAACTAAAAACCGGATTCCTAACCCTCTTTATCACACTTTTAGGGTTCACTTCAGTAAGGGCATCGCACCTTATGGGTGGAGAAATTACATGGCAATGCCAGGGTGGTGGCCAGTACATTTTCACCCTTATGGTTTACCGCGATTGCAACGGTCCCGGGTTTACTACTGCCGGCATTAGCCTTCACGTTTGGGGACATCCAACGGTTTCAACCATTCCCATGAATTTTATTTCGCAAACTGATATTTCACCAACATGTACAGTTGTTGCGGGTGGCCCTGCACAAATTTCATGTGCCAGTGGCGGATCAGGCGCTATTGAGAAATATGAATTTCAGTCAGCCCCCATTACACTTTCCGGAATTCCACCGGCCAACGGGTGGACATTTACCTATCACAATTTTTCGCGCAATTTGGCCATTGACAATTTAGTTTCACCAAATCTATACGGACTCACATTGCGTGCAACCATGTACCCGTTTTCGGCAACAAATACAAACCCGTGTTTTGATTCGTCTCCACTATTTTTAGAAGAGCCCTCAAATGTAATTTGTGCCGGAACAAATTTTAAGTTAAACCACAATGCGTACGATGCCGATGGTGACTCGCTGGTTTTTTCATTTGGCGAAGCGCTGGATACCGTTTCTTTGAGTGCTGCCAGTTATAATCCTCCTGTCAACCCTGCTTTTGTTCCGTACGCGGCAAGTTATTCAGCAGCATCACCAACTCCGGGTACAACATTTAATCCTTCCAATATACCTGCAACCATTGACCCGCAAACGGGTGAAATTTCGTTTACATCATTCACACAGGGAAATTATGTAATTGTTGTAAAAGTACAATCGTGGCGATGCGGTCAATTGGTGTCAGAAGTTTTTCGTGAAACACAAATCATTGTTGTAAACTGTTCGGGAAATAATTTACCGGTCATAACGCCACCGTTTGGAGCTTCATTTGCCACAACAGTTTATGCAGGACAGGTTGTAAATTTTAATCTTACTGCTACCGATGGTGATTTGTTGCAGGACGGCTCTCCGCAAACCATTTCGTTAAGCGCAACGGGCAACCAGTTTGGTGCCGGTTTTACAAATCCGGCTTTTGGTTGTGACCAGGCGCCCTGTGCAACACTTAACACCGGTTTACCAGGCAGCGCAACTAACAGCATTACACGCACATTTACCTGGCAAACTGATTGCAGCCATTTGACCAATACAACCTGTGGCCAGGCCGGGAAAGTTTTTCAGTTTGTTTTCAGGGCCAGCGATGATTTTTGTCCTGCACCGGGCGTTAGTACGGTTACCGTTAGTGTAACTGTTTTACCTGCACAGGCGGTTGCTGCACCTGAAATAAAATGTGCCGATGTTGCACTGAATGGTGATGTAACGTTAACCTGGGTTCCACCGGTTGATCCAATGGGTACATTTATCAAATACGAAATTTACAACACAACGCTTGGAAGTTTGGTGGGAACAATACCAACACTTGCTTCCAATAGCTTTACACACATTGGAGCCGATGCACAAAATGGTTCCATGTCTTATTGCATAAAAGTATATTCGGGTTGTACCGGTGCAAACAACATTACAACCAGTGACACTGTAAATTCAATACTTGTAACGGTTAACAACATTGGAACGGGCGTTGCCCTGTTAAGCTGGAACAAATTATTTTCGCCACCCAACAGCCCTACGGCATACCCGTTTTACAACATATGGCGCGAATACCCGATTGGAACCTGGAACATTATTGCTACACGGCCATATGGAATTGAAAATTACAAAGACACCATCAGCATTTGCGATGATACCCTCAACTATCGTGTTTCGGTAACCGATTCCAGCGGGTGTATTTCATTCTCGTCAATAGACGGTGACAGGTTTACCGACCTAACCGAACCATGGACACCAGTCATATCTTACGTTACAGTTGATACTGCCACAGGCTTAACCGTCATTAATTGGTTCCCGAATGGCTCAGCTGATACCGAAGGCTATATTATTTTGCAAAACGTAGGCGGAAGCTGGCTTGTTGTGGACACGGTTTATGGAATTTTAAATACTACGTATGTGCCACCCGCGTCAGATCCACTTTCGTCAAGTGAAGCCTACGGGGTTGCTGCATTTGATACCTGCTGGCATGGTGCACCCGCTGCACCCAATACAAGTCCAATGGGTACCCCACATTCAACCATTCATTTAAGTTCCATCTTACACATTTGTGACAGCAGTGTTACCCTTAACTGGACACCCTACACAGGATGGTCAACAGGAGTACTCACCTACGAGATTTATGCTTCTGAAAATGGCGGAGCCTATGTACTTGTTGCAAGTTTACCGGGAACCACCACCACTTTTCTGCATGCGAATTTAAACCGTTTGTCAACGTACAAATACATTATCAATGCTGTTTCAAATGGGCTTGGTGTAAATTCCATTTCCAATATTTCAACCAAAATCATTAAGTCGCCAGCTATGCCGGCCTTTTCTTACATTCAAACAGTCACCGTAGTAGGAGCAAATGAAATTTTATTACGTTTTCTACCCGATGTTACGGCACAGGTACAATACCACAAAGTTTTCCGCTCTGATGACAACGGGTTTTCCTTCTCACAAATTGGCGTTTTAAATCCAGGAGGCTCTCCATTGTTGTTTACCGATACCGATGTAAGCACCAATTTACAAAGTTATGTTTACAGGGTTGTGTCGGTTGACAGTTGCGGACAGGATGCAGCAACTTCAAACACGGCAAAAACAATTTTTTTACAGGTAATTGCCAATTCTGTTGCATTGTCAAACAACCTGAACTGGAACCCGTATAACATATGGGATGGCAGTGTAAACCATTACGACATACAACGCTCCCTGAATTTTGAAAATAACTTTACTGTAACCGGATCTACCTTTGGAGGCGCTTCCAATTACGATGACGATGTTTCCATGTGGGGATATACAACCGGGGAGTTCTGTTATAAAATTGTTGCCGTTGAAAACACCAATACGTTTGGTTTATCCGAAACCAGCGAGTCCAATACCGTTTGCGTAAGCATTGATCCGTTAGTTTATATACCCAATGCATTTACACCTGGTGGACTCAATCCTGTTTTTAAACCGGTAGTTAGTTATGTGGACTATTACAATTACCAGTTTGAGGTGTATAACCGGTGGGGTGAAGTTGTTTTTAATTCATTTGACGTAAACATTGGCTGGGACGGCATGACCAAAAAAGGAAAAGTTGCCAAGGAAGATGTATATGTTTACCGCGTTGCATTCAAAACCGGTGAAGGTCGTGATGTGATTGTGCAAGGGCATGTTACCTTGCTGGATTACGAAAGGTAAATTGATTAAACACCTATATTTGCTGCATGAAAAAAAACTGGTTTCCTGAACGGCATCATGGCGATGCTGTAAACGCTCTTCTCAGGAATTTTATTGATTTGCTTCATTACCGAATTTCAAAACCAACCATTGAGCAAACCTATCTTGAATTCATTAAAACAAACCACATTACGCTTGAATCAATGCAGGTGCTTCTAAAAAAGCTGGGCATTGAATGTCTTTTATACAATCCTGACAGCACCCAACTTTCAAAAATTCCCTCACCTTCCATTCTTACCATTCAGGAGTCGTTGCATGGTCTGAAAACAACCCGGTTTATTGTATTTGCCGGTGCCAAAAACGGTTTGGTAAAATACCTGCATACACAAAAAGGATTTGTGCGGGAAAACGAAGACGTGTTTATGCAAAAATGGAACAAAACGGCCTTAACAGTTATTTCGGTAAGCGCTTCGAGTGAGAATGATTACGATGAAAAAGAAAAAACCTGGTCTGAAAAAATACAGTCACATCCAGCCTTGAAAAACATTCAAACCAAAAAAAACTTTTTGACTCCCGAAGAATGTGAGCATATAATTAAAATTGCCGGGGAAAAATTTTCACGTAGTACCGTAATGGGAATTGAAAACAATTTTGATAACCGAAGAACCAGTTTTACAGCAAAACTGAATTTACCAGACGACAAAATAATGGAATCTATTCGATACAAAGCTGCGAAACTGATTGATATGCCTGCCGAAAATTTTGAATTGTTTCAATGTGTTTCTTACGCAGAGGGACAGGAATACGATGTGCATTATGATACCCTGGATGAAATACAGGAAAAAGAACTGATTGAAAAAGAAGGACAGCGAAAATTCACGTTGCTTGCTTACCTGAACGATGGATATGAAGGAGGTGAAACACATTTTCCACACCTTGATTTACTTATACAACCGGTAAAAGGAAGCCTGCTTATATTCAATAACCTGGATGAAAACGGAAAAGTGATCAAGGAAATGCTGCACGCGGGTAAACCGGTTTGGGAAGGCCAAAAATTTGCCATGAACATGTGGGTGAGAACAAAAAAACAAGAACTTTAAAACGCTACTGAAAACGAAGTTGTAAAGAAGTAATTATTTTTTGAAGGCTTATTGTTTAGTATAAAAATTTCATCCTCGCTAACCATTGCTCTCCCCTCAAAACGCAGCATGGCATTTTCAACAGGTAAATAATCTAAATTCAAGGAGTAACCTATTGTTTTAAATCCATTTTTAGTTCCTGTTGGAATGATTACACCATCTTCATCGGCATAGTATTCACCACGAGCTGCCATACGAATTTTACTGTTTGCTTTGAGTTGCATAATAACTACAGGCGTATACCATTGCGACATGCCATCAACCTTCATTAAACTATCGCGGTGTTGTTGCATACCAATGTCAAACCCCGTTATAATACCAAATTTTTGTGTGATTTGAAAAATACCATGCACGTGATTAAAATACCTCCAGGCCTTTAAGGTATCGGGCATTTCATTTCCAACATAAGTACACCAGTTCAATGTCACCTTTTCAGAAGGTTTAAAACCAACCTGTGTTCCACCGGCAGGTGTGTGGTTTCCCGGCACACGTTGTATGCGCTGCCAACCGGTTAAATATTTTACGGACATATACCATTTTTCATTGGGCGATGCATACGACAATTTTACCCCCGATTGGTAATAGGGCGAATTTTCAGCACATAAACTGCGGCTCAGGGTCCAGCAATCGCGGCCAATAGCGCTTTCAAACCCAATGTGCGATGGCATTATACCTGCATCAAGCCAAACGTTTTGCTTTTTTGACAATTTTATACCGGCATTTGCCTCGTACACATTTCTCAAAAGACCTTGCTCACCTGCCAAATTATATTGCGCATATGTTCCGGCCATCAACGAAAAATTTGCGCGTATATTTTCAGTTGCATAATTGGCATCCAAAAATCCCAGGTTGCAATTCAACTCATTGTGGCGATTAAAATTATAAAAGAAAAATGGACGTTCGTGTGAGTCGGGCTTTCCCAAATCATAACTGTAATACACTTCCACATATCCTGAAAACGTAAGCGCTTTTTTGTTTGTGGTGTCCTGGCCTGAGGCCAAGAATGCCATAAACCCAAACTGCACACATATAAAAAAACGGAACAGCTGCATAGGCAATCAGAGTTGTTTTTTTGTCACCAGGGCATACACACCAATCCCAACTGATGCAATACCAAAAACCATTTTAAGTGTGTCAAGAGTGGAAAAGGGTTCATCCATATCGATGAGTTTTGAGGCAATCATACACGCTCCTGCTATAGTAATGAGAATAGCAGTAGTGGGACTATACGGTTTCTTTTCTCCAGACATACGTTAACGAAGGATTTTTCGCACAAAGGCAACTGTGAAATAACTCATCATGAAAACCCCGCAAAAACCTTCGGCCGCTGCAACCCAACGCATACCGCCATACGGAAAATAATCACCATAACCAATGGTAAAAAATGTAATGGCGCTGTAATATAAACTAAGAAAAAACGAATGCATGGGTTCAACATTTTCGGGGCTCAACCCATTTGCAATATGCCCTCCGCCAATAAAAGGCAGAACAAAAAACAGCATTGAAAAAATAAAATACACAATAAGCATGCTTCCCAAAACACGTAAAGGGTTGGTTGCATATAAACCCATTTTATCAAAAATCAATTTTTGGAAAAATACATTCAGGTATATGCCCAATTTACTTTTCTTTTTGTTTTTTAGTCCAAGCTCTTTATACGACAACAATTCATATCGCTTAAATTCAACATATGCTTTATCCTCGTCATCGTAACGACCTTCCGTATTAAAATCTTCTTTAATGATCCTGAACTGGTCGGCTTTTTGAGCATAGGTAGTGTCTTCCTGGCCGGCAATTAAATTATATACATCGTTGTCATTCCAATCAATAAATATTTTTCCAAGGTTGCGCGCACCTGTCAGGTTCAGTCGTTTGATAACCACTTTTGAAAATCCTGGTTTCATGTCAATAATGTCCTTCACAATTGTGTTGGACAAATCAATCAGGTCACAGCTTTCAACCCGCAAATCAAGGTAATTATTCAACTGGCAATTTTTAAAACTAATGGTTTCAGAAACCGATTTGAAAAAGGAAATTTTACCTTCTTCAAATTCTGCATTTTCAAAGGTTACTTCTCCTTCACCAAATTGAGCAAGTTCAAATGAAACGTGTGCACGACCAAAAATAGCGCGTTTAAAATTTTTGCGTCCTTTACCGTATTCCGTTTCTTCAAAGTTGACATCACCATCGCCAAAATCGGTTCGTGTAAAATCAAGTTTACCATCGCCAAATTCAACGCGCCTGAAATCGACACTTGGCCCGCCAAAAACAGCTTTATCAAAGGATATATCGCCTTTTTCAAACTTGGCAAAATGAAAATCCACCTCCCCAGTTCCAAAATTGGCGTTCTTAAAATTCACTTTACCGGTTCCAAAATGAGTATTTACGAACGAAATATCGCCTTCGCCAAAAATCACATTTTCAAAACTTATTGAGCCGTTTCCAAACTCAACGAACTGAAAATTTATATCGCCATTTCCAAAATTAACATCGGTAAAATCAACCGAACCATCCAACACTACGGTTTTATAAAATGTTACGTTGCCATGCGCAAAGTGACTATTTGAAAAATTTATATCACTTTTAAACGTGAAATTTGAAAAATCGGTAATATCATCGCTGTCAAAAAAGGCGCTTTGGGCCGAAAACTTTTCCAATCCGCCTTCATGGGGACCTGTAACTTCAGAAAGGTTAAAGTTTTTTAAATAAAGGTGGTCTAGTATAACACCGTTTTTTTCAGCATAATAATTTTTAAGCTGCTGAAGGGATGGGACACCATAACGTTCGGTATGCAAAATACGGCCCGCTTTATTGAAAAATTTTATTTCAATTGACTTATCCGTTTTTATTTCCGCGCCATCAAACGGCTCGTTTAACGGAGTAATAAGTATTGAATGATAGTTGTGGCCCATGCGTAAATTCGGGAAGTTTTACTTCTCAAAATAAAAGCTCAAGATATATAAAAAAGCGAACCCGATGATCAAAATCAGGGCGTAAAAAATATACCGGTTTTCCTCGTTGGGATCACCATCGCCAAACATCCCGAAATTTCGTTTTTTATACTCCCAACTCACGCGTGTTCAAGGTTTTTACTTAACTTCTCTACCAGCAAATCGGCTTGGTCTTTTATACTTTCGGGACTTACTTCAAAACGCGGAATTTCAACAAAAGGCAAATCGCCTGCGGCCTGAAGAATGGCTTTTTTGCTTGATTCCACCTTATCTCCATTAAAAACCAGAAAAGCAATTTTATAGTTATTTGTTTTCAGGTATTGGAGGGTCAACAGTGAATGGTTGATGCTTCCAAGGTAATAATCAACTACCAAAATTATTTCCAGCTCATGTTTTTTGGCTATATGAATTACGTACTCGTGTTCATTGTTAAGCGGCACCAGAATACCTCCGGCACCTTCAACCAGTAACGTGTTTTTTGTTTCCGGGAGATAAATATCGGCCAGGTTCAATTTTTTTCCTTCTGCTACGGCTGCAGCATGAGGTGATGCCGCTAAACGATACGCGTGTCCGCCATGATGAACTTTTGATTTTGAATTGAACAAGTGTTCGGCAATAAAATCCGAGTCGGTTGAATCAAGGTTACCGCATTGCACGGGTTTGAAGTAATCGGCTTTCATGGCCTCGGCCAGTACAGCACACACAAGTGTTTTTCCTACTCCCGTTCCTATGCCGGTCACAAAATATCGTTTACTCATTTGTTCAGTAATTTAAATGTATCCACAAGGTTTTTAACCTCGTCAAGTGTATTGTATGAATGTAAATTTATACGAATGCGTTCAGTCCCTTTTGCAACAGTTGGACTAAGCACAGGACGGCAAATAAAACCTTTATCGCGTAAAGCCTGGGCAACAGCTATTGCTTTTTGGTTGTTGCCTATCATAAAGTTATTAATATGCGAATGCAATACCGCATCATTTTGCTGGGCTTCCATGCATTCGGCAAAATACAATATGTTTTTGCGCAATGCCAGCTTATTTTTTTCGTGAATAGGCGATGCCAGTAAACTGTATGCTGTTTTTACCGCCATTACCTGGTTGTTCGATGGTGCTGTTGTGTAAATAAAAGGCCGCGAAAAATTCACCAGGTATTCACGCAGATTTTTTTTGCAGGCTACCGCTCCACCGTGGCAACCCATGGCTTTTCCATATGTATATACAACTGCAAAAACATCGTTGGTCAATTTTAATTCGTGCACCAATCCCCTTCCCTCTTTTCCAAATAAACCAATGGAGTGTGCTTCGTCAACAATAAGTGATACCTTGTGCTTTTTACACACCTCAACCAATTTTGCCAAGGGAGCTGTATCGCCATCCATGCTGTATACCGACTCTACCGCAACAACTACGTTACCCTTTGCATGTCTTATTTTTTCTTCCAAATCCTCCATGTCGTTGTGCGCGAATGAAAAATTTTGTGCCAGCGACTGGCGTATCCCATCGCGAACCGATGCGTGCACCTGTTCGTCAAAAATATATGTGTCGTGTCGTGTTAACAATGAGGCAAACAAACCGGTATTGGCATTGTAACCTGAATTAAAATACAAGGCTGTTTCAAACCCGTGAAATTTGGCAATGTGCTTTTCAAGGTCTTCCAGCAATTGGGTATTGCCACCTAGCAGACGAGATGCTGCAGGGCTGTGCTGGTCGGTTTCTGTTTCTACATTTATCAGGCGTGAAAACCCCAGATAATCGTTTGTAATAAAATCAGCTCCTTTTTCGTCAATGAAGAGTTGGCGCAACAAGTTTTCACTTTTGCGTTTTTCAAGTGAATCGTTCAGGTATTGATTTAAATCGCTCATGATTTTTCCTCCCAAATTTGAACAAGGTGAATAATGGTGTCTACTGCTTTTTGCATGTCCTGCACACTTACCCATTCATGCTTTGAATGAAAAGCGTGTTCACCGGCAAATATATTGGGGCAAGGCAATCCCATAAACGAGAGGCGCGAACCATCCGTACCACCACGAATACTTGTTCGTTTGGCAATCAAACCAGTTTTATTTACCGCCTCTAAGGCGTATTCCATAATTTGGGGGTGCCTGTCCAACACTTCTTTCATGTTGCGGTACTGCTCGCTTATTTCAAATTCAACTGAAGCGCCTTTGTTTTCTGCTGCTATTTTATTGGCCAGTGATTTTACAAAATTTTCATGGTCGGTCAGTTTGGCTGTTACAAAATCGCGTATGATGAAATTCACTTCTGCTTTTTCAATGGTACCGGTTATGCTGGTTGGATGTACAAACCCCTGCATGCCCTCGGTTCCTTCTGGCGAAACTTCAACTGGCAGTTGATCAATAAATTTTGCAGCCAGTTTAATGGCGCTAATCATTTTACCTTTTGCAAAACCCGGATGTGCACTTATGCCGTGAAAAATTACTTTCATACCATCAGCCGAAAACGTTTGGTCCTCTACATGGCCAGCTGTTTCGCCATCCATGGTATAGCCAAAGTCAGCACCTAATTTTTTTATGTCTACTTTATTTACCCCGCGGCCAATTTCTTCATCCGGTGTAAATAAAATTTTTATTGTTCCGTGTTTTATTTGAGGATGTTTTACCAAATAGTGCACTGCATCCATGATCTCGGCCAAACCCGCTTTATTGTCGGCCCCCAAAAGCGTGGTTCCACTTGCTGTAACAATATCATTTCCCAATTGGTCGTTCAAAGCAGGATGTTCACTTAACTTAATGATCTGGGATTTATCATCGGGTAAAACCAGGTCCTGGCCTTGGTAATTTTTGTGAACAATTGGTTTCACACCGGTTCCCGAACTGTCAGGCGAGGTATCCATATGCGAACAAAAACAAATGACAGGAACTTTTTTTGAGGTATTGGAAGCCAGTGTTGCATACACATACCCATGCTCATCCAGGTGGGCATCGCTCAAGCCAAGCGCCAGCAATTCCTTTACCAATAGATGGCCCAGGTCCTTTTGTTTCATGGTACTGGGCTGTGTAGGGCTTGACGCATCGCTTTGTGTATCAATGGTTACATAGGTTAAAAACCGGTCAAGCGCTGTATAGGTATAAGCTGTTGGCATTATGCGTATTTTGCATGAAATTACTAAAATTTATATTGGTATGAGAGCCATCCTTACAATTTTTATAGTGGCAATTTTTGGGGTAAAAACCGGTTTTACGCAAGTATATGCCAAAACTAACTATACACCCACTTACGCAGAAATAATTGACTTTTATAAATCACTTGCCAAAAAATACAAACAGGTCAAACTGGAAGAAATGGATGAAACTGACATTGGGAAACCACTTCATTTGTTTTCCATTAAAGGTGGCGAATCAAAACTGAAAAAAAACAAAAAGGTTCGCTTGCTTATTAACAATGGCATTCACCCGGGTGAGCCGGATGGTATAAACGCAAGCATGCAGTTAGCCGATGAAATTTTGTCGAACTGGAAAAAATATCAGCCTTTGTTTGACA
>DATGXI010000030.1:0-23782 GCA_035299065.1 Flavobacteriales bacterium
GGTGCCAAGCATTGATTTTAACAGGGAAAATGAGGTTGAATTTAACCTGCTTCCAAAAAACACGGCTATAAAACAGCCAACCATTACGGTTGATCCTAATTACAATCCGTTTAAATCAGCAAACGGCAATTCAATAAAACCGGTAAAAACCGAATGGGAAAAAAGCAACTGGGTTGACCAGGGTAAATTAATGCCATCACAGGAAGACATTGAGCCGCTTATTGAAAATGAATTGCTGAAAAAAGATCAGTTTGTCATTCCTGTATTTAAGGTTTTTGGGAAATATGTAATTGCTTCGTTTGAGACCAAGGTGTTGTTTATTCACATAAGGCGCGCCATTGAACGGGTTTATTTTGAATACATGCAAAATGGGCAGGTGAAAACCGGCAATTCGCAGCAATTGATGTTCCCTGAATCATTGCAATTGTCGCCCGTGAAATTTGCCCTGTATACCGACCTGAAATCAGAGTTGGTGTCAAACGGGTTTGAAATAAATTACGCAGGTGAAAATACAATCAATATAGCGGGAGTTCCTGCTATTTTAGGAACCGAAGCCCAGGGTGCTGTTTTACTGGAACAAATACTGGACGAAGCCGACAAGTCAAATAACGGGTTGGCCATTAATGTAGTTGAAATTATACAGCGAAAGCTGGCTTACAATGTTTCGTTGCAAAAAGCAAAAAACATGAATACGGCCGAGTTGCAGGAGCTGGTAGCCGATTTAATGCAAACATCGTTGCCAACCCACACACCAAACGGGTTGCAGGTGTTTTACAGTTCTTCATTGGATGAAATTGAAAAGCGTTTAGGATAATGTTAAGAGATTTTTTTGGAAATATACCAACGGTTGTAAAAAACCTACTGATCATAAATATTATCATGTTTATTGCTACAGTAGTGTCAGAGAGGAATGGTAATTTCATGGCTGAATATTGCAGCGTGTTTTATTTTGACTCGCCTTTTTTTAAGCCATACCAGCTTGTAACACATATGTTCATGCACGGGTCATTGGCGCATATTTTCTTCAATATGTTTGCCCTGGCAAGTTTTGGTTCGCTGCTTGAGCGCATGTGGGGGCCAAAACGTTTTTTACTATTCTACCTGATTACAGGTTTTGGTGCAATCATTTTGCACCAATTGGTGATGATGTATGAAGTGTACAATTTAACTGGCGATGTTATGCCGCTTGTGGATGGAAGGTTGCCGAATATTGGACGCGTGTTTGAAATATATGGTACACCTACGGTTGGTGCTTCAGGTGCAATTTATGGTGTGATTATTGCCTTTGGTATGTTGTTCCCAAATACTGAATTAATGTTATTGTTTTTTCCGGTTCCCATCAAGGCAAAATACCTTATACCATTTATGATTTTACTGGAATTGTTCCTGGGAGTAAATAATTTTGAATGGGACAACATTGCGCACTTTGCCCACTTAGGTGGTGCTCTTTTTGGATTTATACTGGTCAAATTGTGGCAACGGGACAGGAGCAATTTTTATTAAATCTAAAATTTTAAATCTTAAATCCCCTTGTCAATAAGCAACGACATAAAACAACCATTCAGAAGCGGAAATTTGCTTGTGCAATTAATTATTGTCAATGTTGCTGTATTTCTTATTCTGAATATTTTCAGGATTGTTTATTTTGCGCAGGGATATTCAGGCGTAATGCTTGACGGTATATGGCAGTACAATGTAGGGCGTTGGGTTGACATGCCTACGCGTTTTGAAGATTTTATTTATACGCCCTGGACCATTTTCACCTATATGTTTGCCCACGTTTCGGTTGGTCACCTTTTCTTTAACATGCTTATTCTTTATTTTTCGGGCAATTTCCTTAACAGGTTAATAGGCGAAAGCAAGTTACTAACCATTTATATTTATGGCGGACTTGTAGGTGGAGCACTTTCTATTTTATTTCACTCAACTGTACCGGTCTTGTATCGTGAGGCGGCACCGCTCATTGGCGCATCGGGCAGTATAATGGCCGTAGTTATTGCCACCGTAACACAAGCTCCAAGGGCACGGGTACTTTTGTTTTTCCTTTTTGAAATTGAATTGATTTACCTTGGCCTGGCGTACCTGGTAATTGATTTGATAGGAATAACGTATACAGATGGAATTGGCCATATTTGCCATTTGGGTGGAGCGTTAACCGGTTTTTTGTTTATCAGGCTTATGCAATCAGGCCGCGATTTATCACGCACATTCAACAAGCTATTTTACGGTATAACCAGAATGTTCAAATCCAAAAAACCAAAAATGACGGTTATAAAAAATTCAGGATTGCCAAAAGGTCCGTTTGCGCCCCAAAATGAATCAAAAGCCGAAGTACAGGAACGCATTGATATTATTTTAGATAAAATTTCCAGGTCAGGTTATGAAAGTCTTTCCAAGCAGGAGAAAGATTATTTGTTCAGGCACGGGAAGGATGTATAGTAACCATGTTTATTGTTAACCGAATTATTTTATTGCTTAACTGGCTGGCCATTGTTTTTCTTTTGGTGGCTTGTGTAAGCCCGTGGGTAAACCCCGAATCATTTACCATTCCCGCTTTTTTCGGCCTTGCTTTTCCGTTTATTTTTCTTGCCAATGTTTTGTGTCTTGTATGGTGGCTCATCTTTAAAAAATTCAGAATGCTGTATTCAGGAATTGTACTGGTCCTGACATTTTCCTATTGGAACCGGAGTTTTAATGTTTACGGCAGTGCTGCCCCTGCTCCTGAAGGAAGTGAATCCTCAAAAATCATGAGCTACAACGTGCGTTTGTTTGATTTGTATAACTGGATTGATAACAATAAAACCAAAAAAAAAATATTCGATTTTTTAAAGGAACAAAACGCTGACATTTATTGTTTCCAGGAGTTTTTTCACCAGGATGCACCAAGTCCTTTTGTAACGCGCGATTCACTTACCAAAATACTAAAAGCAAATCATTTTGTAGAAGGGTACACGCATAAGTTAATACAACGTCAACATTTTGGGTTGGCTATTTTTTCAGTTTATCCTGTTATTGCCAGTGGCGAAATAAAATTTGAAAACGATCCAAACAACAATGCCGTGTGGGCCGACTTAAAGCGAAAAACAGATACCATTCGCGTGTATAACGTGCATTTATCGTCACTGCGTTTTCAAAAATCCGATTATGAAGCCATTGGGCAGGAACCGGGTCCCGGCCAAAAAAGACGCTCATCGGCCGAGCAACAAATACTTTCGCGCATAAAAAATGCATTTATAAAACGCGTATCGCAAACCAACACTGTACTTGATCATGTAAAAACATCGCCTTATAAAAACCTGGTGTGTGGCGACTTTAACGACACGCCTGTTTCGTATTGTTACGGTCAGTTCTCGTCCATACTCAACGATGCGTTTGCATCATCGGGCAGTGGATGGGGTGCCACCTATACGGGCCGCTTGCCGCTCTTACGTATTGATTACATTTGGTATTCTGATAAGCTGAATGCAAGTGGTTTTAAAACCCACGATATAAACCTGAGCGACCATTATCCCATTTCCTGCACGGTTTATTAATTCTTTCTTAACATTATTGTGAGCATTTTCACAAGCTAATTGCCATTGAATCAGCTAAGCAGGCATTGGTTTTGATTTATATACCCATGCTTTCTAACTAATTAACTGAAATCCTTCAATTTACTTGGCTGGTATATAGTTAATCCGCCTAAATAACACTACCTTTGCAACTTTTTAAAGGATATGTTAAAGATCAGGAATATTGCGATTATTGCGCACGTTGACCACGGGAAAACAACACTGGTAGATAAAATGCTACTGGTTGGTAAATTATTTAAAGACCACGAGACTCCTGGCGAGTTGATCATGGACAGCAATGACCTTGAACGTGAACGCGGAATTACCATTCTTGCAAAAAACGTTTCGGTACGTTACAAGGATTATAAAATCAACATTATTGATACCCCGGGCCATGCCGACTTTGGCGGTGAAGTAGAGCGTGTATTGAACATGGCTGACGGTGTGCTTTTGCTTTGCGATGCATTTGAAGGCCCTATGCCACAAACGCGTTTTGTATTGGGTAAAGCCATTCAAATGGGTAAAAAACCAATTGTGGTTATCAATAAAGTTGACAAGGAAAACTGTACACCTGATGAGGCACATGAAAAAGTGTTTGATTTGATGTTCCAGTTGGATGCCAACGAAGACCAGTTGAATTTCCCAACCATCTACGGTTCGGCCAAGCAAGGCTGGATGAGTACTGACTGGAGGAAAAAAACAGAAGATATTCATGCGCTTTTTGAAAGCATCATTGAAAATATTCCAGAGCCAAAAGTTTCAGAAGGAACACCTCAGTTATTAATTACTTCGCTTGACTTTTCGTCATACATTGGCCGTATAGCCATTGGTCGTTTACAACGTGGTGAATTAAAAGCGGGTCAAAATATTTCGTTGGTAAAGCGTGATGGCACCATAAAAAAACAAAAACTAAAAGACCTTTTGCTTTTTGAAGGATTTGGTAAAGAAAAAGTAGAGAGCGTTAAGGCCGGAGAAATTTGTGCCATAGTTGGTCTTGAGAATTTTGAAATTGGCGATACCATTGCCGATTACGAAAATCCTGAGGCATTGCCAACAATTGCCATTGATGAACCTACCATTAGCATGGTGTTTACCATTAACAACTCACCGTTCTTTGGTAAAGAAGGAAAATTTGTAACCTCGCGCCACATTCGTGAACGTTTAGACCGTGAGCTTGAAAAAAACCTTGCATTACGCGTAACCGACACCGGTTCTCCAGATTCATTCAACGTACACGGTCGTGGTATTCTTCACTTGTCGGTTTTAATTGAAACCATGCGCAGGGAAGGGTATGAATTACAGATTGGACAACCACAGGTAATTTTAAGGGAAATTGACGGTGCTAAATGTGAGCCGGTTGAAGAATTGACTATAGATATACCGGAAGAATATTCAGGTAAAGCCATTGAAATGGTGAACCAGCGCAAAGGCGAAATGGTAAGCATGAATCCAAAAGGAAACAGGATGATTCTTGAATTCATCATTCCATCGCGCGGTATTATTGGTTTGCGTAATACATTATTAACCCAGTCGGCAGGAGAAGCTATTGTAACACATCGTTTTAAAGAATATCAACCCATTAAAGGCGAGATCCAGGGCCGTATTAACGGTTGTCTTATTGCAAAAGGTGGCGGAAAAGCGTTGGGATATTCGGTTGATAAATTACAAGACAGGGGTATTTTCTTTATTGAAGTAAATGAAGACGTGTACGAAGGCCAGGTAATTGGTGAACACATTAAACCGGGTGACCTGGTGGTGAACATTACCGAGGGTAAAAAATTAACCAACGTACGTGCATCAGGATCTGACGAGAAAATGCGCATTGCCCCTCCGCGTAAGTTTTCACTTGAAGAGGCATTGGAGTATGTTGGAGACGATGAATATGTTGAGGTAACCCCTAAAAGCATTCGCCTTCGTAAAATGATACTTAACGAAAGTGATCGTAAACGTTTCGCCAATAAGGCGTTGCAGTTTTAGGTCTTGAATTTTAAATTTTAAATTCTTAATAAATCCCTCGGTAATGCTGGGGGATTTTTTTTATTTTAGGGCAATACCAGCAAACACCAGCAACTATGCGTAAGGATTATTTCGATGAGATTTTTAAATCATCAAAAACCGTAATTATTCCGGGACTTGGTTCATTTACCAAAAATGAATCAGATGGAAAAATAAGCTTTAACCCTTATTTAAAATTCAACGATGGGTTTTTGGCAGGGTTTATTGCAAAAAAGCAAGGCGTTACCATTGACGATGCCGGTAAATCAATTGCCGAAAGCGTTGATAAAATAAATGCAGCCCTTGGCGAAAAAGGTGAAGCCCTTGTACTTGGCCTTGGTGTTTTGAAAAAAGGTGCTGATGGCAAAGTTTCATTCATCACTGATCAGTCAGGTGATTCAAAAACGCCTGTTGAGCAAAAAAAGGAAATTCCTCCTGTTGCAAAGGTGCCAGAAAAACCAGTTGTAGCTCCCCCTAAGGAAGAACCTAAAAAAGAAGAACCAAAGACGGAAATACCCCCTGTTGTAAAAGCGCCTGAGCCACCTAAAGTGGAGGCCATAAAACCAATAGAAGACCTTAAAAAAGAGAAGCTGAATCAACCAAAAATTGACAACCCGCAAAGTGGAAAAGAAATTCCTCCTGCAGTACCGGGTGACATGAAGGTTACAGCACCTATATTAACAACACTTGAAGATCCAGGTAAAAAGGATAAGAAGCAATTAAAAGAAGAGGCCGCCAGGCAGAAGGAAGAGGCAAAAGAATTAGCAAAGAAACAGAAGGAAGAAGCCGCAAAGCAAAAAGAAGAAGCGAAAAAAGCGGCTAAGGCAGCAAAACCACCTAAAGAGAAAAAGGAACGTAAGAAAAGGCGGGTACCGGTATGGTTTATTGTTTTTCTTGTGCTTGTTGCAGGAGGCGGAACATTTACTGCCCTTAAATGGGATATGGTAAAAGGCTGGTTAGGCATTGATAAGTCACACGACAAAACCGTTCACGAAAACCTTGCCAAAAACGATGAGAAAATAAAAGACAAAGCCGAACCTGTTGTTGTGGATGATTCAACCGCAGTTGATACAACGGTTGTTGAAGAACCAGTGGTGAAAGAAGAACCGGTGAAGGAAAAACCCGTTAAAGAAAAACCTGTAAAAGAAAAACCTGTAAAAACAGTCCCGGTTGTAAATACACCAACAGGAAACTTTCATGTTATTTGCGGAAACTTCTCAAGTGAGTCGAATGCCAATAAAATGGTGGAAAAATTAAATGCCGAAGGTAACCAGGCTATGAATTTGGGTAACCGTGGTGGGTTTTACATGGTGAGCGCAGGAAGTTTTTCAACCATGGAAGAAGCCAATTCAAAACGCCAGGCATTAAGCGCAACGCACCCCAAGGCGTATATTTATAACGGACTCTAATCTTTTACCCTTGTTGATTTATAGCCTTCATAGTTTTATTTTTAGCGTAGCTATAAACTTTGTTTCAAATTTCTGACTTGAAAAAGACTAACTTTGTTTTGAATGCATAACAAGCTTATCATAGGAGGAGTTGATGAAGCGTTTAACGTTCCATTTAAACGCGTACTTCAGCGTAAACCTGAACTTGCAAAAGGTGTTGAGTTTGAGTGGCAGGATTTTGGTGGAGGAACCGGACAAATTATGCGCGCCTTAAATGCCAACGAAATACAGGTTGCAACGGTACTTACTGAAGGCGTTGTTTCTGATATCTATAAAAACAATCAATCACGCATATTTTCTTCGTATGTAATAAGCCCGTTAGAGTGGGGCGTACACGCACACGAAGAAAGTCCGCTTGAAAAAGTGAGTGACATTCAGGATTCGGTAATTGCCATCAGTAAATTTGGTTCAGGCTCCCACCTCATGGCCATATTAAACGCTTATGAAAACCGTTGGGATGTGCATGGGTTAAAATTTAAAGAAATTAATAACCTTACCGGTGGATTAAACGCGTTAAAAAACAAAGAAGCCGATGTTTTCTTTTGGGAAAAACACACCACGCGTTCGTATTTAAAATCAAATAAATTAAAGTACATCGGGTCATTTTCGGGCCCCTGGGGTGCATTTGTGGTTGCTGTTAACAATAAACTGGATGCCGAAGACTTAAAAAATCTTACATTATTGCTTAACCTGGTTTTGGAAGAAGCATCCAATTTTAAATTATCTCACTTATCAGCTCCGTCCATTACGCGTTTCAATAACATGGATCTTCCTACGGCCCAGTCATGGCTAAAATCCACGCGTTTTGCCTCGGCAGTTGGACACAATCAACTGGAGGTGTTAAAAGTAAAGGAGATCCTGTTCCGTTCAGAAATTCTACAGGAACATTCGCATAACGAAGCAGAATTTTTTGTTTCATAATATGAGCGGTAACACGATTTATGGTTCCGGCAAATCAACTTTAAGGTATATCGGATCTCACATCTCATATCTCATATCTTTTATCCTGATTTTTTGTTTCGATATACCAAATACACTGGCGCAGGTCATTTATCCTTATCGTACCTGCACATCGCCAAAAGAACTGGTGGAATTTTCAGGCATTGCTAAATTGGATAAAAACCTTCTTGTGGGTATAAATGATGGTGGCAATTCGCCCACAATTTATTTTATAGATACATCTGGTACTTTGCTCAGGAAACGCACCTTTAAAACCATAAAAAACATTGATTGGGAAGATATTTGTTACAGCAATGGCGTATTGACGATTTGCGATGTGGGCGATAACCTGAACACCCGCAAGGAAACAGTTTTGTATTTTTATGATGTAAAGCAAGACACCATTACAGGCAGTAAACGCATTCATTTCAACGAAAAAAAAATACCGCTACCAAAGTCAAAAAAAGATTATGATTGTGAAGCAGCTATGGCCTTGGGCGATAAAATATGGTTGTTTACAAAAACCCATTCAAGCCCGTATACGGGTAAATCTTATCAATACAATATTGAAAAAAACGATAAAAAAACAAATTACACAGCGGTTGATTCAACCAATTTTGGTACACGTGGGTTTATTTATAATTCCGTTACAGGGGCCGCACTTTCACCCAAAAACATTGTGGCATTTCTTTCCTGCACCCATGTTTGGTTCAAGTTTAGTTTACTGGATGAAAAATCGTTTTTCAGGAACGTTACACTTGATTTTGATTTTGACGGTATAACCCAAAAGGAAGCCATTACATTTTTAAGCGATTATAAATTTGTGGTAGCCGATGAACGAACAGCAGGTATGATGGGTGGAAGGATGTATTTCTTTGATCTGAAACCTTACATAACTGGTCAAAAAAAATACACCAAACCAACTGTGAATTTGGCTTCGGTAAAAAAGGGAAAAGAAAAAAACATGTTTGAACTGGAGATTTCTTTTGTGAAAGGAGCAAAAAAAACAACTGTCCTGTTTTTTGACAAGGAAGCAAATTGTGTGTTTTCCCAGGAAACGGGAGCTATGAATGCGAATAAAAAGCAGCGACTTTTACTGGATGTAAAACAGGCAAAACAGGCATCAAAAGCATATAGTTTTTGGATTATTGAAGGCAACCAGGTGGTGTTTATTGATAAAATAAGGCCGAAATAAATCAGTCAAGTGTTGCTAAAAAACCTTCAATGGTTTTGTATATTTTCTTTAGCTCTTTTTTAGTAATGATGTAAGGAGGCATTACATAAATTACATTTCCCAAAGGCCTTAGTAAAATTCCTTTTTCAATAAAATACGTATAAATTCTATCACGCAGGCTATTGTCATACCCTGTTTTCCCTGCGTTAATCTCAAAGCGAAGAATGGTGCCACAAACAGCAACGTTGGTTATTTTTTTATTGCGGGTCAACAGGGTAGAAAATTCCAGGTGACATTCGGCAATTTGGTCAATATTATCCAGTGTTTTTTTGTCAAACAGGAGCAGGCTTTCATTGGCAACCGCGCAGGCCAACGGGTTGCCGGTGTATGAGTGGCCATGATAAAAACGTTTGGCTGGCTCAAGGTTTATGAAAGCGTCAACTATTTTTTTACTTATGAGCGTTGCTCCAAGTGGTAAAATGCCGCCCGTTAAGCCTTTTGATAAACAAATTAAATCGGGTTTAGTTTCCACATAATCGCTGGCAAGAAATCTTCCGGTACGGTAAAAGCCGGTCATGACTTCATCGGCAATACAAACCGTTTTTCTGGTTTTTAGAAAAGCCAATATTTGATTGAGCAGGTGGTAATCATACATGTTCATACCGCCCGCACCTTGTATGATGGGTTCATAAATAAAAACAACAGGTCCTTCTGAACATGCGTTTTCAAGGGTTTTAAGCGACTCTGAAAGATTTCCGGTTGACGGCAGGGGAATTTGTATGGAATCAAATAAAAAGCCCTCAAAAGCCGAATTAAACAGGTTTTTGCCGCCAGCACTCATGGCACCAAACGTATCGCCATGATACGCATGTTCAATGGAAACAATTTTTATGTTTTTTGAATCCCTGCCAAGATACTGGATGGCCAGTTTTAAAGCTACTTCAACGGCAGTAGAGCCATTGTCGGAATAAAAAACCTTATCATACAAATTACCAGTTTTTGTAAGCAGCGATTTTGCCAGGCGTATAGCAGGCTCATGCGTAAATCCTGAGAAAATTATGTGATCGGTTTTCCTGAATTGCCTGTTGAGGGCATTTTTCAAGCGGGTATTTCCATGACCGTGTACATTTACCCACCACGAAGAAACAGCATCAATGTACTTTTTGTTGGCCGTGTCGTAAAGATAAATGCCTTTTGATTTTTTGATGACGATGTTTTGTGAGCCGGGTAGGGCAAAGGGGTGCCAAATGGCATTGGTATCAGTTTCCTGCAAAAAAAAGCCCCGATTGTTCATCGGGGCTAATTTAGTGTATTTAAGTTTTACTTATTCCATTAGTTTGAAAATCCATGAATCAGGTTTTTCCTTCTTGATCTCGTTGGTTAAATCAATTGCTGATTCTTCGTCAGTCGTGTAAAGAACCGAATTGTAATAGAACTTACGTTTCTTGTTAAAAATGGTCATTACCTTGATTTGCTTTTGCTTTTCGTAGAACTCTTTATTGGCCTTAGCATTGCTAACGTTCCTGAACGATTCAACAATAACATAATATCCCGGGGTAATGTCGGCTCCGTTCTCATCGGTATAATCTGTTACCGATTCGGCACGAATTAGCTTGTTATTCGGGTCAGTGGTGTTGTTGGTTGTTGTATTAGTTGTGTTGGTATTGTTATTAGGCGTGTTATTGGTGTTTTTGCCCATGTCTTTTTGAGCGTTGGCCAATGAATCCTGGCGTTCTTTCAATTTCTTGATTTCTTCATCATGGATAAGGTCACGTTTTTTCAACTCATTTGAAAGACTGTCGCTACGGTTTTGAGCCGCTTCAATTTTTGACATCAATTCCTTCATTTTAGTGTCATCCATGCCTTTTGAACCACCAAATGAATAACCAAGCATAATTTCATGACCACCGCCACCGCTGTATGATTTTACGGTTGAAATAGGCAGTTCATACGTATACCCGGCAATTAGTGATTTGTTTAGCTTAATACCGGCAGTAAGTCCTACGGCCTGGTTAAGCCTGAAGGAGAAACCACCACGAATCATGTCTTTCCATTCAAAAATGGCGTTTACATCAAACCCAATCGGAGCACCTTGCGTGTAACGCACCATAATTGAAGGCAACGCTTTCACTTCGGCCGACTCGCTAATCATAACACCGTACTGTGCGCTAAACACATAATGTTGCTGCAGTTTTTGGTAAATTCCGGTACCGTCATTGTTGTTGAAACCAATTTTATTTCCCACCAATTGCAGGGCCGAAATTCCGATGCGTAATTCTTTCCATATATAAGCTACACCAAAATTGGCGTCAAAGGTGACTTTACGCCTGTTACTGTTTACCATGAACGGGTCACCGTTGTCTTTAACAATGGCGCGTGACATGTCAACACGGTTGTCAATCATACCAAATGATAATCCGGGAACAATGAACTGGTCTTCGGCAATTTTAAATTTGTATGAATAAGAGGTGTAAAGCCCACTGCGGTGGAACATATCAGTTTGATCACTGAACATGGAAACACCAAGTCCTACTTTGTTATCCCATACCGGGCCGTCAACTGTAATTGCATAAGTAACCGGAGCACCTGGCATATCTTTCCATTGCGAACGGTGAATCACATAAGCATTTGCTTTATCGCCCTGGCCTGTAAAAGCAGGATTATAAATAAACGGGTTGTAATAATATTGGCTGAATATAGGTAATTGCTGCGCGTTGCTCATGCTCACAAATCCGGCCAAAATACTGGTTGTATATATTAACTTTTTCATAGTTTCTTTGCTTTTTAAGTTACCGCTGTTACTTAATTATTTCTCAATACGTTTACTGAACCTTTCAACACACTTTCAGAATCGGTGAAAGTGATCACGTAATAATAAGTACCATCAGGTAACAATGTTCCGTTGAATGTTCCTCCCCAGGTATTGTCATAATCATCCATAGTAAATACAGGTTGACCTGCACGGTTGTAAACTTTTACCGAGTTGCCAGGGAAAAGGTCAATGTTTTGAATAAACCATGTGTCGTTGAAACCATCTTCGTTAGGGGTAACCAGGTTAGTAATTACCAGGTTAATAACCTCTTCAACGGTAACATTAACTGTGTCTGTGTCTGTACATCCTGATGAGTTGGTAACCGTTAGTATATACGAGGTGGTTGTGAGTGGAGATGCAAGTGGGCTTGAAGAAGTTGAATCGTTTAATGTAATCCCCGGGGTCCACATATATGTTCCACCACCACTACCTGTTAGCATTACACTTTCACCCATATTAATGGTAGTGTCAATTCCGGCATAAGCTGTTGGTGCAGGCAATTCCACTACATCAATGATGTTGGTATTGATACAACCTGTTGAAGTGTCAGTAATTGTTAATGTTACGCTAATACTTGTGTCAATTAAAGTTGAAAATGTGGTATCACCAGTGCTCCAGTCATAATCATAATTGGCATTGAATACTGCATAAAGAGTAGTGGTGTCTTCGGCACAGAATAAAGTTCCATTCGAGGTCATTACACTTACATCAGGCAATGGATTTACTACTGCGGTAAATGTAATGGTATCAAGACAAAGGAAATTGCTCATGGCAACAAGTGTTACATTGTACGTGCCTGGAGTATCGTACTGGTGTAAAGGGCTACCCAACACAGCGCTGGTTCCATCACCAAAATCCCATGTGTTTAATACAACTGAACCGTTTGGAATGGTTGATTGGTTTACAAATGAAAGCGATGTGTTTAAACAGGCAGTATCACTTGCAAACATGGCAACTGGTTTAGGATAGGCTGTAAATATTGCGTAACTTGAACTGTCAATAGCACATGATCCACTTTGTACGTTGGCACGTACCAGCGTTGTGTCGCTAAAGTTTAAGAAGTTAAGGGTTGAAGTTAGTGCACCAGGAATAATTGACCAGGTAGCACCATTATCGGTAGAGAATTCCCAGTTCACAATAGTTCCAACATTACTTGTTAAGGTAAATACACCACTGTTTTGTCCTTCACAGCCGGCCTGGTTGCTGTTTACAACACCACCATCTGATTGTGGATTAACGGTAATAGTAGCAGGAGCTGAAGTTGTAGCCGGACAAACACCACTTTGTACACGCGCCCTGAATAAACTTGTAGTTAAAAGGTTATTATAAATCTGTTCAGTAGTATTGTTTGCAAGTGTTAACCATGTTGTACCATTGTCAGTTGACAATTCCCAGTTAAGTACATCGCCTGTTTGTGCGCCAAGCACCAACGTATCGTTATTGGCACCAGCACAAACGGTATCATCAATTGTTATAGCTCCGCCAACAGTTGCGTCATCCACATTTACGTCAACTATGTCAGTTGTATCGTTCGGACAAACGCCACTTGATACAATAACACGGTACGTCATGGTTGCAGAAAGGCCTGAATAATTAAAAATAGGACTGGTGCTTCCAGTTGGTGTAAAGCTAAAGCCACCATCGTTGGATTCTTCCCAGTCAACAATTGTATTGGTGTATCCAACCAATGTTAACGATCCGAAATTTGCAGTTGCACAAACCGTTGTTCCACCAATTATATTACCCGCTGCTGCAGCAGGATCTACCGTAATGGTAGCCGGTGTTGAGTTTGATGCCGGGCAAACGCCATTCTGAATTAATGTCCTGAACAATGTTGTTGTAGCTAAGTTATTGTATGCTTGTTGTGTTGTTGTATTTGCAATTGGCAACCAGGTAAAGCCACCATCATTTGAAAATTGCCATTCAACTACCGACCCTGTGAAACCACCGGCATCTAAGGTGTCGGCATTGGAACCGGCACACACAGTTGTGGAAACCGTCACTCCACCAGCAACAGTATTATTGTCTACTGTTATTTGTAGTGTATCACTGTATCCGTTAGGACAAACACCGTTTTTTACCTGTACCCTGTAAAGTGTAGTTTGGCTCAGGTTGGTGAAGTTGTTATTTGCAGTTGTGTTTATAATGTTTGACCAGCTGGAGCCACCATCGGTTGACGATTCCCAGTTAAGAATTGTTCCACGTTCGCTGGCAAGTGAAAGCGTGCCTGAGTTTACACCCGCACAAACAGTTACTGGTGAACTCAAGGTTCCACCAAGGGTTGTAGAGTCAACCGTGAGTGTAATGGTGTCAGAATATTTTGCTGCGCAAACACCACTTTTTACCTGCGTACGGTATAATGTAGTGCTTAAAAGATTTAAATAATTTTCGCTGGTTGTTGTGTTGGCAATGGGTGTCCATACAACGCCACCATCAGTTGAACTTTCCCAATTAAGGATTGAACCAAGGCTACCTGCAAGGTTAAGTGTTCCGGAGTTTGAACCTGAACACAAAGTTGCATTGGATGATAAACTTCCTGCGCTTGTAGCGGGGTCAACTGTAATTATTGCGGTATCAGAAAACGTTGCAGCACACACACCACTTGTTACCCTAACCCTGTAATACATGGTTGATGAAAGGTTGGTGTAGGCTTGAGAAGCTGTGGCATTGGCTGGTAGAATGGTACTAAAAGTAATACCATCGGTTGACGATTGCCAGCTGCGTGTTCCTGTTTCACCGGCTATGTTAAGAGAACCAGCATTTCCGCTGGCACAAACTGTATCACTTGTGCTAACAGAACCTCCAACCGAAGCTGGATTAACGGTTAGGGTTTTTACACCAGAAAATACAGCAGGACAAGAGTTGTTTTGAACGCTAACTCTAAAAAATGTTGTAGCAGTAAGACCAGCATATGCATGTGTATTTCCAGCATGGCCTAAACTAGTATAAGGTCCACCAGCAGCAGGTGCCGATTGCCAATCAAGCACAACACCTGTTTTTCCGGTACTGGTAAGTGTTCCCGAATTTGAAGTAATACATACTTGTGTAGCCCCTGTAATAGTACCACCAACCGAAACTGCATCAATTGTCATAGATGCTGAAGTAGACGGTACATCTCCACAACCTGCATTGTTTACAACGGCACGGTAAAGCGTAGGAACAGTTAAGTTGTTGTAGGTTTGCGTGGTGGTGGTATTTGAAATTGGAATAAATATCGTACCTCCGTCAGTTGAATACTCCCAGCTAACTACAGTTCCTGTATGACCGCTTAGCGTTACGTTACCGCTGTTGGACCCGTTACAAACATTTGTTCCTCCACTTACTGTTCCACCAAACGAAGCCGCATTGTTGGTAACTGAATAGTTGGAATAGGTATCATTACTTGTATTAATGTCAGCAACACTTGTTAAGGTAACAGTTGCATCAAGGTCATAGGTACCAGCAACTGAAAGATTGGCCGTTGCAGCAAACGTATGTATATATGTACTGTTTGCAAGAAGTGTGGCTGCCAGCGTTACTGATTCGGTTGCAATAACAACGTTGTTAACCGAAAAAGAAACATCAAAGGTTGTTCCCGCTGGTAAGTTTGTACCAAATGCCACTAAATTAACTGTTACAGTTTCGGTGGATGTTAGGGAACAACCAGTAACGGGAGCACTAAAGCTACCGAAGGGAGCTTGCAAAGCAAGGTCTTGACCAAAGTTGTTAAAATGTGTTAGGAGCAAGAAACTTCCTGCCACGAGTAATCGTTTTATCATGAGACTGTTTTTTACAAAGTTATTAACATTTTTGAATTCCCTGTTGACAAACTTTAGACGAAAGTTTTTTATTTTGGTTTCAATCATTTGTCTAAAAGCATGAATTAAAGGACGAAACTCACCTTTTTTTACTTTAGAATTTATTTTAAAATCCCTACTGTAAAAGTGCTATGAATCATTAATTTAACGTACTTTTGCCCCCCATTAAAATGAGTAACCAGGGCCATTTAGGAAAAGTTCAATTTGCTGATAACGAGGAAATAAAACTCGTTGCTAAATTATTTCCATATTCCCTTCCTTTACAGGCACTTGCGTCAAAAAATCTAAAGGATAACAACAAACTCGAATACGATAAATTCCTCAGGCTAAGTTCGGTAATTAGTCCTGACCGGAACTGGCTTTACAATTATGTAAACAACCCGGGTCAAAAACCCCTGAAAATCAGCAAATCAATTGATTTAAAGCCTGTTGCGGTGAAAGAAGAAGAGGCCACAGCAAATTTGGTCGAAATCCCCGTAAATACCGCCTTTGAAACTCCCGAACTGAACGTAAACATTGAGGCAGAAACGGTTATAGTAAATGATTATCAAAACGTTATTGACCCTGACGAGGACCTTATTGTTGCCGATTCATTAAAATCAAGCGCGGTAACTCCTGTAAGTGAAACTGTTATACTTGAACAGGAACCCGAAAAGCCTGTTAAGGAAGAAATTGCAGTGACACGGGTGCCCGACAGCACACTTGAAAAAGAAATATTGAAAGAGGCAATTGATAAGTCCATTCAACAGGAAATTGACCAGATAAATGTTTTTGACGACAGGCCGGCTTCCAGTATAGAAATACCTGATTCGGGTACTGACCCCGAGGGTTTTAACTTTTGGCTAAACCCCTCAAAAGTGAAAACACAAAACCGCGAGGAAAAACTCAGGAAAATTGATGCGTTGATCGAAAAATTCATCAAAAGCGAACCTAAGATTGTGCCAAAAAAGGTTGAGTTTTATTCCCCGGTAAACGTTGCAAAACACAGTGTTGAGTTTGATGAAGACCTGGTTTCGGAACCCCTGGCAGCCATTTTTGAAAAACAAGGGTATTTTGATAAGGCAATTAAGGCTTACGAAAAATTAAGTTTGAAATATCCCGAAAAAAGAGCTTATTTTGCAACCCGAATTGAAAAAATACACGAAATCATTAAGAATATTAAAAACAATAAATAAATGGAGATCCTGATTTTTGCGCTTATCGTTATTACCTGCATTGGAATTATAGGAATTGTATTGATCCAAAATCCAAAAGGTGGCGGAATTTCGTCAAGTTTTGGTGCACTAAACCAAATAGGCGGAGTTAAACAAACAACCGAAGGAGTTGAAAAAGTAACCTGGGGGTTGGCTATTTTCTTAGTAATGCTTTGTTTATTGGCTACTCCTTACATGAGGGGTGGAGTTACCAAGGCTAATGCAAATCCTGAGTCTTCGGTTCAAATGAACAACCTTCCACAGGGTGCAGGCGCAATGCCTAACACTGGCGGTAAACCAGCAGGTACCAAAGATTAAAAAAATATTTTTACAGTAAAGCCACGCTAAAAACGTGGCTTTTTTATTTTCTGTCAATTCGTCTTACGGTTTGCAGGCTTACCGGTTGATTAATATTTGTTGGTTAAACCCATTATTCAGTTAAATTAACAGCCTTTACCACTATGAAGCAAATTGCAGTAATCTTATCGGGTAGCGGTGTGTACGATGGTTCAGAAATACAGGAAGCTGTATTTACACTACTGGCCATTGCACAACACAATGCAAAAGCCGTTTGTTATGCACCTGACGTGGATCAACACCATGTCATCAATCACCTTACCGGTAATGAAATGACAGAAACCCGCAATACGTTAGTTGAAGCAGCTCGCATTGCCCGGGGCGATATTAAATCACTTGACACGTTTAATGCAACCGAACTTGATGCACTGGTTATACCCGGTGGATTTGGTGCGGCAAAAAACCTTACCAAATGGGCATTTAATGGTCCTGCCGGTGAAATAAACCCAGGTGTAAAAAACGCCATTGAATCAATGGTAAAATCCAATAAACCCATTTGCGGTTTATGCATGGGCCCAACCGTAATTGCAAAAGCACTTGAACATACCAATATCAACCTGCATGTTACTGTGGGTACAACAGCTGAAAAAAGTCCATATGATATTGCCGCTATTTCTGGTGGAGTAAACGCAACTGGTGCCGTTGCCGAAATGAAATCGGTACGCGAAATTTGTGTGGATGAAAAAAATAAAATTGTTACCGCACCCTGTTACATGATGGAGGCGGGTATTGTTGAGGTTAAAAACAACATTGATAAAGCCATTGACCAGTTATTTTCATTTATAAAATAAAACAACCAAACACCATGATAAAGTCAAACAAGGAAATGAAAAATGCTGATGCCAGTGTCAGCCCAGTGTATTTCTTTTCAAAGCGTCAAACCAAAGTGCCGGCTGAATTTGCAGCGGTTGAAGGATTGGTTGCAAATGCCATTAAAAAAGAAAAGTCAGATGTGATTCAGTTATACGCACACGGTAAACGTGCTTTTGCGGTTGTGTATTTTCAGGGTAAAACAACCGATGCAGAAAATGTGACCGAAGATATACGCATTCTGGGTTCACGCCTTTGTAAGGCAGCCAACGCAGCATCGGTAAAAAGTTTAATATTGAATAACCCAACAACAGTTATCAATAAAGAGCAGGTTATTTCATTTGTAGAAGGACTTGAACTCACCAACTATGAGTTTTTTCGTCACATAAAAGGAAATAAACCAAAAAATTCATTGGAAAATGTTTTTGTACACGATAAAAATGTAAAAGAACAAAGCCTTGACGAATTAAATAACCTGCTGGCGGCAGTAAGTTATTCGAAAGACCTGGTAAATGAACCTGTAAATTTCTTAAACGCGCAAGGACTTGCCAATGCAGCGGTAAGCCAGGGAAAAAAACTTGGATTCAGCGTTAAAGTGTTGAATAAAAAAGAAATTACAGCGCAAAAAATGGGAGGACTTCTTGGTGTAAATGCAGGAAGTATTGATGACCCGACCTTTAGTATTCTTGAATACAAACCGCGTGGAGCAAAAAATAAAACACCTCTTGTTTTTGTTGGAAAAGGCGTTGTTTACGATACAGGAGGATACAACCTTAAAATAAGCGGAAGCATGGGCACCATGAAATGTGATATGGGCGGTGCTGCGGCTGTTATTGGATCAATTAGCGCCATTGCAGCAAATAAATTACCCATACACGTGGTTGGATTAATTCCCTCAACCGATAACCGCATTGGTTTAAATGCTTTGGTACAGGACGATATTATTACCATGAGCGATGGTACAACCGTTGAGGTTCAAAACACCGATGCCGAAGGACGCCTTATACTTGCCGATGCATTGGTTTACGCAAAAAAATACAATCCCATGCTGGTAATTGACCTGGCAACGCTAACAGGCGCTTGTGCAGCGGTTACAGGTCCGTACGGTATTGGTTTAATGGCGAATAAGACTAAATATAAACGTGCATTAATCGAAAGCGGTAATGACACCTACGAACGTTGTGCTGAATTTATGATGTGGAGGGAGTACAATGACTTATTAAAGTCAGATGTAGCCGATTTGAAAAATATTGGAGGGCCAACAGGAGGAATGATAACAGCCGCTAAATTCCTTGAGCATTTTGTAAAATACGATTGGATTCACCTTGACATAGCCGGCCCGGCCTTTATAAAAGAGGGGGCTGCCCATTATCACCACAAAGGAGGGAGTGCGGTTGGTGTGCGACTTTTGTATAATTTCGCCAAAAAATTATCAGGAAAAAAATAATGGCACAATTAGTAATTACCCGCCACGGCCAGTCAGCCTGGAACCTTGAAAACCGGTTTACAGGCTGGGTTGACGTTGACATAACCGAAGTTGGCGAAAATGAAGCAAAAAAAGCAGCTGAAAAATTAAAAGGATATCATTTTGATTGTGCCTTTACAAGTAATTTAAAACGCGCACAACGCACACTAAATATCATACTTGAAGGAATAGGCCAGCAAAACATACCTGTTACAAAAGACGAAGCCTTAAATGAACGGCATTATGGCGATTTACAGGGCGCAAATAAGGCCGAAACTGCAGCTAAATATGGCGAAGATCAGGTTCACATATGGCGCAGGAGTTTTGATGTAGCCCCACCAAAAGGTGAAAGCCTAAAAGATACTGCCGATCGCGTGATACCTTATTTTGACTTAAACATTGCCCCGCTTTTGCAACAAGGCCGAAACATTATCATTTCTGCACACGGTAACAGCTTGCGCGCATTAATCATGCACATTGAAAAATTAAGCCCTGAAGAAATTTTGCAGGTGGAACTGCCAACCGGGGTTCCCATTGTATACGAGTTGGACAGTCATTTACACATTCAATCAAAAAAAACGTTGTAAATGGCCGTTGAATTAAAAAATGCCGGGCAAATTGAAATCATGCGTCAAAGCGCACGGCTTGTTTCAAAAACACTTGGATTAATGGCCGAAATGATTGAGCCGGGTGTAACACCATTGCAGCTGGACAAGCGTGCCGAGGAATTTATTCGTGACAACAAAGGCGAGCCGGCTTTTAAAGGATATGGACCAAAAAACAATCCTTTTCCAAATACATTGTGTATTTCCATTAATGAAGTGGTGGTACACGGCATTCCCGGCAACACCCCACTTAAGGAAGGTGATATTGTTACGGTTGATTGTGGTGTAAAACGCGATGGATATTTTGGTGACCATGCCTATACCTTTGCGGTGGGTGAAATTACTGAAGAAAAAAAACGTTTGCTACAGGTTACACTCGAGTGTCTTTATAAGGGAATAAACGAAGTAGTTAAAGGCAAGCGTATGGGGGATTTAAGCCAGGCCATACAGGATCATGCTGAAAAAAACGGTTACGGTGTAGTACGTGAATTAATTGGCCATGGCCTTGGACGCCATCTACACGAACCACCTGAAGTACCAAATTTTGGTAAACGCGGTCGTGGACCCTCTTTTGTTGATGGAATGACTATAGCTATTGAGCCCATGATAAACATGGGAACCCAAAAAGTAAAATGGTTAAGCGATGGGTGGACAGTTGTTACAGCTGATGGAAAACCATCCGCGCACTTTGAACACGATGTAGCCGTTATTGACGGAAAAGGAATTATACTTTCGACATTTGATTATGTTGAAGAAGCATTAAAGAAAAAAGGAATGCCTGTTTTACAGGTGCAATAAATTATGAAGAGACTTTATCGTTTTTTACTAAATAAACTTCCACGCCCTTTGCTCATTCGAATGAGTTATGTGTTCAGGTGGATAGCTCCCATATTTTTAAAAGGAAATAAAGTAGAGTGCAACGTTTGCCACAAACATTTTCGCAAGTTTCTTTCCTATGGTGCAACCGAGCGTTCAAATGTACTTTGCCCAAATTGCCTTTCATTGGAACGCCACCGCTTAATGTGGATGTATTTAAATGAAAATACCGATTTTTTTACCGCACAAAAAACAGTATTGCACATTGCCCCCGAACAATGCTTTTTAAAACGGTTCAAGGCAATGAAAAATTTAAAGTACACCACGGCCGACATTGAATCACCAATTGCCGATGTGAAAATGGATTTACACAATGCGCCTTTTGAAGATAATACATTTGATGTGATTTTTTGTAACCATGTTTTAGAGCATGTGAAGGATGATAAACAATGCATGCGTGAATTGTACCGCATCATGAAACCGGGCGGGTTTGGTATTTTCCAGGTGCCAATTGATTATACCCGGGCCACTACGTATGAAGACCCCTCAATTGTGACTCCTGAAGACCGTGAAAAACATTATTGGCAAAAAGACCACATGCGTTTATTTGGCAGTGACTATCACAAGCAACTTGAAACCGTTGGGTTTAAGGTTGAGTGTAACGAAATGGCTTCAAAAATGGATCCTGCAAAAGCTGACCGTTTCAGGCTAATGAAAAGTGAAATTCTTTATATAAGTAGAAAATAGTTACAAGACCAATTCCACCTCAAGGTTCTCAACTTTATCAGGGTTTTGTTCACCCTCAGGACTAATCTTACCGGTTTTAAAATAAATACCATAAGCATCTTCTCCCCAGGGCTCACTGGCCATTAAGGGGTCTTTTTCCGAGTAAAGAATGTCAATCTTAGGTTTTACAGTTCCCAGTTTCCTGAATCGCCTTGCTAAAAGAATTTCGCAGTTACTGATCATGGATTGTGGCATACCAGCCTCCTGCGCATTGGTTATGATCACCTTCATAGTGAATGGGTTATTTTATACATTTTCTTAGACGAAATTTTACCCCCCAAGTGTGCTCTTAACTCCCCAAATTGGTAGGTAGTAAAAATAATTTTATTTTTAATATATTGACAATCAGTTTATTGTGTGTTTTAAGCAAATATTTTACGTCAAAACGTTTTCCCGTGGGTTACCTTTTTAAAACCTTGGTATAAATGGGTAATTAAATGTTTAACCCTAAAAAGCAACTTAAAATGAAAAAAGTATTTTTATTAGCAACTGTGTTTGCTGCATTGACATTCACTTCATGTGGTGGTGGTAAAGAAGAAGCAACTGAATCTGATTCAACTGCTGTAACTGAGGATACAACTGCAACTGAAGATGTTGTTGAAGAGCCAGTTGATGATACTACAGCTACTGAAGGCGACACTACCGTTGCTGAGTAATTATTAAAAAAATGCGGTTGGTTACCGCAGTCAACCTGCAAAGGTTGTTTGGTTTGAGATCCCGGTTTAGCAATAGGCCGGGATTTTCTTTTTTTATCAGATGTGAGTCATGACGTAGCAAAGACATGGAAAAAGTAGTAACAATTTTATTTGGCTGCCTTTCCGGCTTTCGCTAAGTAGTCCTCGCTTTTTAAAATGTCGAATTTTGCATCTTAAATTTTTGCAGGCTGCGGGCGATCACGCTCAAACACGTTACGAGTGTTCAGCGATTCCGTTAAAACAATTATGATTGAGCTAATCTGGGGCAGTGTGCAACGGTTAAAATAAGGTTAGCAGTTAGTTTAAATTCGATTGGTAAAATTGCTTGTTAAATGAAGTTTCTCAAAAAATAAAAGCTGTATCCTCAAAAGTTTCGTATCTCACCTCTCCAATCTAATATCTTCTTAAGCCACCTTCAAATGACTAATCTTTGCCCGGCTGAATTTTTCATTGGCATAATTGAAATCAACTTTCAATTCTTTTACTTTTCCTTCACTTGGTATTTCAAACATGGCGTCTGATAAAATGGCTTCGCAAATACTGCGCAAACCACGTGCACCTAATTTGTAGGTAAGTGTTTTTTCCACAATAAAATCAATGGCTTCTTTGGTGAAACTTAATTTCACACCATCCATTTCAAACAATTTTACATACTGGCGTATCAATGCGTTTTTAGGTTCGGTTAAAATTCTGCGCAAGGTTGATTCGTTCAAATTATCAAGGTAGGTAAGCACCGGAAAACGTCCAATTAACTCGGGTATTAAACCAAAACTGCGTATGTCGGTTGGAATAATGTATTGTAAAATGTTTTCTTTGTTACCCTGAAAATCTTTTGCGGTATTGGAAAATCCAAGTGTGTTGGTGTTCACCCTGCGGCCAATAATGCGGTTAATACCGTCAAAAGCACCTCCGCAAATAAATAAAATATTCTTGGTGTTTACCTGTATCATTTTTTGGTCAGGATGCTTACGCCCGCCTTGTGGTGGTACGTTTACAACACTTCCTTCAAGGAGTTTTAACAAGGCTTGTTGCACACCTTCACCACTCACGTCACGTGTAAGTGACGGGTTGTCGCTTTTACGTGCAATTTTATCTATCTCATCAATAAAAACAATGCCCTGTTCAGCGGCTTCAACATTGTAATCTGATGCTTGCAATAAACGTGAAAGGATTGATTCAACATCTTCACCAACGTATCCGGCCTCGGTCAAAACGGTAGCATCAGCAATGCAAAACGGTACATTTAGAAGGCGTGCAACAGTGCGTGCAAGCAATGTTTTTCCGGTTCCGGTTTCACCAACTATTATAATATTTGATTTTTCAATGTCAATGTCTTCTT
>DATGXI010000031.1:0-3438 GCA_035299065.1 Flavobacteriales bacterium
GGACAACGCTGCACTTGTAACAAACCTGGCTAAATATAATTTATCAAAAAAAGAATTTTTATCGTTCAAAACTTCGCAGGATAACGAATTGAATTGCTGGATGATTAAACCTGCTAATTTTGATCCAACAAAAAAATACCCGGTGTATTTGACATTTTACGGAGGGCCGGGTCACAATGAAGTAACCGACTCGTGGGGTGGACCTAATTACGGCTGGCATCAATTGCTTGCGCAAAAGGGATACATTGTATTTTGTGTTGAGCCACGCGGCACCATGTACCGTGGTGAAAAGTTTAAAAAATGCACGTACCTGCAATTGGGCAAATATGAAACCGAAGACATGATTGAAACCGCAAAATACTTAGGCAAGCAAGCCTACGTTGACGCATCGCGTATTGGTGTGCAGGGTTGGAGTTACGGTGGATACATGACGTTGTTGTGTATGACAAAAGGCGCTGATTATTTTAAAGCAGGTATTTCGGTTGCACCGGTAACCAACTGGAGGTATTATGACAATATTTACACCGAACGTTTTATGCGTAAACCACAGGAAAACGCCAAAGGGTATGATGATAATTCACCCATAAATCACGTAAGTAAATTAAAGGGTAAGCTCTTGTTGGTGCATGGTACTGCCGATGACAATGTGCATTATCAAAACAGTTTGGAAATCACCAACGCATTTATTAAAGCCAATAAGCAGTTTGACATGTTTTTTTATCCCAATAAAAACCACAGTATTGGCGGTGGGTTAACACGTTTTCATTTATATACAAAAATGCTCAACTTTGTTGAGACCAATTTATAGCGTATGCAAATTGTAGTTGAACATTTTCCGGCTTATCGTTTTAAAGCCATTAACGAAACCGCGAACGAAGTGCACATGGACGCCTCGCCAAACATAGGTGGTGAAGGAACAGGCATGCGCCCAATGGAAATGCTTTTGGCAGGTTTAGGCGGATGCAGCGGAATTGATGTGGTAAGTATCCTGAAAAAGAAAAAGCAGGAATTTACTTCGTTTAAAATGCATGTAAACGGTGAACGCGATCCAAAAGAAGTGCCTTCATTGTTTAAGGCTATACGCGTTGATTTTTATTTTGAAGGCGAAAATATAAACAACGATAAGGTCATTCAGGCTGTTGAGTTGTCAATTGGTAAATATTGCAGTGTGGCAAAAACGCTGGAAAAATCAGCCGTAATTACGTATTCGATTTTTGTAAACAACCATGAAATTTCGCGTGTCAACATTTAAAATAAAATTTACGTCCTTTGGGCCGCTAAGTGGCTTAGTACATTTGTGGCGGAAAAAAAGAAACGCAGCATGAAAAAACAAACCAAAGCAATACGCATCCAACAAAAACGTTCATCAAGCAATGAACATTCGGTTCCGGTTTATTTGACTTCATCGTTCTTATTTGAGAGTGCCGAGCAAATGAAGGAAGCCTTTGACGAAACCATTGAGCACGACATTTACAGCCGTTATTCAAATCCAAATACAAATGAATTTGTAAATAAAGTATGTGCCCTTGAGGGGGCCGAGGCGGGTTATGCCATGGCCTCAGGCATGGGTGCTATATTTTCAACCCTTGCGGCACTGTTAAGCAGTGGCGATGAAGTGTTGTCAATCCGTTCGGTGTTTGGAGCCACGCATACGGTATTCATGAAAATTTTACCTAAGTGGGGTATACATACACATTACGTAAGTTGCACCAACGTTAGTGAATGGGAGAAAGCGGTAACGCCAGCAACCAAATTATTTTACATTGAAACACCAACCAATCCCGGGTTGGAGTTAGTTGATTTAAAAGCGGCAGCTGATTTTTGCAAAAAACATAAACTTTTGCTGGTGGTTGACAATTGTTTTGCCACGCCTGTATTGCAAACACCCATTGATTTTGGTGCACACCTGGTTGTTCATTCAGCAACCAAATATTTTGATGGTCAGGGTAGGGTGTTGGGAGGTGTTGTTTGCGGTAAAAAAGAACTGGTACATCAAATTTATTTATTCTGCAGGAGTACGGGACCAAGCATGGCTCCTTTTAACGCATGGGTATTGTCAAAAAGCCTCGAGACGTTAAAGCTGCGCATTGAAAAGCATTGTGAAAATGCCTTGGCTGTTGCAAAGCTGTTAGGTAGTAATCCTGAAGTGCAAAAAGTGTCGTACCCATTTTTGGAAAGTCATCCGCAATACGCAGTTGCCAAAGCGCAAATGAGTGGCGGTGGAGGTATAGTTACATTTGAATTAAAAGGCGGATACAACCGTGCTGTAACGTTTTTGAATTCTTTAAAAATGATTGGTATATCGGCTAATCTTGGCGACACGCGTTCAATTGTTACGCATCCGGCATCAAGTACGCATAGTAAGTTAACTGAAGAGGAAAGACAAGCGGTAAATATTTCACAATCGTTAATACGTTGTTCAGTTGGGTTGGAAGAGGTGGAAGATATTTATGGGGATATTGAGCAGGCAATTTTAATTAGCAAATAAGTTAATTAAGATACGTTGTATTATTTTCAATTAGTTCACCAGTATCTTATTAAATTAACTTATCAATTCGCTCTCTTTTTCAAATCCTCGGCCCCTGAATTTCTTTTGCGCGCCTGGGCTACTGTATTTTTTCCAAAGCGCTGCACAAACGAAAACATGAGCACGCGCGAATCCCAATTGCGCATGGTGTGAAAGTCCTGGTTTTGGTAGTTGACAACTACAGCAATTCGGTTTGTGTAGGTAATGTCTGATAAAGACACTTTAAAAACACTCATTTTGTTTTTTGATGTTTTTTGAATTCCTGTCGTAATTTGCGCAAGTCCCTTTATGTAGAATTGCCCCCAAACCATGCCTGACTGGTAATAGGCGCTCAATTCGGCAGCCCAGCCCTTTTTGCCTAATACAAAATTGCTGGTTACGTTTGCATCCCATGAATAATTTTCGGTTACAAGATTACCGCCTTGTAAAATGCTGGTGTATTTGTTTGAGTATGCACTTGCATTAACGCTTGCTGAAAACCATTCTTTTATATTGACCGGTATGCTGGCCGAAATGTAAAACTGGTTGAAGTTTTGCATGTTGGCGGGGGTTTGATAGGAGACTTTGGTAGAGTCATTTTGATAGAATACATCGGTTATGGCATCGCGGCTTTGCACATATCCTGCCGAAAAAAGATAACTGTTTTTATAGGTATGGCCAAAATCAAACGAATGTGTGATAACTGGTTTTAATTGCGGGTCACCAACCACGTACGTATACGGATCGGCAAAAAAGGTAAGCGGGTTTAGTTGCCTGTAGTCAGGACGGTCAATACGTTTGCTATATGAAAGTGACATGGTGTAATTTTCGGTGGCTTTGTAATTAAATACCCCGCTTGGAAAAAAGTAAACATAATTGCGCGAAAAAGTTTCGCCTGTGGTTACTACTTTGCCATTGGTGTGCGTGTGTTC
>DATGXI010000032.1:0-71881 GCA_035299065.1 Flavobacteriales bacterium
TTAAAGCGTGGTTTATCATCACGGTCAAACTTCTTCTTAAATCCACCATCGTCTTTTTTAAAGCGCGGCTTGTCATCGCGGTCAAATTTTTTCTTCTCGTACCTATCGCTTGATTTATCTTTTTTGAAAGCGGGTTTATCACCGCTCCGGCTATCGTCCTTACGTGTGTATTTTTTTTCAGAACCACCCTCGCTTTTATCCTTGCGCACAAATTTTCCTGATGATTTTTTATCTCCTCTTTCTTCTTTTTTACCGAACCCTGGTTTTCCTGAACGCGAAAATGAAGGTTTTCCGCCTCTGCGTACTTTTGACATTGCTTAAATTTTTTGCAAAGTTAATATAAAAGGCGGGTAAACTCCCTTAATATACCCTTGAAAACGGTTACAGGCAGTAAGTTTGGCAAAAGAATCTACATAAACGGGTAATAAGCTCCTTCGTGGTGCTCAATATCGGTCTTGGTATCGCTTATCCAGGTAACCGTTATGATGTCAAAACGCGATTCCAGCTCAATTTCACGCTCGCGCAAATACCCGTCAGCGGCCTTTATAATTGATTTTTGCTTTTTTATATTAACCGCCAGGGCCGGCTCAACTAGGTAGTCAAGTGTGCGAGACTTAACCTCTACAAACACCATAACATTTTGATATTCAGCAACTATATCAATTTCCAGCTTTCCGTAAAAATAGTTGCTTTCCAAAATCTTGTACCCTTTATCAACCAGTAACTTACGGGCAATTTCTTCACCCCGGGTACCTTTTGCTTTGTTATTTTTTTTACTTTGGAACAAATCTTGTAAAGCTTCGTACAAAGTTAGCATATTATGAAAAAATTAGTCATTCTTTTTACCGGTGTTTTTGCACTTGCACTTACCCTTGTAAGTTTTATTCCCGAAGGGCCTTTTGAAGGCATTATTGATTTCGAAAAGAAAACGGGGTCAACAACCATTAAATATAAATACCATGTCAAGGCCGACAAAATTCGCGTTGAAGATTATGGAACCGATGGAACACTGCAAGGTATTATGCTTGTAAACACCACCACCGGCAAAGTATTTAACCTGTCGCCTGATCGTAAACTATACAGTGCCGTTCCTAAAAAAGAACCCAACATGAATATTCAGGTAGTGGTGAAAACCGGTGCTAAAAAGGAAATTGCAGGTGTAAGTTGTACCGAGTACAGTGTAACATGTGAAGCTGAGCAACGCGTTACCACATTTTATGTAGGCGGTTCACAATTTGATTTTTTTGTACCCTTCTTAAAAACACTACACCGCAAGGACAAACTTTCGGTTTACTTCCAAAAGCTAACCGGTGTTGATGGCATGTTCCCTTTCATGGGCCAGGAAAAAAAACTGGACGGTACTGTGCTTACAACCCTGAAAGTAAATTCATTTAAACGCACTGCCGTTGATGACAAAATGTTTGAAATACCGGCTGACTACAAAGAGTTCAAAAAATAGCATTCAGCATTGAGATAACTTAAAAAGAGTCCCTGCAAGTATTGCGGGGATTTTTTTTTTAATGGGGTGATGTGCTGATGTGCTAATCTATTAATGGGTTAATTAAAATCCTATATAATTTAATTAGCTTATCGGGTTATTGACACATAAGTTTATTCGTTGGCCATTATTACCGTATTATTTTTTCTCTTCAACCAACTCATTGGCTTATTAAAGCAATTAGTTGTTTAATTGACCTAAAAAACATTCATTACTGGGAGTAATCAGAATACAACTTACTTAGCGTAAATATTTTCCGACTAGATCACACTAAAAAAATTGCAACTAATTAACATGCTATACACACCCAAAAAACCACCTGCAAAAGCCGGTAAGAGCGCATAATTTATTTTTGATCTGAAAAAAGTAACCCAACCCAAAATACTGCTGCTTGTCGAAAAAACTGCTGTAATAAGCAGAAGAATATACGTTTGATTTCCATATAACAAAATATTATTGCGTACGTTCTCTTCGAACTCATCTGTAAACTTTGGTAAATAGTAGGTAAGTAAAGCAACAGAACTTAAGTATGCCACAACAAGAAATATGTTGGCACAGACCATAGCTTTTTTGCTAAATAGTATGTTCATCTTTTGTTAGCTCAACTCCATTAAAAGTTTCTACCAGTTCAAAAATTTCCTCTCAAACTTCCGTATCTCAACACTATGTGCTACTGGTAAAAAACAACTTCGCCCCCGGTAATCTCCAGCGTACACTCAGCCCCAAACACCATGGCTTTATTTGCATCCTGGTGTCCTGCGGGGAAATTAAAATACACCGGGTATGTATACTCTTTTACCGCATCGCAAATAATTTCACGTGCATTTTTTCCGAATGCAATGGTATTGTCTTTCATTTCTGTAAAACTGCCAACCACCAACGCCTTTAAGTTGGCCAGTTTTCCGGCACGTTTCAGGGTTAACATCATGCGGTCAATGTGGTACAAATACTCATCAAGGTCTTCAATAAACAATATTTTTCCATTTGTATCAATGTCGGTTGGTGTGCCAATCATGGCATAGAGCAATGAGAGGTTTCCTCCCACCAAAACACCATCGGAATTTGCAGGGCGCAAGGTTTCATCGGCAAAGTGATAGGTATTTCCCTGTCCCGTTAATGCGTTGTATAAACTTTTAGTGGCTTTTTCATGTTTGTCAAAATTCACAGGCATGGTTGCGTGTAGGGTACAAACGTTAGTTTTTGTGTGTATGGCTGAATGAAATGCTGTAATATCACTGTAACCAACAACCCACTTTGGGTGGCGTGTAAAACTCACCAGGTTTAAGGCATCCACAATGCGTAAACAGCCATACCCTCCCCTTATGGCAATTACCGCCTTTATATCGGGATTGTCCAAAGCCCACTGCATATCGGCACAGCGCTCCTCATCGGTGCCCGAAAACTGGTTATAACTACCATAAACATTGGGGGCCAATACAGGTTCAAAACCCCACTGGCCAATGGTTTGTATGGCTGGCTCAAGTTCGGCAGCGCTCATTTTGCGGGCTGGGGCCACCAATGCAACTTTATCGCCTTTTTTCAAATAAGGGGGTATTACCATGGCTTTCAATTTAGTTGAAAAATAAGGTTTTTATCAATAAAAAACTTAGCCATAAAACTTAAATTAGCCAACAACTTAACGTTATAAGTGAATGGAAAAACGCGTAACAGGCATAGGAGGCATTTTTTTCAAATGCAGTGATACCGAAAAGGTAAAAGATTGGTACAACAAACACCTTGGCATTCCTACAACCCAGTGGGGAGCAATGTTTGAGTGGCGTGACAAGGATGACAAAGAAAAAATGTGTACAACAACCTGGAGCCCCTTCAGCAGTACAACAAAACATTTTAGTCCGTCTGAAAAACCGTTTATGTTCAACTACCGTGTTGCAAACCTGGACGCATTATTGAAAGCTTTAAAAACCGAGGGTGTTGAGCAGGTTGGAGAAATGCAAACCTTTGAATACGGTAAATTTGCCTGGATCATGGATTGTGACGGAAATAAAATTGAGTTATGGGAACCCATTGATGAACCCATTATTGAAGAAGACAAGAAAAATAAAAACTGAGAACACTTTTTTCCTATATCATCTTATTCGTTTTTTTAGGTTGCACAGCGTATGCGCAACAAGGCAAATGCTGGGTAATTTTTAAAAACAAAACCCAAACTGGTTTTGACGCAAAAGCCTATTTCACGCCTGCTAACCTTGAACGCAAAAAACAAATGGGTTTGCCTGAAGCCGACACCTATGACCTGCCGGTTGACTCCAACTACGTAAATGCACTTAAACCCTATTGTGACAGTATTACCTATGTAAGCAGGTGGCTCAATGCTGCATGCATTTATTTTCCACAAAACAATCTTTTGGCAATACAAAACCTGCCATTTGTTGCGGGCATTGAAATGAGCCGGTACGAAACAAAAATTTGCACCGGAACCGAAAATTTAAGTGACCTGCACCACGGGCAAATTAATTTACTTAAAGGTCAAACCGACCGCATGAAGGCCAGTGCGTTTAAAAAAGCAAACCTTACCGGTAAAGGTGTAACTGTAGCCATTATTGATGCTGGTTTTACCGGTTACACCAAAAACAGTTTATTGCGCAGCGTACGCGCCAACAACCAAATTAAACACACCTGGGACTTTGTGCGCAAATCACCCAATGTTGATCATGGATCTACACACGGCACAGCGGTTTTATCCTGCATTGCTGGCAAAATTGATTCGGTATACATGGGTTGCGCATACGATGCCGATATATTACTTTACCGTACTGAAAAAGGGTTTAACGAAAAGTTTTCTGAAGAAGAATACTGGATGGCTGCTGTTGAAATGGCCGATAAACATGGCGCGCAGATAATCAACACATCACTTGGGTATAATGAACGCAGGTATTTTCAAAAGGACATGGACGGTAAAAAAAGTTTATTGTCAAGGGCTGCAAATATTGCATCACGTAAAGGAATACTGGTGGTTTGTTCTGCCGGCAATGAAGGCGACATTGACTGGAAAATTATATGTACTCCCGCTGACGCTGACAGTGCATTAACCGTAGGAGCAATCAATCCATGGACGGGTATACAGGCATCCTGGAGCAGTTTTGGCCCATCGGCCGACAAACGCATGAAGCCAAATGTAGCCGCTTACGGATATGTTATGGCTGCTGATGCCGGTGATGGTATTTACGAAACACTTGGCACCAGTTTTTCAAGTCCGCTGGTTGCGGGTTTTGCCGCATGCGTAAGGCAGTTAAATCCCGGTATAACTGCTTATGCACTCCTCAAAAAAATTGAATTGTCGGCCGATCTTTATCCCTATTATGATTACGCACATGGTTATGGTGTTCCGCAAGCGGACTTTATTTTAAACGACACCAATAAACGTGTATACGACACCGCTATTTTCACAAAACCTACATTTGAAATTGTATTTGATAAAGATTCCATTTTACAGGTTATACTGAGCACTGATGCGTATGTTCCTGCTTTTATTCCGGTAAGGGGTTACTATACCCTGCCTGCTGACAGTATGAACCAGTACACCAGCTATGAAGGCAATGATTACAAAAGTTCTGTTCATTTTTACGATGAGTGGCTTGCGAGTACCGAAATTTCATCACTTTTCACAACAGAGCCAGGTTATTTTTATTACAACATTACTTTGGATGGAGAAGATTACCTGGATGAGTATTGTGTTATAAATGTTCGCCAGAAAGAAATTTTACGCCTGCGCAAAAGTTTCCCTCAAAAAACCTATACCTTTCATTACAGGGGGTACACAAAAACCATTCAATTCTGAAATCGTTTATTGTATATATAGCCCTTGCAGTTATGTGCGTACCTACGGTAAACGCCCAGGATTATCTTATTCACCAGTTTCCAAAGCTGGACACCATTCCAAAAGAGTATGGGCCTAATTTAAAAAATTATGAAGCCATGATTTACGGGTTGGGCGCCCTGTTCGGGAACTCTGACAGCTCAGGCAGCAATATAAACCCCGGGAAATCGTTTTACGTTACCTATGGCGCACGCTATAAAAACAAAGTGACCAAATTTTTGAATACCGGTTTTGATTTTATGTTTGAATACCGAAACTTTAATTTAGCCCAAACAAACAAAAAAGTTTTTGCCGATACCATTATTCATAAAAAAGAAAGGTATATGCAATTGACAGTTGGTGCAGGTTACTTCCTGCGTTTTAACCTGACCAAAAGGCGCGGCAATCACCTTGGGAAATACATTGATGTGTATTGCAACGGATACTACTCACCCATAAACCGGTATTATGTGTATGATAAATTACCCAAAGGATCGGGCGCACGTCATGAAAAGCTTATGTACCGTAAACTGGAATTTGCCAACCCTTTTTGGGCACAGACTGGTTTACGTTATGGCATTTCATTTTTCCAGTTCCAGGCATTTTACCGGTTTACCAATATGTTTAAGAAACCTGATAAATTTTCCTTTCCGGAATTACCACGGTTTGGCGCAGGAATCTTAATTGACCTTGAAGTATTTAACTAACGCATTTTATATACATATGAAATTAGAAAAACCCACTACCCTAAAGGAAATTGCAGCATTTTTAGGTTGCGAATTCAGTGGAGACCCTTCACATGTCATTACGGGTATTAATGAAATTCATGTTGTTGAACCGGGCGATGTGGTATTTGTTGACCACCCCAAATATTATGACAAAGCGCTGAAATCAAAAGCCACAACAATTATAATTAACAAAGATGTTGAGTGCCCCGAAGGAAAAGGATTATTGATAAGTGATGATCCCTGCCGCGACTTCAACAAATTAAACAAGCATTACAGACCCGTTCAACACCTTACTAACGCTGTTGGAACTAACGCAAAAATTGACAAATCGGCCGTTATTTACCCCAATGTAACCATTGGAAACAATGTAACCATTGGTGCGGGCTCAATTATTTACCCGGGCGTTGTTATTATGGACCATACCGTAATTGGAAACAACGTGATTATACATGCCAACACAACCATTGGGGGCGAGGCTTTTTATTACAAGAAACGCGATGGTGTATTTGAAAAAATGCATACTTGTGGCCGGGTAATTATACATAACGATGTGGAAATTGGTGCCCAGTGCAGCATTGACCGTGGCTTAACAGGCGACACGACCATTGGACAAGGCACAAAAATTGATAACCAGGTACACATTGGACACGATGTGGTGGTTGGTAAAAATTGTTTGTTTGCTGCACAGGTAGGCATTGCCGGCTGCGTGGTTGTTGAAGATGGTGTAACCCTGTGGGGCCAGGTGGGCGTTATTAGCGGTGTTACCATTGGCAAAGGTGCTGTGGTAATGGGGCAAAGTGGTGTGGGTGAAGACCTGGAAGGCGGTAAAAATTATTTTGGTAGTCCGTGTGGTGAAGCCCGAAAAAAATACCGTGAACTGGCAGCCTTGAAAACAATAATTGAAAACTACCAGATACGAAAGGGATAACCAGTCAGCGTTTTAACGCCTGCTGAAACGAACCTGTTTTTGTTACGAAAATTTTGTTGACGCATGGCTTAAGCCATGGCTATTTAATACCAAATGAAAAAAACATTTTTGTACATATTCTTACTGTTCGCATTAAAAGTTAATGCACAGGATGCATCCTACACTAAAGTTGATACCGTTTGGTCCATTCACACCAAAGGCTACGTTACCATGATGCCTTATGTGGACGATGAAATTACCGTTGTGGGTTGCGACCAGGGAAATTTGTATTGCGTAAACTCGCATACCGGTGAAAAGCTATGGGAGTATAAAAGCGCTGTAGATGAAGGTCCGGCCAAAAACGGAATTTTTCACACCATTGTAAGTGACAAGAATTACCTGTATATGAACAATAGCGGAACAGTGGTTTTGGCCATTGACCGTAAAACCGGGCAGGAAGTTTGGAGGTATTATGAAGCCAGATTTGATGATGATATTTTTACCCGCATTGTTCAGACCGAGAAAACAATTATACTAAACACGTTGGTTCCTTCAGTATTATGCATTGATAAACAATCAGGAAAAAAAGTATGGGAATACAATGAGTTTACCCGCAAAGCCGGGCCTGCAGCAATTGTTTCTGACAACAAAGATAACATTTACTTTACCTCGCCTGATAGTGTATTACACTGCATAAACGCAACTACCGGGGCAAAAAACTGGGAAATAAAAACCGGTTCCAGTACTTCACCGTTTGGCCCGTGTTTACTTGAGGACCGTATATTGGTTAACCGCCACCGCAACAAACGCGATACCATAAGTTCAATTGAATGTTATTCACTGAAAACGCAAAAATTACTTTGGAAAAAAACAGAAAAACCAAGTTTGATTTTTGGTCACGGAAAACAATTTTATTCATTTTCTGACGGTATCCGGTGCTGGGACGTAAATGGCAAAGAGGTATGGCGCATTGAAGGGAATTTCAGGTGGTATACTGCACCATTATTTAAAGATGGAAAAATATATTACCACAACCGTTTTGGCGCCACCATTTGGGTTATTGATGAAGCCACCGGCCACATTGTTAAATTATACCCGGTTGATGGGAAAACGTATACTACGCCTGTGGTAACCGACAAGTATATTTATTTTGCACAAGGTCATAATTACAGGTGCATGCGTAAATAGTTTATTTATGACGGAAGAACTCAAAAAATCAATTGATGATCTTTACACTGTTTTTTCAAAATACCCCCTGCGTTCAAAAATTGAGGGATGTCCCTGCTGCGTAAGTGACAACGATCAGCTACCTTTGCATAAACTTCCATTAAAAAAATTAAGTTCCGATGATTTAAGCCGGTTTGCGTTTAAAGCACTTACCACCTGGGGAACCGAAGATGATTTCAGGCATTTTTTACCACGTATTTTTGAACTTGTGGCCACTACCGGTTTTGGCACCCACTTTTTTATTGTACTTGACAAACTGCATTATGGCAAATGGACGGGTTGGAAACAACAGGAAATTGATGCTATAAAATTATTTCTTGAAACATGGTGGTATGATATGGCCACAGGAAAAACACATTTTGCAACAGATAACTTTATTGACATACTGGTGTTTTACAATTTTGAAAAAAACCTATTGAAAGACTGGAAAATTTCTTTTGAAGATGATAGTTTTACAAACCTGATTGCGTTCATACAGCACCTGGACAGGTCACACTACCGTGATATTCCCGGCTTATCCACATGGCTTATTGAGCACATTACCTTAATTGAAAAAGGTTTTTTTCATTATGAAAAACAAGACAAGCGCCTGGCTAAAGAAATATCGGTTTGTCACGATATGGTTTATGCCTTGACGTTTACCTAAAGGCTGCTGTTTTTTGGAACCTTTCTAATCCAGTTGTATTTTGGTTTTTCCTTTTTAAACGCAGGATTGTAATAAAATTTATAGGTAAGCATTATTTCCGATGAACCATAAGTGCCTGCTTTGAGAGCATTTAGGGTTACATCATAGGCGTAATTCAGGTACAACTCATCAAAAATATTTACACCAAAAAACAACAAGGCAGCATCGCCCTTCCTGTAACCAGCCCCTATACTGAAACGATAAATATTATAGAGTAAATGCGCTTCTGCCTGGAAAGGTTTTTGCTGCGTATAGCTCATCAGCGTATAAATACCCAGGTTACTGGCCTCACCTAATTCAACTGTTTGGTTGAACAAAAAATAATAATGACGTGCATAGGAAAACACATTCCCTGCTCCAAAATCAAGCTGAACAGGTATTAAGTTGGTTGCGCTTATGCCAACTTTTGTTTTTTCGCTAAACCATGAAATACCAAATGAACTGTTGAATCCCCAGTCGCCCTGTGAGCCCTGCAAAATCAGCGGATCATTTTTATCAATTAATTCGGCTTTATTATAATCAAGCCGGTAGTTTTCAGCGGTAACGCCCAGTCCAAATGCCAGTGTATTTCCATTGGTAGCATTCTCAATTTTATACGCATATGATCCATTTATACCCATGTGATTGTAAATGCCCACCTGGTCCTGAAAAATATAACCTCCTGCCGAAGAACTGATGCCTGAAATGGAGCTATTACAACTCAGTATATTTGTAATAGGCGCATTTTTCATTTGTAAGTGCTGCAAACGGTTTGCGGCCATAAAATGAGTATATCGTTCGGCACCGGTAAAGGCGGGATTAAAAACAAATAAATTCTCACCGTAATTGGTAAGCACCATGTCCTGCTGTGCATTTACACCAAAGCCTGCCAGTAAAAATATATATGTAAGTTTTTTTTTCACTGCTTACGCACCACGCTTAATGTACCTGTTATATCGGCTGTTCCATTGTTCAAAAAAACGGCATACATGTATACACCATCAGGAACATTACCTGCATCCCAATCATTTTTATACTCGCTTGCCTCAAACACTTTTGCCCCATTACGCGAATAAATAGTGACTTTATTGCCCGGGTATTCTGAAATACCCAAAATTTCAAACACATCGTTAAAACCATCATTATTGGGTGTAATTGTGTTGGGAATGGTCAGGCAATACACTACCTTGAACTCATCGTTCACACTGCATAAACCACCGTTTGTTATGGTTACCGTATAGGTACCCTGATTGGTTGCTGTAAAATTTGTTCCTGTACTTCCATCGCTCCACACAAACGCTGAGCCGGGGTTATTTCCATCAACCACAACCATGGTTGTACAAATGGTAAACACATGCTCTATCAAAAGTGAGGGAAAAATTACCTCAAACACGTTTGTTGTATCATAGGTATGGCACCGCCCACTGTAAATATCCAGTTCAACCTGCCCTGCACTTGTAACGGGATTAATTTGTGTTGTTGACCCGTTTGACCAATCATATGTAGCACCTGCGTAAGCTCCACCGTCAACCAAGGCAGTATCATTTGTACAAAAATTATACGAGGCATATAATACTGGCTGAGGGTTTGTCAAACAAGCCAAATTGCATTTATCACTCAAGTTTATTGTGTAATTATTGGTTGTAGAACCGTTTTGACCGTCCTGCGCATTCAGGTCTGATCCAAGGCAAGCGGCAGTTGAATTCGTAACAACCCCATTGCTGCCTCCATTTAAAATGGTATTTACATTGGAAGGAAAAAATGATTCACTGGTGGTCACGTGTCCGCCCGAGCCACCACCACCCGGACCAAAACAACGCGGTGCTGAAAACCCGTTTGCATCACCACCCCATCCACCATTAGCATTTACATTCACCGTTGATGCTACATTTGATGTATAGAAAAACACGGTGCCTGCCCCGCCTCCACCACCTCCACCATCACCAAAGGCATCAATTCCATCGGCCCCGTTTGCGTATATGGTATGCCCGTTACCTTCAATTTTATTGGCTATTAAAATAACTATACCTCCACCGTTTCCACCCGAAGAATTATTTACGCTGTTTGAATGGCCCGCACCACCACCGCCACCAAAAAACAATGGCTTTGGACCTTCATCCAGGTTGCGGCCGCCTTCCCCAGGATTATATCCGTGGCAATTGGCAAGATTGGGATCATCGTTATCGCCACCTTTACCGCCATCTTTTATATTAGAACCGCCACCACCGCCCGAGTTGTGATCATTGCCGCCTCCGCCACCATTTCCAAGGGGGCCACGCCCACCATCGTTTGCCGTATGCATTGCAATGCCCTCGCCTTTTTTGGCACCAACGCCTGTTGCTGCAACGTATTCGTAATCATCAAAATTATTGGTGAAATTGCAATTGAAGGGCGAGTCAATGTGCTGGCCACCCCTAAATCCTTTAGCGCTCACATCAATATCGGCTTGCATGTCAATGGTACCGCTTGCGCTTATGATTACAATTCCGCCTTTGGCACTGTCCCATGAAGGACAAGTTACCAAACCGGTGATACTAACATCACCATAACGGGTAAAGCCTATGACCTGAAAAATACCTGAAGGGTTATATGTGTTGTAAAACTGACGTTCAAATATAACGGTGTTTGCACTTATGCTGCAAATAACATTGTATTCATAAAGACCGGTGCCTTTATAATCAATTACTTTACCATAATTATTGGTATTGGTAAGGTCAATTTCAGCGCCTTTGACCTGGATAAAAAAAACAGTATCGCCCTGGGTTAAACCTGTTACGTTATCTAAAACAACGGTTGCATTAGCAATATCAATATTTGTAACTGCATGGTACGTATTTACCACCCCCGAAATTTGCGCTTGCAGGTTAAACGTTAAAGTAAGCAACGTGATGAGTAAATGGTTTCTCATACTGATTTTTGGCAAGTTTAAGATACGTAAAAAAAGTGAATGGAGGTATTTCACTTGACGAAATTATTGGATCAGGATTTAAACACGCTGTTTTGAACCATAAACACTGCCGCAAAGCCTGGCAATACCCATGCGAGAACTTAGCGAAAAATTTCCCAACGTTTAACCGTTTGCTCAAAATTAATCCACCCCGGCACGCAGGTATATTCCTTTACAAATATAAATCCTGCTTTTTCAAGCACGCGGTGTGGTGCCGGGTTTAAAGCATAGGGTTCACTGTATAATTTCTTTAACCTGTACTTATCAAAAAAAAGCGGAATGCTTAATTTGACAAACTCGGTACCCAGTCCTTTGTTACGTGTATCATTTTTCCATAAATGCAAATGCATGGAGGCTTCATCACCAAAAACAATTTTGTTTATGTTGGAATGGCCACAGGGAACCCCGTTATTCAACCATATTATGCAATATGCTTTTTTATCAGGATAATCACTATTGATTTGTTCGGCCAACATATTCTCCCATTCATCACGCGATGGCATTTTACTTAAGTCAACACCCATGCCGCGCATAAACGCGGGATCGGCATTCAGCCAATAGTCGGCTAAAAGCGGAATGTCTGACGGAATTATTTCACGAATGGACAACATAAACTATTAATGCGGCAAACGCTTTTTTAATGCTCCGTAAATAAATGTGCCCATAACAGCGGCAAATAAAACAACAATAAACACGGTTACACCTGTTCCTATCAGGGTATATATTGGCCCGGGACAGGCGCCCGTTAAGCCCCAACCCAACCCAAATATAATTCCGCCCAGTAAATTGGCTTTCCATTTCAATTCCTTTGGTTTTATCAAAATTGAATCACCGCTTATGCTTTTTATGTTGAACTTTTTAATAAGCCAAACACTTACCATGCCGGTTGCAATTGCCGAACCAAGCAACCCGTACATGTGAAATGACTGGAAGTGGAACATTTCATGAATACGAAACCATGAAAACGCCTCAGACTTCACCATGATGATGCCGAAGCAAATTCCAAGTATTAAAAATTTTATCAGTTTCATTTTAAAAATTGTTCAAGTAAAAATGGAACAATAAACCAACTGGAAATTAAACCACCAATAAAAAAGCCGGCAGTGGCTATCATTGAAGCGGGCGACAATTGCGAAATTCCCATAATGGAGTGGCCACTGGTACACCCACCGGCATAAACAGTACCAAAACCCACCAGGAGTCCGCCAAGTACCATAAAAAAGAATCCCATGGGTGTGACCAATACATTCCAGTCAAAAATTTGCTCGGGAGCAGCCTGGTAGTGTTCTGTAATTCCCCATGTTTTAAACATTAGCCTTGCTTCAGGATTTAAACCGTTATAAATTGGATTTGTGCAAATACTTTTTCCGGTAACACAATTTTGTGCAACATGCGATTCCGTTTTATTATGAAGCACAGCAAAATTCCATGCGAGAAAACCGCCAATTACAATGCCCAATGCAAAAACAAGGTTCCAGGTTTCTTTACGCCAGTCATACTTGAAAAACGGATTTTTAGAAGGAATGCACGCTGCGCAAATGTGTTTTAAAGAAACAGAAATACCAAATGCCTTGTTGCCGAAAATAAGCAATAAAGGAACCATTAAGCCAATAAGAGGACCTGTTACGTACCAGGGCCAGGGCTGAAGGAGGAATTGCATGGAGTAAAGATAGTAATAGATGTGAGATATGAGATGTGAGATATGAGATATGAGATGTGAGATATGAGATGTGAGATATGAGATGTGAGACATGAGATATGAGACAGTTGGTAGTGGCGGCTGCAGTTAAGTAACTTCAAAAGAAACGTTTTTGAATTGACTGGAAACGTTATTTAATAAATGGCATAAACAGCTCAACTTTATTTTAACGTGTAAACCACGCCCCGGATAGAGCCAGGTAGCCCGCACCCTGAAGCGAAAGCGCCCATAACATTCATTTTCCCGATTTTTTGCTTTTCGCTTTAGGGGAGGACTACAGGCGATAGCCGGATCAGGCGCCAAAAAAAATCCCCGCATTGCTGCGAGGATTCTGAATTCTGCATTCATAGTTCATCATTATGAATCACGAACTATGCATTATAAATTAATTAAGTTCCAGATCAACATTTACTTTTTCATGCCAAGGCAAACCTTGCTTGTTCAATTGCTCCATGAACGGATCAGGATTAAACTGCTCAACATTCCATACACCCGCCCCACTCCACTTACCTGTCAGGAACATCATGGCACCAATCATTGCCGGTACACCTGTGGTATACGAAACGGCCTGTGTACCTGTTTCCTTATACGCTTCCTCGTGCTGGCAATTGTTCCACACATAATATGTTTTTTCTTTACCGTCCTTAATACCGCGTATACGACAGCCTATTGAGGTCTCGCCACTGTAATTAACACCTAAGTCACCGGGATTTGGCAATACTGCTTTTAAGAATTGTATAGGTACAATTTCTTTTCCTTCGTACATAATAGGGTCAATGCGTGCCATACCAATATTTTGAATTACGCGTAAGTGCGTGAGGTACTCCTGCCCAAACGTCATCCAGAAACGGGCGCGTTTTAAGGTTGGGAAATTAATTACCAATGATTCCAGCTCTTCGTGGTAAATCAAATACGACTCCTTTACACCAATGTTTGGGTAGGTTAAACCGGTATGAATTTCGTGCGGTTCGGTTTCAATCCACTTACCGTTTTCCCAGTATTTTCCTTTTTGTGTTACTTCACGAATATTGATTTCAGGATTAAAGTTTGTTGCAAAAGCATGACCATGATTGCCGGCATTGCAATCAACAATGTCCAAATAATGCATTTCATCAAAATGGTGTTTAGCAGCATATGCGGTATAAATTCCACTTACGCCCGGGTCAAAGCCACATCCTAAAATAGCGGTTAATCCTGCTTTTTTAAATTTTTCCTGGTAAGCCCATTGCCATTTGTATTCAAATTTCGCCTCGTCTTTTGGCTCGTAATTGGCCGTGTCCAAATAATGAACCCCGGTTAGCAAACACGCGTCCATGATGGCTAAATCCTGGTAAGGCAATGCAAGGTTAATAACCAATTTTGGTTTATGCCTGTTAAACAACGTAACAATTTCGTCAACTATATCGGCATCAACCTGGTCGGTTTTAATGGTAACGCCCAATTGTTTTTTAATATCGGCAGCAATTTTATCACACTTGCTTTTTGTGCGGCTTGCCAGTACAATTTCGGTAAACACATCGGTATTCATGGCGCATTTGTATGCGCACACCTGGCCTACACCACCAGCACCAATAATCAAAACTTTGCTCATTGTTTTACGGTTTATAATTTCATGCAAGTATAATGAAAATGTGAGGTTTTGAGATTAAATATTTGGCCCAGTTATCAGAACATAAACGGCTAAAAATCAGAAATATAGTTTATGATGAAAATCCAGGTAAAAACATCAAAGACCTGAAATAAGAAATCAGTATTGTAAAATATTCAAACCGGTCTCATTTATTTTTGCCTATACAATCATATTTAATCTGAATATGTAGTATATTTAGGTGAAAGACTGCTTCATGAAAACGTGTTTTAATTTAATGCTGATGTTGATTGCCTTAACGTGCGGAGCGCAGAAACAAAACAATATTTGGTATTTTGGAAATGGAGCAGGAATGGACTTTAACGAAAAATGCGGACCAACTGTGTTAACTGACGGAAAAATTGATGGGTATGAAGGATGCGCATCTATTTCAGACAAAGTAACCGGACAATTGCTTTTTTACACCAATTCCGACTCAGTGTGGAACCAAAACCATGTGGCAATGCCAGGTGGAAAATTAATTCACACGGGCAGCACCATTACTCAGGTAGCCATTGTTCCAAAACCAGGGTCTTCAACCAAATACTATATCATTACATCCGAAATACAGGCATTCAGTGGTGAAGGGTTGCGTTTTCATGAAGTAGATATGACTTTAAACAGTGGGCTTGGCGGATTAACGTTTAAAGACAGCATACTTTACCCCACACCGGTAACAGAAAAAATAACACCAATACGGCATGCCAATGGTACAGATATATGGATTATTGGTCACCTGTACAACTCAGCTGATTTTATTGCCTTTTTAATTACAGCCTCAGGCATTCATACCACGCCTGTTGTAACTACTATTGGCAAAATTCATTATGACATCACAGGCATTGATCCCATTGGTGAAATGAAAGCCTCTCCTGATGGAACAAAAATTGCGCTGGTTACACTCAGACATCCTGATGTTGAATTACTGGACTTTGATAAAACAACGGGCATTCTCAGCAATTTAATTACGTTACCTGAAAATGGATCGTATGATCTTATTGGTAACGGAAGCGGATTATACGGGACCGCATTTTCACCAAGCGGCCAATTCCTGTATGTAAGTAAATGGAAAATGCCCGTACCCGGCTCACCTACTCCCGGCCTGGTATTTCAGTATGATATTTCATCAAATGACTCAGCAACCATACAGGCCACGCGTGTAAATATTTTTACATCTACCAGTAAAAGCATGTATGGTCTTCAACTGGCACCGAATGGTAAAATTTATGTTGCCCATCATTTGAGCAATTACCTGAGTGTAATTGATGCTCCTGATAATGCAGGAACAGCCTGCAATTATATGGATGACGGGCTTTACCTGGGTGGAAAAACATGTAGCTGGGGACTTAATAATACCCTTGATTACACAAGTTGTGAAACTACAACACAATTGCACGAAACGACAAACAACAAATCAGAAACCACAATCTACCCAAATCCGTTTGAAGGGAATGCTGTGCTGGAATTCAACAACGAATCAAATACTTCGTGTACGTTAACCATTTATAACTGTAGCGGTGTTGTTGTAAATGTGATAAATGGAATTACCGGGAACCGCGTTTTGGTTGAAGGTAAATCATTGTCCCCTGGTCTTTACTTTTTTACCATTTGTGCACAAAAAGGTATAATGGCCCATGGGAAATTTATTTCAAAGTAGAATTGCTGCTAAAAATATTAAGACAAAGCTTCCCAATGCAACAAAACCATTACGCGCAACTATTACATGCCAACGCCAGGTTTTAAAGACCAAGGCAACAACTATGATGGTTACCTAAAGATGCATAAAGACAAGATTGAAATCATTTTTTTTGAATTCACCGGACTTAATACAGCTGGAAATTAGGAACAGGTTTACATAGATTTCAAAACATTGATGCTTTTTACCAATCGCTGCCTGACAAAAATGTAAATATTAAGTTTTTACAGAAAGGCTTCAAAATTTACTGCATTTGGAAAAAAATGACCCATCCCTTTCAATAACTGAAAATGTATACTTTTTTTTGGCGTTGTATTTCAGGCGCACAAATTTGTTTATATTTGAATAGCCTGTATTAAGAACGATTTGAATACAAGTAAAAACAAAGGTACAACGTGGTATACGCCTGCACTACCCGGCAATATGAAAAATCAAAAATTATGAAATGAAAAAAATCACCTGCTTTATATTGATTTTAAGTTTGGCATGTACATCATTTGCTCAAAAAATAAAACAAACGTTTGTATCAACCGATATTGATAATTTTTGGCTTGCGTACGATCAAATCATTTCTACCAAAGACACCGTTAAACAATATGATTTATTGAAAGACCTTTACCTTAGTAAGGCAACGGAAGGTTTAAAAGGCCTGATTGAAGTACGCAATTATACAGAAAAAGAATTTATTGCGTGGATAACAGGCTATCCGAAATTTTGGAATTCTATACGATCTAACACTTTAAAAACAAAACATGTTTATTCAAAAATAGATGTAAATATTCAAAAACTCAAAAAAGCTTATCCGGACTTAAAACCTGCAACAATTTATTTTGCCATAGGCGCTTTTAGAACCGGAGGAACCATTCAGGGAAACAAGGTTTTAATTGGCTGTGAATTGTCTTTGGCCGATAAAAACACCTATACAAATGAACTTCCGGATTGGCGGCAACCCTTTTATAAAAATCAAATCCCCTTTGATGAACTACCTTTATTGTGTACGCACGAATACATTCATACGCAACAAAAAGAATTAGTTCACAATTTGCTTTCCATGTGCTTATATGAAGGCGTTGCTGAATTTATTTCGTGCAAAGTAACAAATACAAAGTCAAGTGTACCCGCCATTGAATTTGGAAAAGCGAATCAAAAAAGTGTGATCGATAAATTTGTAAGTGATTTGTTTATTGGTAGCAATAATTACAATTGGCTATGGGGCGATAACAGGAATGAATTAAAAGTCAGAGACCTGGGTTATTATGTTGGCTATGAAATTTGCGAACGCTATTACAACCTCTCAAAAAACAAAACAAAAGCAATTAAAGAACTTATTGAGCTTGACTATACCAATGAAAAAGAAGTTGAACGTATAGTTGATTTAACGAAATTATTACCAAAAACGCTGGAGGAACTAAACAATGATTATGAAGCACAAAGACCAAGAGTTGTAAAACTAACTCCATTTGAAAACGGTAACCAACGCGTAGCTCCAGGGCCCGTAAAAATTACAGTTCACTTTTCTGAACCTTTGGTAAAATACAAAACAGGCATTGATTTTGGTCCTCTTGGTCAAGACCACTTTCCAAAAATAAAGCCGGAAAGAATTTTTAGTGAGGATGGCCAGTCGTGGACATTTGAAGCAGACTTAAAACCCAACCAGCATTACCAGATTTTAATTTCCAACAATTTTTCAAAGGAGAACGGGGTTCAACTCAAACCTTATTTAATTGACTTTAAAACAACTGACTAACACCATACGGTTAACCACTGTATTTGCAATAGGAATTTAAATTGCTGCAAATTCAGTAAGCCTGCAAAAATAAAATTACGACACAATTTTAAACCACAAATTATGGCCACCAAAAATCAAATAGGACTTGACAAAGCAAAAAGCAAAAATCTTGCAGAAGGCTTAAACAACTTACTGGCAGACTACATGGTATTTTATCAAAACACACGTGGATTGCATTGGAATATAAAAGGCGAAAAATTTTTTGAACTACACCTGAAATTTGAAGAATTGTATACGAATCTCCTCATTAAAGTTGATGAAGTGGCTGAACGGATATTAACACTTGGCGCAACACCACTTCATACCTTTGAGGATTACAAAAGCAGTGCGAAAATTAAAAGTTTAAAAAATGTTTCTGACGGTAAAAAAGGCGTACAAACAATTTTAGACGCTTTTCAAATTATTATTGCGAGGCAACGCGCACTTTTAAATCTTTCGGCTGACGCGGGTGATGAAGGTACTAATGCATTAATGAGTGATTATATACGTGAACAGGAAAAATTGACCTGGATGTACTCCGCTTTTTTGAACAAGTAGCCGTAAACTGGCACCCAAAAAACCAAAATGCTTTTAGAATCAAGGCCGTAATCATATAGGGCTCCTGTTTTCAAATAGTAAATGTGGGTGTAGATACATGATTTTAGGCAGGAACCGTCCCCTAATAGCGGATTAAGTTACTGTGGATTGTGACTTAGGTTTTTTAACACATCAATTTCTGTTTTTTCCTTACCTTGTCACATACCAATTCCTGTATATGAAAAGCCTGTTGCGCATATTCCTGTTTTTCGTTTTTATTCATACTATGCCTGAACAGGCCAGCGCTCAGGACGAAAAATTAAACGCCAACATTGCCATTGCCGCTAATTACTCAGGTTTTTACAACAACACATTCAGCTTTGGTATTGGGTTTCAACCCTGGGACGTAAGGGGTGATTATGTCTCATATCCCTTATTTGGATTTACCGCAACATATGATTATGTGATTAACCGCAGTTTATACGGTTTAAGTTTTAACGGGTATTATTTAAGCGGGCCTATTGCTTTTGGGTTGGGTGCCAACCGCTTTACCGAACTTGAAAATATAACTTATGGTATTAAACCCATGATAGGCATTTCCATTGCACGCATTCACATCATGTTTGGCTATAATTTTTTTCTGAACAAAAACCAAATTGACCGTTATTACCATCCCAGCTTTAACATTGGGTATTATTTACCCGTTTTTCAACGTAAAGACGAATGAGTTTTCCCATCAATATTAAATTGGGTTCGGTTGAAATTTCATCTCACCTTATTTTTGAATTACTGGCTTACACACTCGGTTTCCGTTATTTTTTAAAATTGCGTAAAAACACTAACGACACAATAAGCAATGAGCACCGCATGCTTATTTTAATTTCCGCTGCTCTGGGAGCCCTGGTATTTTCACGCGTGCTGGGCTATTTTGAAACTCCGCAGTTTTTTAACGGTGAATTTTCATTCATGGCTATATACACCAGTAAAACCATTTTAGGCGGATTGCTTGGCGGATTACTGGCTGTTGAGATTTGCAAAAAAGTAATTGGGGTAACCGCTTCTTCAGGTGACTTAATGACTTACCCGCTTTTATTGGCCATGATCATTGGCCGCGTAGGCTGTTTTTTAGCTGGCCTTGAAGATGGCACGCATGGAACGGCCACAACATTACCATGGGGAATTGATTTGGGCGATGGAATTTACCGCCACCCCACCAGCCTGTACGAAATTTTATTTTTGGCATCTACCTGGGTGTTCATTTTTACACTTGAAAAAAAATATGTGTTGGCCAATGGGGCCAAATTCAAATTATTCCTGTTCAGTTACTGTTTATTTCGTTTCCTTATTGAGTTCATTAAACCCGTTCAAACATTTGAATTTGGTTTAAACGCCATACAAATTGCCGCCTTGCTGGGCATACTTTACTATTACAAAATTGTGGTGAATCCACGTTCACTCCTAACCGAACGCAACCATGCCTGAAAAAAATTACACCTACTACGATTTTACACTTAGCCTTTGCCCGCATTGCTTAAAGCGGGTTGATGCCAAAATTATTTTTGAAGATGAAAATGTATTTATGCTCAAACGTTGTCCTGAGCATGGTTATCAAAAAGTACTGATTGCAACCGACAAAGAATATTACAAGAATTGCAGGAATTACATGAAACCAAGTGAAATGCCACTTAAATACAATTCTACCACGCATTATGGCTGCCCGTATGACTGCGGTTTGTGTCCCGATCACGAACAACACTCGTGCTTAACCGTGATTGAAATTACCGACCGCTGCAACTTAACATGTCCTACCTGTTATGCCGAATCATCGCCACATTACGGAAGGCACCGCACCGTTGAAGAAGTGGAAAAAATGCTTGATATCATTGTTGAAAATGAAGGTAGGCCCGATGTGGTACAAATAAGCGGAGGTGAACCTACCCTGCACCCCGATTTTTTTAAAATCCTTGACATTGCCAAAACAAAACCCATTAAACATTTAATGGTAAATACAAATGGGGTACGCATTGCAAAAGACGAGGAGTTTGTGGCAAAACTGGCTGGTTATATGCCCGACTTTGAAATTTATTTACAATTTGATTCGTTTGAAGAAAACGCATTGGTAAAATTACGCGGCAAGGATTTAAGGGATGTTCGCCAAAAAGCCATTGACAACCTGAACAAATACAATTTATCAACCACGCTTGTGGTAACCATTCAAAAAGGATTAAACAACCACGAACTTGGTGACATCCTGAATTATGCTTTAAAACAAAAATGTGTGCGCGGTGTTACCTTTCAACCTGTACACATTGCTGGCCGTTTGGAAGGATTTAACCCTGAAACCGATCGGTACACCCTTACCGAGTGCCGCAGCGATATTTTAAACCAGTTTAAATTGTTTTCTGAAAACGATTTGATACCCGTTCCATGCAATCCTGATGCCCTGGTTATGGGTTATGCATTAAAAATTGATGAAACAGTGGTTCCTTTAACACGCATGATTGATCCATCGGAATTATTAAAATCAAGTGGTAATACCATTGTGTATGAACAGGACGAAAAACTAAAAGAACATTTATTTAAAGTATTTACAACCGGTAATACCGTTGACAGTGCCACAAAAGACCTGCATTCACTACTCTGTTGTTTGCCGGGTATTTCAGCGCCTGAGTTAAGTTACAACAACGTGTTCAGGGTTATTATCATGAGCTTTATTGATGCCTGGAATTTTGATGTTCGCGCCATTAAAAAATCGTGTGTACACATTGTGAACAAGGATGGCAAAATTATACCTTTTGAAACCATGAATTTGTTTTATAGGGATGATAAAGCAAAGAGGTTAAATGAATTGAAGGAAGTTTACAGTTAAAATTGAGAATTTCGAATTCAGAATTGCGAGTTTCGAATTTCGAATAGAGGATAGGTTGTAATTAACGATTGGATTTGAAAAAAACAGGACGTATACATTTGGTGAACCTGCTGGTTTTATTGGCTTACATGTCAATACTGACAGCCATGCATGGTGGTGGCGTATTGTTAACCAGCATATGGCCCATTTTTTTGCATGTATGTGTAAACATGATAACGGCTGCTGTTTACTATAGCAATAATAACCGAGAAACAGCCAATGCGTTTATGCTTTCAGCATTAATTGTAGCCCTGGTTGGATTTTCATCGTGTTGGGGATTATCATCGGCTGCAGGAGGGCTGCGTTTTTAAAACAATGCTTAATGGCAAAATAATATTGGTAAACCTTGCGGTACTTATCGTATATATGGGAATATTGTCGCTTTCCTCAAAAGGGGCTGTTATGTTCACAGGAATTATATTCATGGGTATTCAGGCGGCAGTTAATTTCCTGTTATTTATGGCTTTTATAATAAGTGATGATAAATCCCTGGCTTTTTCGTATCTTTTATCATCAATTTTATTAATTTTAATCGGATACTCAGCATGCTGGGTCATAAACCCGGTTATTATACCAGGCGCACACAGGTAATGAAACACGTAAAATACATAACAGGAATTAATTTTGCGGCCTTGCTCGCTGGGTTGCTTATTGTTCGTTTTGCCCTAAATCCGGTTAACGCACTTCCATACCTGCTACCTGTATTGGGATTAACCGCTTTAAATATTTTACTGGCTGTTGTTTGCTTTTCAAACAGCAAAACAGTGGTGGCAAAAAGTTTTATGCTTTCAGCATTAATTGTACTGGTGATTGGCACCTCTTCCTGTGTAAGCATTGTTCCGCGTAAGAAAAAATCAAAGCCTTATAATCCCGTTAAGGCCATACCCGAGGCTGTTGATGCTACTGCTGCTACATACCCGGCAGCACTCAAGAACCGTAAAGGAACGGTGCAACATTCTTACCGTACAACTTCGGCAACGGTAACCATTCAATTGTTTGAGTATGCCAATGTGGATGGTGACACGGTTTCACTTTACTTTAACAACGACTGGATTGTGCAGGGTTATGGCGTAGTGAAAGAACCACGTTATTTTGACCTTAACCTGCAGGCGGGTCAAAATGATTTAATGTTGTATGCCGAGAGCCTGGGAGCCACACCACCAAATACTGCTGCCATAAAAATAATTGATGGGGATAAAGAGAAGCTATTTATTCTGAATTCTGATTATAACCATTGTGGGGCACTGCGGTTTTACAGGGATTAACTTATAGAAATTTTTCGCCATGGCGGTTTTTGAAGAAATAAAACGAATCAACGCATAAACAAATGCAACTAAGCCGCACTCAAAAAATAGTCAGGTTGTTTTGTTCAGCCCATCGGTTTGAAAAACTCATGGAATCATCCAAAAAATGGAAATTTGATTGCCATTGCGGCAAAACCTCCAGTATATGGGATATTGGTGGTATACGGGGCGCAGCCAAAGGAAAATCCTTAACAGGAATTAAATGTCCGCATTGCAAAAGATTTGCTATGCAGAAATTATATAAAGAGGAATAACAAAAAAATCATGAAAAAATTCATATTGCTCATATGTCTTTTATCAACGTCTTTTTCAAAAGCCGGCAACCTTGATTCGCTGCTAACTATTGTTGATCAGGAAATAAAAAACAAACAGTACAAAGAGGCCATTTACCATTGCGATGTTTTGCTTAAAGTAAAACAGCTGCCTGAAATTTATGTTTTAAAGGCACGCGCTCTTGTTGAAGGCCGAAAGCAATTTACCACAAACGATTCGGTGTTTACGGCTTCCATTAATTGCCTGAACAAAGCCATACAACTTGATCCCATGTGGGCTGTTTCTTATGGTCAAAAAGGATTTACCTTTATCATTTTTCAGCAATTTGACAGCGCTGTTGCAGCCTATACGGAATGTATTTTACGTGAAACCGATTCAGCCAATTTATTCAGAGCGCTTAATGACAGGGGAGCCGCACGTATATTTACACACGATATTCATGGAGCCCTGGCAGATTATGAAGTGGCAAAAAAAATCAAACCCGATGATCTTGGAATTTATTTAAACCTGAGCACGCTTTATAGCAATGAAAAGGACTATAAAAATGCCGAAAAAACGGTTATGGAAGGATTAAAAAAACACCCCGGTAATCCTGATTTAAAAAATAATTATGGGTGGATACTGTTAAACAATCAAAAATACAAAGAGGCCATTACTGTTTTTAATGAGGCTCTTCGCTTTCATCCTGGCGACAATTCGCTGTTGAGCAACAGGGGTTTTTGTTACACCAAATTGGGTGAATTTGAAAAGGCCTTTAAGGACCTGAATGAGTCGGTTCAGGCTGACCCACATAACTCCTATGTATATAAAAACCTAGCTGTGTATTATTTTGCCAAAAAAGACACTGCAAAAGCATGCGAGAATTTGGACCTTGCAAAAAAATACGGGTTTGATGCTACATATGGAAATGAAGTTGAAGAGCTAAGAACCAAAAACTGTAAATAAAAGATAAAATAATTGTATTTTCCATATGCCACTTATAACAGAAAAAACCTACGACAAACTAAATTTTAAGGAAATTGCACTTGAAAAGGGTGAATACGAAATCTGCACATTCAAAAACTGTGATTTCAGCAATGCCGACCTTAGCCTGTTTAAGTTTACTGAATCAACCTTTATCAATTGCAACCTTAGCCTGGCAAAACTCACCAACACATCGTTTCGCGATGTTACCTTTACCGATTGCAAATTAATGGGCTTGCATTTTGACTCTTGCAATGCCTTTAACCTTTCGTTTCGATTTGAAGGATGTATGCTTAATCACTCTTCGTTCTATAAACTTAAATTAAAGAACATTGTTTTAAAAAAATGTCAGTTGCATGAAGTTGATTTTACAGAAAGTGATTTGACAGCTGCCACGTTTGACAATTGCGATTTAACCAATGCCAAATTTGAACACAGCATTCTTGAAAAAGCCGATTTTCGATCGGCATTTAACTTCAGCATTGATCCCGAATCCAATAAAATGAAAAAAGCAAAATTTTCATCGCAAAATATACAGGCATTGCTTTATAAATACGATTTACACATTGAATGAGCATGGAAAACATACAGCCAAAAATTGAAAATGTAACGCAAAAATACCTGGTTGGCAAACGCATGAGCATGTCGCTGGCCAATAACAAAACAGGCGATTTATGGAAAAGTTTTATGCCGCATCGCCATGCGATCAAACACCCAAAAAGTGAAGACCTTTATTCGGTGAATATTTTTGATGCAGGTTATTACAAAAATTTTAATCCCGCCAATGAATTTACCAAATGGGCTTGCGCTGAAGTAAGCGAACACGCAGTAATTCCCGCTGAAATGGAAAGGTTTGTTTTGCCAGCCGGACTCTATGCCGTTTTTCATTACAAAGGGTTAAGCACCGATAAGCGTATTTTTCACTATATTTTTTCAGAATGGTTACCCGCTTCAGGTTACGCACTTGATGATCGCCCGCATTTTGAGATACTGGGTTCGAAATACAAAAACAACGATCCCGATTCCGAGGAAGACATTTATATACCTGTAAAATCAACCGCGGGCACACAAACAATGGTGCTCGAGAATGACATCACCGTATTTTATGTAACCGCTTCTTCGTTTCCAGAAGGAATTATGGAAGCACATCAAAAATTGCAAACCATTGTTCCTTTTTCAAAAGAACGCAGGATATTTGGCATTTCCCGTCCTGAAAACGGGCAAATAGTTTACCGTGCCGCTGCCGAAGTATTAAAAGAGGGTGAAGGTTCGGCATTTGGATGTGAAACCCTAGTTCTAAAAAAAGGCACTTATATTCAAAAAACCGTTAACGATTTTGTTAAAAACATAGCTGCAATTGGCCAGGCCTTTGATGAATTACTGAAAGACCCGCGAATTGATCCACAGGGATATTGCGTTGAATGGTACATTGATGGTACTGACGTGCAATGCATGGTGCGTTTAGCCAATTAAAAACCATAAAAAAATCACATCGAAAAAATATAGACAGAAAAAATATTTACATTAATCAATCTTAAAACAAACCTATGCTGAGCACCAAATCGCTTTTTGAAAACGAAAACATGTATGTGGGAGAAACCATTATTTGCGGCATTCATTGCGATGTTGGTTATGTCAAAAAATTCAAATGGGCATGGATGGCCACACAGTTAAACACGTTTGTAATTGTGGGACGCCTTGAGAAAAATGTTGACAAACAAACCATGGAGGCCTTTTCACACGCGTGTGTAAAATACGCCATTGCAAACAACAAGGGCTGGCCACGCGGACTGCAGTCAGCTGTGGGTGCAGTAGCTGTATTGCAGGCACCAGGAGCCGACCAGGCAACAATTGATTTTTGCAGTAAACTTTCCAAAAAGCACTGGTCAGCATTTGAAATACCGGTTTTTTACAATACAACCAAAAAAGAAGCCATTCGGTTCCAAAAAAATCCGGCATGGGGAGCTATTTATATGGCCTATTTTAAAAATATCATTGACAACATAACCGGTAAAATGAGTTAATTCTCTTTTGTTTTTGCTAAATGAATGAATTAAATCAGCAACCCCGCAACTTTGGCCTCGATCTTTTTCGTGCCATTGCTATTTTATGCGTGGTGCTGGTACACAGTAGTCAGTTTTTAACCGGAACCGCCATTGACGGTTTTCCTTTTTTCAGGATGATTGACGGGGTTGATTTGTTTTTTGTGCTTAGCGGTTTTTTAATTGGCGGTATTTTGCTGGCGGAAATTAACAAACAGGAAACATTTGGCGCAAAACAACTGTTTAACTTCTGGAAACGCAGGTGGTTTCGCACCCTGCCTGCATATTACCTCGTATTAATAGCCAATTTCCTAATGGTAAAATATGCCTTTATTGGTGGCGATCCCAACCAGTGTACCTGGAAAAATTTTGTTTTCCTGCATAATTTCGCGCAACCTGCAGTTGACTTTTTTTGGGAATCATGGAGCCTTAGTGTTGAAGAATGGTTTTACCTGTTGTCGCCCCTACTCCTTATACTCTGTTTACAATTTACTTCACCTAAAACTGCGTTTATAAGTACCGCGTTAGTCATGCTTGTTTTTTCAACCGTGTACCGTATTTGTATCACCACCAACGACATTAACCATTTTTGGTTTGATGTAACCTTCCGCAAAATGGTGGTTACACGCCTTGACAGCATTGCTTTTGGCTTGGTGGCAGCCTGGATTTTTTATTATTACCGTGCCGCCTGGGATAAAGCCAAATATGGAGGGCTCCTGACTGGCATTGCCATTATGGTATTTATTTTAAATTACAAATCGCCTGACACCAGCTTTTACAACCAGGTCATACTGTTTACCATCACTCCGCTTTCGGCCATGCTGCTGTTGCCATTTGCGCAAAGTTTACCAACAGCCAGTGCGGCCATTGCCAAACCCATAACACACATCAGCAAAATTTCCTATTCCATGTACCTGATCAATCTTGGCTTAATGATCCAATTCATGACCTTTAACTTTTCCGGTTTTATTGCTGATAACGGTATTTTGGTTTACATTGGTTTTTGGATGGCCCTGGTGGTTGCTTCTACCTTCCTTTACCAATTCGTTGAAAAACCCATGATGAATTTACGCGATAAAATTTAAATTTTTGTATATTTATGGGCATGAATAAATTACTTCAGCTTATTCCTTTTGTGTTGATGTCTTTTCAACTGGCAGCCCAGGGCTACCCTGTATTTGGGCCCGAAAAAAAAGTAACCATTACCGGCATAACATTTGACGTCATGGAACCTTTTTTGTCAGAGGACGAGAATGTGCTTTTTTTCAATTCGCTTAATTCGGGCGGACAAACCAATTTGCATTATGCGCTTCGTGTGAATGATACAACTTTTACTTATGTTGACACACTTACCGGTTGCTATGACACGTCAAGCAATCACCTTGATGCGGTAGCCTCACTCGATTCGGCAAATCATTTTTACTGGGTAAGCCTGCGAAATTACACCGGAACTGTATATGCAAACCTGCACCACGGAAACTATGCTGCCGGGCATGTATCCGGTATTTCACCAGTATACGGTGATTTTAATATTCCCGCTTTTGGCTGGCTCATTATGGATGCGGCTATTGATTACAGCGGTAACAACCTGTATTATTGCAATGCCTACTTTGATTTAATTTCATCCAGTTGCGGACCCGGCATACCCTGCGAAGGTATATTGGGCGTAGCACAAAAAATAAACGATTCAACATTCAATAAATTACCGGGGTCAGACGCTATTTTTGCAAACATCAATGACACAAACTACGTAGTCTATGCTCCGCAAGTTACGCATGATGGTTTGTATATTTATTACACCCGTTTTCAAAAGGGAACAGGCAGCACACAATTGTGCGTATCGTATCGAACTACAACAACAGGCGTATTCACAAGCCCCCACATCATTTGGGAAAATTTCCCTTATGTACCCGAGGGAACTACAGTAACTGACGACAACCAAAAGATATATTATCACCAGAAAAACGGCATGCTTGTGTACACCATGTACATGCGCTACCGTACCGGAACTATTGGCCTGAACGAATTGAATTCACACAGCGCATACAATGTATATCCCAATCCGGTGAGCAATATATTGCATATAGAGACATCTTCCACCAATCTATCATGCCGTGTATTTTCTACAACCGGCCAATTGCAACTGGCTTTTGCCAATCAAAACACCATTGATGTTTCGAGCCTCTCACCTGGCCTGTACCTGATAAAAATTGATGACAAAAACAGCTCATTAACAAAACGCTTTGTAAAACAATAGGTTTTAAGCTTTAAAATTTTAGCACCACCCCTGTATTTTTTGTACTTTTACGCTGATGAAATTGGCAGGGGTTGCATCCTTTTTAGTTGTTGCTTTCACTAGCACAGGACAAATACGTACTGAAGCCACCAAAACCCCCGACCATTATGTAAAAAACGTATTGATTGGAAAAGGCATTGAAGTTGGACGCATCAAACATTTTGGCATGGTAGGAGGCATGGGTGAATTTCATGCCGATCCAAAAATTATTGGTGTTGGAAGTGGAATCATCATGTCAACCGGGAATGTTGACAGCCTTGGCGGGCCAAACCGCAATTCGGGATACACCAGCGCGGGATCTTTACCACCTGGACGCAACATGGCCCAGGTTTTTAAGAAGGGTGACAAGGATTTAAATAAACTGTGTAACGGACGTACAATTGACATTAGTGTACTTGAATTTGATTTTGTACCCACTAAAAACGTTGTCACATTTAATTATGTTTTTGCCAGCGAAGAATATACCGAATATGTCGGATCGCCCTTCAATGATGTATTTGGCTTTTTTTTGAGTGGCCCCGGCATTAAAGGGAAAATAAACCTGGCCACCTTGCCCGAAACCAAAACTCCCATAACCATTAATTCCATTAACCACAAACGCAATTCGGAATTCTACAGGAACAACAGCAGCAAGCGCAAATGGATTAAAGATCTATTTAAGAAAAAGTCGGTGAAGGTTGCCGAAGCCGAATTGCGCCAGCAAATTCAGTTTGACGGCCTGACAACGGTACTAAAAGTAAAGTTTGATGTAATTCCTTTTAAAAAATACCACATTAAAATTGCCATTGGCGATGCTACCGATGCCATTTATGACTCGGGGGTTTTTATTGAAGCAGGTTCTTTTATGAGCTACAGCGATTCGACCCGAAAATACTATGACAAACTTGTAAAAATTCAAAAGCCACTGAATACCGACAGTATTTTGGGCAAAGTCAACAACACTATAGTACAACCTGATACTACACACGAGCAATACAGCCTGATTGATGAAAAATTTGAAGTAACCGATGTTTATTTTGCACATGCATCGTATGCGTTGAGTGATTCTTCCAAATTAAAACTGGATTCGCTGGCCACGTATTTAAACGCGCACATAAAATTCAAATGCACGCTTTACGGATTTACTGATATCACAGGTTCGGCCAGGTACAACCAAACGTTAAGTGATAACCGCGCCCTTGCAGTAACCGAGTACCTGAACGCAAAAGGAGTGGACAAAAAACGCATAAAGCACATTGGCTATAGCTTTAAAAACCCGAAATCAGACAACGCAACGGAAACCGGCCGCGCCAAAAACCGCAGGGTTGAAATTGTTATAGAGGATGAAGAGAATGGTCAATGATCAGAGAATTCTCAATGTACAATGATCAATGTACAATAATCAATTATCAATCTACAATGATCAATTATTTAGTGGCCAATAATTCCCATTTCAAATTTACACACCTCTTTCAATTTTTCTTCACTATCAATCATGGAGGTTTGGGTTTTAATAAACCCGGTTTTAATATCATAAACCCAACCATGAATAAAAGGCCCTCCACTGTTCTTCCACGAGTTTTGTACAATGTTTGTTTTGCCCACGTTGTATACCTGCTCAATCACATTTAATTCAACAAGCCTGTCAAAACGTTTTTCCTCACTCAACTGCGCCAATTGGGCCCAGTAATAATTTTGTGTGTCCTTAATGGTACGCAACCAGTTATCAATTAAACCAAATTGCTGGTTACCCATAGCTGCTTTAACACCTCCACAACCATAATGTCCACAAACAACAATGTGCGGCACTTTCAATACCTCTACAGCATATTGCAGTACACTCAACACATTCATATCTGTCATCACCACCAGGTTAGCAATGTTGCGGTGCACAAATATATCACCAGGGTTTGTTTTTGTAATTTCATTGGGCGGTACCCGGCTGTCAGCACAACCAATCCATAAAACCTGTGGACTTTGTCCTCCACTTGTTTTTAAAAAATAGTCGGGGTCCAGGGCAAGTTTTTCACTTACAAATTCTTTGTTATTTTCAAGCAGTTGTTCAATGTGTTTTTTCATGTTAAAAAACTTTAGCGTAAATTTCCTGTTCCTTATTGGTATGAATGTGCCTTACATCCAGTATTTCAAAAACGTTATTTTTAATTGTATGAGCAATGTCGCCCGTGGGAAGATCGTTACAATCCAAACCAAACGGATCTTCAATTTCTTCGGCCATTAATTCAAGCCCAATAAATGCAAAAAACACAAAGGCCACCATAAGTACCGACCAGTAACCATAAATGGGTATGAGCGCAAACGGCAAACAAACAGCATATAACGAAATAAACAATTTCAAATAAACATTGTACGAAAATGGGATGGGCGTTTTTTTAATGCGTTCACACGCTCCCAGTATGTTTAACAACTCCTGCGAATGTAATTTAATGTTCAAATGATCTTCGGCACTAATTTGTTTTGAAGCATACGCCTGTTGTATGCGGTTAATGATTTTAAATGCAAGATAATTTGGAATGTGTTGTTTTGTTTCCAATACTTTTTTTTCTTCCTCTGTAAGGTTAATCAGCTCTTCAATTTTTGTACCTCCACGCAAATGCTCTTTTAACGAAATGCAAAAATTACTGATGTCAACAGCCATTGCTTGCCTGCTTTGTTTATCCTCGGCCGGAAAACTACTGTGAACATACGCGGCAATATTACGGGTATTGTTTACCAGTTCGCCCCAGTTTTTACGCCCTTCCCACCAGCGGTCATATGCGGTGCTTGTCCTGAATGAAAGCAAAATACTGAGCACAACCCCCAGCAATGAGAAAATGGATAAATCCATGCGCATTTTGCCAAACCATAAAAATTCCAGTGAGGCAACACATAAAAGCGCTGTCAGTACCGCTATTAAAACAGTGCTACGCAAAACGCGTTGCATGGTCCAGCTTCGGGTTAAATGGCCCACATCACGCAGCCAGTTTTTATTTGATTCGTAAATAATCATGGTTCAAAATAAACAGGTTAAATTAATATTCTTTAATGGTATTGTGTACATAACAAAAAATCCATTGTTCACCCTGCTCAGCCGAAATCACAACAGGATGGTTGGTAGATTTATAATGCATGGTCATATGCGTATTGGGTGAACTATCGCAACAAAGCGTTTGCCCACAGGTTTGGCAAGTTCTTAAATGAACCCAGTGCGCATTGGTTTTAATGCACTCTTCGCAAACGGGCTCAGCCGGTGCTTGGAAATTGCCCAATAACTTAAAATCTTCACATTCTTTTCTCATTTTTATACCTCGGCTAAATATTTATGTACAAAACTAATGGCCATTGATCCCTCGCCCACTGCTGAAGCAACGCGGTTCATAGCGCCCGAGCGCACATCGCCTGCAGCAAATATTCCCGGGCAACTTGTTTCAAGTAAATAGGGATCGCGTTCCAGTTTCCATATTTTTGAAAATCCTTCGTGCAATTGCAAATCACGGCCTGTTACCAGGTATCCCTTTCCATCCTTGGTTATGTCATTGGCCATCCAGTCAGTATACGGTTTGGCGCCAATAAAAATATATAAGGCATGCGCATCAAACCGTTTTACTTCTTTTGTAACCGTATTTTCAACATCCAGTTTTTCCAGTTTCTCATCACCAAAAACTTCATTGATAAATGAATTGCCCATAACCGAAATATTGGGAGTGCCACTTATCTGGTCAATAAGGTACGATGACATGGTTGAACTCAAATCATTTTTACGCACAAGAATGTAAACACGCCTGGCAAACTTGGCAAGGTACATAGCTGCCTGTCCTGCTGAATTGCCACCGCCTACTACAAACACATCTTTTTCTTTGCATGAACTTGCCTCGGTTGTTGCTGCTCCATAATAAATACCTGCTCCCGTAAATTTTTCAACACCGGGAGTTTCAAGCTTACGGTAATCAACGCCCGTTGTAATCACAACCACTCGTGTGTTTAATTCCGAATCATCGTCAAGCACCAATGTTTTGTAACCGTCTTTTACTTTTATTTCTTTTACCTGGCGTGGCGATAACAATTCGGTTCCAAAACGGGTAGCCTGTGCAATGGCGCGCCTGGCAAGGTCTGATCCACTTAAACCAACCGGAAAACCCAGGTAATTTTCAATGCGCGAACTGGTTCCCGCCTGCCCACCGGGTGCACGTCTCTCAATCAATAATGTTTTGAGCCCTTCTGAAGCACCATAAACGGCAGCTGCAAGCCCGGCCGGACCCGCACCAATAATTACCACATCGTAAATTTCATGTTTCACCGTTGGGTTCAATCCTATTTTAAGCGCAACATCGTTGATGGTTGGCGATTTCAATACCGACCCATCTTCAAAAAGCATAACAGGAAAATCAACCGATTCAAGTTGATTGGTTTTGATCAGTATTTCTGCTTCCTCGTTTCCTTCCACCTCAAGCCATTGGTAAGGAATTAAATTTCCCGCTAAAAAATCTTTTATATAATGTGACTTGGGTGAAAACTGGTACCCAATTAATTTTATGCCTTTAAAATCGGGCACATATGCGTTTTGCCAATCATCCAGCAACTCATCAATAATGGGATATAGCTTTTCTTCAGGCGGATCCCATGGTTTGGTTAAATAATAATCCAGTTTAACCGAATTAATGGCCTTAATGGCCGCATCGGTATCTGAATACGCAGTTAACAGCACGCGTTTGGCATTGGGATAAAACACCATGGCCTTTTCAAGAAAATCAACACCTTCCATTTCAGGCATGCGTTGATCGCTTAAAAAAAGCGCTACTGATTCGCCTTTGTTTTTCAACACCTGCAGCATTTCAAGCGCTTCGTTGGCCGATGTTGTGTTCAGTATTTTATATTCCTGCCTGTATTTTGTTTTTATATCGCGGCTAATTGCACGCAAAACCTGCGGATCGTCATCAATGCAAAATATAATGGGTAAGCTCATATGTTTATTTTAATTCACCGTTCATGGGAAAGCACACTACAAATTCCGTTTTACCCGGTACCGATGTGGGTTTAACCGTACCGTTGTGTTGTTTAATAATTCTGAACACCACATCCAGTCCAAGTCCTGTTCCTTTGCCCATTTCTTTTGTTGTAAAAAACGGATCAAAAATGCGGCTCATTATTTCAGGTGGAATACCATCACCGTCATCAATGATGGAAACTTTTACAAACTCACGGTCGCGCTCGGTTTTAATTTCAATGCGGCCTTTTCCTTTTTTCTCCACCGCATCAATGGCATTGTCCAGCAAATTGGTCCATACCTGGTTGAGTTCACCCACCATGGCCTTTACTTCGGGCAACGTTGTATCAAAATTTTCAACCACTTCAATGTTTCCTTTTTTGATTTTGTGATTGAGCATTTTTAATGTATTGCGCAAACCAAAATGTATGTCGGTTAACTGCATATCACCGGCACGGTCCATATGCGTGTAATTTTTCACAGCACTTACCAGTTCCGAAATGCGGTTGGAGGCTTCCTGTATATCCTGCACCATTTTTTCGGTTACAAGGTTATTGTTTACCCAATTGAGCACAGGCGAAAGATCTTTTTCAGGAATAACTGCTAAAAATTCATTTATGTTCTCTTCAGTAAAACCAAATTCAACCAGGTTCTCTGAAATTTCCATGCTGTTCTCTACATTGTGTTCATCCAACCAGTCGGTAACCTCATCTTCACAGGCTGATCGTTCCACCAATGACATGGTTGTTTTCTCATTCCGCGCCAATACATCTCTCAAAATATCGGTTACCTTGTCAACCAGCTCGGGTGTCATTTGAATGGCCATTACTTTTTTAAATGTTTCGGGCTGGTATTTCAAATGTTGCTTAAGCGCTGTTGAACCCCGCACAATGGCAGCAGCCGGGTTATTTAATTCATGTGAAAGGCCCGCTGAAAGTTTTCCAAGGGCCATCATTTTTTCATTTTGTTGCTGAAAGGCTGTAAACTCGCGTACACGGCTGGTCATAACCTGCACCAATGCCTCGGTAAGATCAAAGTGTTGCTGAATAATTTCCATTTTGCGTTCAATGGGAAACGTCATCATTTGCGTATCCTCTGTTGCCTGCCCGGTTCCGTTGGCTACTTTACCACGTGAAAACGGCAGGTAACCGGTTATATCACCTGGTTCAAACACACCCAATTCCTTAATTGAATTACCCTGCGTAATAAATATTTTTATTTTACCTGTCACAACAATGTGTGTTCCCTTAACAGGATCGCCCGGCTTAAACAGGTAATCACCTTCTTTAATTATGTAATGCGTACTGTTTTTTACAAACCAATCCAGTTCGGCAATCGGTACTTCTTTTAGTTCAGGTATATCTTTTAGCCACTCGGCAGTAATTTCTTTCATAACATAATATTTACAGGATGTATGTAAGTGAGGTAAGCACAGGTAATATTTTACGGCATGCGGTTATTAAAAGCAATACAAACAGTGGGCTGTATTGCTGTACTGAAAATAGGCAGTAAACACATTGCGTTTACCAACCTGCTCTGAAAAAAAATTACGTTTTAGCCCCCATAAAACATACTGATAAACAGCCTTTAGCCATTCGTCAATGTACCCCTTTGCCATTTTGACACCAAAATTGCCGCTTTATTATGTTCTAGCGCCACGCCTGTCATTTGCGCCCAAAGGCTGCGAAATAACCATTTTGGCTAAACTAAGCATCGGAAAACACAAAAATATGCCATCTTATCAAAAACCGCTTGGGCTAAGAACTGCTTAGTTTAATAGTTATTGATGGCATATGGTGCGCACTACACTGGCATATCCATTGATAAAATCATTAAATGCTATACTGCTTATTACTGTTATCAGTAATATCATTCCATATAAGCATAATACCGTCATTGAATTTTTCAGCTTTAACTTTGAAATAATGCATTTCCCCATTTACAGGATTTATAGATTCCTCCTCTGATTTAAGAAGAAACCCTTTTTCTACAACACGAATCCAATTTTCCTTTTTCGTCAACCGCCAAACTGGAAACTCCTGGAAAACCTGTTTTCCTACCAGGTCATATCTTTTTTGAAAGTGATTAAACATCTTACTGGTTAAAACAAATTCAAAATCAGAAATTTCATTATCAGCATTACGAATGGATTTGCATATGACTAGACCAAGCGACATGGTTTTGAAAATGCCATTTAATATTTCCTCTCGTTCCATGTCACTTTGAATATTTCTTACAACGCCTATGGTATGCGTAACCATTCCCGATTCATTCGTTTTAAACGGTATATCTGTAATATGAAACCAATGCCAGGCTCCAGACTTCACCTTCATTCTGATTTTAATATCCTTTGTTTCACCTTTTTTCAAAAAAACACATTCAGATATATGCTTAACCCTCTCCAGCACGTCTTCAAAATAAATCCTATCAAGCATCATATTTTCTGCTCCCATAATTTCGTTAACACGTTTATTCAAAAAAGTAAATTTGAGAGTTTCGATTTCTAAAACATATATAATATCAGAGGTATTTTCAGTTACTGACTCAATGAAATATTCACATTCATGTATTTTGTGAAGAAGCTTTTGTTCGGCTTGCGAAAAAGTTTGTTTCATAAATAAATTTGGTTCCAAAAATGCCCATCAGAAAGGCAAAAATTAATATAAACAAAATAAGAACATTTAATCTACTTATCATCCATAAAAAAAGGATTTTTTTATACTCAATAAACAAACTTGCACAAGTGCAAGTTTAACTTACATCTCTTTCCTCATTTTGAAAAAATTCCTCATGATAACGCCCGATTATTTTTTTAATTAAAAATAAAAAACCGTATAAATACTCTTGTTATTATCTGCTTTTTTGTTACGAGGTGTTTTTTTTCAATCCCTTCATTTTAAAAACATTCATTATGAAAAAAAAACATTTTAACTTTTTAAATTGGATTAAAAAAAACAATTATTGTTTTTTAGTTGACACAAGCAATTCGCGAATGTCCACATCAAGCACAATGGCAATTCGCTTTAAATCCTTAAGATGCGGCTGAGACCTATTATTACAAATTGATGCAATAGCAGTTGTGCTTTTTCCAATTTTTTTCGAAAGGAAAACCTGGGAATACCCTTTAATAACAAGCACTTCTTTTATGCGATTTATTCTCTCCATCGCGGCCAAATTTAAAGCAATATAGAATAAGAAGAAGAATACATTGTCCAAATAACTTAGTCACGTTCATTGGCCAAAAAACTAAATAGGTAAGGTAAACTTGCGTTTATGTAAATATAACTTATATAAATATAAGTTTATCCATTTTTTATGGATGTTTATAACTAAACATTGCTTTTAAAAAAAAAAAAAAGAAATTTATTCAAGAACTGACATTAGTCATATGAAATCACACTATTAAATTGTATTAATGCCAAGCTACTTCATGTTTTCGTACTTGTTTTTCGCATACTCCATAAAATACGTAAAGTTTAATGGTTCGCCCGTAATACGCTGGCACAATTCGGTGGCCGAGTATTGTTTGCCATGCACATGAATATTTGTACGCAACCACTCACGTAAAGGCAAATAATTGCCACTTGCAATTTGCGCATCCAAACCAGAAATTTGTTTTTGTGCTGCAGCAAAAAACTGTGCCGCATAAAAACTACCAACCGAGTATGTAGGAAAATAACCAAAACTGCCGTGACTCCAGTGCACGTCCTGCAACACACCCATTGAGGCTGACGGCACATCAATACCCAGGTATTGCTTGTAAAGTGAATTCCACAACTCAGGCAATTCAGCAACTTTTACTTTTTTCTCCAACAGCATTACTTCAATTTCAAAACGTATCATGATGTGAAAATGGTAGGTCAACTCATCGGCATTGGTACGTATAAACGATGGTTTTACCTCGTTCATGGCTTTGTAAAACTGCATAACGTCAACACCCTTCATTGATTCCGGAAATAACTTTTGCAATTCAGGATAATAATGTTTCCAGTAATTGAGTGAACGCCCAACATTGTTTTCCCACAAACGGCTTTGCGATTCATGAATGCCCAGCGACACAGCCTCGCCCATCGGTAAACCATAATTCGCTGGCAGAATTCCCTGTTCATACAAGGCATGACCACCTTCATGTATGGTGCTCCATATCATTTCATGCAAATCGTTTTCATTCACGCGGGTGGTTACGCGTACGTCCTGTGGACTAAAGCTGGTGGTAAACGGGTGCGATGATTTGTCCTGCCGGCCGGCATTAAAATCATACCCCATGTCTTTTAAAAGTTTAATGCCAAAATCCCATTGCTTTTGTGAGTCATAATGATTACTCATGAATTTGGAGTCAACCTGGAAAGGTGTTATGCTTTTTACAAAATCAACCAGTTGATCTTTCACATCAGCAAACAGTACTTTTATTTGCGCAACGGTTGCTCCCTGTTCATATTGATCAAGCAAGGCATCGTACGGGTGTTCTTTATACCCCAGCAATTCAGCCTCACGTAATTTAAAATCCACAATAACTTCAAGCTCCTTTTCAAACAATTTAAAATCGTTTTGCTTTTTGGCGTTTTGCCAGGCGTTGAATGCTTTTGAAATGGCCAGGCTCATGTCCTCAACAAACTGTGCGGGATATTTGGTACGCATACCGTAATCACGCAACGAGTGTTTGATGTTTGCCTTTTGTTGCTCGTTGAGCGATGCATCGCTTTTCAATTCATTCAGCAATTTTCCCAATTCAGGATTTGTGTTGAGCTCGTGTGAATATCCTGCAAGTGTTGCCAGCTGGCGCGCGCGCAAATCGGCACTGGCCGGTGGCATATAGGTTTCCTGGTCCCACTGCAATACCGCTGATGAATACATGATGTCAGCTGATTTTTGGAGATGGTTTTTATATTTGTCGTAGTTGGTCATGCAGGAAAGTTAATAAAAAAATTAAGCAGCAGCCGTTGGCAGCAGCATGCGGAACAATTTTTTTATTGGCATTTTTTGAACTTTTGAGAAACGTGATTTAGAGCCCAGGCACTATACTTTCTTTTCAAACCTTTTCCCAGCCTGGAAAGCTGAACAATTTTATTTGATTAACTTAAAATTGATTTGTTTATCGCTTAAATGAATCATGTAGCTTTCAAATAACGAATATGCTTTTTTTATCTTGTACTCCCTGAAATTAGTTTCCGGCACAAGGCCGCCCTGGACCGTGGCGTCTAAAACCGGATTGGGACAGCCGTTACGTAAAATTTCCATATGATGCGGATTCCAACAGCTAAAATTTTTAATTGCGCTTAAATATTCCATAAAGGTGACTGTTGGTCTTTGTTTCACATTTCCCTGACAAAATACAGGGCTGTGTGACAAAAACAAAACAAAAACAATTGTCAAATTCGCTTTTTTCACTTTTTACTGCATTTATTTTAAATGAATGTGGCAATGTACTACAGGGCTAACTAACTAGAAACTAAGAACTACGAAAAACTACTTGTTCGCGTTAATCTTATTGTACTTATTGAGATTGGCCGGATCAATTGATTTGAGTAGTGTAAATGCTTTTGTTTTCACATCGGGTGCAGCGCCACCAAAAAGGTTCACCAACTCATCAACCTTGGTTGAGAAAAACACCTGTACATTAAATGAACCTGGACGCGATTTATGTATTTTTTGAAGCAATTCAAGACAAGCTATTACAGCGTTTGTGCCTTTATTCACATCACCATACAACACATCAAACCCTTCACGATGATATTTATAATACACTTCACGCAATGGCTGAAACAATTGCTGCAATGCGTTTTCAACTAACCAGTAGCGGTTACGCTGCCCCTCGGCTGCGCGCCATCCCGGTTCAGACACACCTTGCGCATTGGTACAAATTTGCTGGGCTTTTAAAAACCATTTTGTACCACCTTCAAGTGCATACGAATCATAATCATACCCCATGATCATGTAACAGTAAAATGCTATTACCGATGACAAATTATCACGATGGCGGTCAATGGAGAATTGTATGGCGGTACCACGCTGGTATTTAAATTTAAAATCATTGTCAATCCAGTTAAACACGGTTGACTTGTAGTTGGTGTTGTGAATGGTGCGCGAACTTGTTACCTGTATTGAGCCGCCAAACTCATCGCTGCTGGGCTGCTCGCTCAGGTTAATAAGCAGGTTCATTTCAATGCGCTCTTCAATCTTGAAATTGTCGGTTCCCCAACGGGTGTTGTTGATGAACTCACGCAGTGCACCTTTTAACTCTTCAAACACCTGCTTATCGGCAGCTGATGTTTGCAACGATGGTGAAATGATGTCAACCTTGCAATTGAATTCCTGTGCATTGGCATTACTGAGCGTAAAAATTACTAAAAGGATAGACAGCAGTTTCCAATTTTGAAATTCGAATTTCGAAATTCGGGGTATCAATTTATATGTTTTGCGCAATAGCATTTAAAATATGATGTGCCGTTTGGGCCTTTGTGTTTAACTCAAAACTAGCAATTTTATTGTGTTTGGTGATAATTGTAACTTTATTGGTATCGTGCCCAAAACCAGCGCCCTGGTCCTGCAAGCTATTGAGTACGATCATGTCAAGGTTTTTGGCTTCCAGTTTTTGTTTGGCGTGCTCCAGTTCATTGTTGGTTTCAAGGGCAAAACCCACTAAAAACTGGCTTGTTTTGGTTGCGCCTAACTGCTTAAGAATATCGGTTGTTTTTTCAAGTTCAAGGCTCATGCTTTGGCCGGCTTTTTTAATTTTTTGGTCGGCACGGTTTACCGGGCGGTAGTCAGCAACAGCCGCGGCCATGATCACAACATGGGTACTGGCATAGTGTTTTTGCACTGCGGTCAACATATCATTTGCCGAAACAACTTTTTCAAGTTTTACGTTTGCGGGTTTTTCCAGTTGCGATGGGCCCGATATCAATGTAACATTTGCTCCGGCATTTGCCAGGGCTGTGGCCAGCGCATACCCCATTTTACCAGTGCTGTGGTTACCAATAAAACGTACGGGATCCAATTCTTCAAAGGTTGGTCCGGCTGTTACAAGTACTTGTTTACCTATGAATTTTCCTTCGAATGAGTTATGCAAAAAAAAAGCGGAAATTTTTTCGAGTATTGCTTCAGGTTCGGCCAAACGCCCATCGCCAATTAACCCACTTGCCAGTTCGCCTTTGCCGGGGTCAATAATGGCAACACCTTTTTCGTTAAGCGTTTTTAAATTGTTTTGTGTACTGAAGTGGTGGTACATGTCGTGGTCCATTGCGGGTGCCACCATAACCGGGCATTTTGCACTAAGCCAGGTGGTGAGTAATAGGTTATCGGCAATGCCATACACCATTTTACCCAGCGTGTTTGCACTTGCAGGAGCAATAATGAAAAGGTCGGCCCAGGCCCCCAGTTCAACATGGTTAACCCACTCGCCTGTTTTTTCGTTTTGAAGCAAATCAATAAGCACAGGATTTTTGGAAAGCGTGGCAAACGTGGTTGGTGATACAAAACCGGTTGCTGAAGGAGTCATGATGACTTTAACTTGTGCACCTTCCTGCACAAGTAAACGCACAAGGTAAACGGCTTTATAGGCCGAAATACTTCCGGTAACGCCAAGAAGGATTTTTCTTCCCCGTACCATGTTGTGTCAATTGAAAATAGTGAGATTATTTCTCAGGTTGTACAGGATCGTTGAAGAAAACTTTTTTCTCTTCAAATTCCTGGATGGCGATAGCCGAAGGCTTAGGCAATTTCTCGTAGAATTTTGAAATCTCGATTTGCTCGCGGTTTTCAAAAATTTCTTCAAGGTTATCATTATGTGTAGCAAACTCCTGAAGTTTGTTGTATAACTCTTCTTTAATAGCGGTAGAAACCTGGTTGGCCCTTTTAGAAATCACTGCAATTGATTTGTATACATTACCGGTTTGCTCCTGTAATTTATCCACGTCACGTGTAATGGTTGTTTTTTCGGCAGTTGATGTTTTGTAGTTACCCATGTTACTTTGTTTTACTTTTTTTCACTTTCTCCAAAGCCTCGTTGTAGTAATAATCGGCTTTCTTCCGTTTTTTGCTATTGGCAAAGGCGGCCACAAAATTAGTATAAGATTTAATAGTTTGTTCAAATCTTTCTACTTTTTTACTTTCAATGCTCTCAGTGGCATATATGTAGTCACTTTCAATGATCAGGAACATGGCTTCTTCCTTAAAAGGCGTGTTCGGATATTTATCAAGCATTGATTTTAAGGCAATTGAGGCCGACTTGTAATTCATGATCTTGTGATACAGCTTGGCATTTTCAAAAGCCTTTTTTTCAAGTTTAAAATTTAAACTGTCAATAATGTTATTGCAACGCGGTTTTCGGTCACTTTCAGGGTATTTATCCAGAAATTGCTGAAAATCCTTGATGGCTTCAACGGTTTCGGTTTGGTCAAGGCTCCAGCGCGGAGAGTTGCGAAGGTTGCAGATACCGCTCATAAACAGACACTCTTCGGCTTTTTGACCTGCCGGGTACAGTTTTGAAAAATTCTTGAAATAGTACCCCGCCAGGTAATACTCTTTGGTGTAATAATGGCAATAACAGTACTTATAATAGGCTGGTTCACCTTTGGCTGTTGGTCGCAATAAGGGAAGTATTTCTTCCAATAGGGCCATGGAGCGGGTATAATCCTTTTTGTCATAGTACTCCATAGCCTTCTCGTACTTAAGGTTATAATCACTGCTTTTGAGCAGCTTGTTGTACTTATTACAGGTTGATGAAATAAGGGTGAGACCAATAAAAACAGCAAAAAGGCGTAGCTTCATACAGATCGCAAAATTAGTGTTTAAATTGAAACACAGCGTTAAAACACGTTAAAGGGGGCAATATTGCCTGGGTTGATGTTAAAAAACCTGAACAAAAAGCCTGTTTTGAACAAACACAAGGCTATACGTCAGCCCTTAAAATTATTACATTTGTGCACACTAATTAAACATTGTATCCGTGGATATTTTTGAAAGAATTAAAACCAACCGTGGTCCTTTAGGACAACACTCCAAAGAAAGTTATGGCTATTTCATGTTCCCTAAACTAGAAGGTGAAATTGGAAACAAAATGAAATTTCGCGGCAAGGAATGCCTTGTGTGGAGTTTGAACAATTATTTGGGATTGGCCAACCATCCTGAAGTGCGTGAAACCGACAGCAGCGCCTCAAAAGAATTTGGTTTGGCTTACCCAATGGGTGCACGTATGATGAGTGGTAACTCAAATTACCATGAGCAACTGGAGAAAGAAATTTCACAATACATGAGTAAGGAAGACACCATACTTGTGAACTTTGGTTACCAGGGAATGGTTAGCGCCATTGACAGTTTGTGCGACAGGAACGATGTAATTGTTTACGACAGTGAGTCACATGCCTGTATTTTAGACGGTATGCGTTTGCATTTCGGAAAACGCTTTGTGTTCAAGCACAATGATATGGATGATTTGCAAAAACAATTGGAGCGTGCAACAAAACTCACCAATGAAAAAGACGGTGGTATTTTAGTAATTACCGAAGGTGTGTTTGGTATGGCAGGCGACCAGGGCAAATTAAAAGAGATTGTTGATTTAAAAAAGAAATACCGTTTCAGGTTATTTGTTGACGATGCGCATGGCTTTGGCACAATGGGTAAAACCGGTGCAGGTACAGGCGAAGCACAAGGCTGCCAGGAAGGAATTGATATTTACTTTGGCACATTTGCCAAATCAATGGCCTTGATTGGTGGTTTTATTTCATCAACCGAAAACGTGATTGATTATTTGCGCCACAACATGCGTTCACAAATATTTGCGAAAAGTTTGCCTATGCCAATTGTATTGGGTGCCTTAAAGCGTATGGAATTGTTAAGGACAAAACCTGAGCTGCGCGAAAAAATGTGGACCATTGTAAATGCCTTGCAGGGTGGTTTAAAAGAAGCTGGCTTTAACATTGGTAAATCAAACACCATGGTAACTCCTGTGTTTTTGAACGGTACCGTTGGCGAAGCAACCAATTTGACATTTGATTTGCGTGAGAACCACGGAATTTTCTGTTCAATAGTTGTGTACCCGGTTGTACCAAAAGGAACCATTATGTTGCGTTTGATTCCTACTGCATCACATACACTGGAAGATGTGAAGTACACCATTGAAACATTTAAGAAGTGTAAAATTAAACTGGATAAAGGAGAATACTACTCAGAGAAGATTGTGGAAGTGAATAAGTAAGAATTCAGAAGTACGGTTAAAATCAAACTTCTTAAATCGTAAATCAAAAAATAAGTAAATCCGGGTTCAGGAATGGGCCCGGATTTTTTTATCTCTTAAATTTTATTTGAGTAGATCAGGCTGGTAAATTTTTACGCTTTAGCGTGTTTCATTGCACTTCTAAAAACATAAATCAAGAATAAAAAGAAGAGTTATTTCCTTTTTTTGGACTTTGTAAGCTTCGGTTTTGAATCAAGACCACGCTTTTCATCACTCGCCAAAAATTTGTGTATCAATTTTGTCAAGGTTTCAAGTTCTTTTTTAATCTCACCCACCTCTTCTTTTGTGGCATAACCGTATTGGGTGTTTTTGTCAGCCGCAAAATTTTGTTTGGCCTGGTAGTAAGCAAAAAAATCATGGTTTAGAACCGTGCTGATTTTTTGAAGCTGGTCAGTAGCCACGCTTTCCTTGTCAAAAATCTTATAGGCACCGTCACGGGTCAAATTGATTTTTTTGGCAAAATCAACAGCACTCATGGGCGACTTATCCAGTACCTCTTTGATTTTCTTACCTATATGCACCTTTGACATGAATCAAAGGTGCCTGTTTTTGAGGGTATTGTTTCAATATTTGTGTATACTTTAAATATACGTAATGTATACAATTAATACACGCTGCTTAAGGCGCTTTGGGTTACAATGCTACTTCCCCCCATTTGCCCTTACATCATCAATACAATGCTGGTCTAAACCGGGAATACTGCCTCCAACAAGGTTGGCAACAAAATCGGTTGTTTCAACGGTATAATACATCAAACAATCTTCGTTATTGCAATGGTGGTCATTTGCTTCATGCGCAACCACCATGGGCGAACCGTAGTTTACCAATCCAAACAAATGGGCCATTTCATGTTCAAACACAGTTGCTTCAAGGACAAACTGGCTTGGTTGTGTAATTCCACCTGAATAGTCGGTAGTTGTTTTTCCAAACACAGCAAACGATGAGCTGCCATAGGCCACACCCATTATTTTTGCCGAACCTGTGTTGCCCGCGTAATCAGCATTTGCATAAAATACAAACAAGGTTAGCTTCTTTTTTCGGGGATATTCCTTACGGTATTTAATTTCAATACCATTTATATCGTTTACGGTGTACATGGTTTTGTTTTGGTTGGGAATGGGATTGTACATAATTGAAATCCCTTTTGGTTTGTTAACCCTGTTCAAAACAAAATTCCGAAAATGGTCAACCGCTTCCTGGCTTGGTGCATGATCACCTTCGTAGGCAATTTCAATTAATACCTCATCGTATTTTTCACTTGAAAGAATATCGCGCGGTACAATTTTAGAACCGCTTCCCTGGAAATTTTCTTTGTTTTTCTTACAGCCAATTACAAGAAGTGTAAAGGCAAGTAAAAGCATGTTTATTGTTTTCATAATGGAATGAGTTTTTAGTATTTCCATTACCTGTTAAAAAATATGCCGGAAAACAAGACGCTTAAAAATGAATGGATTATATAAGTACTTGACTGATTTTTTTTACCAAATTGGTAAAACGCAATTTAAAATTGAGAAAATATAGTCGCACATTCATGTGCTTTAATTTTCCTGAAAAGCGCTGGGATTTATTTCCAGGTTATCTGTTAATATCGTTACAAATACAGCACCGCCTATATTGAACCGCGAAAAGCCCACGATTTCTCTTTCAAGAATATCTTCTTTCAGCATTTCAACCAGGTTGAATAAACGCCAGGGTTCACAAGATCTTAATGGCTCTTCATCATAAGCCACGCTTGAGTACATAGCTACCAATTCATGCAACTGCGATTCATTTCGTATGAGAACATACAGAATGCCTTTTTCAAATTCATGGGAAAAACTTATTTCGGTGCCTGGCCCCATGCTGGTTGAAAGGTTTTTAAACAAATCCAGTTTTTCGCAAAACGCATGTGCGTCAAGTTGGCTTACGGTTGTGTATAGTGACATTGCTTTTGGTTATTGGTTATTCGCATTTTTATTGCTTGTGTATACCGGCATGCCAGCTCAAACTAGGTTCATTCACTGGCATGCCAATACATCTCAATTAATTATTTAGCCTTGTACTTGTTTCTTCGTAATTGTATGTCAATAAAATAAATTCATTTTTTCATTTATTCTTCACCATGCGTTTTGTATCAATGATGCGGCCATCAACAACAAGTGTATAAGTGTATACCCCATTGCTTAGGTCATTCGCAAATACATTCAACTGGCTTTTGCCTGCGCGCGTGGTGAGTTCCTGTGAATTTATTAATTTTCCTTCAGCATTGTAAAACAACATTTGCGCTTTTTGCACACCTTCATTTAGTGAATACGTAATGGTTGTTTGCTCGGCAAACGGGTTGGGTACGTTTTGATCAAGCACAATTGACTGTGCATCGCTCAATTCAACAGCTGTAGCCGTGTTGTTGGTGTTATTCCCGTTGGTATTGTTTGTTGGCAACAATGAAGGCCCCTCACACAGATTAAGTGCGTTTATGCAATTTTCAAGTGCCGTTAAACGATCATTGAGGTCCTGAATAATTGAATCCTGTTCATCATTTTTATTGTTCAGTGCCTCAACAATCGAATCAAGGTTGTTGTTCTGCTCCTGTAATGAATCAATCGTTACATTTTGTTCCTGCATAGCTTTAACTATAATAGGAACAAGCTGCGTATATTCCATACCCTTGTAATTTACTGGTGCATACAACAATGTTCCGGCAGAATCATATTTAGGCGGGTGTATCTCGTTATTTACTAATTCAGGAAGGATTATTTCAACGTCCTGGGCAATAAATCCATATTGCAAACCACCTGGCAAACTCATACTGGGGTAAGACGTTTGTTTGTATGTAAATGTTTTTGGCTTAAGCTGGTTAATGATGCTAAGGGCGTTTCCAAGTGTATCAATGTTTTCTTTTAAGATACTGTCAGAGGTAAAATTGTCGTTACCGGTTCTAACCACATCACCATCAAAATACCCTGCATAATTCGGTCCTGCCGTACCACCCGAAAGAGGTGCTTTGGCAAAAATCCCGTAATTATTGGTGACACCGTTATTAGCTTCGGTATAAATACCATAGTTGCGCCCCGGGGTGATGTTTATTGCTTGAAAGAAACCACCATAGCTATCGGTTGAAGTAGCAATTGCTCCTGCAGTTGCTCTTACCGCAATATTCAATGGTGCACGGCCTGCCCTGAAATTACCGGCAACGTTTACTCCATTTGAACCCTGAAGTTGTTCTGAACGTGCATCAACTCCAGTAATGGTTGTAACACCCACGCTGCCGGAAACACGGTCGTTGTTTATAAAGCTTCCCGCAATGGTGTTAAGTGTAACAGGTGTTGAATCTTGCTGAAATACATTGAACTTTGCAGGCATTAATGACCCGCAAGCATATCCCAGGCCAATGGCATTTGTAGAAAATGTTGGTCCCTGCACTCCGTCTCCTTCAAAATAAATGTTGTGGTCGTGAAAAGGAATAAACCTGTCACTTGTAAGCATGGTAATATTTGTTGTATCGCCACAGGCATAACCCAATTCTGATTCTACAGCATCTGTCCAGCGTAATACGCCATTTTCATCAACCATCACCACTTTTTGTACAGTTGAATCGGCCATGTATAATGTATCGGGCAATAAACGGAAACGGCCGTTACCATCAACATCCAGTTTATGTGTTGGTTCCTGGTTCAATCCCGCTGCTGTAAAATCGCCAACGCCAAAACGGCCGTAGGTAACCACACTTCCTGATGCAAGTGCTGTTGTGTCACGGCCTGCGTAAAAACGTCCCAATTCAGCTCCGTTCAACTCATCGGCCTGGTCAGGATTAACTGTTCCGCCTGTATAATTTCCGGTAAAAATAAAACGTAAATGATCAGGCCCTGCGTTTGGTAAACTATCCCTGTTGCGGCCCCAGTTAATTACAGCATCGTATGTTCCTCCCAGTTGTTCTTCTTTTAAGCCAACATACATATTATCGAATTTTGACGATGTGTAGGTGCCTATGTCCATCCACGGCCTCCAGCCGTCCATAATACTTGCATTTTGATTCACAGAAGTATTGTATCCTAAATGCAGTAAACTTAACGGACGCACCAAAGGATTTGCGGGATTGTGAGAAATGGAAACACGCGTCATGTTTGCGCTAATACTTCCGGGATTATACGTGGCGTAAGCAGTTGGACCAGGAACCGCAATTCCTGTTGGCATCCACGTGGTGGTTCCTACTGACATAACGCGCATGCGCTCCTGTGTGGCAATTGCTGTAACCGTGTTGGTATTGGCGTTGGTTGAAAAAAGCAACGGTTTTAATTCCTGGTTGTACAACAAACCTATACCGTTTTGGTCGGTGTTTCCTGATCCAAAAATTCCCAGGCGCACACCATCGTTTGTGGTAATTGCTGTTGGCGCATTGTATGGTGGCGCGGCTGCAGTGCCGTTAAACTGGTTGCTTATCTGCATAAAACTACTGGCTGAATTTTCCTGGTGAACGTGCAGGGTTGATTGTGGTTGAAAAGCGTTGCTGAAACGCGGTCCAATACCTACGGCTCCGTTTTGTACCGTTAAGCGCATAATTTCCCTTCCGTCAACATCGGTACCGGCAAGGTCGGCTGCACCACCGGTTCCAAGCGGGGCTGTGCCTGTTGTGAAATTAAACACCATATTATCGGGGCCAAAAGCACCGCTAGCATTATCACTCCAGTTTACTACCAGGTCATTTGCTTCGCCTGCCACCTGGCGCATACCAATGTAGGCCCGGTCATCATTGTCGGTAAGGGTAACACCGGTTTGCATCCAGTCACGGTAACCAAATTCCTGAACAAAACCACCGGGATTATTTCCGTTAAGGTGCAATAAAGTAAAAGCACCTCTTCCTGCACCATAAAGTGTTCCACCTGTAAGCAGGTCATCCTGTCCAACCAGTAAATATCCATCACGCGCTATTGAACCAAGCCCGTTTAAAGCGTAGGAAACGGTGCCGTTCAATTTAGTACGCAAAATGCTGTTGGTCCCAAAAAACAAACTGCCGTTTAATGTTGTGCGCAAGCCCACATCGTTGCGTACGGCTGCTACTCCTCCAAATGTCCATAAACGTAATTTCTCGGTAGCTAAAGCCTGGCTTGCACCGGTAAACATGGTCCAGGTATTGTCAATACCATCTTCTCCATCGGTACGAAACATATTTGCATTTAAAGGTGCCCCGAATTGAAATGCGTGTATGCGTGCCTGGGGCAAGAATCCCGCTGGCACGTTGTTGCTGAAGGCAACACGGCCGCCTGTGGGTGCACCTGCTGCTCCGCCATCAATGACAAAGCGTTGGATGTTGTTGGTGTAAGAACGGATTTGAAAGTTGCCATCGTGACGAATTTCGAGAGGGATTGTGGATGTTCCTGACCAACCCAAATAATATGTTGCAGCTGCTCCTCCGGCATTATGTCCTGCAGCTCCTACGCCTGTTTGTGTGGCTTGTGAAAATAAATTTGTTCCATAAAAGACAAATAATATTACAAAGGCTCTCGCCAAATTAGAATTTTTCATAGGTTTCTTTTAAAATTTAATGATTAACAAAAAATTTAAAAGAGTTTTTTCGTTCTAGTAATAGAAAGTAAATACCATTAGCATACGCGGACACATCAATTTGTTCACCATTCAATACCCCTGATTTTACTATTTCTCCAATTGAATTCAAAATAGCGTATTGAGAGAACTTTTTTACATTTTTTACATTTAAAATATCGCTTACAGGATTAGGATACAATGTCACCATTTGACCATGCTCTTGAATTTCAATTTCACTAAGCACATAACATGTTAGTGAATCTTGTGAAACACAAATAGCGTCAACATAGTAATATGCTCCATCAATTGTAGAACAATTTGAACTACTAGTTGAAGAACCATTATAAAAATTACCCACAACCACGTATTGGTAGGTTGAATCGGCTATAAATGATCCGGCAATTTTTATCCAGTTAACACTATCAGTAACGATTGATGAGGAATGAAAATGTGAAAAGTTATCAGTTGGTATTGGATTAGAGGTGGAATAGAAAACATCTGTAAAGAATCTAAAGCCAATGTTATTAGAAGAACAAGTAAGATTATCTCCACGATTAATTAATAACGAAAGATAATACCTGGTTCCAATAACCAAAGGAAAAGAAAGTTGAGTTCCTATATATTCCCGATAGTCAGAGCCCCCAACATCATAGGTGTATAACCCTGCATATGCGTTGCCCAATGCCGGTTGGTTTCCTGCAAAATTAGTTGGAATTCCAACTATTCCACTTGAGCATGAATTAAAGTAGTCAGGCGATTCGCCAAAAGACATCCATCCATTGGCATTGGTTATTTCACTATAATTAGTTGGGCAGGCTATCGTATCCTCAAATCCTGGATTAGGCACCAGATTTTGACAATACGAGTTACTACTCATAAAAACTATTACTATTATTTTGAAAAAAAACTTCAATTTTTTGTATTATTTTTTTTTACCCTATCAAATGCACAAACCTGCTTTATTGAATACAAATCCATTATTGTATATTGCTTTAATTACATAGTAATACACTCCATCGCTCGTCATCTCGTCCTTGTTATTTTTACCTGTCCAGGAATTTCGAACATCATTGCTTTCGAACATCAAACTTCCCCAACGGTCATAGACCTTGCAATTGAATTCACTTGCATTATCAAACCCGTTAAATACCCATACATCATTTACACCATCGTTATTGGGCGTAAAAATATTTGGCAGCTCAATACTGCATTCTTCAACTGAAACATCGTCAATGTACAAGTAAATGCCCGGCCCGTACAAGTTAGGGGGATTGGGTACCTTTGTGATTGTCTCATTCGTTTTCCGGAAATTTCCAATGGTCATGTAGCGCTCAACACCCGTGGCAAAAAAAATGCCTTTCACCAATGTCCAGTCCTCGTGATTGAAAAATACATGTTCAGGATTTTCAACCTGAGGTTGATACAAGAGGGTGTGATAATCGGATGAGCCTATTGAATCTGCCGAAAAATATACACCAACACTGGATGTGGTTAAATTGGAGGAATCACCCAGGTTAGCATAAAAGCTCACACAATAACTTTTTCCGGCCTTCAATGTTTGCTTGAGCTCAACCTGCAAATATTCCCTGTAGTCCTCCATCAAATCAGCGAAAGGATAAATGCCTGCATAGGCTTCTCCCGTTCTTGGATATTGATCACCTGCAAAATTCAAGGGTATACTTACTTGATTAGCCACCTCTGTACATGTATGAAATAAATCACATGTTCCCATAGTAGGTTGTTTCCAGGGTGGTGCTAAATGAATTTGATAACCCCATGTAGGGCAACTTACCGTATCCTCAAAACTGTAATTGGGAACCAGGTTTTGAGCACAGGATATAACATTTATTAAAGCAAAATATAATATAAAAACAGTTTTATGCAAAAGATAAGATTGTTTTAAATCGATCATTTTATACTCCGCCTTGCTTAACCTCCAGGAAAGCGGGAAAGAGGTAATTGTTCGTACTGAACAACCATTGGTTTTTTGCTGTATTAACACCAAACAGGTTTGCCCGGGTAAAAACATATGGAAATAAATGCTTTACCTTCAAAAAAGGCATGAATATGGTTCCTGCACCGTTCATAAACGATATCAAATATAGGCAAATTTGCTTACAAATAAAACGGTATTTGCGCTGATTATTGTATGTGCGTTACTTAAGAGACGAGAAGTTTATTAAACTGGTAGGAAAACGTGTGCGCCAGGTACGCCTGATGAAAAATATTTCGCAGGCACAACTGGCTGCTGACTGTGACGTTGAAATAAGCCAGATCAGCCGCATTGAACGTGGTGTGATCAATACAAGCCTCTCGCAAATAAACAACATTGCCCGCAACCTTAAGGTACACCCAAAAGATCTGTTAGATGTTTAGTGTTTTACAACTTCCTGTTTCGTAAATCCTCCTTTCGCCATTACAGCATACTTCCCTTTAGAAATACACCACATCACGATTTAAATAAGTATCAAGGTTGAACTAAGATAAAGATTTGTATACACTATGTATATATTTAGTATACACACTTATCAACAGAATCAATTGATTTTTAGGAAAAAATAAGCAAATTTGCTTACCTTCGTATACTGAAATTATACACGCTGTTTTTCTTTACTGCCGCGGCAATTACGCGTGCAGCGAAACATGTCCCAGGCCCGGTTGTCAAAAAAAGCTAAAGTTCCAATAAGCCAGATAAGCTAAATTGAGCGCGGTATTATCAATACCAGCTTATCGCAAATAAACAACATTGCGTGAAACTTGAAGATACACCCGAAAGATTTGCTGGATGTTTGATGTTTTACAACTTTGTGTTTTATAATTCTTCGTTTTGCCATTACAACACATTTTTTAGTCAAGCAAATGCTTCAACGTATTATCAACTGTATTGAATAAATAGGTGCGAAACATGTTTGCATTCAATGGCGCGCCAAATTGAGATGCGTGTATGCGTGCCTGTGGTGCAAAGCCTGCGGGCAGGTTGTTACTTCCGGCTCCGGGTCCACCCAAATTATTTCCCCCTCTATGCTATTCTGTTTGTACAACCGCTGTTCCGGCAGGAGTTGTTTGTGACGATACCTTTTGATAAATTAAGCTTACTATTATTAGTAAGATATGTCTTGATTTCATAATTCAATTGGTTTTTATCTCACCAATTGAATAAAGCCTTTTTGTTTTATATTTCTATTTTCCTCGGTTTTTGCTTCAAGTATATAGTAATATACCCCGTTTGAACAGTCCTGATTTACTTTATTCTTTCCAATCCATGCTTCCATCGTACTGTTAATCTCGTATACACAATTTCCCCATCTGTTGTAAATCACACAATGAACTTCGCGTAAACCAAAATTATTAAACGAAAAACTTTCATTCAGACCGTCATTGTTTGGAGTTATAATATTGGGCAATTCATATGGAAAAGACATACCGTTTACTGAGATACCATCTAAATAATAATATGAGTGCGGGCCATTGGAAACCGTTGGTATCACACTGGCAGTATCATTATTCAAACTATCGTTAAAATTTCCAATCGTAAGATATTGTTCTCCTCCTGATGCTAAATACAGTACCTTGAAAAGCTTCCAGCCTGAAGTATCAGTTAAAAAAACTCCAATTGGATTTTCAAACTGGGGATCTGCAAAAAATGCTTTTTCACTGGTGTAGTCAGTTATTTGCGTTTTCGAAAAGTAAATTCCTATTTGGGAAGAAGCAAATTCTGAACGGTCGGCCAAACTAATGTAAAACGACACCTCATAGTTATTTCCTGCAACCATTGGCCAAAGCAATTTTGTTTGTATGTATTCCCTGTAATTAATGTTTTGGGAGTACACGTAAAAACCTGCATAACCATTGCCTGAATAAGGATGTTGGTAACCAAATTGGTTATTTGGAACACCGTTGCTCATTGAAGGAGAACATGTATGAAAGAAATCGCTGGTTGCCAAATTCGGAGAGATCCATCCCTTTGCTCTGGAAAGTTGAGAAATAAAATCAGGACAGGTATCATAGACCTCAAAATCGCCATTGTACACGAGCTCCTGGGCAACCAGGTTAACCGGGCGAAAAAAGTAAAAACAAATGAAATATAAAAAGGCTTTAAACAATTGTTAAGTTGGTTTATGTTTTCTGGACTATACGTCTCCGCCTTGCTTATCCTCCATGAAAGCGGAAAAAAGGTAATTGTCACCCATTGGGCAACAACCGTTGATTTTTGCTCCGCTTAATTTTTTATTTTTGTAACACATTCTCTACTTTATTTAAATGTATAAAATTAATATACATCTTTTAAAATGATAAGCAATTATTTTATCATTTTTTTCGTTTACATCAACACAACCATTCCCCACTCCAAACAAACCTTTCCCTCAATTCCGTATTCCCCTTAACGCGTAAGAAATTCCAACACATTTCCCAATACATCAACCGGTACCTCACTCACTGAACAGGTACGGGATTTTCAAAATCACCTGCATTTTTTTGCACTGCCAGCGTTAATACATACAATAAAACAAATGTTGAATATTACTTGCCGGATAAGGGATATTAAATTAACACCTCCCCGGCATCCACAACCACCCCGTTCTTTACACACACCCTTTCTCATAACCGTTTATTTTAGGTAAATCCCGTTGCCTGCAGCTCGTAAAATCTACAACGTTCGCTACAACCCAAACGACTGCCGGCACGGGATTTTTTAATTTCAACCAGATATATTGTTGGGTAAGGGGATCATGTCCCATTTAAAATAAAAAATCCCGGCCTTTTGAGCCGGGATTCATTTTTAAAACTATTCTTTAAAGCTTACGCCTGTGCTGTTTCAGCAAAAGGAACAATGGATACAATGCTTTTGTTTGCTTTTGTTTTTTTGAACTCAACAATACCATTTGTTAAAGCAAATAAAGTATGGTCCTTGCCAATTCCAATACCAGCACCTGGGTGGTGAACTGTACCACGTTGACGAACTATGATATTACCGGCAATGGCTTTTTGACCACCCCAAATTTTAATACCTAAACGTTTTGAGTGCGATTCACGGCCGTTCTTTGAACTACCAACGCCTTTTTTGTGTGCCATGGCTTATTCTTATTTTTTAATGTCGTTAATTACTATTTGCGTCAGGCTTTGGCGGTGACCGTTTTTCTTGCGGTAACCTTTCCTGCGTTTCTTTTTAAAGATGATCACTTTGTCACCTTTCAGGTGTTTAAGCACAGTGGCTTTAACTTTAACACCTTCTATAACTGGGGCGCCTACACTTACTTTACCGTTATCGTCCAATAAAAGAATACGGTCAAACTCTACAGCTTTACCTTCTTCAGTTTCTAAACGATGCACGTAAACGCGTTGGTCTTTTTGCACTTTAAACTGCTGCCCTGCTATTTCTACAATTGCATACATGGTGTATATTTTTTAATTATTAGGGCTGCAAAGGTATCAAAAAACGCCAATAGTGCACCGTCTTCTACTAAAAATACAGGGTTTTTTGCGAATTTCGAATATCGAATAGCAAAGAGGTTGGGGTTTGATTTTAAGGGTTTTGGGCGCGCATTAAAAAAACATACATTGATTATCAGTTAATTAAATGTATTTTTAACGTTTAATAATCAATGGTTTGCTCGAAATTCGAAATTCAGAATTCGAAATTCGGGATTCGTAATTCGTAATTGATTTGGCCGCCCCCCTCGCCCAGGTTCGCAATTCCAACATCAGGCTTCGCAATTGCTCGGGGCCGGGCTTTCGCTCATAGTCCTCACTCGCGGGTACGCTCGCTCCGGGCTATCCGCTCAATCCCTGGCGGGGTTTGGAACTTGTGATTTTCGTCAACATAAAAACAAGAAATAAGAATATATTTGAACTACACGTTCCCACATGTCAGAAATAGCTTCCGATTTTAGTGCCTCCTTTAACCAGGAATTTTGCGGGCATCTTGAATTCCACCTTTGCCGCACATTTGAAAATGCCGACCGTGAGGAGCTAAGCGGGTTTTGGTGTGACGGTGTTTCATGGGCACCTTTTTTCAATCCCCATGTAAATCGTGCACATCTTGCTATCGATAAAGTTTTAGCCGAAAAAAAAATTGTGACCAAAGCCAAACTTGGTAAATCTGGTCAGGATAATTATGAAATGACTTTGGTGCTTGGTCAAAATGCTTTGCATGCATATAAAAACGGGCTGAGTTTAATTGATTGCCTGCCCGCTGAAGAATCAATGGATTGGATTGATATGGACGCTACAAACAGGAAAATAGCCTTATTCCTGAAATGAAAACAATTTTATTCTATATAGCATTCACTTGCTGGTTACTGGCAATACTTACGCATACACTTACCATTGCTCACATTGATGTAGAGAATCATGTACCTTATACCTGGGCTTTGCACGTACTCATATTTGTTGTATGGATTCCTTTGGTTTTTGATCTGAAAAAAAACAAAGAACTCCAGGAATATTATCAAAGTCCGAAAGCAAAAAGCCTTTTAAGCGGATTTTATTTTTGCAAAATTATTTTTAAAGGTGCTCCGTTGTGGATGCAGCTGCTTGTAGGAGCCAGCCTTTTTTACAGTGCCTTAAATTTCATTGTGCTGTTGCAACTATATCCTGGTTCGGCTGAGATTCAAAACGGACATTATGTTCTAATGGAAAAAGGTGAAACAATTAAACACATTACTGAAGCAGAATACCACTATTACAATGCAATCCAACTACGCATCTTCTCAGGACACTGGCTAATTTTTTATGGTGTTTCAACCGCAGCATTTTACAGGTATAGTGGTTTAATAAAACAAAATCAACCATAACCATGCGTTACCCATCCGTGTTATCTTTACCAAAATCCACCAACTTGAAAACATACCTGTATCCCCCAACTTTTCTCCTCCTTTTCTCCTGCAACACCTCTCCTTCTTCAGCACCCGAACAACTTGTGGCAACACACCAGTCCGTTTCACAGGAAACACCTGACACCACCTTGCTCCAGGGCCAACCCGTAACCCAACTCAGCAACAACATTGAAAGCATGTTCCAGGACAGTAAAGGCAATTACTGGTTTGGCACCCAAAAACACTGGCTGTATAAATACGATGGAAAAAATTTAGTGCAGTTTACCCAACAACACGGCCTGGATTGTTATCAAATACAAAATATACAGGAAGATGCGCAAGGAAATATCTGGCTCACTACCGATGGGTACAAAATAATTCGTTTTGACGGAAAAAAATTTACTGCCTTTAACGTAACCGATAGCACAATTACCAATCATGTTTGGAATACTGAACCAAATGACCTTTGGTTTTACGGTGGCGGTGGGCCATACCGCTATGCCAACAACACATTTTCACAATTGTTTTTATCGCCAAATGAACAGGACCAAACTTACGCACAACAAAACCCAAATAAGCTAAGCCCCTATGCTGTGTATTCCATTTTAAAAGACAAAAAAGGAAACCTTTGGTTTGGCACCCAAAGCACTGGTGTTTGCAAATATGATCCGCACTGGAATGATGAAATTGGAGGGGGTAAATCATTCACATGGTTTGACCAGCCCATATTAAAAGGTCCTGCAGTTCTTGCCTTGTTTGAAGACAAAAACGGCAACATGTGGTTTGGCAACAATGGCGGGGGTTTATTTGTTTACGATGGCAAAACAGTCAGGAATTTTACCGAGGAAAAAGGCTTGTCCAATCGTGAATTCCGAAAATCGGGTAAAGAAGGTCCGGGTACACTGGCCCGCATTTTTTGCATCAATCAGGACAATGATGGAAACATGTGGATAGGAACCGTTGATGCAGGCGTGTGGAAATTTGATGGCAAAAATTTAACCAATTACACCATAAAGCACGGTTTACCCAACAACACGGTAAATAAAATCTTAAAAGACGGCAATAGCAAATTGTGGTTTGCTACACGAAGTGACGGGGTTTATACTTTTGATGGGAATACTTTTAAAAAGTTTGAGGCAGCCACTCTTTAGCAGGCGCATTGAACCAATTTTGACCTGGGGTTTATATGCAACGTATACTAAACCCTGTCAAATAACACCATAAACCATTATGCCCTTGCCCAAAATGTCTGCGTAAATCAGCGCTATCTGCCTGAAAAAAATGTTCCCGTTGTAATGTTGCGAGAAAAAAACAACACAAATATCCTTTTTTCGCATATCTTTATTATCACGCATGAGGCCTGTTTTATTCATTATTTTTCTGGTTGGAATTATTTCCACAACCTCGCTTGCCCAAAATAAAAAAATTGACTCACTGCAATACTGTCTTAAAACACAAAAAAATCCCGACTCACTCACATTAGTATATACCGAGCTTTCCTGGGAAACTTCTTACTCCGGTAAAAATAAACAAGCCATTGTTTACGCTAAAAAAGCAGTGGCCCTTGCAAACAAACAACGCAACTACCTGAACCGCGCAAGCGCATGGAACGCTCTGGCTTCAGCTTACGATGAATTGTCCGATTTCAAAAAAGCCGAATTTTATTTTTTAAAAGCCCTGGATTACTTCACCAAACAAAAAATTATCAAAAAACAAGCCAGCACACTCAACAACCTTGGCACTGTTTATTATAGCCAGAGTAATTATAAAATGGCCATCAAATCGTTTTACAAAGCACTAAAAATAAAAGAAAGATACAAAGACACTGCCGGTATTGCCAACTGCTATACCAACATGTCAAACGTATACTATGAGCTAAACGAGTTTAAAAAATGCGAAGAATTACTTTTGAAAGCCGTGGACTTGTACCGGGCAAGCCACGATAAAGAGGGACTGGCAATTTCACTTTCTAACCTGGCGGGTATACACGCACAAAACAAAGAGTTTAAAAAAGCATTGAACGCTCATAAGGAAGCCTTAGGCATTTACGCTGAAATTGATTTGCCCGAAGGTTTATCAAGTTGCTACAGCAACATTGCATTTTACTTTAAAGAAAATGATGTATACGACTCGGCTGAATTTTATTATTATAAAACCATTGTTATTTCAGAGCAGATTGGCGATAAATTAACCCTGGGCAATACATTCATGAGTCTTGGCGATTTACAATTCCGGCACAAAGAATACAAAAAGGCCCTGGTTTCGTTGAAAAAATCAGAAACAATTCTTCAATCCATTAATACACGTGAAAGTACGCAGGCGCTTTATACGCACCTAGCCAATACATATTATGAATTGGGCCAGTATAAAAACGCCATTGATTACAACCGCAAAAGCCAGGTCATAAAAGACAGCCTATTTACCATTGAAAACAGCAAAGCACTCAGCGATTTAAAAACTGCGTACGAGGTTGATAAAAAAGAAGCCGAATTAAAGGCAATTTCAAAAGTGGAAAAGGAAAAACTTCGGTTTGTTATATATGCAGTTGTTGCGGGGTTATTCATTAGTTTGATTTTCTCGTTTTTTATATTCAAAGGTCTGCGAAAAAATAAAAAAGCCAATAAAATTATTGCGCGTCAAAAAGAACTGGTTGAGCAAAAACAAAAAGAAGTGATGGACAGCATTCATTACGCAAAGCGCATACAGCAAGCCTTGATGCCTACCGAAAAAAGCGTAGCAAAAACATTAAAAGACCTTAAAAAATAAACAGGTCCAACTACCAGTAATAAGCCTCTTGATACAATTTCATCAGTGTATTATTTTTTTTACCCAATCCGGACATTCATTTTACCGGCCTCATTTAATTCGGTTTTTTAAGGCTTTAAAATTGCGTTAAATCCAGTGGGAAGCTCAGCGCGATAGCAAGGAGATCGCCCGCGGGATAGCAATTTTGAAGCCTTAAAAAATTCCGACCAACAGGGAGGAAAGGATTAAATGAAGCCTTGACTTTTTGGTTCTTTTTTGTCAAGAAAAAAGAACATAAAAAACATAAAATCCTGACCATCACACAACTTAATCTTTTAAAATAAATATACCGATCGGTATATTATTTTTATACCTTTATTGCATGAGCTCCAAAGCCCAAAAAACCCGCCAATACATCGTTGAAAAAACATCGGTTGTTTTTAACGCCAAGGGCTATGCAGGCACATCGCTCAATGACCTTACCGAGGCAACCGGCTTAACCAAAGGCAGCATATATGGCAATTTTGAAAACAAAGATGAAGTAGCCCTTGCCGTTTTTGACCACAACTTCGGAAAAATTGTAGCGCACTTAAAAAGCAAAATGGCAAAAAAAACAAGTGTCATAGGTAAGTTGCAGGTTTATCCTGAAACGTATAAACATTTTCTTTCACTCCCCTTTCTCAAGGCCGGTTGTCCCTTATTAAACACGGCCATGGAAGCTGACGACACACATCCGCAACTGCGTAAAAAAGCGCTGGATGCCCTAACTCTTTGGAAAAATTCGGTGGAACAACTTATTCATACAGGTATTGCAAACAAAGAAATAAAACCCCAGGTAAACGCTCCTGCATTTGCTGCCGTTTTAATGGCACTTATTGAGGGCGGAGTCATGCAGGCCAAATTAACGGGCAAATCAACCGGATTGCAATATACCATGAACCACCTTGAAAAAACAATAAACGAACTGAAACGCTGATTTTTTTTGTCCAAATAATATACCGATCGGTATATTTTAAATAAAAATGATAAACCAATATTTATAATTATGGAAACAAACAAACTGAAAACCGAACTGCAACGTATTCACCAGCTATTATGGGATACCACTGCCGCAATGGATGCACTTACACAAACCAAACAACCCAATGGAAAATGGAGTGCCGTACAACATGTGCAACACATTAATAAAGGGGTGGCAGGCGTTTACAAGTACATGGGGCTTGATAAAACCACCATTGAAAACATGTTTGGTCTTGCTGCAGCACCATCACGCTCATTTGAAGAAAGCATGGCTTTTTTCGGTCAGTACGTAACAGGTGCTGTTTCAACTGAACGTTTTGCTCCTGAACCAAGCGAAAGCATTTCTTTTCCGCAGGAATATCAAAAAGGCCTACATGTTTTGAATGGATTAATAACCGCCATGGAACAATGGAGTGAAGACGAATTGGATAAATACAATTGTCCGCACCCCTTGCTGGGTAAACTCACCGCCCGGGAAATGCTGTATTTTACCCTTTTTCATGCACAGCACCATTTGGCAACAGTTGAAAAAATACATTAGCAGCTGGTCACACTAAATAGTGAGTAAACTGTAAAATCAGTAAAATAAAAAAAATATCAGGTATTTCGATTATAAATAGAAACAAAATTGCTTTTTTAAAATCAGTTTTTATCCCGGGTTGCACTGCTAAGAACATCACAATTTTACCTTCGTGTACGATTTGCTATGAAAACAGAAAGAGTTGTGAAAAAACGTGTGCTTATTATATGCCTCATGCTAACGCCCCTGGTTGCTTACCTTGAATGGGGGCAAAATAACCATGCGTTTCTTTACGAAATCGAGTGGATGATATTTAAAAAACTGTTTCAGGACCCAAATTCGCTTGTTCATCCTTTTATATTATTGCCGCTTGCCGGGCAACTGGTGCTGCTGTTTTGCCTGTTCCAAAAGACACCAACCAAGTGGCTGACAATGGCAGGAACGGCAGCCATTTTTCTCCTCATAGGGTTTATTTTCATGATCGGGTTACTGACACTAAATACGAAAGTAACGCTGCTGTCATTGCCATTTATGTTAAGCGTTTTGGTATTTACATTGAACCTGGCGAAGAATTGATTGAGACAATTCAACGTAAAATAAGATGAGCGGGTATTGACCAACTGTTACCAATACGTGTTATATTTAACAACTAGCTTAACTGTATTGAAAACACTTTTCATTTTCATATTATCATTCCTGTTTTTTGCCTGCAATGAACAACAAAAAACTACCGAAATACCTGTTCACGCAACAACCAACCAAAAAACCACTGCGGCTAAAGGCAAAGCAGCAATAGCCGGCCAGCAAATAAGCGCCTACATTCGCGAAATTTACCGCGATAAAAAAGGTAACCTTTGGCTGGGAACCAATGATGATGGTGTTGCACGTTACAATGGCACAACACTTGAATATTTTTCAGTTGAGCAAGGCCTGTCCGGGTACCAGGTTACCGGAATAACCGAAGATAAAAAAGGCAATGTATGGATGTCAACCACCAACGGCATTTCAAAATTTGATGGCAATGCCTTTACCAATTATACTATAAATGATGGCTTAGGCACCAATACCGTGTGGACTGTTTTTGTGGATAGTAAAAACATGGTTTGGGCCGGAACACCCAATGGGGTATACCGCTACTCACAAGTTCATACTAGCGAGAACGGGAACGTAAAAGCTTTTCAACTTTTTACAATTCCAAAATCAATTCACGTAAAAGCACCCGAAACAATGATATCAGCCGAGCAGGTTTGGTGTTTTACCGAAGACAAAGATGGAAATATTTGGATAGGCACTGATGGATATGGGGTTGTTATTTACAATCCCAAAGCCGCAAAAGGAGATCCAAACACCTTTAAACACATTACTGAAAACGATGGCATTTGTGACAATTGCATAACCGGTATTTTATTTGACAACAATAACCAGGTATGGTTTTCAAGTTTTTTTGGTGGCGTAAGTATATATGATTATAAAACCTTTACAACCTTTAATTCAGTAAACGGTATTGGTGACAATGAATGCGGGAGCCTGTTTATGGACAAGGCAGGCAACATTTGGTTTGCCTCAGAAGGATTTGGTGTGTATAAATACGGGAGTTTATTAAACGACAAACAATCTCTTATAAATTACAGCCAAAAACATGGCCTTGAGGTTAGCGCTGTACAAGCCATTTACCAGGATAAAAAAGGCCGAATGTGGTGTGGCGGTGGTGGTGGCCTTTTCAGAATGGATGAAGATCATTTTGTACACATAAAAACAAACGGACCCTGGGATTAAATAACGTCTATATGCTTTCCCAAATAATATCCGGGTAAAAATCAATACAGCAAACATGCCGCTGCCTGCTACAACTGCTTAATTCTTTTTACTTCCGGTTCGTAAGATAAACTCCTGCAAGAATAACGGCTATGGCAACAACATACCAAAGTGTAAAATACTCGCCACGGCCAACACCCCACATCAAAGCAACTATTGGCATTAAATACGTAACGGTTGAGGCAAATACAGCATTGGTCAATTGCACCAGGTAATTGAACAACCCAACTGCTAACGCGGTACCCACTACTGCAAGTATGGCCACATAGCCCAATGACACAACATGCTCATGGCTGGTGTGCACAACCGTAAGTATATCTTGCGAAACAAATAACCATGTTGCAACGGGTATACCAATAAACATAAATGAAATACTGGTGATGGCAATGGGATTTATGCCTGCAGTATAATTTCGAATTAAGTTTACGCTCATGCCATAACAAAGCGTGGCAATAAGTACGTAAACAATATAAATGAACTGGCTGTTGCCTTTTTGCACACCGGGCACAGGTATTAATGCCAGCGCGGCCGAACCGGCAAAGGCTATAACAATGCCCAAATAATTAAGAGGTCTTAATTTTAAACGAAACAAACTTAAACCAATTAAAACGGTAAATATGGGCGTTGTGGCATTCAGCATACCTGCAAGCGAACTTGAAATCCCATTATTGACTTCACTGGCTGTAAATAAAAATGCAGGAATGGCGTTGCCAAAAAAACCTATGCCAAATATGGGTAGCAATTTATTTTTGGGAACCTTTGGAAAATAATAAATAGCAAAAGGCAAAAGAGCCATACAGGCCATGGTAATGCGTAAACCTGCCACATGCATGGGGTGCAGGGTTGGGTTACCGTTGCTATCATACATACCCAATTTCATAAGCACAAATGAACTTCCCCAAACTACCGTTAGTAAAACCAGTATAAAAATAGCAAGAATGCCACGTGAGCCTTGTAACATGGGGGCAAAGATAACTGAGTTTTTTAGTTTTCAGTTTTCAGTTGGGTTAGTTAGTTAAGCCCCACAGCATATTAAACTACCTTTTGCCGGCAACACCGTGAATCTGAAACTGTGAACTGAAAACTCGATACTGTAAACTATGAACTCGATACTGTAAACTCCCCGAAATCCGGGATTCGGAATTCGAAACTCGGGATTCGAAATTACTTATCCTCTTCTTCGGCAGGCTCAGAAACAAAGCTTTTATAATTAAGCACAGCTACCAACACAATAATAACCAGCATAAGTATTTTGCACAGGTAAACAAGTTGGCCTTGTGACCAGGTGGTGTCCAGCAAAACCATACCACGATTAAACACGGGGTCGGTACCAATGGGAGACTTAAATGTTTCGGCTGCTGCAGTGAAGGTAACGGGGTCAAGGCCTGACATAAAAAGGCGTGTGAGTAAGATGCAGGTAAAAACAACTATTAGAATAAAAAGTAAAAATCGCTGCATATCCTTTCCTTCGTTGGTTATCTGGTATAAAAATACGGCCATAAAAACAAAAAGGCACCAGAATTCTGATGCCTTGATTGGGTAAAAGGACGAAAATACCGATTTAACGGGTAAACGGAATTACAGCATTTTTATGCCTTTCATTAACTCGTCCTTGTAATTTTTGCCAATAGGAATGGCTTTACCACCAATATTAATAAGATTGTCCTCAATACTTTCAATTTTGTCAACTTTTACAATAAATGACCTGTGTACACGGGCAAAAGCGGGCGGCACCAGTTTGGCCTCAACCTCTTTCATGGTAGTTAACACGGTGTATCGCCCTTGCGGGGTATATATATTTACATAATTACCCAAGGCCTCAATGTACAGTATACTTTCAACCGGCAATTGAACCAGGCGGGAATCGGCTTTTACAAATATGGTAGCAGCACCTGAAATTTCGGCCTCAGGCGCCTCAAGGTTTTTCTTGGCTTTATCAACCGCTTTTAAAAAGCGCGGGTGTGATATAGGTTTAACTACAAAGTCGGTAACGTTGTATTCATATGACTCAACGGCATACCTTGCATGCGCAGTAATTAAAATTACCTGCGGCAGTTCCGTTAAGCTTTTCAACAAATCAATACCTGACATTTTAGGCATGTCAACATCCAAAAACAAGAGGTCAATTTTTTCGGCCTTAAGAATATTAAAGGCTTCAATTGCACTTGAACACGATTTTACAAGCGTAAGGTCGGTTCCGGCAATCAGATCCTCAATAATGTTACGTGAAAGTTCATCGTCATCAACTACTAGGCAACGCATAGTTTTGGTTTTTAAGGGTTAGGGTAATTTTATTTTTTGCATTCGTTAATATCACTCAAAGCCAGGCTTATAAGCACGCTGGCAGCATTTGCCCGCTCCACATCCGTAAGCTCTTAAAGTTAATTTTTTTTGTATTAGGCACCTGTTTAAAGCCTTATATAAATACGCAAAATTGGGCCTAAAGCAGCTATTTTTATGTGAGATGGGCAATATTAAGGTTTAACGTTTAAACTTTAAGGTTTAAGATTTTGCAGCTGAAATGATGTAGCTACCGAATGTGGTAGGTATTTCAATCATCAATTTACAATTTAAAGTACATTCTTCACTTCCTGCAATTCATCAATAGCAGCAATACATGTTTTTTCAATGTTCTCAAAAATCACTTTGAATTCACCTGCCGGTAATTTATCAAGATTGCCATACTCGGCCGAGGTAAATAATTCGGTTAGATTTTTTATGCCCATGTAAGCAACATTTCCTTTAATCTTATGTGCGGTTTCTTTAAATGCACCATAGTCTTTTTCATTGTATGCCGCGCGCAAAATTTCAAGATCATGTGGTACATTTTGTAAAAATATGCCAATGTATTTTTGAATACGCTCCTCGTTTTCCTTGGTAAGTTCCTTTAGGTGATTCAAATCAATAACTTTATAGCGGCTGTATTTTTCCTGCACCACTTTGCGTTTATCAAGCAATTTGCACATTTTTGAAACCAGCAAATCAATGTCAATAGGTTTTGAAACATAATCATTCATACCCGCCTTAAAACAGGTTTCGGCTACGTTTTCAAGGGCATGAGCAGTCATGGCAACAATAGGCACTTCCGAAATCGGATACTTCATGTTTTTACGAATATGTTCCGTTGCCTCGTATCCGTTCATTTTTGGCATTTGAATATCCATTAACACCAAATCAATGCCACCGTGATACATTTTATTAATGGCAATTTCACCATTCTCGGCCATCACAATTTCCAGGTTATTGTTCACGTCTTTTAATAGGTCATGCAAAATTTCCCTGTTAATGCTGTTATCATCAACCAGCAATACTTTTATATTATCCAGTTTACGAATATCAATCTCAGCAATAGGCGAAAGGTTCTTAACCTGCAATACGCTTTTTTCATACGTAATAACCACTGTAAAGGTAGTGCCCTGCAAATACTGGCTGTCTACTTCAATGGTTCCCTTTTGCAATTCAACCAGCTTTTTGGTAATGGCCAGTCCCAGTCCTGAACCACCTGCATGTTTAATGGTATGCCTTGTTTCCTGTTCAAACTGGTTAAAAATAGTTGGCAAACTGCTTTTGCGCATGCCTTTCCCTGTATCAACTACCTTAAATTCCAGTTTTACGTTTTTTTCGTCTTCACTAACCACCCTTGCATACACGTCAACTTTTCCAATGTCGGTAAACTTAACCGCGTTGGTTGACAGGTTGATTAAAATCTGGTTCAGGTGTTTGGCATCACCTTTAACAACTGGCGGAATTTTATCTTCCAGGTGAATATTGAATTCAATGCCTTTTTGGTCAGCACGGTATTGCATTATGTTTTTAATACCATTCATTACCTCGGTAATCATGAAATCAACAGGCCGTACTTCAACCATGTTGCTGTCAATTTTTGAAAGGTCCAAAATATCATTCACAATCAACAAAGCGCTGTCAACCGCACTTGAAATAGCTGTAACATACTTTAATTGTTTGGGATCAAGGCTTGTTTTACTTAGTAACTGGGTGCCACCGGCAATGGCGTTTAACGGTGTACGTATTTCATGGCTCGTATATGCCAGGTAGCGCTCCTGCTCGGTCATTGAATTTTTTTGGTCCTGTAGGTCGCGGGTTAAATTGTCAACCGTTTTTTCAAGCGCCTTGGTTTTTTGCATATACAGGTACACATAGTACGCTGCTGCAAGCAAACCCAGGACAAGAAGAATAACGAGGTACACCATACGTTAAAGCGAAAGGTAAAAATTAAAGTCTGTTTAAAATATCCATTTATTTAAAATTGCCGAAAATGATGCCGAAATTAAACGATGGTCCGGCAAGGTTACGGCTATTTGTTCCATATAAACTACCGGCCGACATCATACGATAGCCCATGGATACATTTACCTGGAACCACTTAAACACCGGTTTATTTACCTGTATGCGTGGTTCAGCTGACAAATATTGGGTTGACCAGGGCTGATCGCTGGGCACATATGTACGTGGTATGTACAAGGTACCTGCTGCAAAATGTACCGGCACGCTGAAATACCATTTCTCATACCGTTTAAAAATATACTCAATAAACAACCCTGACTCAAGCGTTAAAATACGAAAGCGGTTGCGGTAACCTAAACTGTTAATGACATTGTTGCCATAATGAAGGGTATAACCCATTTTAAACCGTTCACCTATATGCCATACACCTTTTAAACCGTGAAGTGAAGCAGGACAATTGTTGTAAAATGTTAGGCGCCCTTCATACCCGCCTTCATCCACACTTTGAAACATACCAAATGAAAAGTTAAGTATGTCAAATACAAACTGACTTTTTGCCTTACCTGAAAAGCAAAAAACGGTCACTAGTATAATCAGTCCTTTTTTCATGGTTGAAACAACAGCGCTAATTTACAAAATACTAAGAATAAAAGCGTAGTTGTTGGCTACATCTTTTAAACCTTCATACCTTCCCGAGGCTCCTCCGTGGCCAGCATCCATGTTGGTGTGCAATAAAATTGGATTTTCAGACGTATTGAACACCCGTAATTTAGCTACCCATTTAGCTGGTTCCCAATATTGCACCTGTGAGTCATGAAACCCGGTTGAAACATACATGGCCGGGTAAGCCGTTTTTTTCACATTGTCATAAGGCGAATAACTCAACATGTAATCATAGTATTCTTTTATGTTGGGATTTCCCCACTCATCGTACTCACCGGTTGTAAGTGGTATGGTTGAATCCATCATGGTGCTTATCACATCCACAAAAGGAACTTCGGCAATTATGCCTTTGTACAGGCCAGGTTCCATATTTACCACAGCACCCATTAATAAACCTCCTGCACTACCGCCCTGGGCAAAAAGTTTTTTTCCATCGGCAATTTTTGTTTCCACAAGGTATTTGGTGGCATCAATAAAATCGGTAAACGTATTTTTCTTGTGCAACAATCTCCCATCTTCGTACCAGTCACGGCCCAAATCTTCGCCACCACGTGTGTGCACCAATGCAAATACAAACCCGCGATCAACTAAACTCAACCGGGAACCAGAAAAATACGGGTCCATGATTACGCCATAGGAACCATAACCGTAAACCAGGCAGGGGTTTGTTCCCTGTTTAAACATATCAGTCTTATAAAACAATGAAATTGGCACTTCTTTTCCATCACGGGCTTTTACATATACGCGTTTGGTTGTATACGCACTGCTGTTATATGGCACATTTATTTTTTGCTGTTTCAACAACACTTGCGTTTTTTCATCCATGTTGTAATCAAATTCACAGGCCGGTGTTTTCATAGAGGTAAAATAGTAGCGAAGCACGTTGGTATTGTACTCTTCGTTGATGCCAATTCCTGCTGTATAATCCTCTTCGGGCATTTCAATAAAATAAATGTTTTTTGTTTGCGTGTTCAATACCTTTAATTTTACCAGTCCTTTGAATCGCGACTCAACCACCAGGTGGTTTTTAAACAACTCAAAATCTTCGGTTAATTCTTCATCGTTGTACACAAAAACATCTTCCCAATGTTCAATACCAGGTTTATCAAGTGTTGTTTGGCATACGCGGTAATTTTTGGCCTTGTAGTTGGTGCGAATGTAAAAAATACCGTTTGCCTCATCAATGGCATACTCATGATCACGTTGGCGCGGCACAAAAACCCTGAATTCGGCTTTTGGCTCATTTGCGTTTATATACAAACATTCAGTTGTTGTGGTTGACACCGAAGAAATAATGATATAATTTCCCGAACGCGAACGTTGCACATCTACATTAAACGTCTCGTCATTTTCCTCGAAAACGCAAACGTCTTCACTCGAAGGTTTACCCAATTGGTGGCGCATGATTCTGTACGAACGTAGCGTATTCTCATCCTCCACGGCATAAAACAATGTTTTGTTGTCATTGGCCCATTCAACACTACCTGCCGTGTTTTTTATGTTTACGTCCAGGTTTTTTCCTGTGGCAATGTCTTTAACACATAAATCATATTTACGTCTTCCTAAAAAATCAACCGTGTACGCCAACATGGTATTATCAGGACTTACCTCAAGCGCTGCTTCCTCGCAAAATGCTCTTCCTTTAGCCAGTTCATTTACATCCAGCAAAAGTGTATTGGCCTCTTTTTGATCAATGCGTCTGCGAAAATATTTAGCGTGTTCCTCATCGCCTTCATACCGGTTAAAGTACATGTACCCGCTTTTGGTATAAGGAACAGTTTCATCGTCTTTCACCACCCGTGACTTGATCTCCTTAAACAATTCGTCCCTTAATCCTTTGTTTGCTTTAAAAAATCCCTCTGCGTAGGCATTTTCAGCCTTCAGGTACTTAACAACTTCCGGGTCTTCGCGTTTGTTTAACCAAAAATAATTATCGGTACGAGTGTTTCCATGCTCAGTTAAGGTATGAGGAATAATTTTTGCAACAGGGGCCTTGTCTTTTAACACTTCCTCGTTTTTCATAGTATTACAATTGGTTAATAATAAACAAGCGGATAAGCTAAACCACTTGTATGCCAACAATCTTTCCATTGTTCAATGTTTTAATGGTGCCCTTTTTTTTCGGTTTTTTGCGGGAACCGTATTTGCGGCAGTAAATCACATTCTTGTTTTCTTGCTTGTCAATTACACTTAGGCTTCCACCGTCAATAACCAACGAAGCCCTGTCTTCAATAATAATTTTTGTTTCGGGTAAAATCAACACTGCCCCTGTTATGGTAAATGTGCATCCACGTTTTATATGAATGTCACCATTAATAAGCAAACTACGCTTTAACGTGAGCGATGTGTCAAGTTTCAAAGTGTGTTCAGGATTGTAGTACTGGCCGCGGGTCATTTTTATATAATCAACACGATTGCTGAATGAGCGGTGAACGTAACCAATTTGCATGGGTGATAAATAACTTCGGCAAATATTATAACCCATAATGTTGTTTGACACATCAATGGTATCACAATGTATCCATCCAAACCTGTCAGTTCTTGGCAAATCACTAAACTGCGGTGCGTTGGTATGGCTCAGGCCTAAACAATGGCCTATTTCATGTGCAATTAATTGCGCAGCTGCCCAGGTATGGCTTTTGTAAACATTGCTCATGTTTAAGAAGTTTTTATTGGGCCCACAACCAAACATGATTGTTCCGGTAGTTGACTTGGTAAAAAACACATTAATGGCATGCGGAATGTTGCGTGCGTATTTTTCAAAGTTTGATGTTGAGCAATTGTTATTCACAAGGAAATTATAACCCAAACTTTCTATACCAGCGGTATCAACCCGTTCGGTGGGTACAATGTAAATTTTACCGTCCTTTGTGTATGAGGTGTCTACTTTTAAGTTTATGCCTTTCCCGTTTTTATAGCGCAGGTGAATTCCTTCCTTACGTTTATTGGAGTAGTAACCTGGATTTTTACCATTAATGGCAAACATGTTAAGGGCTTTGTCATACGACTGAATTTTTTCCAACGCTTTTGGCTCATACCAGTCAATTTTCCAACCTACCGAGTCCACATGAAAATAACAACCCTGGACATGAAACCTGATTTTTGATTCGCGGTAAAAAGGAACACCCGGCACTTTAAGCGTTGGTTGCTCAAATGTATTGTACATTTGGTTCACGAGCTTAAACAGCTCATGAATGTCGGCCGTATCGTATTTTGTAAAATTCTGCGGATCGTCTTCACTGTATTGCATAACATGCACTACGAGGTTTATTTCAAGCGGCCAAAATGTTTTATCAGGGTAGTAGTCACTCACATCCTCGTGCTTTTGAGCAACAAGCTGCAGTGTTGCCAACAGGCAAATACAAGTGAGTATTTTCTTCATGTACAATTACAAACCGAAAACATTTTTTTCAACCCAACCCTTACCCCATTCCTCGTGTTCTGTTTCATTCCACAATTCGGGATAAAAAATCCTTCGCTGGAAACGGGGTGGTAAATATTTCTGCCAGTTGGTACCACCCGTTGCAGCTATGTCTTCAGGATTGCGTTGCAAATAGCGTACCGCACTCTTGTAATGCTGCAAAGGCCAGTTAATGTTTACGTTTACATCAAGGTATTTTAGCTGGTTTTTGAGCGCTTCATTTTGTTGTTGATCCTCGGGCAATGATTTATACATGCGCCAAAGGTTGGTTAACCTGAATTTTTTTGCCAGGGCAGTAAGTTCAGTTGAATATTTCTTTTCGAACTGCTCAAGTGTCAATGTTTTTTTACCTGAAGCCAGTTCAGTTGCGCCTTTCTTCCAGTAAATGTTGTTAAACATGTCTTCAATCATGGACTCGGTAATAACACCATCGTAACGCTTGCGGTAATCGGGTTCAACCAGGTTTTTAAAATCGGTTGAGCAAATTTCAATTTTACGGTACTGCGCGCTTTGAAATCCGCTTGCCGGTAAAAGAGCCATTCGAAATTTCAAAAACTGCTCGCGTTCCATACCGTCAACCATAATCTCGAATGAACGTGTTAATGATTCAAAATAGGCATTTATACGTTTTACACGCGCTGTCAAAAATTCAGCCGTTAAATCAGTTTTAGCACCCACCTGTTCAAACTCATGAAGGCATAATTTGAAATACAATTCAGTAATCTGGTGGTACATGATAAAAATTTCCTCATCGGGAAATGGTGTACGGGGCGACTGCAAGCTTAGCAGCGTATCAAGGTGTATATAATCCCAGTAAGTGAGATAATCAGAATACAATAATCCGTCAAGGTATGAAACAAGGTCTTGTCCCATAACCTCGTACTTTGCAGCCAGTAATTTAATCCGCTCCGCAATTTCAGGCTTAATTTCCATTGAATAAAAATTTTGAGCAAGTTAGGTTTTTATTGGTTTTAGCCGACAGGAATGTTAAGGGGAATGATAAGGATCATGGTGATAAT
>DATGXI010000033.1:0-5539 GCA_035299065.1 Flavobacteriales bacterium
ATTTAAAATTTATGCATACCATTTGTTTAAAGTTTGAGCGCAACGCATCACATATCAAAACTTATCATGAAAATGCATGTGCCGGTGCAGGAAGGGGCCTATGTACTTCAAAACAAGGCCTCGGTGGTATTGAAAAACGAAGCCTTAAAACGCATTGAAAAAGTATTTAACGAATTTGATACAGGAGGAAAAACCATTCGCATTGAGAAACTGGAGCTTGATTTAACCGATGAAGAATTTGCCGACATGGATGATATTCTTGCTGCGCATATTGAAGAAAAACTGCGGGAAGAACTGGGCAAACTACTTCACGAAGAATCTATTTTTGTTGTAACCGGTGAACGCGGTATAAGCGCGCAGCAAAGCGGTATCAAAACAGTTGATACGCGTCAAAATGAAACTGAATTGGTTTTATTTTTTCTTGAAAAAGGTTATTTACCCTGGTGGGCTGATAATAAAACAGCAAGCATTGCACAAAGCCTGGAACAATTGGTTTCAACAGGCGATACAAATTCATTTTACCGGTACCTTGTGCCCTTGCTTGAATTAAAACAGTCACGCACCAGGCTGGTAAACTTACTCCCTGAAAGTTATGTGCAACAAATAATTTACGATTTACTTAAGACCCAACCGGCCCTTGTGGCCTTTATGCGTGCCTTGTGGGAAGCTACCCCCGGGCGCCAACCGGTATACGCGCATGCGCTCCATGCCTGCGCTTTACCGGGCATAAACATTCAAACATGGATAAGCTTTTTTTTTGAACAGCATGCGCAATTCAATACAGCGCAAACACTGCTGGAAAAACTGGATTTACAACGAAAAAAAATAGTTATTGAAGCCCTGGTTAAGACTACCGGCTTCAACAAAAGTGAACTGGTTGAGTTGCTTTCGCCTTATAAAGGCAAAATAGACATCGTGAAGGATGATATAGCTATTGAAAAATTGCTAAAGGAAAAACCCGAACCTGTTGATGCAAAAAAAGAAAAGCAAAGCAATTACAAAACTGAAATAGACAGCATTTATATTGAACAGGCCGGACTTGTGCTCATACATGCTTATTTGCAGCCATTTTTTGCAGCGTTGGGATTGCTGAATGGCAGAACATTTAAAACTGAGGAAGCGCAGCACCTTGCTGTACATATTTTACATTACATGGCATCAGGCACCAGTGAAATGCCCGAGGAGCACCAACTGGTATTGCCAAAATTATTGTGCGGGCTTGAGCCCGAAGATGTGCTTGTAACGGAAATAGAACTAACGCATGAACAAAAACACGAATGCGAACAATTGTTGCAGGCAGTGATTGACAATTGGGGCGCCTTAAAGCGAAGCTCACCTGCAGGTTTACGTCAAGCCTTCATAAACCGTGAAGGAAAACTGGCACGTAAAACTGGTGGCTGGAACCTGCACATTGAGCGTACTGCCATTGATATATTGCTGGATAAACTGCCCTGGGGCATAAGCCTCATTAAACTGCCCTGGTATGATGAAATAATTTACGTGGAATGGTAAAAGGAAAGCGGCAGTAAGCAGTAGCAGTAGGCAGTCAGTAAAAAATGATTCTGGTAGCAGTTAAAAAAAAACTTTGTGAACCCTACCCCTACCCGGTGTTCTCTGTGGTTAAATAATATGTGAGAAATGAAAAACGAAAAAATACAGGCCAATGCCATTGACGTAACCAGCGAATTTAACTGGCTTAAACAATTGCTTGATGAACGTGTTCAGTGCGAATTTGGCAATAAAACAAATGCTGGAAAAAACCTGTTTGATCTTTTCCCGGCACCGGGTCTTGAAAAAAGCACATCGCCCTATGCAAAATTTATACGCAAAAACCATATAAAACCGCCTGAGCGCATTGCATTGTTACTGGCTCTTGCACCTTACCTGTACCCACAAATACTGGATGCTTTTCTTATAAAAAACAGCGATATAGGCAAACCTTTTACCGAGTTTGGCGGCATTGAAAGTAAAAACCACAAAGGTTTTATTCCAACCGGCCAAACCCTGCTGTTCTTACTTGCAGGAAATAACATTGAACAACGTTTTATATATATGCGGCTTCTTGAAGCTGACAGCATACTGTTACGGGAAGGATACATTTTTATTGAACAAACGGCAAACGAAGAACCTTTTTTAAGTGGATCCTTAAGTCCGTCACGTGACCTGGCGGAACTCTTTACCAAAGGTGAACCGTTTAAACCGTCATTTAACGCCTCGTTTCCTGCCAAACTCATAACAAGCGGCATGAACTGGAACGACCTGGTACTTGACGACCTTACAAAAAAACAACTTCGTGAATTGACATGGTGGCTGGCCCACAACCACACACTCATGGATACCTGGAACATGAAACGAAAAATAAAACCCGGTTACCGTGCCTTGTTTTATGGGCCACCCGGCACAGGAAAAACACTTACCGCTACCTTGTTGGGCAAGTTGCATGAACGCGATGTTTACCGGATTGATTTGTCCAAAATTGTTTCAAAATACATTGGCGAAACCGAAAAAAACCTGGCCACCGTTTTTGAACGGGCCGAACACAAAGACTGGATTTTATTTTTTGATGAAGCCGATGCCTTGTTTGGAAAGCGAACAAATGTGCAGTCAAGTAACGACCGCCATGCCAACCAGGAAGTAAGTTATTTATTGCAGCGCATTGAAGACTATAACGGCATGGTAATTTTGGCCAGTAACTTAAAAACAAACATTGACGAGGCCTTTTTGCGCAGGTTTCAAAGCCTGGTGTATTTCCCAATGCCCAAGAAAAATGAACGTTTTGCACTGTGGAAAAGCACGCTGCCTGAACAATGCAGCACAAACGAAGAAGAAATTGACAAGGTGGCTGAAAAATACGAAGTTGCCGGTGGCACCATCATAAACGTAGTGCAATACTGTGCTTTAAAAGCCATTGAGAATGGCACACAAACCATTACCGCCAGTGATCTGGCAGAAGGCATGGGCAAGGAATTGATAAAAATGGGAAGGACCTCTTAAACAATTACAATCTAAATGACCGAAGCAAAAACACTTCAGGATACAATAGCTGAAAAAACAAATTCAGAAGCGGACCAATATAAAGGAGCTATGCCGGGAGCGCTCACCCAGGCATCAGATGCAACTGCAACAATTTTAAACAATCAAAATCCCACTGGCATTTCAGGAAATATACTTTCCAATTACTCAGACAAAAAATCAGGCAATGTCACCTTCTCAGGTGAGAACCCGTTGTCTGAAATACCTGACAAGGATCTCATAGAAATGTTGAATGAACTTTATTTTTTTGACACCAACCTTCTTACAAACTATTATTATCAACCTAAAGTTGATTGTAAATACATCGACTATGACTACCTCATTAATTACTATGAACCGCTTTTTTTGGGTACAAACCCGGTTACCAGGGAACATATAGTTGAGTTTAATAAAAGAATAGCGGGCAATGTGGAAGCTTACAAAACAAAAGTTGGCATTGAATCTTTAAACCCAATTATTGAACAGCTCAACACCTATTTACAAGATCCAACGCTGCCTGACAGGGTAAAAAATGATGGTGACATCCTGTTGAAAAGAGCAAAATTGGCCAATGAATTAAATGTATCACTGGAAGGTATAAATGATAACATAACTGAATACAATAAAATTTCAAATAAAGCACGTTTCCTTTATCTTACCCAACCTGACGTGGACAAGGTTATTGTGTTTAAAACCAATGCGGAAGCTTTTATCGCACTTTACAATACAGGCGATGAAGGAACCAAATCCTGTTATGCTGACGACAAAAAAAGGATATCGGACGCTATAGATAGTTATACCACCTTCCTGGCAACTGCACATGATGTAGTGAATAAATCAGCACAAAAAATACGTGACTCAGGCAAGAACCCCTTACCAGCCCCTGATGGAAGCGATTACCTTATAGGTAAAAAAGAAAAAAACAAAGATAAGCCAAACAAAAGGGCCCTTAAAAACTGGGGCGTGTACAAACAGGTAAAAAAAGAAGGGGACGATAAAAAAACAGATGAATATTCTATTTATAAAAAAGACAAAAAAGAAAAAGATGCTGACGAGGTAGACATGAATGACGCTGTTCAAGGATCGCTGGGCGACTGTTACCTGATCTCATCCATAGCTGCTGTTGCAAGACGAAGGCCTGATTTAATCAAATCACTTATTGCCTATAAACCGGGCGATTCTTTTGCCACGGTTACCCTTTACATCCTGGATGCTGACACACAAAAATACGAACCGAAAAAAATAACAGTAAGCTTTGATTTTCCTGCAAAAAACGGGCAACCGGGCTATGCCAAACAAGGAGACAATGAATTATGGGTTATGCTTATTGAAAAGGCCTATGCCCAGGAAATGGGGGGCTATGCCAATATTGAATCCCAATCCCCTGCACAGGCACTGGCTGTACTAACCGGAACTCCGCCAACCCAAACAGGGACCGAGGAAAATAATGTGGCTGAACAGCTTAAAACAGCCAATGAAGTAAACTATGCTGTTGTTGCAGGAACCAAAGAAGAAGGCGACATAAAGCCACCTTATACAATTGAAAAAATAAACGGGAACCCAATTGTAAGGCTAAATACCAGTAAAGAAAAAATTTATCCCAAACACGCTTATACTGTACTTGCCTATGATGAAACAAGTAACATGATTAAATTGCGAAACCCGCATGGAAATAAAACCATGCAGTATTATCCGGGAGGAACAGCTATGCCGGGAGTGGAAGCCACAGAAGAAGAATTTCCTGCTGAATTTTCAATAACTTTGGACGAATTCAAGGCTTGCTTTTCAGCAGTTTATTCATCTAAATTAGGAGAATAAACGAATGATTACAGGCCTGTTATTAATAAAACATGAAAATACTTGCAGTAGTTTTTTTATTTATCGGTTACACCCATTCCGCGGCCCAGGTAAACTTTGCCATTGGAAACTATTACAGGCATTATCTTATACCATTAGAACGTTATTATAAAGAATTAAAAATGGGATTTGACCAGGAATTTTATACGCCTTTGGTACTGAAATTAAAGGGCAACATCAATACGTGTACTATTGAGGAAGTTATTCCGGCACAGGAAGCGGTTAAAGCAAAAAAATACAAGGAATATAAGCAGTACTATGAAGTTGAACAAAACAAAAAGCTACAAAGTAATTCAACCGGTAAAAAGAAAAAAAGAAAAAGAAAAAAAGAAAAACTGGAAATTGAGCTTTTAACCCCAAGAAGAAACCAGGGCTATTATGCCTATAACTTTGTTTACCGGTTTGACCACTACAGCCATATGCATGCAGTAACCCTGAATGAAGTGACTTTGTTTGATTATAACGAAACCGAAGTACGCAACAGTTTGTCATTATTTGCCTTGACCTGGAAAAATAATAAACCCGCTGCACTTTACTTCCAGGACCGTGATTCCAAAGCAAGAAAATCAGGAATGTGCATGGTGTCGATTTTTGACTATTTTAAAAAGGATGGTTATACCCAACACCTTCACTTTTCAAAAGAAGCTGCTATTGATACCAGCGAAAAAAA
>DATGXI010000034.1:0-76323 GCA_035299065.1 Flavobacteriales bacterium
ACACTTTTTCCAGCAACAACTACCCTTGCTGCCGGATCAACCTATACCATAACATTGAGCCCGGGTACATACACAATTAATGACCTTGCTGCATGGATTGATTTTAACCAGGATGGTGTATTTGATAACGTAACTGAAAAATTAGGGCAAACACTTAACATGGGTGCCTCGCCTGCAACCACTTCATATAGCTTTACCGTTCCCGCTGGTGCTTTAAATGGCACAACACGCTTACGCGTACGTGAAGCTGACCAGGGATCAACCATTATGGATCCATGTACTGGATATACCTATGGCGAAACCGAAGATTATAATATAACCATAACCGGAGGATTTGACCAGTTCACCTATGCGTGGACTGAGTTGCCTGCTATGGGAACTTTAACAAGCACAACAACAAATCCAACTACTGCCACAGGCTTAACAGTTGATGAAACTTACAGCGTTACAGTTACTTCTTTAGCAGGATGTACTGCAACAGGATCGGTAACTGCAACAGTGGGCGCACCGTTAGTTTGCGGTCCATTAACTGCAACTCCAACTATTTGTAGTGGACAAAACTTCAATGTATCTGTTTCACCAACCGGTGGCGGAGCTCCTTATTCTTATTCGTGGAGCGATGGCGTTGGGGGCGTGTATACCAACAACGACACCATTACCGCCAACCTTGCTGCAGGTACATATACCTTTACAGTAACCGTTACCGATGCGTGTGCTGGAACATGCACATCAAACATCACCGTAATAGTTGATCCGACACCTGCAACAACAGTTACACCAACAGCTGCTTCAATATGCAATCCTGGCGGATCTCCGGTTACAATAACCGCATCAGGCGCAACGGCCTATACCTGGTCACCAGCCACAGGCTTAAGCGGGACCACAAGCGCTACAGTTACAGCAAACCCATCGTCAACAACAACGTATACAGTAACCGGCACAACCGGTTCCTGCAGCAGCACTGCAACAGTTACCATTAGTGTGGGAAGCGTTGTAACCCTTAGCAGCGTTACCGCAACACCTGCAACTGTGTGCGTAGGAGCGGGAACTACATTGACAGCAACTGCAACATTGCCAACATCACCTTATTGCACTCCAACTTATTCAACAGGAACAGGATTTGGTGACTACATAAGTGTTGTAAACGTTAATACGCTTAACAATGCTACTGCTGGTTCACCTGCGCCTTATTATACGCTTTATGCAACACCAACAACATCGTTGGCTGCAGGAACAACGTATACCATTACATTGACACCTGGAACGTATACAATTAATGACCTTGCTGCATGGATTGACTTTAACCAGGATGGTGTGTTTGATAACACAACCGAAAAACTTGGACAAACACTTAATATGGGAGCAGCACCTGCAACCACTTCATATAGCTTTACCGTTCCTGCAACAGCATTAAGCGGTACTACACGTTTGCGTGTACGCGAAGCTGACCAGGGATCAACCATTATGGATCCATGTACTGGATATACCTATGGTGAAACCGAAGACTATACCATCACCATTACAGGAGGCTTGTCGTTATTTACCTATTCCTGGTCTGAATCGCCAGCATCTGGTACGTTAACAAGCACAACAACAAATCCTACAACTGCTTCAGGTTTAACAGTTGATCAGACATATACGGTTACCGTTACATCGTTTGCTGGTTGTACTGCAACCGGTTCGGTAAACGTAACTGTTGGTGCACCGCTTACCTGTACAGGAATAACAGCAGCACCTGCATGTTCAGGATCAAATTTTACACTGATTGCCGGTACTACCGGAGGTGGTTCACCATATAGCTATACATGGAGTGATGGTGTTGGCGGAATTTATACCAACAACGATACTATAACCGCTAACCTTGCCGCAGGAACATATACGTTCACCGTTACTGTAACCGATGCCTGTGGTGGCTCATGTACCAGTTCACAAACTGTTACGGTGAATGCCAGTCCAGCAGTTAGCGTTACACCAACAACAGGTAACATTTGTAATCCTGGTGGAACTCCTGTAACACTTACCGCATCAGGCGCCCTAACTTATGCGTGGTCTCCTGCCGCTGGTTTAAGTGCAACAACCGGTGCAACGGTAACAGCAAATCCTTCACTGTATACCACAACGTATACCGTAACGGGAACTGATGCCATTGGTTGTACGGGAACTGCTACTGCAACAATCAACGTAAGTACTTACCCCGTTGTATCGGTAACTGCAACTCCTGATGTAGTGTGCCCTGGCGGAAGCACTGCCCTTGCCGGAACCATTTCTTATGCCGCTGCTCCGCATTGCATACCAACTTATTCAACAGGAACAGGATTTGGTGACTACATAAGTGTTGTAAACGTTAATACGCTTAACAATGCTACTGCCGGTTCACCTGCGCCTTATTATACACTTTATGCAACACCAACAACATCGTTGGCTGCAGGAACAACGTATACCATTACGCTTACACCCGGAACATATACCAGCAATGACCTTGCTGCATGGATTGATTATAACCAGGACGGTGTGTTTGACAACGTAAATGAAAAACTTGGACAAACATTAAATATGGCTGCCACACCTGCAACAACATCGTATACATTTACGATTCCTGCAGGAGCTTACAATGGTACAACCTTACTGCGCGTACGTGAAGCTGACCAGGGATCAACCGTTATGGATCCATGTACAGGTTATACGTATGGTGAAACCGAAGACTATGAAATAACCATAACGGGTGGAGTGGCTCCTTATACATTTGCATGGTCAGAATCACCAGCAAACAGTACATTGACAAGCACAACAACCAATCCAACTACAGCAGCAGGAATTACTGTAAATGAAACATACACGCTTACGGCCACTTCAAATGCAGGTTGTGTTAGCACAGCAAACGTTGTTGTAAACATTGACAACATTGCACCAACAATAACATGTGCAGCTGATGTAACGGTTAATGCCGATGCCGGTTTATGTTCGGCAAGCGGTGTTGCCCTGGGAACTCCAACCACAACTGATAACTGTACAGTAGCTTCAGTAACCAATGACGCTCCTGCAACATTTGCTGTTGGAACAACAACTGTAACCTGGACTGCCACGGACGGAAATGGAAACTCGGCTACTTGTGCACAACTTGTAACTGTTACCGATAATCAATTGCCCGTTATAACATGTCCAGCCACTGCAACCCTTACAACCGATGCGGGCATGTGTACCTCAACCGGTGCCATTGGAACTGCAACTGCCCTTGACAATTGCGGTGTATTAGCGGTTACCAATGATGCTCCAGCTTCGTTCCCATTAGGAACAACTGTTGTAACATGGACAGCAACCGATGTAAATGGTAATACGGCCACATGTACACAAAACGTTATTGTAACCGACAACCAAAACCCAACTATAACTTGCCCGGCAAGCGTAAATGCTTTTGCTGATGCAGGAATGTGTACCGCAAGCAGCGTTGCCCTAGGAACTCCAACCACGACCGATAACTGTACGGTGGCTTCGGTAACCAATGATGCCCCTGCAATTTTTGCTTTGGGAACTACTGTTGTAACCTGGACCGTAACAGATGGCGGAGGAAATACAGCAACCTGTACACAAACCGTTATTGTTTCGGATAACCAGTCTCCTGTTATTACTTGTCCTGCAAACGTAACTGCAAACGCTGATGCTTCTTCATGTGCTGCAACCGGTGTTGCATTGGGAACTCCAACTGTAACTGACAACTGTGGTGTATCTTCGGTAACAAATGATGCTCCTTTAAGCTATCCTGTTGGAACCACTACTGTAACCTGGACGGCATTGGATGTAAACGGAAATATTTCAACATGCGCACAACTGGTAACTGTAATTGACAATCAAATGCCTTCAATTACCTGTGCGGGTGCAGTAGTTGTAAATGCCGATGCCGGTTTATGTTCGGCAAGCGGTGTTTCGCTTGGCACTCCAACTACAAGTGATAATTGCACTGTTTCTTCGGTAACCAACGATGCACCTGCAACATTTGCCATTGGAACAACAACAGTAACATGGACAGCAACCGATGCCAGTGGCAATACAGCCACATGCACACAAACTGTTACCGTAATGGATGCGCAGGCTCCAACAATTACATGTCCTTCAAATGTTAGTGTGAATGCCGATGCAGGTCTATGTTCGGCTAGTGGCGTAACATTAGGAACTCCAATCACTGCCGATAACTGCGGTGTATTGTCAACTACGAACGATGCGCCTGCTACTTATCCTTTAGGAATAACAACGGTAACCTGGACGGTAACTGACGTGAATGGAAATGTATCAAATTGCACACAAACAGTAACGGTAACTGACAACCAGGCACCAGTTGTAAGCGCTTGTCCTGCCGATATAACCATTAATGCAACCAATCCTGGTTGTACAGCAATTGCAACGTGGACTCCTCCAACCGGTACCGATAACTGTTTAGCAACTGTAACACCAACATCAACACATAACAGTGGTGACGCCTTTAGTGCAGGAACAACAGTGGTTACATATACCTTTGATGACGGGAATGGAAATACTTCAACCTGTACATTCAATGTTACGGTGGTAAATACACTTACAGCAAGTGCAACGGCAACCGATGCGCTATGTAATGGTGCTGCTTCGGGCAACATTGATCTTACCATTGGCGGTGGAACACCTGGTTATACATTTGACTGGGACAATGACGGAACAGGCGATACGGACGATACGGAAGACATTACTGTTGGAGCCGGCACTTATAATGTAATTGTTACAGATGCCATTGGTTGTACAACTACAACTACTGCAACCGTAAATGAACCTGCGGCAATATCACTAACAGCCGTTTCAACAAACCCTACCTGTTTTGGTGGCTCTGATGGTTCAATTGATTTAACCGTAAGTGGTGGAACAGGTCCATATTTATTCGATTGGAACAATGACGGCACCGGTGATACAGATGATACAGAAGATGTGTCGGGTCTTGATGCAGGAGCAAATCTTGTGATTGTACTTGATGCCAATGGATGTTCAACAAATGCCGTGTTTACACTTACAAACCCAGCCCCAATCACGACAACCGCGGTAATTACACCTGATGGTTGTTCAGGTCCATCAACGGGCGGAATTGATATTACACCTGCGGGCGGAACGGCACCATATACCTATTCATGGAGCAATGGAGCGCTTACCGAAGATATCTCAAGTGTTGCTGCTGGAACATATGTGGTAACTGTTACTGATGTGAACGGATGCTTTATATCCTCAGGTTTTGAAATTGGTACTGCTGCACCAAACAATGTAACATTTACATTTACCCTGTGTGCCGGACAAAGTTTCACTGTTGGAAGTAATACGTATAATTCAACCGGAACATATATTGATACATTGACAAGTGCCGGAGGATGTGATTCAATTATTACAACCAATTTAACAGTGAATCCTCCGGTTGATGTAAGTACCACAACAGCCAGCACAACAATTACCGCTAATTCAACCAATGCAACCGCTTACCAGTGGGTAAACTGCGAGGCTGGAATGGCGCCTATGTCCGGTGAAACAAATGCAAGCTTCACAGCAACCTCTAATGGCAATTATGCAGTAATTGTATTCGAATCGGGTTGCCCTGATACTTCAGCATGTGTTAACATTACAGGAGTTGGAATAGATGATTTGACTGCGCTTCAATTTGAACTGTACCCCAACCCAAATAACGGTGAATTTACAATTGCGGTGAAGGACGCTGGTCGTATTTCCATTACCAACAGCATTGGCCAGGTAATTTATACAACCACACTGGTTCCTGGCAAAAATCAATTAGCAGTTGGAAACATTGCACGCGGAACATATAATGTAACCATTGTAAACAATGATGGATTATTAACCGGAACAAAACGAATGGTGATTATGCAATAACACATTTCATCATTCCGCATCATAAGGCCCGGGATTCAATTTCCGGGCCTTTTTTGTTGCTAAAATCCCTCTTTTCAATAGATTAAATCAAGCTACAACAAGCTTTAACTGTGTTCAGTATTTTATACCTTTGACGTACTGAAAAGCCGTTTTTTTTGACGGTTTTGCCAATAAAAAAACCGCAAACTATATTTGTTTAACTGTATGAAAAAAGTAACGTTTGGTCAAAAAATGCGCTACAGGTTTGACAACCTTATGAGCAAAGGCCCCATTGCAATGATTGGCCTGCTTGCATGCATGTCACTAATTGTGGTGCTAATTGCTGCTGGAATTATTGCTTTATTTGGTATTTCTCCGGCAGGAGAAGATCCATTGACCTTTGGTGAAGGTACCTGGCAAAGTTTAATGCGTACAATGGATGCGGGTACTGTTGGTGGCGATGTTGGAGCCGGATACCGAACCGTAGGCTTGATCGTTACCATTGGTGGTATTTTTATTTTTTCAGCACTCATCGGGGTTTTATCAAACGGTATAAATGAAAAACTGGAAGAGTTAAGGAAAGGAAAAAGTTTTGTGATTGAAAAAGACCACACACTTATTCTTGGTTGGTCATCTAAAATTTTTACCATTATTTCAGAACTTGTTATTGCAAACGAAAACCAAAAAAACCCGCGTATTGTCATTTTATCGGAACGTGAAAAAGTTGAAATGGAGGATGAAATTCGCAATAAGCTGGAAGACTTGCGCAATACAAAGGTAATTTGCCGCCAGGGAAGCCCAAATGACCTGGTTGATCTTGGTATTGTAAATCCACATAGTGCAAAATCCATTATTGTACTTGCACCAGAAGAAGGAAATCCCGATCCCCTTACCATTAAAACAATTCTTGCCATAACCAATAACCCTGAAAGGCGTGAGGAGCCTTATCACATTATTGCTGAAATAAAGAACGAAAAAAACCTGGAAGTGGCGAAAATGGTTGGTAAGGATGAAGTAGAGCTTGTTTTAACCGATGATGTGATTGGACGCATCATGGTGCAAACTTCGCGTCAAAGCGGCTTAAGCATTGTATACACCGAATTAATGGATTTTGATGGAGCTGAAATTTACTTCAACGAGGAAAAGTCACTCATTGGCAAAACTTATGCCGAGGTTATTTTTGCTTACGTTGACTCAACCGTAATGGGTTTGCAATTTGCCAATGGCGATGTAAAAATAAACCCCGACATGAATTATGTGCTGCAACCCGGTGATAAAGTTATTGCCATTACGGAAGATGATGACACCCTGGTAGCATCAAAAGACAAAACACCGCCAATTAATGAGGCCGCTATTGTGAACCTGAACTCAGAAAAAAAAGAATCGGAGCGAATTTTAATGCTTGGGTGGAACAAACGCGCGTTTATCATTATACGTGAAATGGACAATTATGTAAGCCAGGGATCATACATGAAAGTTGTTTCAACATTTGACAATGACCGTGATGACATTCTTTCAATTGCCAAAACATTAAAAAACATTAAACTTGAGTTCATGCATGCCGACACAACCGCCCGTACAGTTATTGATGGGCTTGATGTGACTTCTTACAACAGCGTGCAGTTATTGTGTTACAAAGAGCACATGGAAATACAGGATGCCGATGCACAAACATTGATTTCACTGCTCCACATTCGCAGGATTATGGAAGAAACCGGCAAGGACATGAAAATTGTAAGCGAAATGCTTGATTTGCGCAACAGGGACCTGGCCGAAGTAACCAAAGCCGATGACTTTATTGTAAGCGATAAATTAATTAGCTTGCTCATGTCACAGGTTTCAGAAAACAAATACCTGATGCGGGTATTTGAAGATTTGTTTGATGTGGATGGCAGCGAAATTTACCTCAAGCCAATGAGTGATTACATTAAACCTGGCTCAACCGTTGATTTTTACACTGTTCTTGAAAGTGCCCGCAGAAAAGGACAAACCGCCATAGGATACCGCCTTGCCGCGCTTTCTTACGATAGCTCAAAAGCATACGGCATTAATGCCAACCCGGTTAAAACAAAAACACATACGTTTACCGAAGAGGATAAATTGATTGTACTGGCCGAAGATTAAATTATTTGTTCCAGCGATTGATTGTCCCGGCCAATTACCGCCTTGTCTTGTTTTACAAGAATAGGACGTTGCATAAGCACAGGATATTGGACTATTAAATACAGGTACTCATCATCGGTGTAACTTTTTTGACTGAATTTTTCAATAAACAAAGGTTCTTTTGTTCGCACAATGTCAATAGGCTTTAATCCAAGTTTATTCAAAATTGATTTTAAATCTTCAACTGAAGGTGTTTCAGAAAGGTATTCAATAAGCTTTGGTGTAATGCCCTGTGCCTTCAAAAAATCAAGCGCAAACAGGCACTTGCTGCACGATGGATTGTAATACATGCGAATTTCTTCGCTCATTAATTTAAAATAGCTTCAACACCAACCAATGTTCCGTTTTCAATGTATTCAAGTAAAGCACCACCACCTGTTGAAACATAACTAACCTTATTGGCCAATTTATATTTATTTATTGCTGCAACACTATCACCACCACCAATAAGCGTATACGCCCCTGTTTCAGTAGCTGCTGCTACTGCCAGTGCCACTGCCTTGGTGCCCTCTTCGAAATTGCTCATTTCAAAAACACCCATTGGACCATTCCATAAAACTGTTTTTGATTTTTTTATGACATCGGTAAATTTTTTAATGGATTCAGGGCCTATGTCCAATCCCATCATTCCCTCAGGTACTGCATTTATGGCCGACATGCCTGTTTTAGCATTGTTGTCAAACTTATCAGCTGTTTTTGTATCAATGGGCAAATGAATGGCAACCCCCTTTTGTTTGGCTGTTTCCAGTAATTTTAAAGCTGTTTCCAGGCGATCATCTTCACACAGCGAATTTCCTATTTTTCCGCCTTGTGCTTTTGCAAAGGTGTAAGCCATACCACCTCCAATAATGATATCGGTTACCTTATCCAGCAATTGTTCAATGATTAAAATTTTATCAGAAACTTTTGCGCCTCCAATTATTGCTGTAAATGGTTTATCGGCATGGTTCAATACTTTGGTAATGCTGGCCACCTCACCCGCCATTACATAGCCAAATACTTTATCGTTTGGGAAAAATTTTGCCACAACGGTAGTTGAGGCATGGGCACGGTGTGCGGTACCAAAAGCATCGTTCACGTATACGTTTCCATGCTTTGCCAGTTTTTGCGCAAATTCTTCATCGCCTTTTTCTTCTGCTTTATAAAAACGAAGGTTCTCCAGCAATAAAACTTCACCCGGTTTTAAGGATGCTGATTTTTCAAAGGCATCGGCACCTATGCAATCGTTAGCAAACTTAACTTCAACACCAAGCGCGGCTGACAAATGTTTTACCAGGTGTTTCAACGAAAATTTTTCCTCGGGTTTTTCTTTGGGCCTTCCAAGGTGGCTCATCAAAACAACTGATCCACCATCTTTCAGTATTTTTTTAATGGTGGGAATGGCCGCTTTTGTGCGGGTATCATCAGTGATCTCAAATTTATCGTTAAGAGGCACGTTAAAATCAACGCGAATCAAGGCTTTTTTTCCAGCGAAATTATAATTGTCAACCGTTTTCATTTGAAACTATTTAATGGGCAAATATGGGAAAAAAACGGTTTTTTAAACCAACTGCACATTGGAGTTTATCAAACAGAAACGATGTGTAATAAATTGAAGTTGAATATTTTATTTAATTACAACGCCCTTTTTGTTGAGAACCGGAACATTTATGCAATTTTCTTTACGAATTGTTTCGGGCAGGAAAATAAATTTTTTGTCAAACATTATTTTGCCCAGGTAAAAGCTTACCCAATATTCATTGTTCAGGCAAAATACATCTTCAACAATTGGTTCAATTTTTTTAAACGTTTTTGGCTCCAGTACGTCCAAAAAATGCCGTAGCTCGGATGTAGCTCTTTTCTCATTTTGAATTTCACCATAACCACGCGATGATACAAGCACCCCTTCAATTGGTTCGCTTTTCAAATTGACAATGTAAACATTCCATTCCTCTACATTTTCGTCATTTACTTCGTTTACTACAGCTACAGCTACATCGGTAACTTTTGGTATTTCTATATCTTTACGCATTCTATTTAAAACTTAAGGCCATGTCAATCATGGCAAACAAATCTTTGGGTTGATCATCAGCACGCTTGTCGCCTCGTTTATGGCCCGTTCTTACTATTATTATATTTTCTGAAGGAATACATACAATGTATTGTCCTTTTATTCCCCTGGCATAAAACACCTTTTTGTTTTGGTGACTTGTTATCCACCAGCAATATCCGTACCGGTCATTTTTATCACCTTCCGTTGTTGTCAAATCGGCAGGAATAACGCTTTGTGCAGCATAGGTACTGTCAATTACCTGTTCTCCATTCCATTCGCCATTATTCATCATAAGTTTACCCAGTCGGGCAAAATCACGTGAGGTGGCATATAAACAACAATATGATTTTTCAACCCCGTTTTTGGCATCAAGGCTCCAGTATGCGCTATTTTCGGCCCCAACTTTTTTCCAGATTTTTTCAGATGCGTATGCAGCCAGTGTTTTGCCGGTTACTTTTTGAAGGATCATAGCCAATACCTGCTGGCTGCCACTTTTGTAATCAAAAACTTTTCCGGGATTTTTACCATACTCAACCGACTCCATTTTTGTGTTTAAATCGGTTCCGTAATACGCTTCGGCATTATCTGATAAAGGGTTCCAGGCACTTTCATTCCACACCATGTCAGAACTCATGGTTAACAAATGGCGTATGGTGATTTTTTTTCGGGTTCCTTCACTATAACCACTTAAGTACTTGCTCACCGGGTCATCAATGCTGTTTATTTTCCCTTCAGCCTGGGCCACACCAATAAGCAATCCAACAACCGATTTAGCAATGGAAAACGAATTGCTGCGCTCTTTTTCACCATAGCCATCAAAATACTCTTCGTATAAAAGCGAGTCGTTTTTAAAAACCAGGAATGAAGTTGTTGAAAGGCTTGTAAGTGAATTGCGTTGCTCTTCTGTTAATTTATATTTATTGTATTTTTTTGATAACGGCCATGGTTGTGCATTTGCAATTTCAACTTCACGGCTATGGAAATAATCTTTATCAAAAATACCCGGCCCCATTTGACCATGCAAAAACGTATAATACACTGCGCGGTAAATGTAAAAATTGCCGGTAATAAGAATATAAAGGTTAGCTATAACAAGAAACGCTATAAGGAATTTTAAAAAATACCCGCCTGTACGTTTAAGAATATGCAGGAATTTTTTCAATGCTGCGTGTTTAATTGTTTAACGAAGTTAAAAGAAAAAATGTTTGCCATGTTGTCAAGTAAGCGTTGTTTCATTTCATTCATATCAATTTCACGTCCAAGTTCCTTTTGGACTGATGTAACCGCTTTGTCATTTATACCACATGGAACTATAAAATTAAAATAGTCAAGATTTGTATTCACGTTAAAACCAATGCCGTGCATGGTAACCCACCTACTGCATTTTACACCCATGGCACAAATTTTTCGCGCTTTTAAAGGATTATCGCCATCAATCCACACGCCTGTAAGCCCATTAACCCTACCTCCCTTTATTCCATACTCATTCAATGTCAAAATCACCACTTCCTCAAGGTAGCGAAGGTATTGGTGGATATCGGTAAAAAAATTGTCAAGGTTTAAAATTGGATAAACCACCAGTTGACCGGGACCATGATACGTAATATCACCACCGCGATTTATTTTATAAAAAGTTGCGTTTTTCGATTCGAGTAATTCATTATTAAGCAACATGTTTTTTTCATCGCCACTTTTGCCAAGCGTATACACATGTGCATGTTCACACATAAGCAGGTAATTTTTGGTAGGCGTTTTGGGATGAACACCCGCGGTACGTTGCTCCAACTTTTCCTCTACAACCCGGTTAAAGAGCTGCTCCTGGAAATCCCAGGCCTCCTTGTAATCGATCAGGCCAAGGTCTATGGTTTCAACAGTTACCATTATATTTTATCCAATTCTCCTTTCAAATGATTGATCACTTCAATTTCAATCGGATCTTTCTCATTTAGCTGCGCAAGGTATAAAGAAACCCAATCGCCAAGATGTATAAGATGAATTGTTTGTAAAATAACCTCATCACCATTTGCATATACATCCAACACGTTAGCTGTGTATTTATGAATTACTTCCTTGTTTATTTCAATACGGGTATTGTTACGTGTGTATTCCGTTTTTGTTCGTAAAAACAAAACGGCCAAGGCATCATCTTTTTTACGCCAACCCACTAATTCATTGTGGTTCATTTCAGGCACAACGTGGTGTGAACACAATTGTTTTGAGTTTTCATTTATTTGCTGCCTCCAGCGTATGGCAATTCCTTCGTTATAGGTGGTTGTATAAAGTATAGGAAATTTACCAAAAATAAAAGCTGCAATATGACGGCCCTGCTGCATGATGGCCGCTTTATTGGTAATAATATAATTAGCGGCATTGTTAATTTTTGGAAGTGGATTTTCAACAATACAGCCAATTTTGTGAAGGAGGGCCAGTTGCTGCACCAGTGAAAAACCCAGGCATGCTCTGGGAGGCATGCCTCCCGGTATAATTACATGGGGCAAGCCTTGTTTTTTAGCAAAGTCGGCAATTTTACCACCCGAGGTAATGCACACAATTTGAGCGCCTTTTTTATAAGCAAGCTCAAGCGCATGAAACGTTTCTTCGGTATTACCCGAATAGGATGATATAATAACCAGGGTGTTTTCATTTACATAACCGGGAATGAAATAGGTTTTGGATACCTGAATAGGGTATTTTGTTTCAGCCTGGGCTATTTCAGCTGCAATATTACCGCCTATACCAGACCCGCCAAGACCTGAAATAAGAACGTTATGAATGGGTTTAACCGGTGTAAAATCAATGGTTTTGGCTATTTCAACGGCATTGTGTAACTGCTTTCCAAAGCCATCAATCAAATCATGCATGTCCATAAGGCAAATATATCAAAACACTGGTAACGGCAAGGGGGAAAGTTTAGTGTTTAAGCAGTTTACAGTTGTTTCGTTTACAGTTTACAGTTGTTTAGTTCTGAGTTATTGGTTTGCGCTGATTTATATTGCCGGATGGTCAATTTTGTGGCTAAACAATGATATTATGCCCATAACCTGCCAGGGATAGCCGTGAAAAGCCCGCAGCCAGCGAAGATTCAATGTTTAAACTTCAATATTAAGGCGAGGACCTGGAACGGATAGCCCGGCCCGAAACCATGCGTTATTCCTTTGTAAGTGATTTATGGTTTGGTTGAGGGGGCAGCCAAATTGCTGCTACATTCAAGTGGGAAACGATGAGTTTGGACGTGTCTCAACCTTAAACTGCGAGCTGTAAACGGCATAACTCTGTTTTTCACTGTTGGAAACTCTTTTTTATCCAATACCCCAAAACTCTATATTTGGAACCTCAAAAATTACATGATTATGGTTGCTGAATTGACCGAACAGGAAGTAGTACGCAGGAATAAACTGGCCGAAATACGCGAATTAGGTATTGACCCTTACCCTGCCCAGGAATTTGTAGTTACGCACGACTCCAAATCGGTAAAGGATGTTTTTAAACCCGAAATGACAGGGTTTGAAAATGTAACCATGGCCGGACGCATTATGAGCCTGCAGCCAAAAGGCAAAGCAAGTTTTGCCAAAATACAGGACAGTACCGGTAAAATGCAGCTGTTTATTGGAATTGATAATTTATGTCCCGGTGAAGACAAGACCATGTACAACAAAATGGTTTTGCACTTACTTGATATTGGCGATTTCATTGGTGTGAAAGGTGAGATTTTTATTACCAAGACAGGGGAAACCACTTTGCGTGTGAAAGAATTAACACTGCTGTGCAAAACCCTGCGCCCACTGCCCATTGTAAAAACCGATGAACAAGGCAATGTATTTGATGCATTTGTTGACCCTGAAAAACGTTACCGTATGCGTTATGTTGATTTGGTGGTGAATGATGGTGTAAAAGAAGTTTTTATCAAACGAACCAAACTGGTAAATTCATTGCGCAATACGTTTAATAGCCGTGGTTACATTGAAGTGGAAACACCGGTTTTACAACCCATACACGGTGGTGCGGCCGCACGTCCTTTTATGACACACCATAATGCACTTGATATGCCTTTGTACCTGCGCATAGCCAATGAGCTTTATTTAAAGCGTTTGATTGTAGGCGGATTTGAAGGCGTGTATGAGTTCTCAAAAAATTTCAGGAATGAAGGCATTGACCGTACCCACAACCCTGAATTTACAGCCATGGAAATTTACGTGGCGTATAAGGATTATAACTGGATGATGGATTTTACCGAGGAAATGATTGAAAAAGTGGCGATGGATGTGAATGGGCAAACCAACGTAAAAGTTGGCGAAAACGAAATTGAATTTAAAAAACCGTACAAGCGCATAAGCATGTACGATGCCATTAAAGAACATACGGGTTTTGACATAAGCCAAATGGATGAGGCCGGTATTCGCGAAGTGTGTAAAAAATTAGGTATTGATGTTGACCCAAAAGTGGGTAAAGGAAAATTGATTGATGAGATTTTTGGCGCAAAATGCGAGCACATGTACATTCAACCCACGTTTATTACCGACTACCCCGTTGAAATGAGCCCGCTCACCAAAAAACACCGTAGCAAACCAGGACTTGTTGAGCGTTTTGAATTGTTTGTGAACGGTAAAGAAATTGCCAATAGTTATAGCGAGTTGAATGATCCAATTGAGCAGCGTGAACGGTTTGAAGAACAAATGAAATTGGGTGAACGTGGCGATGATGAGGCCATGGTAATTGACCATGACTTTTTGCGTGCGCTGGAATACGGCATGCCGCCTACCTCAGGTCTGGGTATTGGTATTGACAGGTTGTGTATGTTCATGACCAACCAGGCCAGCATACAGGAAGTGTTGTTTTTCCCACAAATGCGCCCTGAACAAATTAAGGATTAGCTTGATTTCAAAGCGCATTCATGAGCATCAAAAAAAAAATTATGTTTGCGAATAAATGCGCCCTGAACAAATTAAGGATTAGCTTGATTTCAAAGCGCATTCATGAGCATCAATTAAAAAAAATGTTTGCGAATACATTAAGCCTGAAAAAAGAGCAGAATAAAATACATTTCAATTTGTATAACACATGAACAAAAACATTATTACCGAAATTATTTGGTTTGTTGCCTTTGCTGTTTTGGCAGCAGGCGTTTATTTTGGCTTGGGCGTTCAGGCTTCATTTGACAACCTCATCAGGAGTTTTGACTCGGATCCATTGGTACAATTTGCTTCCTACGTACCCGCCAAACTCATTGTAATATGTTTTGTACTTGTTGCTTTTGTTGGTTACCTGGTGCGCATCATTGTTCAAAAAGGCCTTAACAACGCAACCCTAATTACCGGAACCGCTGTTTTGTTGGTGGCCCTTATTGCATTTAACGATATGAAAACTTATTTGAACCTTGTGGGTGTAGATTTCAAGCATTTTAAACTTTCTTTACTTGGTTCAGGCGGAAATTTATTTCCTGCCGCTGCAAAACTTATGACCTGGTTAAAAGTGGGTATGGGCGCATTTGCCATCAATTTATTGGTAAATGCTTATTTTATTTACCGAAACTACAACGAAAAGAAGCCCGTACCGGTTGACGAAAATATGAATGCCGATGCACCCATTGACCAGGTAAACGTTTAACAGGTACTTTATAGCTGGCCTGAAAAAACGTATATTTGGTTGGATGAAAGTTTTTCCAGGACTATTTTTTCTTATGCTTTCACTTCCTGTTTTTTCGCAGGAAGATACAACCCATATTAGTACCGATAGGCCTGACCAGAGTGATGGAGCCTATATTGTGCGGCCTGCTGTTTTACAACTTGAAACAGGTACCTATGTAAACACGCTTGACCAATACAACCAGGCATTGGTACAATCAACTATGCTGCGGTATGGCCTGGTAAACCGCGTTGAATTACGTGTTTTATTTGATGCGGGAATTTTTAATAACCAATATGCACATACCAGTTCCAACGGCATTTTTCCGCTTACTTTTTGCTCAAAAATAAACCTTGTTAAGGGTAAAAGCATTGTACCTGATATTACCCTGTCGGGGTATTTGCGTTTGCCATTTACCGCTTCTGAAAATTTACGCACACCACATTACGCGCAAACAGGCATACTTGTGTTGCAAAAGACCATTGGAAAAATGTTTACTGTTGCCTTAAATGCAGGTATTTCGCGCAGCGGTTTTGATAAATCCCTTTCATACCCTGTAACAGCGGTTTTCATACTTGCGCCACAAGCGCATTTTAGTTTTTTTGGCGAATATTATGCCAGCTATCAAACACAATGCCTTCCCTTAAATAACATTGATTTTGGATTTCTATATTGCACACATCACCATATACAACTTGATGTTGCCTTTGGAACTACGTTATTGCCGAATGTAAAAAGTAATTTTGTAACGGCCGGATTTTCGTACAGATTTAGTTCGCTGAAAAATAAGTGAAGCATATTTACCCGCGAACAGTAAACTGATCAACTGCAAACTGCAAACTAGTTAAGCCCTACAGGCTGCTCAACCAATTTTTCATTGGCAGCTGTTTCAATAATAATTTCTTTTGCCATTTTCATGGGCACCGAAATGTATTTCTTTTCCATGTACTCAACCACTTTTTGCAATACTTCGCGGCTGTTTTCGTCCATGTTGGCTATGTCTTTGGCAAATATTGAGTTCATTGCCATTTCCCTGATTTCTTTTATTTTTTGCGGAACCTCGCACATGGCGCGTTCGATCTGCCGGATTTTGAATACATCTTTAAACTCCGAGAAATGCTCATCAATCATTTTATGGCAATGCACCATTTCTTTTTCACGCTCACGCAAGTTACTCTCGGCAACGGTTTTTAAATAATCAACCGAAATGTATTTTGTTTTGTTATTCTTTAAAATTACAGGATCAACATCGGTTGGAATGGCAAGGTCAATGATGAACTTCAAATCAGTTTCGCCATTTAACAGCGATGTATATACTTCGGGTGTAATAATGTACTCACTTGAGGCAGTACAGGTAATAAGCACATCAAAACCTTTTTTGTACTCCATTATTTCTGCCAGTTCTTTTGAATCGCACTTTAATTCTGCCGCCAGTGAAAGTCCATTTGCAACAGAGCGGTTAAATACAACAAAATTGGTGTACCCGTATTTTTTTAAAAAACGCGCCATGTTGGTATTGGTTTGACCCGCACCAATAAATAAAATACGTGCATCGTTTTTAACATTGTATTCTTCAAGGCGTTTAAAAGCCAGGGATACAACCGACACAGGCTTTGTTGCAATATTTGTTTTGCTGTAAATTTCTTTGGCCGTTTCAATGGTTTTTTTCACAACCAGTCGAATCCCGTCACCGGTTAATCCCATGTCTTTTGATTTTTCAAAAGCTGAACGTACCTGGGTTATGATTTCGCGCTCGCCAACCACCATTGAGTCAAGTGATGAAGCTACATTAAATACGTGTTTGATGGCTTCTTCGCCAACGTAATGTTCTGATGATTTTACGGCAGCGTGTAGTTGTGTTTCGGTCCACTGCGGATTAAATGCCATGTAAAACCCAACCAAAAACTCATCGTCCAAAGCTTCCTTTGTTACAAAGTAAAATTCAACGCGGTTACAGGTTGAGAGGTACATCAACTCATCCAGTTTAGCAGCACTTTTTAAATGATGCAAACGCTTTGATTGATCCTCATCGCTGATGTGAAATTTTCCGACTTCGTTTAACCCGTTTAATCGATGGGTTATGGCTATAACTTTAAAATGGTCCAATGCGCTCGTTTTCTCCTATACAAATTTCGCGAAACGTTTAGTGGGAATTGTCATGGAATTGTCAGTTTTTTTATTTGGAATTTGTCTAAATTTAAAACCAAACGAATGACTGTCAGTTATTTATGTTTTTGAACCTCATTTACTGGCCTGCTTAAGCGTTTTGTAAAAATTGATTTTACTTGAGTAAATGCATCAGCGACTTACAAAATCATCATATAGCCATTGCAGGTATGCTTTAGCAAAACCAAGGCCTTTTGCCGTACCATATTCCTTTTTTGTTTGCAATTCATAGGACGGCAGTGCTATCGGTTATTAATGCCATTACATATTCTGTTGCATAGTACGCAAACTTGTGTTTTGCTTTAAAGGGATCTTTCGCGAACTTGAATTTTTTTGGGTTGTATCCATAATAAGGTGATATCATTTTCAACAAATCATTTTGACCAAGTACTGAATCCCACTTTTTACCAACCAACGTGTCATTTAATGCACCTCCGGTTAACATACATAGAATTCTTTTTCCCTCAGGCCAATTCAGGTCCCGGTTGCGTGGTAAACTGTGACCATGATCGGCAACCAGCAGAAACAACGTGTTTTTATACCAACTTGTTTTTTTTGCCCTGCTGAAGTATTGACGTAAACAGGCATCGGTATAGTAAGCTGCATTTTTAAACCTGTCAGGCATATCATTTCCCGGAAATTTTTTTTGTCCGGGAACTTCAAACGGTTCGTGAGTGCTCAGGGTTAAAACGCAGGATGCAAATGGTTCAGGCAGGGTATTTAAATGATCAATTTGCGCATCCAGTACCTTGTCGTCATGGGCTCCCCATTTACTGTTATAATCCTTCGACTGGTAATGACTCTTATCACTTATGAATTCGAAGCCTTGTTGCACAACAAAACTCCTGGTTTGGGCAAAATTCAAATCGCCCCCATAAAAAAAAGAGGTCTGGTATTTTTTGGAATTTAAAAATGCAATAAGCGAAGGTAGTTTACGTGTTTTTTCAGGATATGCCATTATGGAATTATCAGGTTGCGCAGGGTACCCAGCCAAGATACTTACCAAACCCTGATCGGTTCGTGCTCCTGAACCATAACAATGTGTAAACAAATAACTATCTTTTATCAATTCACTGGTAAAGGGGGTTGTGTTTTTTTCACCCCCCAATTCGGCAATTATATCTGCGGTCCAGCTTTCCAGCACTATAATAACGAGGTTGGGCTTTTTTACATGGGTAAGTGCTGTGGTTTTAACAGGCCCCTCTTCCATTAAGGATTTTACATGTTTATTGCGTGCGGCCGAAGTGTAAAATTTAAACTTGTTGTTGCTGTTAAGAACGTAATATTCATATACGCTGTGTGTAAAATAATAAAATGGGTTTACCGCTGCATGATCGTTGCTTATATGCCGGGAGTAAAATGAATCGCTTTCATTTATGGGGATACCCTGTACACCGCCCCTTATGCCAATTAAAAGTAAAGGTAAGCTGGCAAGGTAAGCAAGGCCCCACCGCAGGTTTTTTATGGCTTTTTTATGGCGTCCAACAAATTTTGCATGAAACCACAAAAAACACACCAGCATCAAAACAAAGCTCAACAAGCCCACTGCAATTTGTGCTGTGGTCATAAAACGGCTAACCTCAAGCGGATTGTTCAAATAAAGCAAAATTCGTTTGCTTACTACACTTTGCCAATTAACGTAATTGATGACATTTACAAACGCAATAAATACTACCGTAACTATCAGGCAAATGTTTATGCTGTACAAAAACCGAAAAAACCACTGCTTTTGAATAAATACGTATAAGGCCCAAAGCAAAAAAACCGGTATGAGTAAATAACCAGCGGTTGCAACATCCAGCCTCAGTCCCGCAACAAAAATCACCAGCTTATGCCCAAATGATCCCTGAAAATAATGAAAGTTGTACATTACAAAAAACAGACGGAAAACACTGAACAAAATCATCCAAAATAAAAAGCACCTGAATAAAAAATGATCATAGATATTTTTCAAAAGGCTTCGCATGCTTATTGGTGATGTGTTGTAAATGTATTTTTTGATTTATGTTTAACGTTCATCCCCTAAGCTATAATTTCCATTTATTTATTGCCTTACAAAATCAGCATAAATTACCTGCAAATAGGCTTTTGCTTTTTTCATATCCTCCCTGCTTCCGGTTACAGCACCGGTATGAATTTCATACCCGGCAGCGCCCTGATTGGTAACTATACCCAAAATGTTTTCATTTGAAAAATAAGCAAATGGATAAGATGCTTTAAAGGGGTCTTTGGCAAACGGATATTTTTTTGGATCAACCTTGTAATAGGGTGCCAGCATTTTTACCAAATCGTGCTGGTTCATGACACTGTTCCATTGCTGGCCGCGCATTTCCTGCGTGAGCGCTCCACCCGTTACAATGCAAGTAATGCGCTTTGATTCAGGGGCATTTAAATTCCGGTTCATGGGTAAATGATGTCCATGATCAGCCACCAGCACAAAAAGCGTATTCTTGTACCAGTCGGTTTTTTTTACGGTTGCAAAATAGTTTTTAAGGCATTGGTCGGTGTAGTACGCTGAATTTTTAAATTTTCCTGGTTCGGTTTCATGTTCGAATTTATGCTTAATCGGAACTTCGAATGGCTCGTGGGTGCTGAGCGTTAACACACACGAAATAAACGGCTGTTTTTGCCCTGAAAGATATTTTGCCTGTGAGTCCAGAACTTTTCCATCGTGAGCTCCCCATTTACTGTTAAAATCCTTTGCATCGTAATTGCTTTTATCACTTATGTACTCAAATCCCTGCTGAATCACAAAACTTTTCATTTCAGCAAAGGTAATGTCGCCACCGTAAAAAAAGGATGACCCGTAATTTTGCTTTTTCAACTGGAAACAAAACGAAGGAAGGTTGGCAATTTTTGACGGATACGCAATTATTGAGTTGTCAGGCTGAGAGGGATATCCTGCCAATATACTTACCAGGCCCTGATCGGTTCGGTAGCCTGACCCATAACACTGTGTAAACAATAAACTTTCCTGAATCAACTCACTGGTAAAGGGCGTAATACCTTTTTCGCCTCCCAATTCCTCAATTACATCAGCTGTCCAGCTTTCCAAAATGATAAATACAAGATTTGGATGTTTAATAGTTGTTAGCTGTATTGTGTCGCTGACCGATTCAACCATTATTTCATCAAAAAGTTTACCCGCTGCTTTTTCGGAGAAAAAAACATACTTATCACTGACATAAAAATATTCAGATACGCTGTGAACAAAATAGTATACAGGATTAACAGCTGCATGGCAATTGGGTTCATATGCCGAATAATAGGCAGCATTTTCGTTGATGGGTGTGGTTTGAAGCCCTCCTCTCATAAATAAAAACAAAGGGGCTATTGCTAAAAAATTCAACCCCAACACACCGTATGTTTTTGCTGGTGCGTGTTCTTTTTTCACAAATTTTTTATGAAAAAAAATGGCCAGCCAGCACAAAGCAATAATGAGTATGGGCGACAGTATTAATTGTGCGGTACTCATGAAATGCGACACTTCAGAAATATTTTCAAAATACAACAACACCCGTTTGTTTATAGGCGTTTGCCAGTTGGCATAATTGCCAATATTCATTAAACAAATAAAAACAACAGGTACTGTCAACACAATGGTAACATACCGTGCTACAACAAGTAAAAATTTTCGTTTAAAGCCAATGTAAAACATCCATAGCAAAAAAGCGGGTGCAACCAAAAAAGCGGCCATGGCACTATCCAAACGCACTGCTGCAAAAAACAAAAGCATTTTATGCCCAAAACCACCTTGCAGGAATTTATAATTCATGATCACGAATAACAAACGCATCACAAAAAAAAGGGCCATCCAGTACAGGAATGTTTTTACAAGAAAGTGGCGGTAGATATTGAGGATTTTTTGCTTCAAGGTTTGTAAAGATAAGGATTTCCGCAAATTGTTAGCCACATAGCGCGACTTCGTCACGTTTAAAGAAACATCTACAATTTCGATTTGGGAACGATTAGCCTCACAGGTCGCTTTCACCAAACAATTCCAACTGCTCGGCCGGCAACAAGGTAAAACTCATGCGGTGGTATTTACAGGCACCATGTTTAGCAATGGCATCGCGGTGTTCCTGTGTGGGATAACCTTTATTCTGTATCCAGTTATAGTGTGAAAATTCCTCGTGTAATTTTTTCATCCATTCATCGCGGTAGGTTTTTGCTAAAATAGAAGCAGCAGCAATGCTCATGTATTTTCCATCGCCTTTAATTACACAGGTATGTTTTATGTTTTTATATGGAATAAACCGGTTTCCATCAATCAAAATATGTTCAGGAACCTGGGTAAGCTGGTCAAGCGCCAGGTGCATGGAATAAAACGAGGCTTTTAAAATATTTACTTCATCAATTTGCTCATTGGTATAATACCCCACTGCATATGTTATGGCTGCTTTTTCAATTTCAATGCGCAATTCGGCACGTTGATCATGTGTAAGTTTTTTGGAATCGTCTAAGTATTTATTGCGGTAATTTTTTGGAAGAATGACGGCAGCTGCCACAACAGGCCCTGCCAGGCAACCGCGGCCAGCTTCATCGCAACCGGCTTCAACCAAATTTTTATCAAAGTATTTTTTTAGCACGTGCTGTTTTTTCAATTACACTCCACACAATTTCTGCTGTTTTGTCCCAGCTAAAATCGGCAGCGCGTTTTTTCCCTTTTTCAATCAGGTCCCGTTCCAAAGCTGAATCTATGTAAAATTCATGCATTGTTTTTGCCATATCATCAACATCAAAGGCATTAAAATAAACAGCGGCATTGGCCGCAACTTCCGGAAAACAGGTTGCGTTTGAACAAATTACGGGACATTCGCACTGCATGGCCTCAATTAAAGGTATGCCAAATCCTTCAAAATAACTCGGGAAAACCAGCGCTTTAGCCCCTGAATAGGCTTTCACCAAATCTTCGCGGGTTAGGTGCCCGGCAAAAATTACATCGTTTTTAAATTTCATGCCCTCAAATGTTTTGTTCATTGAGGTTGTCCAGTTGTATTTGTTCCCCACCAAAACAAGGTTTACTTTTTTTTGGGTGTTTTGCCTGAACTTATCAAAGGCGAGCAGCAAGCGCTCAATGTTTTTTCGGGCATGAATTGATCCTACTGACAAAAAGTAATCGTTTTCCAATGAAAACTTTTTTCTCAGGTCAATTATGTTGGCCGATTTTTTAAAACTTTCATCGGCACTGTTATACCCTACTGTTATTTTTTCGGGATCAATTTGGTATGTTTTTGCAATGTCATTTTTTGAAAATTCGGATACGGTTAAAATATGATCGGCTTTTTTTGCAAAAAGCGGAAAATATTTTTTGTAGTAGCGAATGATGTGCGGTTTTAAATCATTGGGATAATGCTCAAAGTTCAAATCATGGATTACGGCAATTTGAGGTATGTTGGTTCGCAAACTCATGTACCCGTCAGGACTCACAAACAGCTGGGCCTTATGCTTTTTAAGTATTCTTGGCACAACCTTTTCAAACCACCAGTAAAAAAGCCAGGGGTGGCGGGCTTTGGGCCCGGCCTTTACGGCAGTTACATTTGGCCCGTATACAAAGGCGTTGTCATAGTCCCTGTCAAATATAAAAATAAACTCATGTTCAGGGTGTTGGGCAACAATTCGCTTAAATACTTCGTGCGTATACCAGCCAAATCCTTCCATTTTACCGGTAATTAAAAAACGTGTATTTACAGCTATACGCAATTGAAAAAGAATTAGGGATGCAATATTATTAAAATGCACGAGTTTAATTACATTTGCCCACCTTTTTAAAATCTTTTAATGGAAAATAAACCCTTAAATGCCGAACCATTATTGGTGCTGATATGGAAAAACCGTAAGCTCTTTATTGTGGTTGGCCTTCTTGCCGCTATTGTTTCTTCTGTAGCCTCATTCATGATTCCAATTAAATACAAAGCAGCGTGTACCATGTTTCCCTCAAAAACACATAGCTTGTCAATGGTTGAGCGTGGTATTCCCGCTCACGGTGTTGAGTTATTTGGTGAGGAAGAAGAGGGCGAACGCATGCTTGCCATTCTGAATTCAAGCGCACTCATGAATAGTATGATTGATAAGTATAAACTTTTCAAACACTACAACATTGATGTAAAAAGCGAAACCAAAAATGACCAGATGGCCGGGGCCATTCGTGAACACATTCAGTTTGAACGTACGCGTTACGGGTCAGTAAACATCATTGTTTGGGACCAAAATCCCGACACCGCAGCATTGATTGCCAATGATTTGGGACGTAGCTTTGACAAGGTAATGAACAGCATGATTGCCGAAGGTCAAATGCAAAACTATTCGTCACTGGAACGCGAATACCAATCGCTTTTGCAACAGGTAAAAGAAGTACAGGATACCATGCGTTATTTTGAAAATTTAGGCGTGGTAAGCGATGAAGAGCCCTGGGCTGCGTTAATTCAGCGCGAAACCGAAGCGTTGATGCGTGGCGGCAAAGCATTGCAGGACATACAACCTGTAATGGAAGCAAACCGCAAATACCGCAGTATTTACCGTTCATTTTTTACCAAAGAGCCATTCCTTCAAAAACGTGTTGAGGCATTAAAAAGTAATTTGGATCAATTGCAAAGCGATGCGCGTTCAACCATGGCACACAAATACATTGCCGATTATGCATCGCCTCCTGATAAAAAAGCATATCCGGTACGCTGGCTGGTAGTAGTTGTATCAACCGTTTCCACCATTTTCCTTTTACTAACATTGCTTGTAATCCTTCAAAAGATTAAGCAATTGCAGGCACAGGTGTAGTGTTCCAGATTTTTGATTTCAAATTTCAGATTTAGCCTATGACACTCCCCCTAAATAAACGCATATTGGGCATTTCACTTGCCTTTATACTGCTGTTATTTGTGGCCTTATTAAAAGAGTGGTACATTGTTGTGGGTGTTCCGTTGGTTATTTTTACCGTTTATGCTATTCTGTACCAGCCAAAGTGGGCGCTTTTCATGGTGGCTTTTTTTGTTCCGCTGTCCATTAACACCGATAATCTTTTTGCCTCGCCCATGGCCCTTTTTGTGCCCACCGAGCCCATTCTTATTGCGCTCATGGTCATTTACTTTTTCGTGCACATGGTTCACAATGTTTTTGACAACCGTATTTTTTCTCATCCTATTTTTTTGGCATACTGCGTATACATGTGCTGGGTGTTCATTACCTCGCTGGTAAGCATGGACCCCGTGGTATCGCTTAAATATTTAATTGCGCATTGCTGGTTATTTTTTCCCGTATTTATTTTTTCGGCACAAACATTTAAGGACAAAGCCAGCATTCGTATTTTTTTCGGGCTTATGATAGCCAGTATGAGCATTGTTGCATTTTACACCCTGGTGCGCCACTCGGGTTATGCGTTTGAGGAAAAACCAGCGCACTGGGTGATGGAACCTTTTTTTAAGGACCATACCTCCTACGGTGCCATACTTGCACTTATTTTTCCAATAATCATTGGCATGATTGTGTCGAAGGAAAAAGTTGATTTTGCGCATTCGCTTTTATATGGTGTAATTGTGCTTTTTTTATTTGCCCTGGTATTTAGTTACACACGTGCGGCCTGGTTAAGCCTTGTTGCCATACTGGGCATATGGGGCGTTATTTATTTCCGCATTCGTTTCAGTACACTGGTTATTCTTGCACTTGGTGCAGGTTTTTTATTTTTTGTTTCGTATGACAACATCATACGCGACCTCTCAAAAAATGAACAGGACTCATCGGGCGATTTTAGCGAACACATTACATCTGTTTCCAACATCAGTACCGATGCCTCCAACCTTGAACGGTTAAACCGGTGGGATTGTGCCATGACCATGTACCACAAAAAGCCGTGGATGGGTTGGGGCCCTGGAACCTACCAGTTTTATTATGCCCCCTTTCAACGTGCCGAAAACCTAACCATCATATCAACCTTTAATGCTGACGGAGGTAATGCACACAGTGAGTATTTAGGCCCGCTTGCCGAAACAGGTTTACCCGGTTTAATTTTATTTGCGTTCGTGGTTATTGTGGTTTTTTATTGCGCATTTCGCAATTACCATTACATTGAAGACCGCAGGTTGCGTATGCTGTACATTTCGGCCATTCTTGGTTTGTGTACCTATTTTATTCACGGTTTCCTTAATAATTATTTGGATACCGATAAGGCCGCTGTTCCTGTTTGGGGCATTGCAGGTTTGATTGCTTCGGTTGATTTGTTTCACCGGGGAAAGAAAAAAGTGGTGTAATCCTTTTACCTACGCGCTAAGGTGCTATTTGTGCCCGGCTACCAGCTACAAAACTTAATTGATTAATTCATAATTGATAATTGATAATTATTTTACCTTTGGAGGATGAAACACGTAGCCATTTTCGCATCGGGTAAAGGTTCCAATGTTGAGAATTTACTGGCGCATTTCAACAATCATTCATCCATCAAAATCTCATTACTTGTTTCAAACAATGCCCAGGCTGGCGCCATTGACATAGCAAAAAAAAATAATGTTGATGTATTGGTGCTTGACAAAGACCAAACTGCTGATGGAAATTTCATTGTTGCGGCACTTGCATCAAAAAAAATAAATTATGTCATACTTGCCGGGTATTTAAAAATTATACCTGTTGAGCTCATACATGCTTACCCTGAAAAAATCATCAACATACACCCTGCCCTGCTTCCAAAATTTGGCGGCAAAGGTATGTATGGTTCACATATTCATAAAGCCGTGGTGCAAAGTGGCGAAACTCAATCAGGTATTACCATTCATTTTGTGAATGAAGAATATGACAAAGGCCGAATTATTGCGCAAAAAGCAGTTAAATTAGAGCCAGGCGACAGTTTTAACGAAGTAGAAAATAAAGTACGTTCACTGGAAATGCAATGGTTCCCAAAAATTGTTGAAGAGGTGATTTCAGGCAGGAAATGAATACTACATTAACTACAGGCCACCAATAACACGGATTCAATAAATAATCAAGGCAAAAAAAGAATAAATGAACTTTAATTTAACCGAAATAGGAAAAGCAACCATGATTTTGCTTGCCGTGATTGATATCATTGGCTCAATTCCCATGGTTATTGAAATAAAAAACAAAGCGGGTGGTACTATTTTTCCCTTCAGGGCCACCATGGTTTCACTTGGCATCATGATTGGTGTGCTTTTTCTTGGCGAAGGAATTTTAAAAGTAATTGGCATTGGTTTCAATGAATTTGCCGTTGCCGGGTCATTTGTTTTATTTTTTATGTCGCTTGAAATGATTCTTGGTATAAAACTGTTTCGCGATGAAGGGCTTTCAAAAACAGCCTACATTGTACCCCTTGCATTTCCACTTATTGCCGGTGCAGGAACAATGACCACTATTTTATCTATACGTGCCGAGTTTGCAACCGAAAATATTATTGTAGCCATTGTACTTAATTCGCTTTTAATATACGCAGTGTTAAAATCGCTTGGCTACCTTGAAAAATTACTGGGCGTAGGTGGCATTGCCGTTATGCGTAAAGTTTTTGGCATTGTATTATTGGCCATGGCCGTAAAATTGTTTTCGACCAATATAACCGCATTATTTAACGTAGCACATTGATTGAGTTGTATACAGACGGAGCAGCGCAAGGCAACCCGGGTCCGGGAGGTTACGGTCTCATATTGCGTTCAGGCAAACATTACAAGGAAATGAGCGAGGGTTTTGAACGCACTACCAATAACCGCATGGAATTGCTGGCCGTTATTGTTGGCCTTGAGCAAATCAAACAACCGGGTTCGGCCGTAATGGTTTATTCAGATTCAAAATACGTAGTTGACGCAACTGAGAAAGGGTGGATCAAAGGCTGGCAGGCGCGCGGATTTAAAAAAGTAAAAAACGTTGATTTGTGGAAACGTTTTATACAAATTGCTGCCAAACACAAAGTGAAATTTACATGGATAAGGGGTCATGCAGGTCATCCTGAAAATGAGCGATGCGATCAATTGGCCGTTGCCGCAGCAAACATGGCTAAAAAATCAATTGATCATGGCTACCTCGAAAGCCTTGCCGCTGGTGAACAAAATTTTTTTGAGGGCGAATAATTGCTTTAACATTCTTCCCAAAAAAACATTACAACCAACCTGTTTTTATACGCAGTTGAATTGGCCCATTTTGGCCTTGTTGAATGCAAAAGCATTTACAGCCTAAAAAGCAAGGAAAAATAATATTTTTAAGGCGTTTCTTAATTGCCTGATAGTGTGTTTAAGACATGCCCAAACCTTCTGAAAAACACCCCTTTAACCTATATTATCATTCCCGTTCCAAAACTTTGGTTAATTTTAAAATAACGGCCAACCTATGTGGAGTATTTTAGCACGTATCATAATTCGTAAACGCTGGTTTATCCTGCTTTTATTGCTGGGTTTAACCGGCATGTTTGGTTATTACACTACCAAAATTCAACTTAACCGTGAAATTGCCGATATGTTACCACCCGATGATACCAACCAGGTGGTATTTCGCAAAATGCGGCAACTTTTTGGTGAAGAGGGAATGGTGATTGCTGTTGGTATTAAAGACAAAGATCTTTACACACCAAAAAAATTCAAAGCCTGGTATGATTTAGGCAATGAGTTAAAAGACCTTGAAGGTGTAGATTCCGTTTTTTCTGAAGCCAACATGTATTACCTGGTGCTTGACACGGGTAAAAAAGATTTTGTGCTGCGAAAAACATTTAACAAATATCCTTCCACGCAAGCTGAACTGGACTCATTAAAAAAGTTTACACGTTCGCAACCGTTTTACGAAGACATTATGTTTAACAATCAAAAAGGCACATCGGTCATGATGGTGTTTGTGAATGTTAAGCGTTTTAATTCGCAGTACCGCGGCAACCTGATTCCCGACATTATGGCTGCGGCCGAAAAGTACAGGCCGTTTTTTAAAGAATTCCATTACTCGGGATTGCCACTTATACGCGATACACTTTTCAGGAGCTTAAAAGGCGAGCTGTTGCTGTTTGTCATTCTTTCGGTATTTGCATCTGCAGTTATTTTATACCTGTTTTTCCGCTCATTTACGGTATTGTTCATATGCATGCTTACCATCATCATGGGGCTTGTGTGGTCATTTGGGTCAATTGGATTACTGGGTTACAAAGTTTCGGCACTTATGAGCCTTATACCACCGCTCATGATCATTATTGCTATTCCCAATTGCATTTACCTCATCAACAAATACCACCAGGAATACCAACGTTCAAAAAATAAAATGAAAGCGCTTACCATGGTTATTTACAAGCTGGGCGCTGCTACCTTTATTACCAATGCCAATACAGCACTCGGTTTTCTTACGTTTATTTTTACAGGCAATACAAAACTTTTGCAATTTGGTGTCATTACTTCGTTCAACGTAATGGCCATGTTCCTTATTTCGCTCACGTTTATACCCATCCTGTTTACGTTTTTTCCATCTCCTTCGGTAAAACACACCAAGCATCTTGATAAAAAATGGTCGCTCAACATCATTTCGCGTCTTACCAACCTTATACTTTACAGGCGTAAATTAATTTATGTATTAACCATTTTAATAACCGTTGGAAGCTTTTTTGGTATTTTTTATATACGCACTACCGGTAATATTGCCAGTGATTTGCCGGCCGACTCGCCTGTTGTTGCCGACTTAAACTATTTTGAAAAAGAATCGGGCGGTATCATGCCCATGGAAATTGTTATCAACTCGAAAGAAAAAGGGCAAATTACCAAGGACAAAACTATCCACAAAATTGATTCCATTCAACAATACCTGCGGCAGGATAAAATTTATTCAAAGTCCATTTCAATTGTTGATGCCGTAAAATTAGTGAACCAGGCCATGCACGGTGGCGATGTGGCGTATTATGATTTTCTTGAGCAGTCTGACAAACGTTTGTTGTTGAAGTTTCGTGATAAGCTCAAAGGTAAACGGGGTAATCTTAAAAGTTTTGTTGACAGTACTGAAACGCTTACGCGTATTACCGCCAGCATGGCCGACATTGGTTCGGTTGAAATTGTTCAAAAGCAAACAACTCTTCTGGCCGTAATTGATTCCATTCTTAATCCTGATAAGGCCAGGGTAACCGTGGTTATTGACCGTATAAACCGCAACAAATTAAAAGGCGATGAACGCATTGCTGCCGTTAATGCCTTGTTTGATGAAAACAACCGGTTCAGGAATCGTACCGTTGAATTGATTGCCGGAAGTGATACCAGCGCACGGTACATTGAACTGGATGAAAACCCTGAGTTGCTGGAAAAAGAAATGGTAAAACCTGATTTTGGCGAAAAACTGCGTATCGCATACAAAACCACCCAATACGAAACACAGGTTACCGGTACCTCTACCTTGTTTGCCAAAGGAACCAACTACATGATTGACGACATGGTGCAAAGTTTAATATTTGCCATACTAACCATATCGGCACTTATGTTCTTTTTATTTACCTCGGCACGCATGATTATAATTTCATTGGTGCCCAACATTATTCCGCAAATTATGATTGCCGGCCTGATGGGTATTTTTGATTTACCGATTAAACCTTCTACCATACTTGTATTTAGTCTTGCCTACGGTATTTCGGTTGACAACAGTATTCATTTCCTGGCCAAATACCGGCAGGAGTTAAAAGCACAACATTTTAACATAAAGCAATGTGTAATTGTTAGTTTACGCGAAACATTCCTTAGCCAGGTATACACAAGTATTGTGTTATTGCTCGGGTTCAGTATGTTTTGTTTCTCCAGTTTTGGAGCCACCGTAGCCCTGGGAATTTTGGTTTCATTGTCACTTTTTATTGCCATGTTCTGCAATTTAATTATTCTGCCTGCCTTGTTGCTTTCACTTGACCGTTACATTGCTGTAAAAGCTTACCAGGAGCCTTTCCTGAGCATTTATGACGAGGAAGAAGACATTGATTTAAGTGAACTGGAAATACGAAAACCTGACGAAGAATTACCACTTGAGGAATTAAAAGACGAATAAAGACCAATTCTTACAAACATGAAAGGAATTATACTTGCCGGTGGGTCCGGTACACGTTTGCATCCGCTAACACTCGCCATTAGCAAGCAGTTGATGCCTGTGTATGACAAACCAATGATTTATTACCCGCTTTCTACGTTGCTGACAGCTGGTATAAAAGACATTCTTATAATAAGCACGCCACACGACTTACCCATGTTTGAAAAACTACTTGGTTCGGGAAACCAAATTGGCTGTAATTTTTCATATGCCGTACAGGAAGTTCCAAACGGACTTGCACAGGCATTTGTAATTGGCTCAAGTTTTATAGGAAATGAAAACGCGGCTCTTGTTTTGGGTGACAATATTTTTTACGGTTCAGGCATGGACAAAACCCTGGTTGAGGCCGCTACCAATATCCATGGCGGAGTTGTGTTTGCCTACCACGTAAGTGATCCTGAACGTTACGGTGTGGTTGAATTTGATAAAAACATGCAGGCTATTTCCATTGAGGAAAAGCCAAAACAGCCAAAATCAAATTATGCCGTGCCTGGTTTGTATTTTTACGACAATTCAGTTGTAAACATTGCAAAAAATCTGAAACCAAGTGCACGTGGCGAATACGAAATTACCGATGTGAATAAGGAATATTTAAAAAACGGAAAGCTAAACGTTTCTATACTTGACCGTGGAACGGCATGGCTTGACACAGGAACATTTACCTCACTTATGCAAGCTGCACAATACGTACAGGTAATTGAAGAACGCCAGGGCTTAAAAATTGGCTGCATTGAAGAAATTGCCTACCGCAAAGGATTTATTAATGCTGAGCAACTTGAAAAAATTGCACAACCCCTGACCAAAAGTGGTTATGGAAACTATCTTTTAAATTTACTGAAATAACAAATGGATTTTTTAAACGGGTACCTGGGCGAAATAGAAGCGGAATTACATGCCATAGCATTACCCGGTGGTCCGGCCAACCTATACGATCCTTTTCGTTATATGCTAAGCCTGGGTGGCAAACGTATACGCCCCGCACTAACCCTTATGGGACATACGTTGTATAATACCGACCATAAAAAAGCCATGCCGGCAGCTTTGTGCGTTGAGCTGTTCCATAATTTTTCGCTCATTCATGACGATATTATGGATAAAGCGCCTTTGCGCAGGGGGAAAGCCACCGTGCACACCAGGTGGAATGAAACAATTGGCATCCTGTCAGGCGATGTAATGTTGGTTAACACGTATAAAATGCTTACCGAAAATTATACCGGTGACGTGTTGGTGCGCCTCCTGAAAGTTTACAATAACACAGCCATTGAAGTGTGCGAGGGACAGCAAATGGATATGGATTTTGAATCACGAAACAACGTAAGTGTTGAAGAATACGAGCAAATGATATCGCTTAAGACTTCAGTACTTTTGGGCTGTGCATTAAAAATGGGTGCTATAACCGGTGGGGCCAATGAAAACGATGCCAACCATTTATATGAGTTTGGAAAAAACATTGGAATTGCATTTCAATTACGCGATGATTACCTGGATGCATTTGGTGATCCCGTTAAAACAGGCAAACAACCCGGTGGCGATATTCTGGCAGGTAAAAAAACATTTTTAATGATTGAATGCAATACCCTTGCAAACAATGGCGATAAAGAAAAACTGGGCCAGTTGCTGAATGACAAATCCAGTGAAAAAGTTAAATCAACCCTTGACTTATTTAAAAAATACAAAGTGGATGAGTTGACTCAAAAAGAAGTAGCCCGCTTCCAGCATTTGGCCATGGACCACCTGGCAAAAGTAAGTGTGGGCGATGAAAAGAAAAAACCCCTGGTTGGATTGGCCAATTATTTACTGAACAGGGAACATTAAACGATTATAAATTATTTGACTGAAGTTTGATTCTATTTGCTGAATTCAATCTTACTTCAAACTTCTGGAACTTTAAATAACACATAAACATTGAATATAATTTGCATTATACCCGCCCGCTTTGCCAGCACCCGTTTTCCGGGTAAACCATTAGTTGACATTGGCGGCAAGTCAATGATACAACGCGTTTACGAACAGGCACAAAAAGCAAAGGGAATCACAAAAATTATTGTGGCAACCGATGATGAACGAATTGAAAAAGCTGTAAAAAAATTTGGTGGAAATGTTGTTATGACCTCACCACATCACCAAAGCGGAACCGACAGGTGTGCCGAGGTGGTTAAATATACCGATGAAGAATTTGACATTGTTATAAACGTGCAGGGCGATGAACCCTTTATTCACCCCGAGCAAATTGAACAGGTTGCCAAAACACTTGCCCAGCACAATACCGAAATTGCAAGCCTGGTTCGCCTGGTAAAAAATAACGATGATGTTTTTGATCCCTCAAAAGTCAAAGTGACGCTTGACTATACTAAAAAGGCCTTGTATTTTAGCCGTAGCCCTATTCCATTTAACCGCAATGCAGGTGACAAAAACTGGATAAGCGATACCGATTATTACCTTCATGTAGGCATATACGGTTACCGTGCCGATGTGCTGCGCGAAATAAGCGCACTGCCAACCGGCAAACTTGAATTAAGCGAATCACTTGAACAATTGCGCTGGCTTGAGAACGGGTATGCCATTCACATGGACATAACCAGCCACGAAAGTTATGGAATTGACACACCTGAAGACCTGGAAAACATAAAACACATGCTTTAATGCCATGGCAAGCTCCATAAAAACAATTGCTTTATCAACCGATAATATCAGGGCGCTTAATCAACGAAAGAAACTAAATTTCATAGCTATCGCCTTAATTAACGGTGTTTCGTTAACTGTACTTACGCTATTTTTTCTTTTTTATACGAAAAACAACCAGGCGGCAAAAGTAACCATGTATGTCATCGTTCCCTTTAGTGCCATAAGTTTTACCATTAGCCTGCTTGTTACTATAAAGCGCATTAATCTCGTTTTGCAAAGTGGCGTAAAATACGTTGAGCTTATCAAACAACATGAAATAAAAGAAGAAAAAAGCCATACAACCAACTCAAGTGAAAAAGCTGTTACCTTTACTTACTTTTTTATTATAACACAAGATCAACGGAAATTGCGCATTACTCCCCAACAAAAAGAAAAGGCGCTGCTCCAGAATGAATTTATAGTTGAGTATACGCTGGCCGATAAAATTCCGGTTGTGGATGCCTTATATACCAATGCTGAAAAAATAGTTGTCAGCTGAATGTGCGCATCCAAGCATTAACATGAGTCCTCCCGTTAAAATACCGCTTACAACAAATGACAGGAAGTCCATCAGGCGCAGAATGGCCGGTAATTACATAGCCCTTGTTGTTATTCCCGGCAGCCTTGTGGCAGCCATTCCATTATCGGCCGAAGTATATTCCATGTCACAAACCATTTTGCCCTGGATTGTCAACGCTGCGCTGCTTTCACTGGCTGTTTATTTAGCTTTTGTATTCATACGCACCTTAAAACGGCTGGGCCGGCTTTTGGCCGATGGAAAGAAATTCCGGGAGCGTGTTTCGCTTTCAACTGCAAAAGCGTATGAAACCAGGAACACGACCAGCAAGGGCGTACGCATAAGTTATACCCTTGAAATGCATGATGCGTTCAGATTTATAATTACGTACAGGCAATTTGTACTGATCAATAAATTAAACGAATTTTTTATAGAGTACAAACCTTACAACCACAACACCATTGATGTTGTTCAAACCCTTGATTTCAATAAGGAAATTGAAGAACTGCAGGAGACCAATACCTGGAATGATGCTGATTTTCCTGCTAAAATTGATGCTGCGTTGGCACGCATCAGAAGCCGTACCGATAAGGATCCGGATGCACCGGGTGAACCTACTGATAATTAGCCCCCTGGTTTATTCCTTTTTCATTTTCAAGCGGATTTTTATACACATAAAATCGTAATTTCGCTGCATGGAATACAATCACCGCGATATCGAAAAAAAATGGCAGGCTTACTGGGCTAAGGAAAAAACGTTTAAAGCCGAAAACGATTCTTCCAAACCAAAATATTATGTGCTTGACATGTTCCCTTACCCATCAGGTGCAGGCTTACATGTTGGTCACCCGCTTGGATACATTGCCAGTGACATTGTAACACGTTACAAACGGTTGAAAGGATTCAATGTATTGCATCCCATGGGCTATGACAGTTTTGGCTTACCAGCCGAACAATACGCCATTCAAACAGGACAACATCCTAAAATTACCACCGAACAAAATATAAAACGCTACCGCGAACAGTTGGATAAAATTGGTTTTTCGTTTGACTGGGACCGCGAAGTACAAACATCTGACCCGAATTATTATAAATGGACGCAGTGGATATTCCTGCAATTGTTCAACAGCTGGTATAACCCGCGTACAAACAAAGCCGAAAAATTAGAAACACTTATTGCTGTTTTTGAAAAAGAAGGGTTTAAAGGAAATGAACACGATATTTTAACGGGCGATATTGAAAAAGACCTTGCTCCCTTTACCGCAGTTGAATGGAAAAGTTTTGATCTTAAAAAACAAAACGATGTGCTCATGAACTTTCGCCTGGCTTATTTGGGCGAAGCCTATGTAAACTGGTGCCCGGCCATGGGAACGGTTTTAGCCAACGATGAAGTAAAAGACGGAGTGAGCGAACGTGGCGGACATCCTGTAGAAAGAAAATTAATGAAACAATGGAGCATGCGTATAACTGCGTATGCACAACGCCTGTTAGACGGGTTGGATACCATTGACTGGAGCGATAGTTTGAAAGAAGCACAACGCAACTGGATTGGCAGGAGCCAGGGATGTAGTATTAAATTCCGAATTTCGAATTTCGAAGGGGATATCGAAGTTTTCACCACCCGGCCTGATACCTTGTTTGGTGTTTCGTATTTAACATTGGCACCCGAGCACGAATTGGTTGATAAAATTGTAAGTGCTGAACAAAAAGACAACGTTACCGCTTACGTTACTTATGCCAAAAACAGGAGTGAACGCGAGCGCATGGCCGATGTAAAAAAAGTAACCGGTGAATTTACCGGTGCATATGCCATTCACCCGTTTACCAATGAAAAAATTCCGGTTTGGATTGGTGATTATGTATTGGCTGGATATGGAACAGGTGCTGTTATGGCTGTGCCTGCGCACGATGAGCGCGACCATGCATTTGCCAGGCATTTTGGTTTACAGTTGAAACAGGTGATTGAATTGCCTGAAGGTTGGGACTTGCAAAAAGCAAGTTATGATGAAAAAAAAGGCAAAGTCATCAACAGCGATTTCATGAATGGTATGGAAGTGGTGGATGCCATTAAAGAATGCATTCAACGCATCGAAAACCATAAATTTGGCAAGGGGCAAATCAATTACCGTTTGCGCGATGCCGTGTTTGGCCGCCAGCGTTATTGGGGCGAACCTATTCCCATTTATTACAAAGACGGGATTCCGCATGGGATTCCTGAAAACGAATTGCCTTTGACATTGCCCGAGGTAGATAAATATTTACCCACACCTGACGGGGAACCACCCTTGGCGCGTGCCAATAACTGGAAATACAAAGGGCAATATGAATATGAATTAACCACCATGCCGGGTTGGGCAGGTAGTTCATGGTATTTTTTGCGTTACATGGATCCGCACAACACCAAAGCGTTTGCTGATAAAGCAGCCATGGATTACTGGGGCAATGTTGATTTGTATATTGGCGGCAGCGAGCATGCAACAGGACATTTATTGTACGTACGCTTCTGGACAAAATTTTTGAAGGATTTTGGTTTGATCAATGTGGATGAACCCGCACAAAAACTGATTAACCAGGGAATGATTGGTGGGATGTCCGAAAAATTCTATCTTCAAAATATTTATCAACAAGACGATAAGCCTCATTTAGAAATTAGATTTGATTCGGAAGGAAAATTTGAATTAATTGAGCTCCCGAAATCAATTCAACACATATATGTTAGTGCTGATGTAAGAGAAAAAGGATTTGTAAAGGGATCAATGGACACTTTACATCCAAGAAATCTGCCTATAGAATTAGTTGATAATTCTACACTGATTGATAGAAAAAAATTCGTTGAGTGGCATTTGCAAGATTCCGAAGCAGTATTTGTTTGCTTAGGTGGATATTGGTATAAAGACAATTTTTTTCCATTTAAAAATTCTAAAGAAACTAGCCAGGATTTTAGAACCGTTAGAGAAAACGAAAAAATGTCTAAATCCAAATACAATGTTGTTAATCCTGATCAATTGTGTGAAAAATTTGGTGCCGATAGCTTCCGTCTTTATGAAATGTTCCTTGGTCCATTGACTGATTCAAAACCCTGGGACACCAAGGGCATTGAAGGTGTTTCGCGTTTCTTAAAAAAACTGTGGCGTTTGTATGCCCATGAAGGCAAACTTGTGTTAAACGATGAAGAACCGTCAAAACCTGAATACAAGGCATTGCACAAATGCATTAAACGCGTAACCGAAGACATTGACCGTTATTCGTTCAACACGGTTGTTTCAACGTTCATGATTTGTGTGAATGAGTTGAGTGATTTGAAATGCAACAAGCGCAAAATTCTTGAGCCGCTGGCTATTTTATTATCGCCTTACGCACCGCACATTGCCGAAGAGTTGTGGAGTGAAGCCATATTGGGCCATAAACATTCGGTTACGTATGCTACCTGGCCTGAACTGAATGAATCGTATTTGGTGGAAGATTCATTTGCATTCCCTATTTCGTTCAACGGTAAAACAAAGTTCAACCTTGAAATGAGTTTAACCCTAACACCTGCCGAGATTGAAAAGCTGGTGATGGAACATGCCGATACCCAACGTTTTTTAGAAGGGAAACCGGTGAAAAAAGTGATTGTGGTGCCGAAGAAGATTGTGAATATTGTGGTTTAAAAATTGAGTGTAGATCTCGCTGATTTATTTTATGCAGAGACAGTGCGCGCTGATCTCGCAGATCTCGCAGATTTTTTTTGTGACCATGTTTTTTTCACGCAGATAGCGCAGAAATACGCAGATTTTTATTGATGTGACCTGGTGTCCTTGTGGCAACGCAACATTCCGCGCAGATCTCGCAGATTTATTTTATGCAGAGACAGTGCGCGCTGATCTCGCTGATCTCGCAGATTTTTTTAGTGACAACAGCCATGTTTTTTCACGCAGATAGCGCAGAAATACGCAGATTTTTATTGATGTGACCTGGTGTCCTTGTGGCAACGCAACATTCCGCGCTGATCTCGCAGATCTCGCAGATTTATTTTATGCAGAGACAGTGCGCGCTGATCTCGCTGATCTCGCGGATTTATTTTATGCAGAGACAGTGCGCGCAGATCTCGCAGATTTATTTTGTGACAACAGTCATTTTTTTTCACGCAGAAAACGCAGAAATACGCAGATTATTTTGATTTACTTTGTGCTTATACATGGCGCGCAGATCTCGCAAATCTCGCAGATTTTTCACGTGACAACAGCCATTTTTTTTCACGCAGAATACGCAGATTTTTATTGGTGGACTTAGCGGCTTTGTGAGTACGTGGCTAAAGTTGTATAGATAAAATATGTATTTTTGTTTAATGGCCAGGCAACCTAAGCCCATACCGTTTGACTTTATTCTTGACGAATTGTTTTCATTAAACCCACGTGTTAATCCCATGTTTGGGTGCCATGCTATATATGTGGGCGAAAAACTGTATTTTATTGTGCGTGATAAACCCGGTGTACACGAAGAATCAAACGGGGTTTGGATATCCACCTCAACCGAACACCATGCCAGCCTCCAAAAGGAATTTCCAGCGCTTAAATCGGTTGAAATACTAAGTATGCCCAGCAGGGAAACGCCCTGGCGTATGCTTCATAAAGACGAGGAGCGTTTTGAGAGCGATGTTATTCGTATTTGCAGCCTTGTAAAAAAGGGTGATCCCAGGCTTGGCAAGGTACCCCAGAAAAAGAATAAGAAAAAACAAAAATAATATAAGATTGTTTGGGGGTTTGTACCTAATTTTAGGTTTAACAGGCTAACTATTGCCTCTCAAAAAAAAACCTATGAAAACCCTTTTAACCACTTGCATACTAACAGCCTTATTTGTAACGGCCCAGTCACAGGACAACGATAAAAAATTTCGTTTTGGACTGAAAATGACCCCTTCATTCAACTGGCTTAAGATTGATGATACCAAAACATTTGAAGGCAACGGTGCCGTCATGAAATTTGGTTATGGCCTTATTACTGAATTTAACCTTACAGGTACCATTTGGTTCTCAACCGGGTTACAGGTTGATTACGATGGTGGAAGAATAAGAACTACTTCAACCGATCCTTTTCTTGACAATACCAGCGGAAAAGTATTTTACCAGTATGATGAGAACAAAGGCCTGGCTGAATACGACAATACGGATAACGGCTATAAAACCTACTGGTTACGTGAACGCACTTACCGCACAACGTACATTACATTGCCTATTCAGTTGCGCATGAAGACCAAGGAAATTGGTATGCTTACCTATTTCGGGAACATTGGTATCAATGCTTCATTCCAGGCAAAAACACGTGTAACTGATGTTACAAATCAAATTAACAGCGGTGGCGGACTTGGTTACCAATCCTCCACCACCGAATTTGACAGGCTTGTGATGAGTGATGACATGAACCCTGTTCGCCTGGGACTTGTTATTGGTGGCGGTGCCGAAATGAACCTTTCAGGCAGCACCTCATTGTTGTTTGGCCTGCATTTTTTCCAGGGCTTTACCAATACGGTGAAAAAAGAATCGAAGTATTTACTGGACGGTGAAAAAACAACTGCTGCTTCAACTACTGAATACAAACCTGTGGCACAGGAACAAAAATTCCTGAACAACAACATTACCATTACGGTTGGTGTTTTGTTTTAATGAACGTACCATTACCTGACTTTTTCAAACCGTAAAGGCAATTTGCCTGTACCTGGAATGAATTCCATTTGATGTTCACTGCAATTCATGATTTGTATGAATGAAACCTGCGCACCCGCGCAGGTAAGTTCCATAAAATTACGGTCCTCTGCCACCATGTATTCCCACGTTCCCGTGTTACAATTGAATCGCCCCGGGGTTGTTTCCCGTGTACCCTTATGCATTACACCCTTACACCAATAACACATACGTCATCCAGCTGCTCATACTCGCCTTTCCAGTTTTCAAATTCATGGTCCAGCATTTCACGTTGCTTCTCCAGATCCAAACCATATATTTCGTTTAACTTTTCCTTGAACTGACTGTATTTAAATTTTTTTCCCTGTGGTCCTCCAAACTGGTCGGCATACCCATCGGTAAATAAATAAAAAGCATCGTCTTTTTCAAGTTCAATTTTGTGGTTGGTAAATGGTTTTGGGTTTGAATGGTAGCCTATGGGCTGTTTGTCCGCCTTAATTTCAACAAACTCATTTCCTGTTGTTGATTTTTTTATGATCCAGAGCGGGTTGTTGGCCCCGGCCCATTGCAGCTCTTTTGTTTTTAAATTCAGCCGCATCATGCTTATGTCCATTCCATCTTTATTCTCACCGGTTGCACCGGTTTGCGAAAGTTCCTGTATGAACCGTGCACGCAACTTATCAAGAATCTGGGCAGGAGTCAACAATTCGGTTGAGGCATTTATTTCATTTAAAAACGCAACGCCCAACATGGTCAAAAACGCACCGGGAACACCGTGGCCTGTGCAATCAGCTGCTGCCAGGTACAGGTGTTCCTGCTTTTCGCTTGCCCAGTAAAAATCACCCGCAACAATGTCCTTAGGCCTGAAATAAATAAAATGCCTGGGCAAATGGGACGATACGTGCGTTTGCTCCTTTAACAGGGCCAATTGAATGCGCTTGGCATAATTTATACTATCGGTAATGTCTTTGTTTTTTTCTTCAACAAATCTCTTTTGTTCTTCAATCAACTGGTTTTTTTCTTCCAAAACAAGGTTGGCTTTCTTTTTTTGACGGTAGGTGCGAACCATGTACAACAACAACACCATTACCAGCAATAACCCGCCAATGGCCGCGTAAACAATGGTATTTCTTTTGCTCAGTTCGGCATTGTGTTCAGCTGTTTTTTGCTGGTCAGCCAACTCCTGCTCATGGGCTTTGCGTTCAATTTCATAGCTGAACTGCACTTCGTTCACGCGTTTTGAGTTTTCAAACTGGTTTAACGAATCGCTGTAGGTATAGTATTTTTTTGCATAGGCATAGGCTTTGGCCTTATCGTTCTTGTGCTCGTACAGCAACGACAATTCCCTGTAATAGTTGCACAACAGTTCGCACAGCCCCATTTTTTCGGCATAGGTTAAACCGTTGAGCAAATTCTCACCCATTTTTTCATAATTTTTTTGCTTAAAATAAATTCCCGCAATTTTTAAATAGTTTTGCGATACCAGGGGCAGGTCAGCCAGCTCAATGCTTACCGGTAACGATGCATTGTAATAATGCAGGGCCGAATCATACATGTTTTGATCGTTGTAAACATGCCCCATGTTTTGAAGTGTATTGCTTATGCCACGCTTATAGCCTATTTTTTGCGACAGCATGTTTGATTTGCGAAACCAAAAATAAGCCGAGTCATAGTTTTTGTGCTTGTAATGCGAAAATCCCTTGTTGTTATAAATATTTGTTTCGCCTTCGGTATCGCCAATGCGCTTTTTTATAGCCAGCGATTTGTTCAGGTAAATCATGGACTGGCTGTGGTTCAATTGCATTACATAAATATTGGCCAGGGCCAGGTACGATGCTGATAATAAAAAATCGTTTTTTTCCTTTTCGCAAATTTCAATGGCCTTTACGGCATGTTCAAGTGAATTTTTAAAATCGTCAATTAAAAAATAGGCTTTTGCCAGTTCAAAGCTTGATTTGGCAATACCCATTTGGTAATTTATTTTTTTGGATAGTTCCAGGGCTTTGTAGGCAATTTTTATGCTTTCCTGGGTGTCCTTATAGCGTATTTCAAATGCTTTTTTGTTCAACGCACCAATGCGTGCCGTGTCTTTAGCCCAATTGGCTTTACCCTGCGCAGCGGTATAAAAGCTACCCAGGCTGTAAACAAGAACAACAATCCATTTTAGTTGCGCACGCATGATCATTGTATGAATGTGGATTATAATAAGCAAAACGTATATAAGGTAAATACCGTATTTTACCGTAGGCCGGGTTAAACCCTGATACCTATCACGCACACGTCATCAATCTGCTCCAGTGAACCGCGCCATTTTTCAAACTCATCGTTCAAAATATGTTTTTGTTCTTCCATGGGCTTGTCGTGAATTTCCTGCAACAGGTTTTGCATGGTTTTGTACTTGAATTTTTTGCCGTTAGGGCCACCAAACTGATCGGCATACCCGTCACTGAACAAATAAATACAATCGCCTTTTTTAATATCAATTACATTGTTGGTAAATGGCTTGCGGTAATCAAATTTACCAATGGGTTGTTTGTCGGCTTTTATTTCTTCAATCTCACGCGTGTCATGGCGTACAATCCACATAGGGTTATGCGCGGCTGCAAACTCCATTTTGCCGGCTTTAAAATCAATTGAGCACAGTGAAATGTCCATCCCATCTTTTACTTCGTGGTCCTGCGTTTCAAAGGTTTCAATTACCAGGTCACATAATTTGTCAAGTATATCACTTGGTTTTTTTAAACCAAATTCTTTTACGCAACGGTCAAGGTTATTTGCGCCCACCACACTTACCATGGCGCCAGGCACACCGTGACCGGTACAGTCAACCGCAGCAATTTTTATTTCGTTGCCGTGGGTGTACATCCAGTAAAAATCGCCACTCACAATGTCTTTTGGTTTGAACAAAATAAAACTATCGGTCAAATGTGATTTAACTGCTGTTACCGTTGGTAAAATGGCGTTTTGCAAGCGTTGTGCGTAGTTGATGGAGTCAAGAATTTCTTTGTTTTTTTCCTCCACCATTTCTTTTTGGCGGTGCAGGTCATGCGTACGTTCGGCAACTTTTTGTTCCAGGTTGGCATTGATGTGTTTTAAATCACCAATGAGGTTTTTAATGGACACCTGCATTTTTTTAAAGCTCAGGGCAAGTATACCAATCTCATCTTTACGTTTGATGGTGATTTCCACATCCATGTTGCCTTTGGCAATTTCGCGGGCATCGTAGGTTAATAATTTTAAGGGTTTGGTCATTCCGCGCGCAATAACCACCGATGCAAGAATAACCAGGCCAACCAATCCTGCAAAACAGTACACAATAAACCTGCGCAGGCTGTATACTTCCTGGAATGCTTCCTCCTCATCAATTTCGCTCATAATGACCCAGTGCATGCCTTTGATGTTAAGCGGGCGGTAGGCCGACAAAACAGGCACGTCACGGTAATCGGGAAACGTTTCGGCATTGGTTTCACCTTTCAATGCTGCTTTTGTTCCCTGGGTTTTTACTTCCTGCAAACCAATTGAGCTGTTGAATGAGCGAATTTCTTTGATCACCTCGGGTTTTACGCCCAGGCCTTTGATCATTTTAAAATAATTGGTACTGTCTTCAATCAAAAAACGCGATTGGTTGCGCAGTTTATAGTCTTCGCCCACCAAATACGTTTCGCCCGATTTGCCCAAACCAACTTTTTCCCATTGCTGTTTGTTGGTCATAACATCGTTAATGCGTGCTATGGGCAATTGAAAAATAAGTACACCTATTTTTGTCTGGTCATCGTAAATAGGCGCTGCAATAAAAGCAGCAGGCGCGTAATACGAAGGGTTGTAGGGTTTAAAATCAACCAGCTTTACAAAATCTTTGTTGTCGGTTTCGGCTGCTTCGCGAAAAGCTTCGGCCAGGTTGGTGTTTTTAAACGGACCGGTTAACAGCGATGTGGCAAAATCAACCTCCTTGAAAACCGAGTAAATAATGTTCCCGGTTTTGTTGTCAACTATAAAAATATCATAGTAACCAAACTTCTCCAGGTATTTTTTTACAACCGGATGAAAGTTTGCATGTGCTTTGCTGTAGCCGCTGGTGTCATTGTACGGCTGGTTTAAAAAATGTTTTTCGCCAACGGGGTTTGGATTGCTTGCAATGTATTGTGTTTGTAAAATGCGTGTATGAATGTCTTTTGACGACTCGGTTTCAAACGTAGCTTTTGTTCTTAAATTTTTGTTGAGCCTTGGCAAATACTCCTTTTCAAAATACTGGCGCAGGAGTGAATCGTTTGCGCGCATGTTTGCCTCGTTAAAGCCCGTTGATTTGTCAATGTTGTTGAACGCCTCTTTTAACCTGCGTGTGCCGTACACAATCATACGGTCTTCGGCAAACGTTGAAACCTGGTCACTTATCAATTGAAAATAATCTTCAATTTGCGTAGCTTTCATTTCACGCACAGCCGTGAGGCGGTTAAACGATTCGTATTTTAACGAGCTTTTGGCTTTGTGGTAGGATATGATTCCAACCACCAGCATTGAAAAAAATGCGATGATGAAAAAATAGATGGTTAGTTTTAATCCTATTTTCATTTGGTGTAGTGGTGGTTAAGGCAGGCTGCTAATTTAGTAACTAATTGGTTAGCGGTTACATAAAAACAGTAACACCGGCCTTTTTTTAATTGGTTGATTTATATACCAAAACAGGCCCTTTCAGGTTTTAGGTACGGGGTATTATACTGCTAAATGCCGTGGTAAGCCTGTTTATTTAAAAGGGCAAAACCTTAGTTAAATCAACGCTTTACAGGGCATTAACATATATTTAAGCTTACCAGGCCAAATAATGTGCATATTTGAAATACGCATGTGCCGCTAAGCGCAAACAGGTGTGTACATGACTACCGGAACAGAACTATACAATGACCGAGGAAACTAAAAAAGGCGGGAAATTACATGACAAGCTTAGTCTTATGGACTTTAAGCTCAACTCGCTTTTGGACATTACCAAGGCCATTAACTCAAACAACAGTACTGAAAAATTACTTGATATTTATAAATTCATACTCAAAGAGCAGTTGGGCATTACCAAGCTTATGCTGTTTACGTTTGACAACAATTGGGTATGTATTTTAAAATACGGTATTAAAGCAGCCAGTAAGGAAATAAACGTAAAAAATGATTTAACCCGTGTAAAAGAAATTACCGTGATTGAATCATCGTCAAAAGAGTATTTGAATTCATTTGACGTTGTTATACCTGTTTTTCATAAGGACTCGCCACTGGCGTATTTGTTGATTGGTGATTTGGATGAAGATGAATTAAAAATATCGCCCACCATCAAGCACATGCCTTTTATTCAAACCCTCACCAACATAATTGTGGTGGCCATTGAAAACAAAAGGCTGGCCAAGGAAGGCATTAAGCAGGAATTGATTAAAAAAGAACTGCAGGTAGCCAGTGAAATGCAAACACTGTTGCTGCCTGATAATTTGCCAAGTGATACCAAAGTTGACATAGCCGCCTTGTACAAAGCGCACCAGCAAGTGGGTGGTGATTATTATGATTACATACCGGTTGATGAGGATGAGTTTGTGTTTTGCATAAGTGATGTGAGCGGCAAAGGCATATCGGCAGCGTTGTTAATGGCCAATTTTCAGGCAAATTTGCGCGCGTTAATTAAGTATACCAATTACAGTTTAAGCAAAATAGTTGAGGAGTTAAATACAAGCGTAACGCAAAGTGCCAAGGGCGAAAAATTTATTACCCTGTTTATTGCGCGTTACAACATTATTTCGCGCAAGTTGACGTATATAAACTGTGGCCACAACCACCCGGTATTTTCAACCGGTGTAGAGGTGCGTTATTTGGTAAGCGGTACAACCGGTTTGGGCATGGTTGATGAGTTGCCCGCCATTGAGGAAGCGCAATTGTACGTGCCGGCAAACAGCATGTTGTTGTGTTATACCGATGGGTTGACCGAGATTGAGAACGAGGACAACGAATCGTTCAGCATGGAAAAACTGATTGACACCATTCATAAAAATTACGATCACAAAATGGCCCGCATGAATGAGCTGATATTTGAGGCCGTTGACAAGCACAGGGGCAAAGCACCGTTTTTTGATGATACTGCTTTGTTTAGTGTGCGGTTTCATTAGTGAGATGTGAGATTTGAGTAGTGAGATTTGAGAAACGGGACTTTTAGGGCGCGGTTTTTAAACGAGGCTGTTATGCGTTAACCAACAAACTTCCATTGTATTTTTGTAAATTAGTTTGGCTGCCTCCCCTCGGGCAATAGCTTAAATTTTAAATCTCAGATCTTAAATTCCCTCGGGGCCGGGCTGTACGCTGTACTCCTCACCTTCAAAAAAAAATTTATGCCTTAATCAGAAAAAACGCTTTTTTTTGAAGGTTGCGGGGTGCCGCTTCCATCCCTGGCAGAAGGGGGGGATGAAAACAGTGCCCAACGTTTGAAAAATTGGTATAATTTAAGTCACTGCAAAACATTTATATTTGCCCGGCCTGTCACTTTTTAAGCTGTAATGGAAATACTAAAAACAAACCAATTAACTCCGTTACAGGCGCAACAGGTACATGAGTTGTGGAACCGGGAGTACCCTGTAAAACTGGCCAACCGTTTTAGCCTGTTGCTTGAAGGCGTTACCCGTTTTAACCATTACCTGATTGAAGATGGTGCAAAAAATGTGCTGGCCTGGGCCGTTGATTTTGATAAGGACGGTGAAACCCGTTTCTCCATCATTGTAAATACGGCACACCAACAAAAAGGCCTTGGCAGTTTACTGGTTGAAACATTAAAACGTGAAAACCATGAGTTTTTTGGGTGGGTAATTGATCACAACAACGATGTGAAAAGCACTGGTGAGCATTACCAAACACCCATGCCCTTTTTTGTAAAACACGGCTTTGAAATTATGCATGGCGTGCGCATTGAAAGTGATATGTTGCGTGCCGTAAAAATAAAATGGCGAAAATAAATAGTTGCTATACTAAATGTTATGACTGAAATGAATAAACCCAAAAAGCCGCTTTACAAACGTTTACTTATTTTTTGCCTGTTGTTTGGTTTGTTGCTTGCCATTGTTTTAGGCACCGCCACCACTCCGTTTGAAAAATTAACCGTTAAACAGCTTGTTTTAAAAGAGGACCCGCGTTTTGTGATTGAGCGCGAAGCGGGTTCAAAAAACAACGGGGTTGAGTATAAAATTTTATTGAGTTTTAATCAGTTTAAAGACACCCTGCACATAACTGGTAACGACCTGGAGTTTGCCAACCGCAAAGCCATACAGCAGGAATTGAAAGCGGGCGACCGTGTTACCGTTACCTACCACGATGTGTTTTTATACGTATGCCAGCTTTCAAAAAACGGCAAAAATTATATGAATGCGCAGCAAGCGTTTAAAAGCGGGCGCAGCATTGAGTTGTTTTTGTTATGGTTGAGCATAGTGGGCAGTGTAACCTGTTTAGCTGGTTTTATATTTGTAAAACGCAACGTTAAACATGCGGGGTGGTTGTGTGCTGCAATTATTTTGGTTGCGGGGGTTATTTTGTTTTTTGCATTTGGCGTTCATTTTTCAAATACGGGTAATTATACTGAGTTTACCAGTTGAACGGGGGGTTTTCAGGCCAGGGGTTGAAGCGGCACAAAGCGCAGTGTTTTGCGTACGGCTGTTTAGGTGAGGAGGCGACCAGCGGAAGCCACCGCAGCCAAACAGGCGTAGCAAAATACAAGCGTAGTAAAGCGTAAAACCCGTTAAGGCCCAAAAAAAATAAAACTGAAAAAAATTGGTTTTTAAACCCGTTTGCGAAAGGCACGGTTTTGCCAGCATACAAATTTATGCTCATTTATTTATTGGCGCATGGGTTTATTTTACTTTTTATAAAAAAACTACATATTGTAGTTAAACCAAGTGGGTTTTGCTGCTATTTTCATTTTTTTTTTAATACACACACCCCATGCACATACTACTGCTACACCACCAGGGGCAACCTGTTTATGGTTTACAATTTGCGTATAACGCTGTACTGGTACAACACTTTAAAAAGGATTTTGGTGCAACCTGGTCATCAACCAAAAAATGCTGGTATTTAAAAGCTGATATAGCTAAACTTGTAAAGTTAAAAGCCAGCCTTGAAAAAACATTTGGCCTGGTGGTTACGCTTGACCCTTTGCTGCAGGCTGAAGTTGAAAAACTGCAACCATTACCTGAAAACAAGTTACTGATTGATATGCTTGCCGGGCACATGCGCATGAAGCGTTACAGTGAGCGCACGGTTGGCACGTATACCGATATTTTGCACCTGTTTTTTGTTTTTTACCGTGAAAAGCTGGCGCATGAAATAACCGGTTATGACATTGAGCGTTTTAACACCGAGTATATTTTGCACCGCAACTTATCATTTGCGTACCAGAACCAGTTTGCCAGTGCTTTAAAATTATTTTTTACGTACACGCGTATTGGGCGCAGTGTGCCGGCCATTGAGCGCACGCACCGGCAAAGTAAATTGCCCCTGGTACTGGCCCCGCAGGAGGTGGCTGAAATTATAAACGTGGTGAGCAATCAAAAACACCAAACCATGCTTGCCTTAATATACTCGGCCGGGTTAAGGCGTGGGGAGTTGTTGCATTTAAAGCCGGTGCACATTGATTCAAAGCGTATGCTTATACATATTTTGAACGCCAAGGGAGGTAAGGACAGGGTTGTACCGCTATCACCCACCGTGCTGGAAATGCTGCGTGCTTATTTTTTGGCTTACCGGCCCAAAACCTGGTTATTTGAGGGGCAAAAAGCAGGTGAGCGGTACAGTGAGCGCAGCATTGAACTGGTGTTTAAAAAAGCCTTGGGTTTGGCAAAAATCAGGAAAAAAGCTACCTTGCATACCTTGCGGCACAGTTATGCCACGCATTTGCTTGAGGGCGGTACCAATTTGCGGTATATACAGGAGTTGCTGGGGCACAGCAGCCCCAAGACCACGCAAATTTACACGCATGTGAGCACGGCAGCGTTAGGCCGGATTGAGAGTCCGCTGGAGAAATTAAACATAACCCATAAACCCAATGCGAAATAAGCTTTATGCAAACCACGCGCCCATGGCACCTGTTTTGGCAGGATGGGCGAAATTTTGCAAGGCAAAACTTCGCCCATAAACAAGTTATGCAAAAGGCGCAATAAAATTGACGTGTTATTAATTTCTTTTTTGAAGTAAAGCGTAACCGTAGCAGAGTAAAAATATTCCCGTAATTTACGACACGTCTCCGAACAAGCACAAATCAAAAATTTAGCGTTTTAAAAAAGCCAGCGCACTTTTTTGGGTTGTGAGTACACAACCCATGTTGGCGCACGCCCCGCAACACATTTAAATTTTAGCGCCTAATGCCCTACTTCAACCTGGCATCACCCTACACTAAAATTTAAAAGAGTTGCTTCCTCCAACGCACGTTGAAATAAGGTTGCACTTCGTGCGACTCTGCGCTACTCCCTCCGGTCAAACAAGGCGCAAGCCACAGGCGTGTGGTAGAGCCAATTATAGGAAATTCTTATTTGTAAAAGAAAATTTATTAAATTTATAAAACCCCTATGAAAGAATATATACCAATAATAGCCGATGTTTCGAGCATCGTTTTATCCGTTACAGCTTTGTTTTTTACCTATAGGGTGTTTAAGCGCGAAAACACAATTAATAACGAAAATTTTATTTATCAAAAGAAGTTTGATTCACATAACGCCCTATTTGTCTACTGTATTGAATATATGGATAGCGCGGAGCAAGTAGGTGGTTGGCTAAAGCAAATACAAAAAGAAGACACCCCCTTTTCACGAAATGAGCATAAAAAGTATCTCGAAATGTTTGTCAAAATTGAAAACGGGTTGGAAATAGAGCTGCTTAAACATACGTTAATTATTCCTGAACATATTTTGAAACAATATCATGAATTTTTGTATGGCCCTTCTCCCTGGAATGATTTAGATAATATAGAAAAATGGGATTTGATGACCGATCATTTTTATACGAAATTAGAGCACATTCATCAACTGGTTTCTGAAGACTTACACATTCAAAAATTAAATACTAACATGATTTCAAGATTCGGAACTTCCCGTAAAAATAAATTAGCGACTAAGCCATGAATTTTATAGAAATACCCATTCTTGAACGAATAGACCGTTATGTTGAAATGCTTATAGTGCGGCCTTTAAAAGACTATGGCCATCACAGTTTTTCAAAGCAGGACAAAGTAGCACTTAGAAATATTATTCATGGTGTATTTCTAAACCCAAACGAAAATACGCAGCAGTTAGCTAGTAATTTCGGACATTATACTAAAAACTGGAATATTGATTGGCATTGGATTGCACGACATATCTTACATGATAATTATAATATTGAGCAAGCAAAATCAATAATACGGCATTCTGGAATAAATTCTACTGTTGTCAAAGAGATTGATGATTTAACCAGTCAAGAATGTTATTCTCTTTACTTATCTGAACCTAGTAATCCTAATAGTGCTCCAAAGGAGTTCCTCTTAAGAGAATTAATAGAAAATGGGGATAATTTTGGTAAATCCAAGGAAAACTGGAAACCTATTATTGGGATAACTGATTTCGGATTTTACACCTTTCATCCGTATGATGACCCTTCTTTTGATAAAGAAACCGAGCATTATTATGATACTTCTACCTTACAATTTAAACCATTAGATCATGTTTGGAACGAAAAGGAAAAAAACTATGTGCTAGAAGAAAAACCGTTAACGGAAAGACAAAAGAAAATAAGGAGTTTAATTAAAGTAACCATAACGCGCACAGACGATCATAATAAAAATGAAGGCTAAATTTAAGTGAAATGGGAAACAAATCAGTCAAACTAGGCCAAGCCACAGGCGTGTGGTAGAATGGTTTATAATTTTATAAACAACTAGAAATTTACCTATTTTTTTACTATTTTCATTTAAAAACAAAAATCCATGGATAAAGTACGAATACAGACCGAACAAGGAGAAGTAATAATCCCTTATACCGATAAGGTTGCTCACGGCATTTTTGTAATTGACGATGACGATAATATTGCATTAAGAAACGCGAAAACCTTAAAAATAAATATCGAACAAAGTGTACCTAATGAATTAGTACGCCAAGTGACAAAGTTTTCAAAAACAGGAATACTTACTTTACGCGCAGGCAATAAATGCCTTCAGTACATTTTCAAGGAATATGCAAGTCGCGAGGACGTTGAGAACTTTGTAAGTGAATATGATGTAGACTTAGCTAATCTGATGAGGCAAGCTTACAATCTATCTAAAATGGATAAGCCTTCCGACCTTGATTTACTGAGCACTCTTGGTAATGTAAATTAATATTATATGCAAAGACCTGGTCCCTTTAATGTAGAAACTATACTTAATCAATTTGTGACAGAAATTGGGGGAGAACTTGTTAGTACCCTTATTACAGATACTAAGGGGCAACCAAATGCAGACTACGCTTTTAAAAAAAAGAACGTTATTGCAGAGCTTAAATGTTTTCAGAAAGATTTGTTTAATGGACAAAATGATCAAGAAAGATTAAATGCTTTAGTTGAAAAATGGACTGAGCGTGGTTTATATACTGATCAAACTCTTAATATGCTTTTTAATGGCGAACTACCAGTTGAGTTTAAGGCAGACTTGATACAAGACGCTAGAAAATCAATTGACAATGTCATTCGAAAGGCTAATCGACAAATAAGAGAGACAAAAAAAATACTAAAGATGAAGGATGCTATGGGACTAGTATTACTTTGCAATGACGGAAACTATTTTTTGCGCAACGAACATTATTTTGGTCTAATTTGCAATTTAATGGCAAATAAGTATATGCAATCCGACATTGATGGTATTCTCTATTTTACAATAAATCAAGTTTCTCGTTCCCCCGAAGATGAATTTGATCACAACGTTTGGCTTCCTGCATATAGGAGTGACGACAGCAGCCTAGGTGATTTTGTAAATGAAATGGGGGTAGCATTTATGGACGAATTTTATCCTAAACTAACCGGTAGTCCTTTATCACATAAATTTATGACTGACAATCCAGAGGAAGGCATAAAAAAAATAAGTAGCTTAACTTATTTACCAAAGGCAATAGCATATAAAAAAGAAAAACAAATTGATTTTTTTGACTGACCAAGAACTCATAGAGATTTACAATCTCGCTTATAAAGAAGAATTTGACCATCATTTTGAGATTGTCAATTCCTTTTATGAACCAGCCCGAGATAAAAAGTACGCTATTGAACTTGGAATAGGAATAATAGGCCTGGTTCTTTCATTTAGAAATGGTTCGGAATTGGAAGTTGAGATTGCAAATTTATTCGAACATGTTCACAAGCTAGGTGGATCTGTTGCAGATTGCATTAGGGAAATACCGAATTCCATTAATAGCCACAAATTTGTTGCTGAAGAATGGCATAAAACTAATAAAAAAGAAATTTCAACAGAATTCAAGAAATTTCTTGGTATTCCATATGCTATAAAACAGATCCATGTTAAAGGAGTGATGCGTATGGGCTCAGTTTTTGAAAGATTAAATTCTCTTGAAGATATCTCTAAAGAACTTGGACGAAAAATAGCTTTGATTGATTTATTTTCGAAGCTTAAAGACAAATACGAAAAATTAAATGGTGAAATAACACCAAAGCAGATTCAAACTTTGCCAATACAATATGAACCTTTACTTGAACTTAAATCATTGCTTGAAAAGAATGACGTAGATGCATTTTTTACAATCATTCAAAGCTTCTTTGCCGGCTTGTCTTACAATATGAAAGTTACTGAAGGTTATTTTCAAAGCCATATACATATGTTACTAAAGCTGCTTCATTTTAACATTGAATCAGAAATAGACACTAACAAAGGTCGCATCGATTCAGTTATTGAAACTGGTTCATTCGTTCATATTGTTGAATTTAAATTAAATAGTAGTCGAATTGCATTAGAACAGATTGAAAAAAAAGAATATTATCAAAGATACCTAAACTCAAAAAAGAAAATCATAATGATTGGGGTCGGTGTGGATGCTGAGAAAAAAAACATCATTGATTGGAAAGTGAAAAACTATAACTAAATATAATTAACAATAATTTCTCCGATTTTGGTACTCCGGTATCGAACATTTCCCTCTCCTCCAAAGTTAATATTGTACACTTTGATAATAGCTAAAAATCCCGCATTTAATAAACTTGTTTTTATATCTGGGTCAAGCATATTATCTCTATAATTTTTTAAGTGAGTTAAATCTTTATAGTATACTTTATTTATGCCAATAGAAATTCTTTGATATGTGTCAAAATCAATCTCACCGAGAACAAATCCCCTAAATATTTTTCCAATCACGCTGCTCTTTTCAATTTGATCAGTTTGGCCGAGTAAAAATAAAACATTTTCTCCTATTCGTCCCAGCTCATTTTTTGCATCTTTTTCGGCAATAAATTTTAACCGCTCACCTTCCGCAATATCTTTAAGTTCAAACAAGAATTTTTCTATTTTTTTTAGATAGAAATAGTCATTGATTTTTTGAAATGCTGAAATTGACTTAAACACCAAACCAAAAACTGGCAGTTCTTTAAAGATCCCGTCAGTTAAATTTTCGTCTAGGATTGCCTCTGATACCTCACCAGTAATTTCCTTTATTTCATCTGAAGCAATGCTTCGAATTATTTCTTCACTCGATTTTTTGTCCTTCATTATTATTTGCCTTTCTTTTGAGCTAATTCCAATAATTTATCCAACTTAATATTGGTCATGTAAAATTCCTTGCTTGGGTAGTTCTTAATACTTTTTTCAAGGTTCCAGTTATCGTCTATAATTTCCTTTAAATTTGAAATAAATTTTTGTAGCATATTAAATTCCTCCGTTTCCAAATCCAAATAATCTAATTCTGCATCGTAATGAATCAGACATTCCAAGTAATAGAAATTAGCCCTAGATTCTTGGTCCGCTCGTAATGGATTTAAATCGAACCATGCGCTCCTAAAAGCATTCATAGAATGTGTTCCACTTCCGAGGGAAGAGGGACTAAGCTGGATTTTGAGGCTGTACTTTGAACCAACTATTTTAATATATGGATGTTGCAGTTCTTCAAAATGAATTTCTATTGTTGAATCGGGTGGAAGACATATTGGACCTTTATACGTCATATTCATATATTCTTTAAAGCCATGAACCCAATTCAATTTTGGAAATAAGTCATCACCAATAATCTTTAAATCAGAAAATCCAAGCTTACACATCGGTACTGGCTTTTCTGTAACTAGCGATCCTGAAGCCATCCGATTATAACTCTTTGAAATCCCAATGTGCCAACTGTTTGGAAAATAGCGCCAAAAAGTTTTCAGTAATGCCCAGATCGTGGTCTGTAACATGAATGGTTGGGTCTTATCATTAAGCCTTAAGTTTTCGTCTATATCTTCCGGATCTAAACCTTGAAAAAACCAGCCTATTTCATACGAACTATGGGGAAAAGGCCTACCCACTACTCCAAGATTTTGCTTTTGAACCTCAAAGCCACTCACTATATCAATAGAAATTCCGGGATCATTGACATCTTTGAACATCCATTCCAATTGTGCATCATTCACAGGCCTCTTTCCATGCATCGTTCTAATATAGTAAGTCCTTTCAAGGATGTGCCCACTATTCTCTTTAATATAAGAATGTGGTATTCCTTTTCTTCTTGGCACTTCTACAATCAGAAAATCTATGTCTCCCTCAATTAGTTGAACTTCAACTTCAATTCGAGGACTAATATTAGTATAGCAGATATTTTGAATTTTACCTTTTAAGCCATCCAGATCTCTAGCTAGTTTCTCGTCAAAGCTACCATCGTTATTAATCCCAAAAATAATTTTCCCGCCATGTCTATTTGCAAAAGCCAGAATACTACAAGCTATATCTCTACTAGCATCCTTATTTCCAAATAATCTAAATGACTTACACTCTCTAAAAACTGTTTCAAGCTCTTTAGATTGGGTTATTTTGTGAATTTCATCGACTGTCATAATTAATAATTTAAGTACTAAAAACTCGATGCTGCCAACTTTCTTTTAGCTTCTTCAATAGTTTCTATTTTAGGCATTGATTCATAATATTTATCTTCTATACCATCAATATGCTCTAAAATAAATCGAGATTTCGGATATTTATCTCTGTACTCAGATAAAAATCTATTAAGATCATCTTTAACAATCTTTAGATTTTGCTCGCTTTGAATTCCTATTTTATGATATGCTGAAAGTACACTCGAATTAAAGTAACCTTTATCCTCTGATTCTTCTACTTCATAACTTAATTTCAGAAGTTCAAAAAGACCTGGTAAAACTCTTATAGAAGTAACGTTGGACAAACTTCTATAATTAATTTCCTCTTTGTGAGATTTCCAATGTGAATTAACCAAGTCGATTAATAGCTGAATACCAACTTCGTTATCAATAATTACTAAATGATAACATGCGTTGATTTTAAAACTAATATCATCCCTTCTTTTCTCTTCGTTAACTAAAAAGTCCTTTATAAATTCCTCTTCGTTAACCTCAGATAGTTTTTTGATTATTTCCCATATAGTACCCGAATCGCACTTCGAGATTATTCTCTTTAAATACTCTTTGTCTAATGTTTCTTCATAATAAAGGTTTATTAGTTCCCTTTTCTCATATTCCGACCAATTTTCGTTTTCGATTTTCGCCTCTAGGACCGTGTAAAAATCATAAAGTCTATTTTTCAGAACGTATTGAAAATGGTTCTTAAATATTTCAAAAATTGTGATTCCTTGTTCTATATTATCCTTAATTCTCTGGTTCACCTTATCGTTATCAATAAGTTTTATAAGATGATCGAAATTCAAGTATTTATATTCTAGTATTATTGAATAACTTAGCATATTAAGGAGCACTTCTTCTGATACAATAAAATTGAGCTTGTAATGGAAATAAAAGAAATAATTTGCATAGTAATTAAAAGTGGTTGTATTCCCTTTTCTTCTCAAAGATGTTCTGAAATCAAACTTTGATAGCACTCTATTACACCAATTTTCAATCCACTGAACTTGGTTTTGATTTAGAACTAAAAAGTCATTGTGTATCAGAAGTTGTTCAAGTCGTCCGACACAATATCTTTCTACGTTTTCTCTGTCCACAAACCATAATTCAACCTTTTCCTTATCAATGGTTTTTTCTACAGAATCCTTTTTTAAGTAGAGCATATCTCTCAGCAACCATAGTACCGCACCATTGTACTTGTCTTCTAACTCAACAATTCTATTATTTATCTTTAAAATATCATATAATTCAGATTTAGTAAGTTCTTCCTTTTTAAAATCCTCGAATATCTCTATTGCTTGTGATGCCATTGAATCAATATTAAACAATAGTTCAAATTCTTGAATTGTTTGTTGCCTTCTTATTTCGTTATAGTCAACCTGTGGCAACTCTTCAAAAACCAAGTCAGTTTTACGAGATAAATAATTGCGAAACTCTTTAGTACTTACTTCCTTAGAATTATATAAATTTGTACTTATGACTTGCAAATCTGATTTTTCGATTTTTTTCTGGTTGTATAATTCGACAAATAAATCCAACGTATCTTTAAAAACAAAGCAACTTAGCAAATAAGATCTGTCCCTTTTATTTTCAGTTCGAAGAATTTGAGCTATGGCTTTTGAAATACTCTGCGTTTGAACGAAATAAGAAACCAGTAGTTCTTTTATATCAAAATCAAAACTTATTCCACCCGCGCTAAACCAAGAGAGACATGCGCTAAATACATTATCGTTTACATTTTCCGCTTCAATTGCACTTTTGATTAACGTTCTTGCGCTTTCTCCTGAATCATAATGGTGCCTAAAATACTCTCCTTCGGAAGCATAATTAATTAGTTTTGTAATCGATGCGTCTGTCTTTACCGCCCCAATACACTCTTTTAAATTATAAATCTCATTCATTGAGGTTGATCCACCTCTTTCTTCCGAATCAGTTCTATATCTTAGATCACACCCGCTTATAATATAGTCTACGTACTTATCACTAAGTTCGTAACCTAGAATAAGATCATACATAGCAGTTCTTATATATTTATTCGCGCTCTTGCCAAATAACGAAAATATATGCTCTATTTCGCTTACTTCCAATAATCTTGAAATTGTTAATGCCTTTAATATCTCACTAACAATATTGACCCTTGAACGGCATTTATCCAATAATTCGATTAGCCTTTTCTTTACAGAGCTACCATTATCTAAATCACGAAAATTAAAATTCCCTAAAACTCTAATAGCGTTTCTAAGAGTTATTTCACTTGGCTCATCAAGTAAATTCAACAAATATTCAACACAACCTTTACTATTTCCGAAACTTGTAAATTCATGCAAATTAAGTTTATACTCATTTATCCAAAACTCATTTTTTTGGTAATATGAAAATATTTCTTTAAAGATAACTTCCCGCTTTACAATGTCAAGTTTTTCACGTTCTACTTTTATAATGAGTTCTTTGTCATTCTTCATTAACCAAGTGATGAGATCATCATAATAAGTGCCATTTTTTATCCCTAGTAAAAATGTTATAGTATTCATCCAACTTGGAATTAGCTTTGTATGTCCAGGAGAATATGTAATTAGGGTAATTATTTCATCAAATCTGAGTTTGGAAAGATATCTTGCTGCCAAATATTCTTGAAATAATCGATGTTCAAATTTCCAAATCCCACGACTATTTTCAGATTTAGTGAAAAGCTTCGAATATTTGATTAAATCAATTTTTGAAGAATCATCAATCACTGATTCGAAATCAGAATTGGAAATCGCATTTTTTCCCATAATTTCCATTAGAACTGCTATTCTCTCCAATAAGGATAACGTTTGACTCTTCTTAAGCGTTATATTATCAACTGTAAGTACATATTTCTTCTGGTCAAAAAACATATCCATCTGTATGAATTGATCGAATAAATCCGACTTATTAGAGGGCAGTTGCCCCTTCTCAGCGTATAAGCTCGCTAACGTTGTTAGATGAAATGGGTTTACCGTTAACTCATACAGTTCTTTGTCTTCAATTTCTTTACAAAAGTTCTTATAGTCTATTTTATACCTGTTTTTCAAAAAGGCTTTAACACTAGACTCGTAAAGATTTAAATTTGCGATAACAAAGACCTTAAAAAGTTCATCAAAAAAACTTACATTATTTAATGAAGCGTGTTCAAAGTGATTGGTTCTACAGGACAAAACTACCTTTGTACTCTGATTTTTCTGAACGAATTGTTTAATCTTCCTCATTAAGCCAATAAAATCTGAAGGTTCCACTTCATCTAGGCCATCCATAAAAACAATAAATTTTTCCTGGTCAATATTAATCCAATTCTTTGGCAATATCTCTTCAATCTGTTCGTTCTTATATGTTTTAAAATCCAACATTAATGGAAAATACCCTAACGACTTAAGTTTAATACAAGTCTCTTGTAATTCCGTAGATTTTCCTGTCCCTCCATTTCCAATAACAATAATTCTTTGATGGTTTAGAATCGCTTTTAAACATGGGATTGTTTCAAATCCCTCTGTTTCTATCCGACTAGCAAATTCTACTAATACTCGGGGAATCTTATCTTCTTCTTTATGTCTGATCTGATCTAAAAAAGTATAATCTGGAGCGCTATTATCCCCTTTAATTTCTGTAATTTGCTCACTTATGTCCTCAAGCATCAGATTAATTCTCGTGCTAGCCTCTTTTAATCCTGGATTCGTAACCTTAGTAATTAATTGTTTGAATATTTTTATAAAGTCGGTTAACTCACCCTTAATATTTACATCTATATTTTTCAATTCAATAAGATAAGGGCTTGTATGCAGAGTATGATCAAGTAGTCTAACTAAATCCTCATATTCGCTTTCATTGTTGAAATAATTTTGAAATTGTTTGGCAAATTCATTAAACAAAAAGAGCCTGGAAAAAGCTTTACCCTTCTCTTGCTCATATTTTAAAACAGCATGAAAATAAACCGATATAAATTCGTCTTTTAAATCAGCGGCTAAAAAGAGGTAACGATTTTTTTGAAAGAATCTAAACAAACTGTATTGCTTGTTCATTTCTTTTTTAGCGCTCTGCCAAAAAAAGAAAATGACCTTACCAGCAAATGGTTTAATCCAACTACTTAAATTGAATCCAGTTGACATTTTTTAATATTAAATTTTTTGTTTTATAATAAGGTACGAAATGTCTTAGAGCAAGAATATTTATGAAGGAGTATGATTATACCATTCAATTAATTCTCGCAATCTTTTAACTAAAATATGTACAGTCGTGCTTGGATTGGCTTCTAGTGGACTGTTATCCATTTTTATGTGTTCGGAATAAAGCTTTTCAGCACGATTAATCGCATCAGATTCACTTCCCATCTCTTGTAATGGCTTAAAAATCTCTAAACCCGCATGTTCATATTCAAAAGTATCATATCCTTGATATGCCCGAATTTCAGTCGTTAACATATTATAAATATCTTGACGCGCAATTGGCGTATTAGCGGGCACGCTAATAAAATGCAATAAAAGCCACAATTCAAAAACCTCATTACTATATGCAACTTTTATTTTTTGTTTCTTAGCTAGTGTAAAAGCGTCCACAAACCTGGCCGTATTTCCTTGGGATTTTTGGGCATCATCTTTATCAAAAACTGACCAAACCTCGTCTACGTGCTTACCTGCTTCCTCATATAGTTTTGTTCTTTCAATTACGGTTTGCTCAACAACGCCCTTATAGTTTCTTCCCGTTCCGACTGCTCTAAGAAATACAGTTTTATCTGGAAATTCCTTTACGAATCCATTAAAATAGAATGGCTCTGACTTTTGGTCTTCACAAACAATTAAAAATAGATGATCATACCTTTTTGGCCTAACAGGTCTATCGTCTTTATCCTTTAATTCTTTTTTATGGACTATTCCTTTGACCGCCATTTAGCTGAATGAATAAAATTTTTAAAATCTCCAAGAACAGGAATAGCACCATATCGACCTTCAATATATCTCTTTTCTTTATCTGTATCAGGTCTCTCTTTTTCGGATTTGAATTCTCCATTTTTTTCTTCAAAATAGATAAAGTCTGACAAAGTATAAAGCTCTGTGCTTTCCCATTTATTTTTTTCAGCGAAACACACTTGGTCTCTTCTTAACTGAGAATAACTTAAAAGATTTGTATCATGAGTCGCAAAAATCAGTTGTGCCCCATTTGGATTGCTTTCTTTCCTTAAAAATAATTCAATTGTATTTAACGTCATTATTGGGTGCATTGCAGCTTCTATTTCATCAATTATAAGAACCCCACCATTTGCAAGAGCCCATAAAACGGGGCCACTTAGTTTAAATGCTTTTTGGGTTCCTGCAGATTCTCTTTCATTAAAATCCCAACTATGCAATTCATTTGTAGGAGATCCATCGGATTTATATGTTTGATGAATTGCATGTACAATATAACTCTTGCTGCCTTTTAATTTTTGAGCTAATTGAGTCTTTAAATTTTCCGGCATACTATGAGGCAACTCTGATTCCTCAAAATCCTTTGGTGTAATTTCAACATCATGTAAACCTAGTCCTAAGTTTGATAAATATTTCCGAATAGTTTCCTTGTATTCGTTTAATTCAGATAGGGATGCCGTTCTAATATCATCATCTGTATTTAAACCATCAATCATTACAAATAACTTAAACCACTGCATTATTTTCTTAGCCTCCTCAACATTTAAAATATCACAGGTGGATAGGAAAAGTGCGTTGACTCGCGTTGCCTCAATAGCTGCGTCAATTAATTTCTTTGACCCGACATATCCAGAGCTAACATCAATAACATTCCCTTCTCTTTCAAAGAGACTTACTTCTCTTCCAGCAGATTTTCTAAATAGCCATTCCTTTTGGACTTCTGTTGAGTTAAATTCAAGACCGTATCTATATCTATTTTCTTCAACAACAAACGATATTTCAAAAGTTGTTGGCTTATTAGACCATCCATCTCTTAATAAGAAAGGATCATAAGGAAGTTTTGTTACAGACGATGTTCTAGCTGATATGTGAACAAGCATATCAAGAAGGCTCATTGATCTCAAAATATTAGATTTACCTCCTCCATTAGGTCCATAAAGTGAAATTGCATTCAGACCTTTATATTTACTTTTGGAAATTATGTTTTGAGGATAGTCCTTTTGTTTAGGCGCTGGAACCAAACTCAAAATTTGCTCTTCCCCAATCGATCTATAATTTGAAACTCTAAATTCAAGTAACATAGCTTTGCGAATTTTCACAAATATATGACACTTGGATCAATAAAAAGCGTCCAACTATGCCTTTTTTGCTATTTTTCCGTAAAATAGTGGCATTTAGTCTAGATAATGTGCAATAAATTATTTTATTGATTATCAGATAATTAAAAAATCGAAGAACTCATTTTAATTAGTTCTTTATAAATCTCATTCGCTATTGGTTCTAGTGCCCTATTTGAGTCCTTTATATTAATCTTAGCGGCTTTTCTGGTTGCATTGTGATAGTATTCGCCAATACGTTCCTCCCCCGCTTTCTCCTCTATCCCTAGAATGGCGAATATGGTTTCGCTGAGATGTAAGCAGTAGTGCAAAGCATCAAAATCTAAAGCTTCCAGGCCATAAATAAGCCTGTTATTAATTAAATCATCTTTGATTAGGGCTATTAAAAGCTTTTCCTGAGTGATTTTTGGCTTTTTTGATTTCATATCACAACACTTTAGTGCTACAAAAATAAAATAAAGTGGCATAAAATAACACTAAAGTGAATTAATATTAGCTTTTAGTTGTCTTTTAATACACTTTTCATTGATTTTAAGTTCTTTAGATATGCTTAAATTGCCACTTTATTTATGTTTTGAAGCACTTAAATGGTCGAAAAGATGGTATATAATCGAATTAAAGCAGTTTTAGCTGAAAAGGATAAGACAAATATCTGGTTAGCGGATAAATTGGGTAAGAACAAAACAACTGTATCTAAATGGTGTACCAATGATGTTCAACCAACCATTGAAACATTATTTGAAGTTGCTAAAGTTCTTGATGTAGATGTCCGTGAGTTACTGGTACCAACAAAAAAATAATTTGTAAAATCACCAACTTTGTTTACAATCTCTCTTTTTTAATTAATAATGATTCCGTAGCTTTATTCAAATGAAGCAAAGTCACGATTTTGGGCATATAAAATCAGCGTATCAAGAAGGATATAATGATGCTATTAAGAAAAAAATTGATAAGCTACCTACAACTGTTGAGAACTGGTTTGAAACTTTAAATCAAATTGAGTTTAAGTTTCTATCTGATATAAAATGGGTAGGTGTTCTAATGTATCCCTATTATCCAATAGGAGATTTATTCGCTGATTTTGGCAACCCATTTAAAAAGGTTGCCGTTGTAATAGAATATAAAAATCATGATGGCGCTCTTTTGGAAAAAAGAATTAATTCTTTTAGAGAAAAAGGATGGACAGTTTATACGCTAGAAAGTAAATCAGTAACATACACCGCTGAAGAATTATTCGACTACAATAAAACAGATCCTAATTTGGACTTTTATGAAATTCCGCAAGAAGAGTTTGTAGAGTTTGTTAATTTAAATAAAGCCAAAAACTCTCAATGTTTGCTATATTATATACGTTTTAATCATTTTGATTGGTTAGACGCCCTTGAGGAAGAAATGGAAGAGCTCGAACAATAATTCTTTTTTTGTTACACAACTGTTAAACGCTACCGTTGCCTCAATAGGCACGTGAACAAAAGTTAAAATCACTAACATTCTTTTCATTCGGCACGTTATTTCGTTTAAACGCATTTATTAGAAAAGAAAGGAAGGGATGAAAAATGCCACAACAAAATCAAAACATCAATTGTAAATAGTTTATCTGTATGACAACTATTGCATGGGGTTTCTCTTTTGACGGGTTCTCTTCCTCAAACAAATAGTTCAACCTTTCGTTGGTTGTTCGCAGAACCTTAAATTTTTTCCAATTATTTAATTTTTAAAATTTAAGATTATGTCTAGTTTCACAGAAACAGGGCACGCAAAAAACGTTGCCAATTTTGAAGATCTCATTTCGTTCTGTACCGGTTATGGTGCTACCTACAACCCGGTGAACGTTAACATTAAAATTCCTGCATTAAACTCAAAGTACACGGCTTGTGTGAACGCCATACTTGCGGTTAAGGTGGCCAAAACGGCTTTTGACAATTCAACCAACTCGCGTGAGCTTGTATTTGCTTCGCTCAAGAAACTCTCCACACGCGTTGTAAACGCTCTGGAGGCTACCACGGCTGCAAAGGTAACCGTTGATGATGCAAAGACTGTAAACCGCAAAATTCAGGGCAAGCGTGCCTCCAAGGTACCCGAAGAACCATCCGATGGTGGTGGCACGGGTGCAGAGGCTCCCGTTAAGACCATATCGGTGTCACAGCAGAGTTATGACAGCCTGATTGATCATTTCATCAAGCTGATACAGATCGTGAGCACTGAGCCCCTTTATTTGCCCAACGAGACGGATTTAAAGGTGGTTACTTTAAATGCTTTGCTGGTGAGTTTAAAGGCTGCCAACACTTCGGTGATTGGTACCACTACTTCTTACAGCAACAGCCGTATTACGCGTGACAGTGCTTTGTATGATGTTACAACGGGTATGGTTGACCTGGCTTTTGAGGTAAAGGCTTACGTGAAGAGTTTGTACGGGGCAGGCAGTATGCAATACAAACAGGTAAGCGGGTTAAAATTTACAAAGATCAAACATTCGTAATGTGTTTGAGGGGTTTCTTAAGGAACCCCTTTTTTTTGTCGTGTTGTGAACGATTAAAAAAAGAAAGCTGGCATCCTGTATTAGTGTTTTCCTGCCAACAGGTAGAAATCTCGTATCCGCATTTAGTGTTCCTGCAACTGTGCGGAGTATTCTTGCGACTAACAAAAGAAAGTTAGCGTCCCTACTTAGTGTTCTTGCGTCTGCACTTAGAAACCTTGCGACCTGAGTTAGTGTTCTTACAACTACGCGGAGTGTTTTCGTCTCCGCATTTAGAATTCTCTTAACTGCACTTAGTGTTCTCTGACCAATTGACAGTTTTTACTCATCAGTAAAATATACTCAAACAAATAGATGTTCTGTTCATTATATCAATTTGGACCATCATAATTTGGGCCTCTATATTTTACTTTAATTTTAGAGTGCTCAATTCGCTTACGCCAGTAATCTTTGGAGGTCACTTTTGCCTCTTTTACGATTTGCAAATTTACCTCTCTCCAAATGACCCTATTTCTAAATCTTTCTGCTCTTTTTCGGTTGAACTCAATTACAGATTCGGGGCAATAAAAAGTATGGACTTTGTCTTTCTTTTCGTTTTCAAACACAAAGAAACAATAAGCATATGGCGTTGTGTTCGAATGAATAATACGTATTTCTGAATATTGGTTAAAAACCTCTTTTTGTATTTGTATATATTTTTCATCATGAAGAATAACTTCTACTCCATCCACATGAGGAGATAGCACCATATTTTGATCTATAAAAGGTAAAGTATATACGGTCTTTAAATCGGTATCTTTAATTTCGAATTTTCTTTTAAACGTTTCTATTACTTCCTTTCCTTCGACCGTTTCTTCATCAAAAGTGTATTTGCCAACGACTTTATCCGTTGAATCGTACATTTTCCCTCTTTTAAATTTAAGAGAAGATATTGCCTTAATAAAAGAGTCCTTGGATTCCTTTTCCAATTGCTTTTTATCCTTAAAGTCGATTTTAAAAAAGGGTGGATCAAATAGAGAAAAGAGCAATAATGGTTCACCATTATGAATTATGGGCACGAAAAAACAACGAATATCCCATTTAATTGAAGAGTTATATTCCCATCTGATTTTACTCTTAATAAAATTAAAACTTGCTCTTTTACCAGACTTCCAATGATGAGTCATGAGCTTAAATTGCTCATCCCATATTTTATGATCTTCTAAATTTTTGTTAATGGCAGCACCTATAATTTCGCGATTAAAAACAAGTTTCATACGGTCTTTTTCTTTCAAATATAAAAAAACATTTCACTTACAAACTAATATATTCCAAATCCTTTCGAACTTAACATAACTTACTGACCATGACGTGTTAGTTTGGCACATATTTTCTCTAACCGACCTGTGTATCATTCTTGGGCAGCGTCATTTTTCAGAGAGGACAAGAGGAACTTCCCGCCACCGCACGTCAAACACATTAAAGGGTTTTTAGTTTTAAAATTAGCTGGCATCTAAAAACCCTTTAATAAGTTTGCCTTCCCTCCCTGTACGGGCACCTTGAATAGGGTGTTATCGTATTTGCCGACTCTTTTTTTTAAAACGCTAAATTTTTGATTTGTGCTTTTAAGGGCAGGGTTCTTTAGTTGGACACGTTCTTTAACGGGGGAAAGGGAAAAGGTTGGCCCAAAGGGGTGTGCGCCCTCTGCATAACTTGGCGGTGGCCGCTATTGCGGGGCAGCAACAATTGTTAAGGTAAAAGCATTATATTAGCGTAACGTTTTGGTGAAGGGTTCGGGGCATTTATTCCGCAACAGCAAGCCCACCGCCCGAACGTTATGCGTAACCTTTTATGACATTCGAACAACATATTGACCGACTGGAAAAATTTCTTAAAGACAAATGCAAAATCGTGCGAGAAAATAAAAATTCGTTTTTTGCAGTTTCAGACGGACACGAGTTTCACTCGCCAATTTACATATGCGACCAAGGAGGAACAATACACGTTGGTATCGGTGATACATATGATTACTTTGACAAGCCCAAAGAACAGTTGGATAAAGCTGTATTGCGCTTTCTGACTTTACTGACGTGTAAAATCGAACGGACGGACTATTTTAAAGGAAATAATCTCTATAAAAGTACTTTTATTTTGCCAGACAATAAAACTGACTCCTATAACCAGGCTTCTTATAGATTCCCTTTTCCGTTTTGGAAAAAAACTAAGACAAATAAGATTATTCAATTACCAATTATAACAGCTAGCGACATCGAAACGCATTTTGGCGATCTAACAAAAGGCAACGCATAACAGGTCGGTGGCCGCTATTGCCCAGTAACAAGCAACTTTATAAGCCGCATTTCCATATTACGCCAAGGGCGTTAAGTAAAATTGCCTTTTAACCGCAGACATCATAAATATTTTACTTAACTTGTGCTCTAACCGAAACGTTTCCATAAGGTCGGCAACAGCAAGCCCACCGCCCGAACGTTAGGGGCAAGCTACAAACAGTAAGTATGAAAACCGCGCGCATTTATGTAGACTTTAATGAGATGGTTGAAGACGATCTCGTCCTTTTAGCAAAAGACAATTTTACAATTGATTCCCAAGGTAACCGTGTTGAATTACGCGAAGGACTTAAAGTCGACATTTACATGGATGACATAGACGACAACGATAATCCAGACAATTTAATCGCAAGCGGAATTGTTCTTCCTAACAACACAGACATTCCGTGGACGAAAAATGCGCTTTGGTTGTGCCGAATAGATAAGGATGGAATTAGACATGAATCCGATGTTCAATAAATAAACTTGTTTTGCCAGCCCCTAACTTGGCGGTGGCCGCTATTGCCGGGAACAGGGTCAGTTCAGGGCGCGTTTTTGTACTTTTAAGCCGGTCACGTTAAACAAAAAACGTTTTACCGGTAGACATTCATAATTGTTTTTTGTTTAACTTGCTTTTGAAAGTAACGTTTCCAAGGTCGGCAACAGCATGCCCACCGCCCGAACGTTAGCCGTAATTATTGCTACCGATGGTTTAATAAGCACTAAAAAATTAACGATTCATTGAGAACTTTAGCCGTCATATCATTATTTTTTCTGCCTGTTGTGAATTGTACTTCACAAAGTTTTGAAACAGCAGGCATGCCAACTCCTGTTGCTCAAATTCGCGATATAAGTATAGATACTATTGGAAATAAAATGTATACCGTAGGTATTCAAACACTGGATGGTTCTGGTATGCTTTCTTTAAATACCGCTTACATGTACGATGGAACCACTTGGACTTCCATGGATACTCTTTATAACGTCACTTATTGTTCCGCTTTTTATAATGGCGAATTAATCATAGGTGGCGGGTTTGTTGACAGTGCTGGAGTTAATCAAAAATACCTAAGCAAATGGACCGGCACAAAATGGGTACATTTTGGTGATAGTATTAATAATACTGTTTTAGGTATGAGAATAATTGGTAATGATTTGTATTGCATGGGTCATTTTACACACATTGGAAATATTAATGTAAAAGGCATTGCAAAATGGGATGGCTCTACATGGAGTAATGTATATAATTGTCCATTTACAGGAATTGTTGACTGCACAATTTACAATGGTGATTTATACGTAGCAGGAAATTTTGACAGCACTGAAATAGACATCATAGATATTGCTGTTTATAAAGCCGGAACTTGGCAAAAAGTTGGGGTTACGGATTATGTTAAGGGAGGTTTAGGATCTATTTCCTGTATGGAAATTTATAAAAATGAGCTTTACATCGCTGGATTCATTGCTAAATTTGAAGGTAACGTAGGCCATGGAATCCAAAAATGGAATGGCACTAATTGGTCTGAAGCTGGAACAGGCGTTCAGGACAATACTAACGGGTATTCTACCTGGGCTCCTGTATATGATTTAATGGTTTACCAAAATAAATTATATGTTGGAGGCGCTTATTGGTATTCAGGCAATATTTATAGCCGTGGTTTTTCAACGTGGGATGGTAATCAATGGTGCGCAATTGACACAACATTTACCGGGTCAGTAAAACATGCCGTTTTTCAGGATACGCTTTTTGCTAGTTCAGCTACTGATACAGTTGCCGGTATTTACGTTAATAATCTCGCAAAATTTACAGACTTGGCAGTTGATTCCTGTAGTATTGCTTTTAGCATTGATGAGAATGAAAATTCAAGCATTTTGGATATTTATCCAAATCCAACAAATGGGAACGTAACGATAACCTTAAACAAAATGTTACCCGATGCCGGTTTGTCGATAATTAATGCCTTGGGTGAAGTTATCTTAAAAAGAGATTTAAGTTTTTTAAATGAGATAGAACTTGATATTTCAAATTTTCCTAACGGAATTTATTTTGTGCAAATCGCAAACAATCAAGTCAGATCTACTAAGAAAATCATACTTCGGAAGTAAAAGGTTTAATCCATCTCGAAAATAATTTCTCCAACTGTAAGTAGTATACTAGCAAACTGAGTTGGTGTTTTCCTGCCATGAATTGGAAATCTCCTATCCTGATTTAGTATTGTTGCATCCTCACTTAGAAATCTTCCACTTGTCAAAAGAAAGTTCGCGTCCGTACTTAGTGTTCTTGGATCCGCAAAAGGAATTCCCGCGACCTGACTTAGTGTTCTTGCACCTGCACGGAGTATTCTCGTCTCCGCATTTAGAATTCTCTTAACTGCACTTAGTGTTCTCTGACCAATTGGCAGTTTTTTGTTATCTGATCACCAATACGTGTTAATCACCAGGCGTGTTATTTTTGGCAGCGTCTTTTTTCAGAGAGGAAAGTAGGAACTTCCCGCCACCGCGCGTCAAACACATTTAAGGGTTTTTTTTGTGTTGAAATAAGCTGGCATCTAAAACCCTTTAATAAGTTTGCCTTCCCTCCCTTTACAGGCACCTTGAATAGGGTGTTATCGCATTTGCCGACCTCTTTTTTTATTCGGGGAATAATTTGTCTTTTAGCCGTCCTCATGAATGCAAAGCATTTAAAACGCTAAATTTTTGTTTTGCGCTTTTAAGGGCGGGGTTCTTCATTTGGACACATGCTTTATCGGGGGAAAGGGAAAAGGTTGGCCCAAAGAGGTGTGCGCCCTCTGCATAACTTGGCGGTAGCCGCAACCTGCCTGCCATAGCGCAAGCCAGTGCAAGGGCAGGCAGGGTGCTAGGGGCAAGGTCAGGTCAGGACACGTTTTTGTATTATACTGTCTCCGTTAAACAAAAAACGTTTTATCGGCAGACAATCATAATTGTTTTTGTTTAACTTTACTTCGGTCGGTACGGTTTCAAAATTTGGCACCTGCAAGCCCACCGCCCGAACGTTAGGTGTAATTTATGTCGACCGAGGATAGATATTACGTAACAAGGTACTGCAAAAATTGTGGCAATAAAGACAATTTCCATTTTTCTAAAAGGGAAATGGCTTTCGGACTTTACAGTACAAAAGCAATTTGGGACACCCCTTGTACAAAGTGCAAATCTGAGGAATGCTCAGGATCTTCAAGACTTGGCGTAACTATGGATAAGGACCTTTTTAAAGAATGGTCTTTAATGACGAATTATACATTGACGAACAGGATGAAGAAATAATTCTTGCGAAAGAAATTAATTTAGCTCTCATACTAGAATTAGTAGACGATCCTGTCACATTGAGAAGTAAAAAACAAACACTCTATGCCGCACTTTGTGTTTTAATTTATGATTCAATAAACTCAAACAACAAATTATTAGAGCTTGTGAGAACGGAATTAATAAAACGAAAAGAGGACTTTCTTAAGACAGAGCCATTTATCATGGATTATATACGGAAAAAAGTATTCCCAATAATTGGTTTAGAATAAACTACACCTAACAGCCCGGTTAGCGCAAGCGCCATGGAAGAAGCAACTTTTTAAGTCTCGTTTTCACATTACGCCAAGGGCGTTAAACAAAATTGCCTTTTAACCGCAGAGATCATAATTATTTTGTTTAACTTGTGCTCAAACCGAAACGTTTCCATAAGGACGGCAACAGCAAGCCCACCGCCCGAACGTTAGCGGCAATTTGCAATCACATTTATGTTAAAAATAGTCAGACGAGAAATTGATGTAGCGTCCTTGGGTCCAGACGACCCCAGGAGTCCAAGTGCAAAAAGGCTTGCTCTTATTTCGCGTTTTTTTCTCTTATTTTTTACTTTTTTAATACCATTTGCTATGTATCGGTTTTTTTATCGCCCCGATACAACAACAAATTTCATTGCTATTATAACCATAATTATTCTCGCATTTTTTGCAACCTATTTGATGACCAATCGTGCAAAAAAGCACTCACCAGTAATCAATCCAATGGTTGAAGTTTTAGAAGTTAAAACCAGTCGAATAATTAAAAGAATTTCAAACGATGAAAACATTAGTTGCTTTTACGTTGACATTTTTTATGAAGGTCATGCAAAAGTGCTTTTTTTGCAAAACCTTTTTGTTAACGATAAGGAATCTGAGAATAGTTTTCCAAATACCGATTTCGAAATAACTAGAAATCCCGATACGCAGGAAATATTCGAGGTTAAAACAAAAGGTCGGTCTTTTAAGCCAGAAAAAACGCTTAATCCCTTTACTGAAATGGACTTTGAGGAGAACAGAATTCCTGAGGATTGCGAAATATTAGATACGACCATTGACGCTATTAAGTAGTGGCAAACAACCCCTAACTTGGCGGTGGCCGCAAGCACCAGGCCGCAACCTGCCTGCCATTGCAAAGGCCATCGTGATGGCAGGCGGGACTTCACCATCTTCTTCCCTCTTACAATCGACTGTCAGGTTAGCAAAAAACATTTTCAGAGGCAAAGAATAATAATTGTTTTTTGCTAACTTTACCACCAACGATACGTTTCCAAACCACAAGGTTCATGAACAACAAATAAAAAACAAATAATGAACGTTCATAAAGTCGGCAGCTCCGCCCACCGCCCGAACATTAGCGGTAAGCCTACGGCTACAGACTGTACCAGTAAATCATGACTCAAAAAACAGAAAATGATATTGCAAAGTTCTTTCGTGGAAAAAACGGTTCTTTAAAACTATTTAAACTTCTCCGTAAATTAATCGAAGAACACCGCTCCCCGAAAATTGAAGTTTCAAAGACACAAATATCGTTTGGCGAAGACTATAAATACATTTGGGTTTGGCTTCCACAAACCTGGATAAAAAAACGTTCTGAAAGCTCCATTACCCTGACTATCGTAACGGGTAAAAAAATTCAAAGTGACAAAATAGAGGAATCGGTTCAACCAAAAAAAGGCTATTGGACACATCATATAATAATTGAAAATAGCAGCGACATTGACAAAGAAATTGAACAATTGATTCAGGAAAGCATTCATTTTTATTTAGCGCGTTTAGCGCATAAGCGAAAACAAAAGACCAAGAAAAAGACCGGCAAGTAAACGGGTCGGTAGCCGTTATGGCCCGAAAGCTAAACATCTTTTTGGCCTCGTTTCCATTTTATACCAGGGCGTCAAACAAAATTGGTTATTCATTGCACAGAACATACGAATTTTGTTTAACTTTACTTTGAGCATTCCGTTTCCAAAAAACCATTGAACGGGGAACCTTAGGGGATATTTTACGGATATTTATGTACAGACTGTTTTTGATCATGGGAATTTTAAGCTTTATGTTTGGTTGCAAGAACGAGCCAAAAAAAGAGACCATTGAAGTGGATGGCAAAAAAATAAACGCTACCACTTCAACAGAAAACAATTATGAATATTCATTGGCTGACCTTACAAAAGAACAAACCAACTTTATAGCAGATAAAACAGCGCGTGCAAAAGTCTTTATTAAAAAGTATCATCCCGCACCGGCCAGCGTATCGTTTGATTCAAAATTATTAGACGAGGTTTTATTAACCTGGGCCAACAGTCATTCAGCCGACAAAGAATCTGCGGAGGAGGTTATTGATATCATTGGTGCCGCTTTTGGACAAGGCCTGGTTAATGAACTAAATTGCGAATGGAAGCAGCTCACCGATGAATACGGAACAGATATGACCGTCATCCATAAAAAATATATGGTTAACAGCTTCCCGTTTTCATCTGTTGAAAAGGTAGTCACAGAGGACAATCCAAGATCACTGGACGAGATTAAACTTATTTTAAAAAGCCAGATTTTAGACGCGGAAAATGGCGGTGATATACAGGAACGAAAATAAACTACCTATAACAGGTTGGCAACAGGAAACCCACCGCACGAATGTTAAGGGCAACAAATGAAAAAATTTATCGTAAGTTATATATTAGTAATTTCTTCCATTGTTTGCTCTGGGCAGACCAAAAAATTCTATGCCGATTCTTTAATTGTAAAAAGTAAATATGACTCAGTTAATCGTATTAAAATAAAAAACTTTACCGATATAAAATTCAAACGAATTGAATTAGTTCAGCTTCAGGAATTCCTTGTCAAAAAACAGAAACAAGTTGTAGATAAAAACGGGAAGACAACGGAAGAATATGAAAAACCATATAAAGTAGTGCGACCCGCACTTATGAGAAGGGAAGATTCAGTTAACATGTCGAATATCGGACAAAGAAAAACACTTAAAAGAACAGATTATAATTTGCTATTCAGCATTCTTTATGCAAACTATAATCGCATGGAGGAAATTATGTGCTATGATCCTGGTCACGGAATATTATTCTATGATGAACATGGAAAAATGTGCGGGTTTATTGAAATTTGCTTTTTATGTGAGCACGTGTATAGCACCAGGAACGTTCCCCTTTATAGTTTACTTGATCCCGAGGGCTATAAAAAACTCTGGAATTTATTTGCAAAGTACTTCAAATACAAAATTAAGTAGACGTTTATTTGCATTCCCCTAACCTGGCCACATTAAACAAAAACATTTCAAAGGAATGATCCATAATTTTTTTGCTAACTTTACTTCGAACAAAACGTTTCTAACGTGGCACTTGCAAGCCCACCGCCTGAACGTTAGGGGTTATTCAATGAAAAACATTATAATAATATTACTCGTATTTCTCTGTACCAAATCACAGGGTCAAAATAACAATAATATTTATCAAATTGTATTGGAAGATTATGTGTTTGTCAAGTATAAAGTTCCAAAAAAGACTCGTTTAGTAATTGTTGATTCAACCTCTAAATATTGCAAAGAGAGTTATCCTCCCAATGAATTTAAATATATTAAGAAAGATTCATCATCATTTGCCGAGTTTTATTCCTTTGAAAACGATTCATGCGCTGAAATAGCTTTAAACGATTTAGACTTTAAAAATTTAAACAAGGGTATTAAATATCATTTTCTTGCGAATTACAAAATCGGCTCATATTTTCAAGAAGAAATAAAAACCAACAAGTGGGTGAATTTTAGAAAAAAAGAAAAGGTAGATTTTGGTATCGTCCGATTTTCGACTATCTACTATAGTAAAAATGGAAAATATGCTTGTTTAAATTTATCTCATAGTTGCGATTCTTTATGTGGTCAGGGTGTTTTCTACACTTTATATTTTGATGGTCAAAAGTGGGTAATATTTGACTCATATACCACATGGGTATCTTGAACAACCCCTAACTTGACGGTGGCTACTATTACCGGGATACAAAATCATTTTGAAACACGCTTATGCACTTTAACCCGGCAACGTTAAACAAAAAACACTCCCAATAGTAAAACCTTTAATCGATTTTTATTTAACTTTGTGCCATGTAGCGTTTCCACGTATGGAAATATTCAACAGTATATGCGCAACCTTATGGCAATAATTTAAGCACCACCGCCTGTTAAATGTATAACGATTTTAAAATAGCAATTACAACAACCGAGAATGTTTTACGTATAAAACGCCAGTATAATTTTGTTGAACATATTGCGTTGACAAGTACATTATCCGGAATTCCATTTACTTCACAATTCATAAATAATTATCCAGAAGAACTTTCTGATAAATCTTACCCGGAAGAATTGATACCTGAATTCTATACCGGGTTCCACTTTTTATGGGATTATTCTGACATTCCAATAATACTGTACGAAATCAGTTTTCATCACGATCTTGGGGGTAAAGGAGATGAAGCCTGGCTTTTTGCTGACCACAAATTAGCCTTGCATTATTTTGAAGCGGGTGCAAGCATTGGACATGTTCTAAATAATGTGCTTGCTGATTTAAAATTAGATCTCGGAAGCATTTCACTTGAAGTATTAAATGGGGTAAATGTTCCCAAAGATGCACCCGTGTCATTTACTTCATTGGGGTTTAAATTTAAGAAAAATCCCGAAGACTTTTTTAGTTAACAGACACTCATTTAATTCCCCTGACCTGGCGGTAGCGCCTATTGCCTTGAATAACCTCCTTTCAGGACGACATTTTTGACGTTTCATACCATGATCCTAATTGTTTTTTCTTTAACTTTACTGCGGTATGGTTACACCCCAACAGGGCTTACGAATACACATAAAAGCACCCAATTATGTTAAAACCCATTCAAACAAAAAACATTCACTCATATGTAACTGTATTTTATTTTGAACCAGTACGAGACTAACACCATACCATTAACCAAACATAACAAACCAACAATTCATTTAAAAACCACTAATACCATGAAAAAATTACAATTCACCGTAAACATCAACGCACCTGTAATCAAAGTTTATGATCTTATGCTGGGCATTCAAAACAAATCAAGCTATGAACAATGGACCGCTGCGTTTAACCCCACATCAAGCTATGAAGGCAATTGGAACAAAGGCAGTAAAATTTTGTTTGTTGGTGTGGATGAAAAAGGCGAAAAGGGAGGAATGGTTTCACGCATAGTTGAAAACATGCCCAACCAGTTTGTTTCAGTGCAACATTACGGTCTGGTTAAAGGCAATAAAGAAATTACAGAAGGACCCGATGTAGAAAAATGGGCAAACGGATTTGAAAATTATACCTACAAGGAAAACAATGGCACCACAACCGTTACCGTTGACCTGGACACCACCGAAGATTTTGTTGGGTACATGAACGAGACATATCCCAAAGCACTTGATAAGCTGAAAGAAATCTGTGAAAAATAAGATTGCGTAAAAAATTACACCATACAAAAAACATGACACATTTTGCCCCTGAACTCCACATTCCCAACGGAACAATGGAAATTGACTTTTACAAAAAATTGGGGGCAAACGAAATTTTTTGCTTTCGTAACAATGATGGCAGCATTCACGTGGCTGAACTGGAGTTAAACGGGGCCATTTTTCACGTGCACGAAACCATGCGCAACGCCCTTGAACCAAAACGTGCCAATGGCGTAACCTGCACCATAGGCCTGTTTGTGCCCAATGTGGAAGATGTTATGCAAAAAGCCATACAGGCAGGCGCAACCGAAATTAATCCCGTAACTGACCACGATTATGGTTACCGCCAGGGCATGTTCAAAGATCCCTTTGGCCACCATTGGCAAATTCAAAAAAAAATCTGATTAACACCAGCCAGCCATTGAGCAAGGCCCCGCCTGTATGTACGCCAAATACAAATTAAACAGGCATTATACCTGAATTTTAATATCCACCCGCAAGCCATAAACCGGCTGCGAGCATTCATTCAAACAAACCTTGAACTTTGTAATGCAGTAGTTTAACCAATTCTGTGGGCTAAATCGATTTCATTCAAAAAATAAGTACATTTAGCCATTACTAAAGCATGAAGATCAACAGGCTCATCGATTATTTTGTTCCTGAGAAATATCGTGATGATATTGAACTAAAACGCAAATCCAAATTCATTATCTGGTTTGTTTACATTGCTTCTTTCATTGGTGTGTTTTTTGCTTTCTTAATGTATGCGCATGATCCCAACGATCTTTCCAATGTATTAGCTATTGCTACTGTTTGTCCTGTAATGACCATCGGGCTTTTTTATTTTCGCAAAAAAGGTTCTTTTATTTTCTCGGCCCATTACTTTTGCGGAACATTTTTTGCCATGATGATCTTTCAGCCATCTACAACAGGTGGACTCTTCTCGCCCGATATGCCAACCATTTATATTGTTCCGATTTTTGCCATGATCATGGGTAATTTACGCATCGGTTTATTTTACGGCATACTTACACTGGGAGTACTAATTGGCTACCTTGTTTTAGGTTTGAATGAAACAGCTTTTTACGCTGGTATTGCCAATAAACTTCCTCCCAATTATTTTTTCTTCAACCTTGCCTTAAACCTGGTGGTTATTTTGTTTTTGGTTTTCAGGAATGAAAAATTGCGTTTACTGATCCTGGATGAATTACGCCTGAGCAACCTTATCATTACACAAAAAAGCAAGGAGATAACTGACAGCATAACCTATGCCAAGCGCATTCAGCAAGCCATTTTACCCGAAAACGACCTGGTTAAAACCCATCTTCCCAACTCATTTATTTTATATCGCCCAAAAGATATTGTGAGTGGCGATTTTTACTGGATCACCGAAAAAAACGGTTTTCAGTTTCTTGCCATAGCTGATTGTACCGGGCATGGCGTACCGGGAGCCTTAATGAGTGTAATAGGCGTAAACCAATTAAACACCATTGTACAGGAAAAAGCCATTGTTGATCCAACAGCTATATTGAACGAGCTGGATAAAAACGTAACCGCCATACTCAACCATAACAAAACCGAGATAAGGGATGGTATGGACATTGCCATTTTAAAAATAAATGTAAAAACCCGTTCACTTGAATTTGCCGGTGCAAACCGTCCCTTGTATTATGTGCGCGGCAAAGCGTTAACCGAAATAAAGCCCAGCAAATTTCCCATTGGCGGCATTGAATCAGGCAAACAAAAAATATTTGAAACG
>DATGXI010000035.1:0-3267 GCA_035299065.1 Flavobacteriales bacterium
GCAACTAACTTCCTGTCCAGTAAATGGTCCTTTCAAATGTCGTTACATTATCTTTTAAATCAATAGCCTCAATTTTTAACGGGTAATAACCCTTTGGCAACTTGAATTCACGCGGGAGTAAAATAAGTTTTTCTTTTTTCAGGTTAAAATGGCCCAGCACCCATTTGCCATTTATAAAAATCTTAGCATTTTTTAATCCAGCCAATTCATCCTTAATCTCAAATGCTATTTCCTTTGAAGTCATCGTTACGTGCATGCTGTCTTTAAATCCCAGTGGTTTTATTTTTGGACCCACCGTGTCGGCCATTAAACAAAAAGTACCCAGGCTTTTGGGCTGTGTTCCAAACTTACCATCAATGTATGCCGTTGTATAAGGGTTTACCGATTTAAAGTCGGTGGTGCGCACAATTAAAATTTTATGAATTAACGCTGAGTCAATTGTTGTATCAGGCTCAATAATCAAATCAAATCCACCGGCAAGTGGCTCGGTACTTCCCCAAAAAGCATGAATACGTGAATAGGTTTTTTCATTCCTGTCTTTTGACCAGTAATGAAAGCAGGCATCGTTGTATAGTGTTCCAGGAGGCATCTCAATGTCAATTCCTGGCGCTTTATATGTAAATGTTTTTGCCCATTCAACGGGTTGATTGCATACTGCTTTTTTTGGCGGAACAATCACTGTTTTTAGCGGAATTACAGTGATGCAAACTGAGTCCATATTGCCAGCAACATCGTACGCTTTTACATAGTAATTTACAGTGTCGGTTCCGTTTATCTTTATAATCCCATCCTTGTCTTTTTCGGTATATACTTTCAGGCGATTGTTTCCCTTTACATGTGCTTTGTGCAAATGCCTGCTGTGATCATGAAATTCGCCATAATCTTTGTACACATTTATATCACGCGAAACATCAAATCCTACCCGTGCAATGCGTTGGCCAAATACCTTTTCCTTCTTTTCATTGTAAACAAAAATCTCGTATATGCCACATCGGCTTGACTCCTCTAACAGGTCATGAGCTTGTACAGCAAAGGCAATTTCTCCCCAGGCTTTTATCACAATGTTTTTTTTGTATGCTGCCGCTTTGGTGTATTTAAGCGAGTAATATTTTGAGGTGTTTTTTCCGTCAACCGATGATGTCTCATTCATTGGGTAAACTTTCAATCCCTGTATTGTTGGTTTAATTTTATCGTTCACCTTTATGCCAAACAACAAGGGATTAATCGCATCTTCGGTTTTTGTATCACGAATTTCAAAATGCAAATGCGGCCCGGCTGAATGGCCTGTATTTCCACTCCACGCAATAATGTCACCTTTTTTATATTTAAACGCTGTATCGGGTAAACTAATATCAATTTCTTCTGATTGAATTTTATACTGCTCGGCATACAGAAATTTTTCAAGCGTATCGGTAAACCGGCTTAAATGCGCATAAACCGTTGTGAAACCATTGGGATGGTTCAGGTATAAAACATGCCCATACCCCGACTCTGAAATTTTTGCCCTGAATAAATAACCATCAGCAGCAGCACGTATGGGCGTACCTTCATGTGCTTTAATATCTAGTCCCATGTGAAAGTGATAACTGCGTAATTCACCAAAAGTGCCCGCCAGCTGTATCCTGTTGTCAACCGGACTTCTGAAATAATTCCTGGGATAAGAGGGAAAAGGCTGTGCCTCCAGGTTATAAACCAAGCCTAAAACAAATACTAAAACCTTAAAACAACGCATATTGGCCCCAATTTACGCCTATATGCCGGGTTTGTTTTACTGTAAACAAAAGGATTTTCACAAAAAATACCTAAAAATTTGGTCAGGCGGCCAAGGCCATTAACTTTGCATGTTATAATTTCCTTCTTAAAGGATTATGGCTGACGTAACTGTTCAAACGATTAAAGATAAAATAAACGCACTGGTGCATGTTTTAGAACATACCAGGCAACAGCGTGATGTTTTATTGCAGGAAAATGCCCGCTTAAGCGAGGACCTGGAATCAATGCGAAAACAGCATTCTACAATAGTAGCGTCTTCTAAATCAATGGAAGAGAAATTAAACCAGGTGCAACAACTGCCGGTTTCAGACCAACAGGCCGAAAAAAAGCGTACCGAAATAAAGGGTAAAATACGCGAACTGGCCGCTGAGATTGACAAATGCATAGCGCTGTTAAACCATGAAAATCAGTTATCATGAGCGAAATTTCGATAAAAATAAATATCGGTAACCGTACGTATCCACTTACGGTTCAGGCTCATGAAGAAGAAACCATCCGCGAAGCCGCAAAACTTGTAAACGACCACGTGAAGACATTACAGGAAAATTATGCGGTTAAAGATATGCAGGATCTTTTAGCCATGTCTGCCATCCAGGTAGCATCAAAATTTGTGGTCTCAAAGACCCAGGCTGAGGGGAGTAAGTCAACTCCGGTAGATTTAACAGAACTTGATCATTTGCTCGATTCAGCACTAAAAAAGGTATGAGATCCTACGGTTTTGCATCGTATTGTTAACCCTAAATAAACGATGTTATGAACTTTGATTTGATTTCAGCGTGTATAGGTGCCGGTGGAGGATTATTGCTTGGAGCAATTGTTATGTTCCTTATCCAAAACAGCGCACTTAAAAAACGCAAAACGGGCATTATCAGCGAAGCTGAAAAGGAAGCTGAGGCCATTAAAAAAGACAAAATGTTGCAGGCAAAAGAAAAATTCCTGCAATTGAAAGAAGAACACGAAAAACAAATTTCGGAGCGCGAAAAGAAAATGCAAAGTGGCGAACAACGCGTTCGTGACAAGGAAAAACAACTTTCACAAAAAATGGAAGAAGTTGCCCGCACCGAAAAACAAATAACCAGCACACGTGATCAGCTACAACAACAAAATTCGGTATTGCAAAAGAAGCAGGACGAGCTGGATAAATTAAAAGCCAAACAGGTACAGGAACTTGAAAAAATTTCAGGTTACAACCAGGAAGAAGCAAAAAAACAATTGGTGGAAGCCCTGAAAGACGAAGCACGCACCAATGCCATGGCCTATATACGCGATATACAGGAAGAAGCAAAAATCAACGCAAGCAAAGAAGCCAAGAAAATTGTTATACAAACCATTCAACGCGTTGCCACCGAACATGCCGTTGAAAATTCGGTTTCGGTATTCCACATTGAAAGCGATGAATTGAAAGGGCGCATCATTGGACGTGAGGGACGAAACATTCGTGCTCTTGAAGCTGCCACAGGCGTTGAAATCATTGTTGACGATACTCCTGAAGCA
>DATGXI010000036.1:0-12213 GCA_035299065.1 Flavobacteriales bacterium
TATTACAATGGACGTTATTGTGTAACGCCAGAATACCCTTCAGGAACCTATGCTTATTTTTTAAATACCGATGCAACCGGTAACGCTTCGTATCCAAACATGGTGGGTCCTGATTATTATGGAACTATTTATCCTTACAACACAGGGCCTTCGGGTGGAACAAGCGACATGCTGGTTGAAGATGTTCAGTGTTATGATCCTACATCGCCATTGGCAGCCTCGTTAAATACTTCCACAAATGCTACCTGTAACGGGTCCAGCAACGGATCAGCAACAGTAACTGCAAGCGGTGGTAGTGGTACTTATACGTATTCATGGTCGCCATCGGGTGGATCAGCTGCAACAGCAAGCAGCCTTGCAGCGGGAACGTACACTTGTACTGTTTCTGACGGAAGTTCTACTGTTACGGTTTCAGTTACCATTACACAACCTGCAGCAATTGTTATTTCGGGTACGGTAACGAACCCAACATGTAATACCAGTACAAATGGTGCGGTCAACGTTACAGTTTCTGGTGGCTCAACTTATGATTCGGCAAATCCTGGCCTTGTAATTTCAGAAGTACATGCCAATCCAACTGCGGCATCAGATTCGCCATTTGAATTTGTTGAGTTGGTTGCAACAAAAGCAATTGATTTTACAACAACTCCTTATACAGTTGTTTTTTCAAATAACGGAATAGCTACTTCAAGTGGTTGGATAAATGGAGGAAGTGTAACCTATGCATTTCAAATTTCAGCCGGTTCGGTAACCCAGGGCCAGGTTGTTTATGTAGGAGGTTCGTCCATGACACCAACAACAAACGTGCTGCGTTCAATTAATACAGGAACAACTGGGGGCGATGGTAGCATTGGAAATTCAAACACGGCAGGTGTGTTGGGTAATGGAGGTGCAAATGCCGATGCCGTTGCAGTTTTCAGCACCGATGTTTCGTCCATTACAAATTCAACTGTTCCTGTAGATGCCATTTTCTTTGGTACCGCTATTGGAAGTGCAATGGTATCGGCAGGCACGGCAGGATACCAATTACCGGTTAACGATAAATATGCAGGTGGAAAATTGCAAACAACAAGTTCATTTGTGGCAGATCCTGTTTCGGGACAATACTTAAAAGCAACAGGTGCATATAATATTCAAACCGATGCTTGGTCAACGGCACGTACATGGGCAAATACAGCAACATTTACAAATCTTGCAACGTCAGTTTCACTTACAGGGCCGTATACGTATTCATGGAGCAGCGGACCCACTACCGAGGATTTATCTTCGCTTGCAGCGGGTACATATACTGTAACCGTAACCGATGCGGCAGGATGTACAAACAACGCGTCTTATACTGTTACAGCTCCTGCAGCTGTTTCAGGCACAACCAGCATTACCCATGTAAATTGTTTTGGTAACTCAACCGGTGCGGTTGATTTAACCCCATCTGGTGGTAACGGATCGTATATTTACTCATGGACGGGTGGAGCCACTACACAGGATATTTCATCAAAGGCTGCAGGAACCTATAGTGTTACAATTACCGATGGAAACGGGTGTACAGGAAGTGTTTCCGCAATTGTTACACAACCTTCAGCTGCACTTTCGGCTTCAGCAACAACAACATCAGCTTCGTGTTCTTCATCAACAGGTTCAGTTAATTTAACCGTAACTGGTGGTACGGCTCCGTATATGTATTTATGGAGCAATGGAGCAACAACTGAAGATATATCAGCATTAAGTGCAGGCACATACACAGTAACAGTTACCGATTCAAAAGGGTGTACAACAAATGGCAGCTATATCGTCACATCGTCTTCGGGACCTTCATTGAGCACATCGGTTACCAATATTTTATGTAACGGTGCATCAACAGGAGCAATTAATCTGACTGTAACCGGTGGAACTGGAGCATTGGTTTATGCATGGAGCAACAGTGCAACAACCGAAGATATTTCTTCTCTTGCTGCTGGTACATATAGCGTTACTGTTACCGATGCTACAAGCTGTTCGGCTACAACTTCGGTTACACTTACACAGCCAACAGCATTGAGCGCAAGCGCATCATCTACTTCAATTTTGTGTAATGGGGGAAGTTCAACTGTTACTGTGAATGCAAGCGGGGGTACAGCAGCTTATTCAGGAACCGGATCATTTACGCAAACGGCAGGAACATATAGTTACACGGTTACAGACGCAAATGGTTGTGCGGCTTCAACAAGCATAACCATAACCCAACCAACTGCATTAAGTGCAAGTGCATCGTCTACTTCAATTTTGTGTAACGGAGGAAGTTCAACTGTTGTTGTGAGTGCAAGTGGAGGAACAGCCTCTTATTCGGGAACAGGATCATTTACGCAAACTGCAGGAACTACAAGTTATACAGTAACAGACGCAAACGGATGTTCGGCCTCAACAAGTGTAACCATAACTCAGCCAACTGCTGTTGCTGTAAGCGCCTCGTCCACCTCAATTTTATGCAATGGAGGATCTTCAACAGTAACCGTTACCGCAAGTGGAGGAACACCTGTTTACAGTGGAACAGGAACCAGCACACAAACCGCAGGAACCTATAGTTATACGGTAACCGATGCAAATGGATGTTCAGCTTCAACAAGCATTACCATTACGCAACCTTCAGCATTAAGTGCAAGCGCAACATCAACTTCAATTTTGTGTAATGGAGGAAGCTCAACCGTTACCGTGAACGCAAGTGGCGGTACACCCTCTTATGCCGGTACAGGAACAAGTTCACAAGTGGCCGGAACATATAGTTATACTGTAACGGATGCTAACGGATGTACTTCTTCAACCAGCGTTACAATTACTGAACCAACTGCGCTTTCTGCAAGTTCAACGGCCGGAACAATTCTTTGTAACGGGGGCAGTGCTTCTGTAGTTGTTGGCGCAACAGGAGGAACACCTTCCTACAGTGGAACAGGAACATTTTCAGCAAGTGCAGGAACAAACAATTTTACGGTAACCGATGCAAACGGGTGTACTTCCACAACAAGTGTTACCTTGACCGAGCCAGCCGCAATTGTGGTGAGTGTTTCTGCAACCACCATAACCTGTAATGGCGATAATTCAACGGTTACTGTAAGCGCAACAGGAGGAACACCTTCATATAGTGGAACAGGCTCTTCAACAGAAACAGCAGGAACGTACAGCTATACGGTTTCAGATGCAAACGGTTGCACGGCTTCATCAAGCGTAACAATTACCGAACCTGCTATAATAACCGGTATAAATACTGCAACTGTATGCAGTGGAGGATCTGTTACGGTTGGGTCAAATACATATACTACGGGTGGTACGTATACAGACAACTTAATTGCCAGCAACGGTTGTGACAGCATAGTTACAACCAACCTTACGGTATTGCCTGCATTAAGCAGTTCGCAAAATGTAAGTATTTGTTCGGGTGACACCTATACTATTGGTTCAAGTACATATAACGTAGACGGAACATATGTTGATACCTTGACCAGCAGCAATGGATGTGATAGTGTTGTAACAACGAACCTAACCGTTAATTCCACGATCAATATAGCAACTACAAATACGTCAACAACTGTAACAGCTGTTCAAACAGGTGCAGCATACCAATGGGTTGATTGCAACAATGGCATGTTGCTCATTCCAGGTTCTGGAGCAACGGCCCAAACATTCAATGCACTCTTTAATGGTGACTATGCTGTAGTTATTACAATGGGCTCATGCAGCGATACAAGTTCGTGTGTAAACGTTAATGGAGTAGGGCTTGTTGACATTGATAAGACACCAACTCTTTTGGTATACCCGAATCCAACAAATGGGTTTGTAACAATTGAAAGCAACGCGGGTTTTGAAAAAATTGTCATTACGAATTTAGATGGTCAAATAATTCATGCAGTAAATGTTAACACAAACAGTCAAACGTTAAACGTAAAGGAAATTCCCAACGGAATATACATGGTGACAATAACAGGAAATAGTGGAATGACCGTGCACAAACGGTTAATTGTAGCGCGTTAAAATATCCGGCAATGATCTTTTTGTTAAACGATCGCTTGCTGTTTTTAATGCGAAAAAAGTAAATTAAGTAACAATATAAACAAAACAAATATGAAGAGAACCTTATTAATTTTATTGGTGGGTATAGCGTTTACCGGAGGCGCACAACCTGTAATTGACAGCTGGATAATGAATACCACTGGCCTTTACGCCAGCTTCTGGGAAAATACAGCAACAACAGGGCCGCCTAATTATGTATATCAAACAACAACCGATTCGGCCGATGTATTACAGGTATGTTATACAACCGATTCGGTATGGGTACGTGCCGAGGGAATGACAAATGACATGGGTAAATACCTTAACCCGGGAACGTGTGATCCGCAAGGATATGTTTTTCGCATACCGCGTAATTCAACTGTACCTTCAACTAAAACCGAATCGCCAAAAGTGGGAGCCATTGGTGTACTTACAAACGGAATTCCAATTTACGGCTTGTCCAATTCATATTCATGGAATGGTACAATCAATACCAACATGGGTGGACTAGGAATATGGAATGTTGAAGTTTACCTGTCTGAAGGATTTGTACTGGACACAGCTTTTGCGGCACATCCACAACAGGACGGGGCTTACCACAGCCACGCCACACCCTGGAGGTTATTTAATTCTACTCCGTCAACCCAGCACTCACCGTTGGTTGGTTATGCGTTTGATGGTTATCCGGTTTATGGTCCATACGGTTACAGCACCCCTATGAGTTCGGCAAGTGCAGTTACACGAATGAAAACAGGTTACAGTTTGCGTAGCATTACTGTAAGGCAAACACTGCCTGACGGTACAGTTCTTTCGGCTGGTCAGTATGGCCCTGCTGTTAGTTCTACCTACCCAATTGGAACCTATTGCGAAGACTACGAATGGTTGGCTGCAAACGGTGGCGACCTTGACGAGTACAACGGACGTTTTTGTGTTACCCCTGAATATCCATCAGGAACGTATGCTTATTTTGTAACCATGGATGCTACTGGTACGCCTGAGTTTCCTTATTACATTGGGATTAATTATTATGGTGATCCTGATGATGCAAATCTGGCAACCGGCCCGGGCTTTACGTATCCTACAATTCCTTCAACCGGTACAACCTGTGTGGCTACCGGCATTGATGAAATTGATGCGCAACAATTAATTGGTGTTTATCCAAATCCAAACAACGGAAACTTCAATGTGTTTTTGGATAACAATTCAGGTGACATGAACCAAATGCATGTATTCAACCAAATGGGAGAAAAAGTATATACAACAAACCTTACAAACGGAATTAACCAGGTGAGCGTACCTGCAACATTCAGTAAAGGTTTATACTTTGTGCGTGCATCAAGTAAATCGGGAAAAATTACCGCTTCGCAAAGGGTAATTGTTCAATAATACCTGTTTTTTTCATGGCAAACCGTCCGTGGCTTTAAGCCCGGGCGGTTTTTTTATTGCACTGGTTTTTGGTTGGTTAGGGTGTATTTGAACCTTTTGATCACTAAAATGTACAGGTTCTTAAATTATGGCCATGAACTCATTTCTTGTTGATCCACGCAACTACCAGGTAAGTTTCTTATCGGTATTTCTATTATATGGTAATTGGTACCTTGGATGGGAAACCGATCCGCTTAAACTCATTGTGATTTTGTCAGTTTGTCTTTCAACGCAAGCGCTGGGATGTTATTTGTTTAAAAAAGATTATTCATCGCTCAAGAGCGCTGTCATTACTTCGCTTGGATTAACCATTTTACTACAGGCAAACTCAATGTACACCTACGCATTGGCTGCGTTTTTAGGTATAGCCTGCAAGTTTATTTTTCGTATGAACGGGAAACATTTTTTTAATCCGGCAAATTTTGGAATTATTGCAGTAATGTTAATGACAGGCGATGCATGGATTTCTCCCGGGCAGTGGGGAGCATCAGGAATTTTATTTTTCATGGTGGGTATTTTAGGATTTACCGTTTTGTATAGTGTTAACCGCATTGACATTGGGTTGTTTTTCATTTTAACGTTATTTGCCCTTGACTATTCGCGTATGATCATTTACCAGGGATGGACGCACGATGTTATTTTTCACAAATACACGAATGGTTCACTCTTGTTATTTACATTCTTCATGATCACCGATCCTGTTTCCACACCTTCAGGAGCAATTACACGAAAGGCATTTGCAATAGTAGTAGCCATCACTGCATTTTATTTACAAAGCTTTATGCAATTGCATACAGCACCGGTTTGGGCGCTGTTTTTCATTAGCCCGCTTACCGTCCTATTTGACAAGCTTGAAAAAGCACCCTTATTTAAATGGATACCACAAACTAATTAAAAATAATTATGAAACGAATTGTAGCAAGTTTATTGGCATTACTGGTTTTAAATCCGAAAGCGTATTCGTTTTGCGGATTTTATGTGGCCAAGGCCGATGCCAAAATATTCAACAAAGGCAGCCAGGTTATTTTGGTGCGCAATGGCGATAAAACAACCCTGACCATGAGCAACGACTACCAGGGAGATGTAAAATATTTTGCCATGGTTATTCCGGTGCCGGTGGTTTTGAAAGAAGGCGATGTGAAAATTGCGAACCAGGCCTTGTTTGATCATTTTGATTCGTATTCGGGTCCACGATTGGTAAGTTATTATGACCAGAATCCGTGTTATGATTATTATTCCAATAATAAATATAAACGAAGTATGGCTTATGGTGCACCTGAAAGCGAATCAAAGTCTATGGATATAGCTGAATCAAAAGTTGATCATCATGTTACCATTGAGGCAAAGTATACGGTTGGTGAGTATGATATACTTGTATTGTCAGCCAAGGAATCTACGGGCTTAAAGGATTGGCTAACGGAAAGTGGTTATGTGTTGCCTGCAGGTGCCGAAGCGGTGCTTGATCCTTATATTAAAAACAATTTGAAATTTTTTGTGGTGAAGGTTAACATGGAGAAATTTAAAACTACGGGATACCAGAACCTGCGTCCAATACAAATTACGTACGAATCGCCAAAATTCATGTTGCCTATACGATTGGGAATGGCCAATTCAACCGGTTCGCAGGACTTGATTGTTTATGCCTTTACAAAAACAGGCCGTGTTGAATGTACCAACTACCGCACCATTAAGATGCCAACAGGTCGCAATGTTCCTCTCGACATTCAAAACAATTTTGGTAAATTCTATAAGTCGGTTTTCAAGAAGCAATACAATGCTGAGAGCAAAAACGGTGTGTTTTTGGAATACGCGTGGAACGTTTCACCAACGTATGGCCAGGTAAAATGTGATCCTTGTGTGGGGCCTCCACCGGTTTTTGCCCAATTGAAAGAAGCGGGTGTTGACTGGCTGGATGCAGGCAACGCAGGAAATGTGTTTTTTACGCGATTGCATGTACGGTATACGCGTGATAAGTTTCCGCAGGATTTATTTTTCCAGGTTACACCCAATACCGAAACTTTCCAGGCGCGTTACATCATAACACATCCGGCTACAGGCGATTTTAGTTGTGATGGGGGACAATCATATGTGCGCGCATTGGCGGGTAAACGCAGAACGGAAGTAAATAATTTATACGCGCTTACAGGTTGGAATACCGAAAAATACAAAACCTATATTTACGAATACAACCACTTTTTAGGCAAACAAACCGATGATGAAGATGATGAAAGCATTTACCTTACGCCCGTAAACGATGATGGGTTAGGTAACCGTAAAATTTACCTTACAGGTTTGTTGTTGGCTGTATTGCTGTTTACATTTGTGTTTAATCCTAAACGAAGGAAAGGTAATTTACCACGTTATACTGGATCATCTTCCCTTGCACACAATCTGCCACAAAGGGAACCGGGCGCTGAGAAGAATGAGGCTTAACCAACAGCTGTAGGCAATAACAGGTTTAACCTTAAAAATATAGGGTTAAATTTGTTATTTGGTTTACAAATATCGCTGAAGTCCGTTAGGGTATTGTCGTTTCAAATCGTTTACGGGATAAATAAACAATTATGTATCCCGCATTAAAAGAAGCCTGCCATTCATTTTCTATGTTTAAACAGGTTAAAAAAGCAATAACCTGCACGGTTTTCAGGTGCTGTTTTCTTCTGTTTCTTTTTCTTTGTTTTCAAAGTGCCCAGGCGCATGATCCACATGATGAATCCAATCATCACACGCATTCCTGGACGAAAAATAACAACGAAAAATTTGAAGGCTCTTTTCTTATGTTTAAGGATGGCCTGGTTTTTTTTGAAACCCATGATCAAAGGGTGGTTTCATACCCGATCGAATCATTGGCCGAAAAAGATAAGCATATCATTATTGAAAAAATTCGCCATATTCATAAATTAAATGCCAGTGATCCGGTACTAATAATGGTTTCGAAAAAAAGCACATGGCAAATAGTTTTTTGGATCTCACTGGTTTTTCTTCTAATGCTTGTGGTACTTTTTTTAACCAGGTCTTTCAAATCGGCCAGGGCTTTCATGCTCCTGATGATATTGCCTTTATTTATGGTTCTTTTCTCAGGGTTTAAAGAAGGTTCATTGCGCAAATTAAGAAGCGCAACAAACCCTCAAAAAATTGATTCGGCTTTTGCTCCTTTCAAACCAAATGTTTCAACTTACTGGGATACGAATTATTTTTACGTTGAATCATTGGGTATTCCTGCAACGCATTCAATGATGACTGGCATAACCAGCTGGCAACAGCAGGTGCCGGTTCCGCAATGTTACCTGGGAGCAAATGCATGGCCAATTCCTCTTAAGCCGGTTGTGGCAACCACTCCTGTTCCTGTCAATGCGTTACATTTTACAAAAGGTGCCATTGCTATTGCTTCAAACGGCATACCCATTTTTAATCCCTATACCAATACTGGAGTTGATGCGTATCTTGATGGACAACTTGATAATTGGGGCGGTCATTCAGGAAGGGCCGATGATTATCATTACCACATTGCACCTATGCATTTGTACAGTTCTCCTGAGCTTCCAATTGCGTACGCTTTTGATGGATTTGCCGTATATGCAGGTGTTGAGCCTGATGGTTCAACCATGACAGCACTGGATGGTAATCATGGTCACTTTTGGACCGATGGAATTTACCATTACCACGGCACAGCCACTGCACCTTATATGATTGGGCAAATGGTAGGAGAAGTAACAGAGGATGCCGATAACCAAATTATACCCCAGGCAACCGCCACACCCATTCGTACTCCGCAAAGCCCATTGGCAGGAGCAGTCATTACTGCATTTAATACCGTTGCCACTGATCATTATATTTTAACCTATACACTTGCAGCGCAAACTTACCAGGTTGACTATTCATGGACCGGTTCGGGTATTTATACGTATACGTTCGTATCACCTTCCACAACATCTGATTCCGCTTACACCGGGTTTGTGCCATGTACAGTGCCGAATGAGATACTTGAAAAAAAAGAAGATAGTGATTTGATTACGGTATTTCCGAACCCTGTAGTTGAGAGGATAAACATTCAGCTAAATGATTTCATAAATCCAGTGGATGTAAAAGAAATGAGTTTGTACTCTTCGGAAATGGAATTGATGTTTAATTGCAGGGGATTTAAATCTTCACTACCTGTTCAGAAATTTGCAAAAGGCTACTATATATTGGTTATTGTCACAAAACATCAGGTGATCACCAAAAAAATAATAGTAATCTAATTGTTTTTACGCATGGCCAGCCAAACAGGAAACCATGAACTGAAAATGGCAATTCCCATTAAGGCAGCAAAACTCTTAAGCACATCGGTCCATATTAATTTAACCGGATAGTAATCAATAATGGCATTTGACATTGGAACAATGTGATAATGGTATTGGAGCAACACAAGTCCCACCCCAATGGCCAGGCCAATACCGCCTCCCAAAAGGTTTATCAGTAATCCATTTAATGTGAAAATTTGTTTAATCTTTTTTCTGGTAAGTCCAAGTATCTCTAGTGTTGCCGTGTCTTTTTGTTTGTCAATTACCAGCATGGTTACGGCAGCAATAACATTGAATCCTGCAAGTATCAGTACAAAAACCATAATGATGAAAACAAACAATTTTTCGGTTTGATTTGTTTTGTAAATGAGTTCTTTTTGCTGGTAACGGGTTTTCACATCAAAATCGTTACCCATTACCTGATCAATTTTATCGCGAGCTTCTTCGTCATCCGTTCCGGGTTTTAAGCCTATTTCAATAGCTGAAATTTCACCTTCGTACTCAAGCATACGGTCCATTAAAGCAATATGGGTTATAACATATTGGTTGTCCAATTCAGGGCTTATATGGAAAACACCACTCACGGGAACAGTTTCTTCGTTAAATGCTTTGGTAGCCAGGCCCATTTTTTTTGTACGCAGTGGGGCATACACGCGCAAATAATCCGGGATAACAGCTTCCTGCAAGTCGGCATTTAAATTTTGCGCAACAACTGACCCCAGGATCATAAAATACCCGCTATCCAATTTGAGAACGGCTTCTCCATCCATATTTTCCTGGAGCTTTATCATTTTCAGGAAATTTTCATCAACGCCTTTTACTTCAGCATGCCTCCATTGTTCGTCATTTTTGAACAGGCATATTTCTTCAACGGTTGGACATGTGAACTGTACAAAATCGAGTGTTTTTAATTTTTTTATTTTGGCTTCATCGGGCAAAAAAGTTTTTCCCTTAACCGCGGTAATTTTGATGTCGGGGTCAAATTTTGAATAAAGCCCTTTGATGGTGTCTTCAAAACCATTTATTGCAGAAAGAATAATGACAAGTGCAGCCGTAATAATGGCTACCGAAAAAACCGAAATAAGCGAAATGATGTTGATTACACTATGCGACTTTTTGGAAAAAAGAAATCTACGGGCTATGAAAAATTTTAACCCAAACATGGCTTATTTTTTCTTTAAAAGGCGATCGATTTCACTGGCGTATTCAATTGAATCGTCAAGAAAGAACATGAAATTAGGCGTTGCACGTAACTGGCTTTTGGTTGCCTGTGCAAAGTTTGAACGTATCTCCTTGTTTGAATTTTCAATTACTGCAAATACTTCTTCTTTTGTTCCTGCGCCTCCAAAAATGCTTAAATACACACGCGCCTGCGCTAAGTCGGGTGAAATGCGCACAACGGTAACCGATACCATGGCGCCCATGTATTTTGATTTTGCGTGTACCAGGAAATATTTCCCAAGTTCACGCTGAATAAGGGCCGCTACCTTGTTTTGACGGATAGATGACATGGGTGCAAAGTTAGAATTAATACTGACGTGATGGTTGGTTTTGCTCTAAAAAACCTGTTTTTGGGAATTGTCAGTCAGTATAATACAGCTACTTACAGATTAATTAAAACCTGAGCCGTATCATTCGCAATCACGGGTTTAAATGGAGCCAACTTAACCAAATTTAAGGCTTTAGGCTGCTTTTGAGCGCCTGCCAAAGGGTAAATCCTGTATCTTTAACCCGTTCAATGCGCCCACTTGTAAAAATACTGCGTTACGCGCGCCCTTACCGAAAATACGCTTCGCTGAATATTTCAATGAATATTCTGTCGGCTATTTTCAATTTATTATCGCTTTTACTTTTTATACCCTTTCTCAAATTGTTGTTTGAAGACCCCTCAAAACTTGCCGGCATGAGCGCTGAGCCTGACTGGGAGAAACTAGGCTTTAAAGAATATTTTGTGAAGTACCAGGAATACATGATGAGCAGCTCCATTCTTAAGTATGGTGAAACCGGTGTGCTCATGTTCATTTGTATTTCCATTGTGGTGCTTTTTTTCCTGAAAAACCTTACGCGTTATTTTGCCATGTACTGGATGACGGTTATAAGGGCTAACGTGGTTAAGGACTTACGCAATAACATGTTCAATAAATTGACATCACAATCACTGGGATATTATACCAATGAACGGAAAGGCGATATTATTTCACGCGTGAGTGGCGATGTTGCCGAGGTGGAGTGGAGCGTAATGAGCACACTTGAACTTTTGTTCAGGGAACCTTTTACCATTGCCATTTTTATGGTGTCCATGTTCCTGATTTCGGTTAAGCTTACCTTGATTTCATTGGTGCTGATTCCCATAAGCGCATTGATCATTGGAAGGATAAGCAAAAGTTTGAAACGCAGTTCGGCCCGTGGGCAAACAAAACTGGGCGAGCTTATATCAACGCTGGAAGAATCATTGGGAGGGATACGCATCATTAAATCATTTAATGCC
>DATGXI010000037.1:0-39627 GCA_035299065.1 Flavobacteriales bacterium
GGATAGAGCCAAATAGCCCCGAACGTAGTTAGGGCTATAGGCGATAGCCCGGCCGCGCTACCGCGCGGGGCAGCCAATTATTAAAACAAATAACTATTAACCCATTAATTGACCAATGAGTACAATTGCAAAAATTGAAGCACGACAAATTTTAGACTCACGTGGAAATCCCACGGTAGAAGTAGATGTAATGACAGCAAACGGTGTTGTAGGCCGGGCAGCTGTGCCCAGTGGCGCATCAACCGGTGCGCACGAAGCCGCTGAGCTGCGTGATAATGATAAAGCCAATTATCTTGGTAAAGGTGTATTGAAAGCGGTGCAGAATGTAAACAGTACATTGAATGCAGAGTTGACAGACGTGTCGGTTTTTGACCAGGGTGGAATTGATAAATTAATGATTGAGCTTGACGGCTCATCCAACAAATCAAAATTAGGTGCCAATGCTATTTTGGGCGTTTCACTTGCGGTTGCAAAAGCAGCGGCTGTTGAAAGTGGTATGCCTCTTTTCCGTTACGTTGGTGGCGTAAATGCCAATACATTGCCTGTGCCGTTGATGAATATTTTAAATGGCGGGCAACATGCCGACAATAAAATTGACATACAGGAATTCATGATCATGCCGGTAGGTGCCGACAGTTTTAGCGAATCACTGCAAATGGGTACCGAGGTGTTTCACCATTTAAAGGCGGTGTTAAAAAAAGCAGGGCACTCAACCAACGTAGGCGATGAAGGCGGTTTTGCACCCAACCTTAACTCAAATGAAGAAGCCATTGAAATTGTACTGAAAGCCATTGAAACGGCCGGGTACAAACCAGGCAAAGATATTTATATTGCATTGGATGCCGCCTCAACCGAATTTTATGATGCCAAAAAGAAACTGTATACGTTTGAAGCTACTGGCGATAAAATGAGCAGCGAAAAAATGGTTGAGTATTGGACAAAGTGGGTGAAAAAATACCCGATTTTGTCAATAGAAGATGGAATGGCCGAAGACGATTGGGATGGCTGGAAAATGCTTACCGAATCGGTTGGTGAAAAGTGCCAGTTGGTAGGTGATGATTTATTTGTAACTAACGTAAAGCGCCTTAACGAAGGAATTAAAAAAGGAATTGCCAATTCAATTTTAGTGAAAGTAAACCAGATTGGAACATTGACCGAGACCATTAACGCGGTAAATATGGCCAAAGAAAATGGTTATACCAGTATTATGAGCCACCGCAGCGGTGAAACAGAAGATACCACCATTGCTGATTTGGCAGTTGCCCTGAATTGTGGCCAGATTAAAACCGGAAGTGCCAGCCGTAGCGACAGGATTGCAAAATACAACCAGTTGTTGCGCATTGAGGAAAGTTTGGGTGCCGGAGCTGTTTTTAAAGGCAGAGAATTTAAGTACATTAAGAAATAGCCATGAAAAAGCAGTTAAAGTTACTTGTTGTTTTTAGCGCTATTTTAATGCTTGCGGCATGTGGTGGTGATGGTAAAACCACCATTGATACGGGTGATGTGAAAGGGCGTATTGATGCGGGCGATGCGCGAATGATGCAAGGAACTTTGTATACCGATAAAGGTAAATACGAGCAAGCTATTTTTGATTACGAAGACCATGAAATACGCATTTGCCCAACACCACTTACCTTTGAACAGGAATTGGCAAAAAACGAAGAAAACAATGGTGACTTTGGTGTAACCGTGAGTGAAGTTGACAAGGGTGCAGATTATATTTTTTACAAAGAAAATAAAGATTTTGCCGGAAGTAAAACCCAGGGATACCGTTTTTTGATTTATAAAAAAGGCAAGGAAAAAAATTACGTGATAAAAGGTGGTGGAAAAATGTTTGAGCCTATACCTACGAAGGAAAAAGCCGAAAAAGCATTTAAAGCGGGTAAAACGTTTGAACCAGGCGACTAGCACGCGATATAATGAATTGATAACAAAGACTCTATAATAGAACGAATTTAAGCATCACCTCAAAACTCCTGCTTATCTTTACAGCGTGAAAGTGGCCGAAACAGTAAAACCATACAATACAGGTAAATCAAAAAAAGAAGAAGTTGCCCAAATGTTTAACAACATTAGTGGCAAGTACGATTTCCTGAACCATTTTTTTTCATTTGGCATTGACAAGCGCTGGCGAAAAAAAGTGATTAAACTGCTGCGACCACACAATCCCAAATTAATTCTTGACATAGCAACAGGCACGGGCGATTTTGCCATTGCCGCTTTGAAACTGAATCCCGATAAAGTTACAGGCATTGATATTTCAACCGGCATGTTGGCAGTAGGACGTGAAAAAACCAACAGGCATGAATTGCGCTCGCAAATTGAATTGCTTGAAGGCGACAGTGAGAATATACAATTTGCCGATAACTATTTTGATGCCATAACCGTTGGATTTGGCGTGCGTAATTTTGAAAACCTTGAAAAAGGATTGAGTGAAATGTTACGCGTGTTAAAACCGGGCGGCTTTGCCATGATCCTTGAATTTTCAAAACCCAAAAGGTTTCCCATAAAGCAACTCTTTAAATTTTATTCAAAACGCATTATGCCGTTTTTTGGGCGCAAAATTTCAAAAGATGAAAGGGCGTATGCCTACCTGCCCGAAAGTGTTCAGGCTTTCCCGGAAGGGGAGGAAATGAAGGCCATTTTGCTCAAAGTAGGCTTCAAATCGGTTGAAATCAAGCCTGTATCAGGCGGAATTGCCACTATTTACGTAACCCAAAAATAATTTTGACGTACTTTCGTTATTACACAGGGTTGGGTATGCGCAAAATCATTGCCATAATAGTTATTGTATTGAATTTTTCGAGTGCTTACGGGCAAAAGGAAAAGCCGGAAAATCTTCCGAAATTTGACGCGCGCAAATATCATTTTGGTTTTATGCTCTCATTTAACTCGGCAACGTTTTACAACAAGTACGTAAACAATTATTCATATAGCGATTCAATTGTAAACATTTTACTAGACAGGCAACCCGGTTTTAACCTGAACATTGTGGGTTCATGGAATCCTACGCCACACATTAATTTCAGGTTTACACCAGGCTTGTCTTTTGAAGAAAGGCAATTCACCTTCTCGGTTTATGATAACGATACCTTGAATACAACATATTTGAAAAAAATAGAGTCAACCTATTTATTGTTTCCATTTTATTTGAAATTGCGCACGGCCCGCATAAACAATTTTGCGGCTTATGCCATTGGTGGGGCTTTTTATGGCTTGGACATGGCCAACAACAAGGATTTGGAAAACAACGGTGCCTTAACACAACTCACCATTCAAACCACCAGGAGCGATTGGGGATACAGTGCCGGTGGCGGGTTTGATTTCTTTTTGCAGTATTTTAAATTCGGTATTGAGTTAAAGTTCAATGTAGGTATGAAAAACGTGTTGAAACAGGACAATACGTTTTTTGCAGCACCGTTTGAGTCAATTCGAACAGGGTCGTGGGTGTTTTCACTCACGTTTGAGGGGTAAGCTGAGATTTAAGATTCGAAATTCGTTATTCGTTATTCGAAACTCGGAATTCGAAATTCGAAATTCGAATTGAATCAATGATAACGCAAAATCAACAAAGTTATTTTACCGTAAAATAAACAAACGCGTTTTCGTTTTTTGTTCTGTGAAAATCAAAATCGTTTGTTTAATTTTTATTTTATGCTTTTCAGGTTACGCGTTTGCGCAAAAACAAAAGCCGTGGAGCCGAAGTGATTTTGATCACGACCGCTATCATTTAGGGGCATTGCTCTCGTTTAATTCTGCAACGTACTATGTAAAATTTAAAGAAGATTTCGGAGGAAATGATTCCCTGGTAAATATATTGTTGAGGCCACAACCAGGGTTTAACATTCACTTTGTGGCACAATTGAATTTAACCCCAAATTTTAACCTGCGCTTTGTTCCCGGGCTTGACTTTCATGAGCGCAAATTAGTTTACACAATCAAGAAAGATACAGGTATTGATGTGTTTGAACTGAAACTTGAATCGGTGCCCTTTATTTTGCCTGTGTATTTAAAATGGCGAACCGACCGCATCAATAATTTTGCGGCTTATGCCATTGGTGGTGGATATTTTAGTATGGACGTTATGCATAACCGCAAACTGCTAAATAATGGATCATTCAGTGCACTTACCATACAAACAACACGCAATGATTGGGGGTATGCTGTTGGCGGTGGGTTTGATTTCTTTTTGCCGTATTTTAAATTTGGCATTGAATTAAAATATAATGTGGGAATGAAAAATGTCCTGGTACAGGACGGAACATATTTTGCCAACCCACTGGAATCGGTACGGAATGGCTCGTGGGTATTTTCGCTGACGTTTGAAGGATAGAGAACATTTAATACCTGGTTATTTTACCTGTAAGAACCGCTTAGCCAACGGTTCGTGGATACTGAACAATGAATTGGAAACCATGAATTCTGAACTATGAATTTTAAGCCCTGAATTGTGTAACTTCGTAGCATGATAAAGGATTTGGACATAGTAGTACCACCCGAAACAGCGTATGATCCGCTTGTGTTAAAACAATTTGTTTCGCAACACACGCGTATAAAACTCCAGGAAATAAAAGCTGTTGTTGTTAAAAAACGCAGCATTGATGCGCGCAGCAAATACGTAAAAATAAACCTGCGCGTTTCCATTTACATAAACGAACTTCCCGTTGAAGAAAAACCCGATTTTCCCGGGCAAAACGTTTCCAATGCCAAAGAAGTGCACATTATTGGTGCAGGTCCTGCCGGATTGTTTGCCGCCTTGCAGTTGATTGCAAACGGTTTTAAGCCGGTTATTTTTGAACGTGGAAAAAATGTAAGTGACCGCAGGCGCGATTTGGCCGCCCTTACCAAAAATCATATTGTAAACCCCGATTCCAATTATTGTTTTGGCGAGGGTGGAGCAGGAACATACAGCGATGGAAAATTATATACCCGCTCAACCAAACGCGGTAGTGTTGACACGGTTTTGGAATGGCTGGTGTACCACGGTGCGGGAAATGAAATAAAAGTAGATGCACATCCGCACATTGGCACCAATAAATTACCAGGCATAATTGAAAACATACGCCAAACCATTTTGGACTGCGGGGGTGAGATTCATTTTAATTCACGCATTACGGCCATTGAAAGTAAAAACGGGGCGGTAAGTTCGGTCACCCTAAACGATGCACAAAAAATAAATTGCACATCGCTCATTATTGCAACCGGTCACTCGGCACGCGATATCTTTGAACTCTTTCATGAAAACAAATGGGAAATTGAATACAAGCCATTTGCTATTGGTGTAAGGGCCGAGCATCCGCAAACCTTAATTGATCAGATCCAATACAAGTGCGAGGTGCGTTACCCTGAATTGCCTGCCGCTTCCTACAGCGTGGTTGAACAGGTAAATAATTTGGGCGTGTATTCGTTTTGCATGTGTCCTGGTGGAATTATTGCGCCTTGTGCAACAGCTCCCGGTGAAGTGGTAACCAATGGCTGGAGCCCGAGCAAGCGAAACAATCCGTTTGCCAATTCAGGCATTGTGGTGGCCATTGACGAAAAAGATTTGGTGCCGTTTGAAAAACACGGTGCGTTAAAAGGATTAAAATACCAGCAATTGATTGAGCAAACTGCATGGGCGGTGGGCGGCAAAACCCAGGTGGCACCAGCGCAGCGCATGGTTGATTTTTGCGAACGAAAAGTTTCTTCAAGTTTGCCTGATTGTTCCTACATACCCGGCATAACAAGTGCCAGTTTATACGATGTATTGCCCGATTCCATTTCTCAGCGTTTAAACCAGGCGTTTAAAAAGTTTGGCGAAAAAATGAAAGGGTATTATACCAACGATGCGGTGCTGGTGGGCGTTGAATCGCGCACATCGTCACCGGTGCGCATACCACGTAAACCGGATACATTGGAACATGTTCAGATAAAAGGTATTTATCCCTGTGGGGAAGGTGCGGGTTACGCGGGTGGCATTGTAAGCGCGGCTATTGATGGGATGAATTGTGCGGGGGCGATTGGGAAATGATCAATGTACAATGATCAATAGGCGGAACTGTTCAGGCAGGTGGTGTAGGGTTGAAACGGAGACTTTTGATAGTATGATCACTTTTAAACCGAGTTCCTGCGCTTGTGGCCACCGCCAGGTTAGGGAATGCTTAATGACGCCTTTGTTTGAAATGCTCAATCCAACTGGACAATTCCATTTTAAATTGTGCCCCATTGAGATGAAACTCATAAAGGGGGCAAATTCGGAAATTGTTATTGTCAAGAGTTAAGAGTAAATGACGTTTAAAAAAAGGCCCGCCTCGTCCACTAAAACTGGTTTCTAAAATATAGGTGTCTTTTATTTTGTCCCACGTGAACTCATTATCATCAATTGTAATTGAGCCGGAGTTGACATTAATATACGCTTGTTTTTTTATAAGAAAATATAAAGAAATTAATGTAATGATTATAGCAATAACTAAAGCCAAATACTTTGTGTTTTCATCTATATTTTTTTCAAAAAAATATGCGTAGTAACCAATTAAAGCTAGTGAAAAAATCTTTAAAAATTTAATCACGCCTTTTTTTACAAATCTAAATTGATTGTCCACATTGTTTATTGCTTTTTTTTCAATGTCTTTGGTTGGAAAAAAGTCAGTATTACTGTAGAAGAGACGATCCACAAAATGGAAACTTTCTTTCAGCTCCGCAATAATCTTGTACTTGATTGGTTCTATGTCATCCATTAAATTACCTATAACGTTAGGGCGGTGGGCTTGCTGTTGCCGACTTTGGAAACGTTACTTTTAAAAGCAAGTTAAACAAAAAACAATTATGAATGTCTGCCGATAAAACGTTTTTTGTTTAACAAGAGGCGTATAATACAAAAACGTGTCCTGAACTGACCTTGTATCCCGGCAATAGCGGCCACCGCCAAATTAGCCGGAGTATTTTAGTTTTTATCCTGACTACAAAATTTAACAAGTTCTTCTGTGTCCATAAATTCCCATTTGTCTCCAAAATAAGTTTGGATTTTGGGGTAATCCGTCAAAACAGTGCTAATCCAAGATTCAATTTCCATTTGAGAACTAAACTTATCTTTATTCTCAAAATAATATTCAATGGCCGTGAATCTGCTTGCTGGATTCAGTGAGTGCATAAGAATTATTATGTCACTTGGTGATAGATCATTTTTAATCCTGTTAAAGTGCTTTCTATTTAAAAATTCCCAGCTTTTTGAACCGTTTTTACAACCATATCGAGTTCCCGATTCTGGACTCATATAGTTTGTTAGTTGTTTTGATAGTGAAGACTTATCAATGTTATAGTTAATAGGGTTTGTTAAAAGGTCGGTGTTATATTCAATATTCAGTATTGAATCATTGGAAGTGAAAGGAAAAACGATTTTATATCTTTTTTTGTACTTTTTTATTAAAAATTTTTCTTCTGGAATCTCTGGAATTATAGAGTAAGCATAAATGGAGTCATTATGATAATAAAAGATTCCTCTAATCGAAACATAACCACCTCCTGATTTAGTTTCCCACCTTCTCCATCCAAAACCAAGCATGTCATGACCAAAAATAGTATCACCATGTGTAATAAAAAAATTCTCAATGCTTTTTGGATTTGATTTGTATGCTTTTGTAAATTTTTTATAATGTCGTTTATCAATATGAATCCAAAACGGATTACAAGAAGTAAAAACTAATAATATGAAAACAATTTTGTACAGTTTGGTCATAAAAATATTACGGCTAACTTCTGTACGGGCGAAATCTTAAAGCAGTTTGAATACCGCATTCATTTAAAATCAATTCGCAAATCCCCACATCAGCACATCAACCTATCAGCACATCACCACATCACCACATCAACGTCCCGCACTCTTGAACTCTTGCCAAAAACTTTTTATTTTCTTCCTGAACAAAAGAAAAAGAATGATGTATGGAATTACCAGGAGGTAAATGATGCCTGAATTCAATTGCTCACCAATGCTGGTGTCGTTGTTTTCAGTGGCATCGGTAGCCATTTTTTTGCACATGGAGCATTGACTGTAAGCTGCATCAGCGAACAAAACGGCCAGTAAAAAAATAAATACAATTTTTCTTTTCATACAATATAAATCTTCAAATCTAAAATACGTTATTCCACAATGGGTATTAATCCGCGTAAGCCCATATCAACTACTGAATCACCTGCGGTTGGTTCATACAGGCCATCGCCTCCATCGTCTTCCCATTCAAAACTGTTGTTTGTGCTCAGTGAAATGGTAATTACAATATCGTTTGTTTCACTGCCGGTTATCACAAGCGGTGCAGCAAATTGTCCTGTGGCAAGGCATGAGCCGGCCGGAATGGGTGATGTGGCAAACAAGGGATTTACCACTGTTGTTCCCGGTGCTTCGCCCTCAAAAACGGTCCCAAATGTTTCAAAGCCCCAATAGCCCTGCAATTTATTGGCATTAACGGTTACAGTTTGCGTTTTAATGGTGTAGGTTGACAAATACGTTTTATATCCCACAAACGATGCAAGTGTGCCGGTATACATTGATCCTGAATATTTGTACTTGATGTCGTAATTCTGGTAAGCCAGCGAAACGCGCAAATAATTATACGTGCCGGGAGCAATGCTTGAAATGGGAACTTTTTTCCAGATCACACCTTCAGCTGCATGAATTCCATTGTTAAAATCAATGGCTGTTGAGCCGCCTGCGCTTGTTTCAGGTGCATGATACAATATAGCGCCTGCGCCTACTGCTGTAGTTGCGCTTGGACTTAACTCAATGTAATGTGCGCTCATTGTATTGAATTTTGGACTTTGTGCCGCATGGCCTGCTGGTACAGTGCATGGATTCCCAAACGCATCAAGCCGCACTTGCGTTGAATCAAACTTAAATTTGAAAACCAGTTCAGGCACATCAGCAGGTGTTGTTGAAGGCGGTGTTGGTTCGGGTTCATCTTTTTTACAGCCAACAATCAAAAACGCTGCAGCAAAAAAGAAATACAATAGGTTTTTCATTTTTTTATTTTATATCAAACTGGTAAAACTGTTTGTTCATTAAACGGTAAACCGGCTGGTTTGCTCCGGTAGTTTCAATCCTGTTTACATGGCGTATACACCAGCTGCTGGTTAAATTGGTAAAATAAATCTTGTTGTTGGTGGTACACCAAATGGGATTTTCATTTACGTTGTTGTTGTTCAGCAATTCGCTGGTTGTTGAAGCCCCGTAGTTGGCAGTCCATAAGGTTACCGCAGTATTGGGTTCGGTTGATGTGGTTTGTGCGTAAACAATGTTGATGTTGTCAGGCGAAAACGCAGGTGCATATTCCAGTTGGTTGTTGTCAGTCAAACGTTGTTCAGTTGACAGTTGGTACGAACCGTTTACCGTTGCATAAAACAATTCGGTGTCAAACAGGCTGCCCGCTGTGGTTACCCCAACTTCCCAGGCCTGGTAAGTAAGTTTTGTCATATCGCCATTGGCAAATGCGGGATATTTAAAACTGCCCAACCGTGTATTCATTTTTGTTGCAGCAATTCCATTGGTATCGGTCAAATAAATATTCCAGTGTAAATTTCCATCGGTTTCCATTTTCTCGCCAGCAAAAACAATGTGCAAACCATCAGGTGCCCATTTTCCCATGCCCATGGATGCTAATCCCTGTGAACTGGCTTTGGTAATCATGTGGCCGTTGCTTCCGTCAAGATTAAACAGCCACAATTCAGCGCTGGCATAATCTTCAACTTTTAACGTGTTGGTTGCGGTAGAGCGAAAACAAATAAACTTTGATTTGTCGGGTGAAATGGAAGGTCCCCAGAAATCATAACCGGCCTGTGAAACCAAAACCGTATCCTGTGCATTTCGTATGCGAACAATTACTGCGTTGGTGCTGGTTGATGTTTGTGTTATAAGCGTGGTAAGCGTATCGGGAATAATGGTTGTATAACCGGCACAGGTTGCACCTTCGTCAAGCGGGGCAGGTTTGTCCTTTTTGCATCCGAACATAAAAAGTGTAAGTACCAGGAATAAAATAAACTTCATTTGTTTACGTGTGTTTTTCATTGCAACTGCAATAACCATTCATTATTTTGCATGAAGGTTATTTCATAAGGCGAAATTAGCTAATATTACCCAATGATTGGTCACAAAACGACCAGCTTTTTGCCAATGGAAGTGTATAATGACGAATATTTCATGAAACAGGCCCTTAACGAGGCAATAAAAGCCCTTGAAAAGGACGAAGTGCCTGTGGGAGCGGTAATTGTTGCCGGCAACAAGGTCATTGCCCGTGGTCATAATTTAACCGAAATGCTGAATGATGTGACCGCCCATGCTGAGATGCAGGCCATAACGGCTGCTGCTAACCATTTGGGCGCAAAATATTTGATTGATTGTACCTTATACGTGACCCTTGAACCCTGTGTGATGTGTGCGGGTGCTTTGTTCTGGTCACAGATCTCAAAAATTGTTTACGGGGCAACCGATGAAAAACGGGGCGCACATTTAACCGGTAAAAATTTATACCACCCAAAAACAGTTGTGGAAGGAGGCATTTTGGCGGAGGAATCGGCAACCCTGCTTAAAAATTTTTTCAAAAGCAAACGCGTTTAGTCATAACACCAGCCACCACCGCTTCGTTCAACTTTTCCTGAAGGATTTAAGGTTACCACTGCGTTGTACCAGGCATAGTCTTCATAGGTTTGATCACCCCGTTTCATTTGTTGCAATAATTTTCCATCGCTGGTGTATTCAAAGCGTATTTGAAAAAGTTTGTTTTCAACCGTGTCATGCCTTATAAACAATGGTTTTCCCAGTAATTTAAACACAGCTAAAGAATCCATACCGGGTTTTATTTCCTGAAATTTCTCCAGCGAAAAATCGTTTGCCATGACGGTGTCGCAATACGGGTCGGGAGCATAAACCTGTTCGGGCCCGAAATGGATGAACCAAATAAAAAAACCTGCTATGAACAGGAAAAAAGCAGTGGTGCTAAAGAAAAACTATTTCATCACAAACATGAACGCCAACCCAATGCCAATATTTTAGCCTGAATCGTTGTTTTCAGGTTATCAACAACTTAATTCAGGTAACTTAACAATATTTGTAGTGATAACATACCCGCTTTTTTGTAATTTTACAGCATTAATTCAGTTACCAGTTTTTAAATCTTGAATCTTAAATTTTAAATCATATCGTTATGTATCCAGCCGAAATAGTTATTCCCATGAAACAAGACCTGACCAGTGCAGGCATTACCGAATTAACAACACCCGAAGAGGTTGATAAAGCTTTAGGCAATTCAACCGGAACAGCCTTGGTTGTGGTGAACTCAGTGTGTGGTTGCGCAGCAGGTGCGTGCAGGCCGGGTGTAAAAATGGCATTGAAAGCCGACAAAAAACCCGATCATTTGTATACCGTGTTTGCAGGTTTTGATACCGAAGCTGTAGCACAGGCACGTAAATATTTTTTGCCTTATCCGCCTTCATCGCCTTGCATTGCTTTGTTTAAAGACGGTAAACTGGCCCATTTTATAGAGCGCCACCACATTGAAGGCCGTAGTGCCGAAATGATTGCTGAACATTTGAAAGAAGTGTTCAACGAGTATTGCTAGTATTTTTCTCTCCACATAAAAACCAAACCATGCGCAAAATTTATTTATTGCTTGCTTCTTATTTTGTTTCATCGGCAGCACTTGCACAGGTGTTTGACGGGCCCGAGAGTTGTGAAAAAGATTATGCGGATGGAGGCGTTTTTGTTTCGAATGCCAGTGCAGGTAACATTGTAAAATTAATGCCCAACGGAACCTTGCAGTCATTTGCCAGTGGATTTACCGCAGGCCCGCACGGGTTGGAATTAATTGGCGATACCCTGTATGCCTGCGATGGTGCAAGTATCGTATTGGTTAACCGTTCAACGGGCGCCATCATCAATACTGTAAACCTTGGTGCTACGTTTTTAAATGGAATTACGCATGCAGGAAAAAATCTTTTCATTACCGATTTCAGTGCGAAAAAGATTTATCGCATGAACACCGTTAACAATAGTTTTAATGTGTTTTGTTCAACACTTACCAAAACACCCAACGGCATTGTTTACGATTATCATAACAACAGGCTTGTGTATTGTTGCTGGGGTTCATCGGCCCCGGTTTACGAAGTTATTTTAGCCGATTCAACCATAAATTTACTGGGAACAACTGCAACTGGAAATTGCGATGGAATTGCCATGAACTGCCAGGGCGATTTTTTTATTTCATCGTGGTCGCCAAACGCCATAAAAAAATACAATTCAAGCATTACCACAATGACGCCTGTAACGCTGAGCGGACTTGGTTCCCCGGCCGATATTTATTTTGATTTGGTGAACGATACCTTATACATTCCGAATTCAGGAAACAATACGGTAACAAAAACCAACCAACCCTCGTGTGTGACAAGTGTTGCTGAATGTTATTGCATGCCGGGTGAAGAAGGACTTTATCCAAATCCTTTTTATTCAGCGCTTCAATTCAATAACCAGGAAAATTTCAGTTCGTTAAGGTTAAACGACATGTCGGGTAAACAGGTGTATACAGTAAAACTTGAGGCAGGCAATAATTTTATTCCCGTGGGTGATATTCCTGTGGGGGTTTATGTTTGTCAATTGGTATCACCTTTTGAAATACGAACAGTTAAAGTGTGTAAGGAAAAATGATGAGAAAATTTTTTGCAATTGCCCTGGTTTTAGGAATTGTTTCGTGCGGACCTTCAAAAACAGAAGAGGAAACAAATCCGGCAGAAGAAAGTTTTAAGCCGGAAACCATTCTTATTGACGATTCAAATCTCCCGTTTGGCAATGACAGTATACCGCTTGTACTTGAACAGGTAAAGTTGTGTAAAATGATGGACAGTGTAACGCAGGATACAACTGTGCCTCCGTGCGATTATCGCCTTATGCGTTATTTTGCCAATCACCGTGAGCCCGTGCGTGATGGGTTCCTGGTTGAAATAAAACCCAATGTTTGGTCAAAATGGTTCCTGGTAGTTGCCATTGCACGCAATAAAGATGGTGAATATTATAAGTCCAATGCGTTTCACGGCCAGTTAATGGAATTGCGCACCACCAAGTCGGGGCCCTATGACATGATCATTCGTTATGTTGATGCCGAGGTTGGCACTACTGGAAAAGCCGGCACAGTGGCCATATTGCACAAGTGGAATAAAACAAAATACGACCCGGTAGAAGTCATGGAGATCAATGATTATTATGTAAAACCTGAATACAAGGACTCATTGAATGAAGTGTACCTTAAAGAATTTGTTTGGGGATACTAGCAAATTTAAGATTCAAAATTTAAAATTTGAGATTTGATACCCGCATAACAGTTGGCCTTGCATTGGTTTATTTCCTGAATGGATTGTTTAATTTAACCGGGCAGGGTGGGCGTTTTGCACCAATGGTTGTTTTCGATTCGTCATTTTTAGCGTTACTGAGTTTTGTTTTCCTGGTGTTACCACCTTTTAAACCCTTGAATGTATTGTTTGTTGCTTTTGGCGGATATTTTGGTTTGCAGCAAATTTTTATTTTGGGAAAAATCACGAACATTGATCTGGAAATCGCGTTGAATATTTTTTTCCTCGTCCTGTGTTCAGCTTTTTTTGTAATGGCATTTGTCCAGAACCGGCATAGCTACATACTTTTTTCAATTCCCCTTTTTAGTTTCATAGTTGCCATCTTGCTGGGATATTTTGAAGTGAGCTTTTATTATAAACTGGGGGTTTCACTACTTGGCGCACTAACCCAGGTACTCATATTGGCCCGCCCTGAAATTGTTGAGAAACTAAGTGTTGGCGTTAAACGTTTCTATCTTTTAATGAGCATTATGGTGTTTTTTGACCTCCTGTCAGCAATATTTTTGCAACAAAACATGTAGTAATTTCGGCAAAAACGCATTGTATTGTAAAAAATGCCTAACTTCATTGGTAAGTTATGCCAAAAACCATTATTCATATTCCCGATTTTTCTTTGTCGCCACGCATTGACCAGGTAGGTGTGGAAGAGCGCGTTGCAAAATTTACCTCGCGTAGCATTAAAAATGAATCAAAAGTTCAAGGTCTTAAAATGGCGTTGAACATGATTGATTTAACAACGCTTGAAGGCGTGGATACCACCCACAAAGTGCAGCAATTGTGTTACAAGGCCCAGCACCTGCACGATGTATTGCCAGGCTTGCCAACGGTTGCAGCCGTATGCGTTTTCCCATCAATGGTAAAAACGGCAAAAGCCGCCTTAACCGGCACCACCATTAAAGTGGCTTCGGTAAGTACTGCTTTTCCTGCCGGGCAGGCACCAACCAAAGTAAAAGTAGACGACACAAAATTTGCGCTTGACAATGGGGCCGATGAAATTGATATGGTGATATCACGCGGCAGGTTTCTTGAAGGCGATTATAATTTTGTATTTGACGAGATCGTAAAAATAAAAGAGCTGTGCGGAAAGCGCGCCAGGCTTAAAGTGATATTGGAAACAGGGGAGTTGGGCGGATTGGACAAAGTGCGCAGGGCAAGTGACATTGCCATGTACGCAGGAGCCGATTTTATTAAAACATCAACAGGAAAAATTTCAGTGGCAGCAACCATGCCGGTAACACTGGTAATGCTTGAAGCCATTCGCGATTTTTATTTTAAAACCGGTATGATGGTAGGTATGAAACCTGCCGGTGGAATTTCAACAGCAAAACAGGCTTTGCACAACCTGGTTATGGTAAAAGAAACACTGGGTGAAGAATGGTTGAGCAATGAGTGGTTCAGGTTTGGTGCAAGCAGGTTGGCAAATGATATTTTAATGCAGCTGGTAAAACAGGCAAATGGCGTATACCAGAGTGGCGATTATTTTTCGAAGGATTAATTAATAAAAGAAATAGGCCACGGCTTTCACAATTACACGAATGTTTCGTGTTAAACTATGATCCGCGGTGAGTAAGAAAAGGCTTATAAAATTGCGCTTATTTTTCCTGGTCGGTGAAATCAGTGTAATCAGTGGCCAAAATAAAAAAAGTACTATCTGTGGCAACAAAAACAAAAACAAAACCTGTGACCTGGGAATATTCCCCGGCACCTGAAAGCACATCCATTGCACAAATAAAACCACAATATGATTTGTTCATTGGTGGCAAATTTGTAAAACCATCATCGGGAAATTATTTTGATACAATAAGCCCGTCAACCGAAAAAAAATTGTCGTCAATTGCCGATGCCAATGCAGCCGATGTAGACATGGCTGTAAAAGCAGCACGCAACGCCTATGATAAGTACTGGAAGAACATGAGCGGGGCTGATCGTGCAAAATATTTGTTTCGCATAGCAAGGCTTATACAGGAAAAGGCAAGGGAGCTGGCGGTAATAGAATCAATGGACGGTGGTAAACCCATTAAGGAAAGCCGTGATGTGGATGTGCCTTTAGCAGCCAACCATTTTTTTTATTACGCAGGTTGGGCCGATAAACTTGAGTACGCTTTTCCCAACAGGAAAGTGCAATCACTGGGTGTTGCAGGGCAAATTATTCCCTGGAACTTTCCGTTATTGATGGCCGCATGGAAAATAGCGCCTGCGTTAGCCTGTGGAAACACTGTTGTGTTGAAACCGGCAGAAACAACTTCGTTGACCGCTCTGAAGCTTGCAGAAATTATACAGGAAGCTGGTTTACCTGAAGGAGTAGTAAACATAGTAACCGGTGCAGGTACTACGGGTGCCGCCCTTGTCAATCACGCTGACGTAAATAAAATTGCATTTACAGGTTCAACCGATGTTGGAAAATTAATTCAGCGTTCGGTTGCAGGATCAGGCAAAAAAATTACGCTCGAATTGGGTGGAAAAGCGGCCAATATTATTTTTGAAGATGCAACAATTGACCAGGCTGTTGAAGGAATTATAAACGGAATTTATTTTAACCAGGGTCATGTTTGCTGTGCAGGCTCGCGTTTGTTTGTACAGGAAAGTGTGTACGATGAAGTGATACGTAAACTCAAGCACCGCATGAAATCGCTGCGCGTAGGTGACCCGCTGGATAAAAATACCGATGTGGGTGCAATCAATTCTAAAGCGCAATTAACTACCATTAAATCGTACATTAATTCGGGCATAAAGGAAAAAGCTGAAATGTTTCAGCCTGCCTGTGAGTTGCCTTCAAAAGGATTTTGGTGTGCGCCAACCTTGTTTTTAAATGTTTCGCAATCGCATAAAATTGCCCAGGAGGAAATTTTTGGGCCGGTGTTGGCGGTGCAAACATTCAGAACCGAAGCCGAGGTACTTGAAAAAGCAAATAACATTCCGTATGGCTTGTCAGCGGGTGTGTGGACCGACAAGGGATCAAAGATTTTTAACATGACAAGTAAATTAAGGGCTGGTGTGATTTGGGCAAATACGTATAATAAGTTTGATCCTACTTCGCCTTTTGGTGGATATAAGGAAAGTGGCTATGGCCGTGAAGGCGGGTTGCATGGGTTGGGGGCTTACCTTAAGATTTAACCACAGAGATAGCAGAGGTTTGCACAAAGTTAACAGAGAATATGGAAAGTTCGGAAATCAATAAAATAACAAAAGAAATTATAGGTTGTGCGATTAAAGTTCACAAAGAACTTGGAGCCGGTCTATTGGAAAGTAGCTACGAAGAATGTATTTGTTACGAATTGGCTCAGTCGGGTCTTGAGTTTAAAAGGCAACACCCAATGCCGCTGGTTTATAAAGAAATAAAAATGGAAATTGGTTATAGGCCTGATATAATTGTTGCCGAAAAAGTAATTGTAGAAATAAAAGCTGTGGAAGCATTAAACGATGTTCATACAGCCCAGGTTTTAACCTATTTAAAATTATCAGGTTGTGATATTGGATTACTAATAAATTTTAATGTTGAGCAATTAACAAAAGGTATAAAGAGGTTTTTGAATAAAGAATCGAAGATTAATTTTAAATGACTGTGCTCAGGGAACTCTGGATTTCTCTGGTTCCTCTGTGGTTAATAAATAAAGGTTATGGAACGAATAGAAATATTAAAAACATACAAAATTTACGTAGGTGGTAAATTTCCACGAACTGAAAGTGGACGTACATTTTTGTTTAACGATTCAAACGGAAAAGCCGTTGCCAATGTTTGTCAATGCTCGCGCAAAGATTTTCGGGATGCCGTACTTGCAGCGCGTGGGGCGTTTGGCGGATGGTCAACACGGGCAGCGTTTAACCGCTCACAAATCCTTTACCGCATTGGCGAAATGCTTGAAGGGCGTAAGGCACAGTTTGTGGAAGAACTAACGTATGGTGGACTAACGCACGCTGAAGCCAAAAAAGAAGTTGAGTTGGCCATTGATCGTACCGTATATTACGCAGGCTGGTGTGATAAATACCAGCAGGTTTTTGGAACCGTGAATCCGGTAGCAAGTTCACATTTTAATTTTTCGGTGCCCGAACCAATGGGCGTGGTGGTAATTGTTTGCGGTAATTCAACTGGCCTGTTGGGATTAATCTCTATGGTTATGCCGGCCATTGCAGGCGGTAATTCGGTTATAGTATTGGCTGCTGAAACAAATCCATTGCCTGCTGTAACATTGGGCGAAGTGCTTGCAACATCTGATTTGCCGGGAGGTGTAATCAATATTCTTACGGGGTATAAAAAAGAGTTACTTGAACACTTTGCTACCCATTTGGATGTAAACGCCATTGTATGCGAAGACTTTTCGAATGAGGATATAAAGTTTACCGAAGAAAAAGCAACCGCCAACCTGAAACGGGTTTTTCATTATAAAAACGATTGGTTTTCGCTTGAATCACAAGGGCCCTATTTCATTCAGGATTTACAGGAAACAAAAACAACCTGGCACCCCATTGAGAATATTGGTGGCTCAGGTTCAGGGTATTAAAGGGTGCTACTGGTGTTTCGGCTCACCTATCCAGGTTAAAGCAGTGTAAAACCCTACCAATTTAGTATAGATTAATGGTATATTTGCTCACCTATGGAACAAACCCTGGTTATTTTTGTTGTTGCATTGCTTATGGTTGTGCTTTACATGGATTATTTGCGGCCCGTTGTTGCATTTTTATTGGCCAATATTATTTTATTAATAGGCGGTGTCAATAAAAGTAATGATGTACTTGCAGGTTTTGCCAATGAGCAAATCATGGTGGTGTTGTTGCTTATAATTGTCAGCGGTGTTATAAAAAGCACCAATGTAATTGAAGTAGCATTTTCCAGAATTTTTAAGGATGGCTTGTCGTTAAAATCGTTTTACTGGCGAATGGTGCCTGGCGTAACTACTGTTTCAGGGTTCATTAACAATACTCCGCTTGTAGCCATGTTACTTCCGTATGTAAACAATTGGGCCGAAAGAAATAACGTTTCGCCTTCAAAAGTATTGATTCCGCTTTCCTACGCTACTATAATTGGTGGTACCCTTACCCTGGTAGGAACATCAACCAATATCATTGTAAATGGTTTTATACAGGAGGCAGGTTACAAGCCTTTGGCCATGTTTGATTTCACCATAACAGGAATTGTAGTTGCTGTGGTTGCTGTTGTATACGTTGCACTTTTTGCCAATAAGCTATTACCTGACCGCAAAAGCCCGATTCAGAGTTACAAGGATGCGAAACGGGATTATTTATCAGAGCTTGTGGTTACCTCAGGGTCTATCATTGTTGGAAAAACAATTGAAGAGGCCGGGTTAAGAAATTTGAAAGGTCTTTTTCTTGTTGAAATTATTAGGGGGAAACAAATTATTACTGCGGTTAGTTCAGAAGAAAAGGTGCATGAAAACGATGTATTAATATTTGCCGGGGATTCCTCAACACTCATGGATTTACTTAAAGCAAATAACGGCCTTGAACTGCCTGAAGTAGCCCAGCCATCAGGCGCAGAAAAATCCAATGTTGTGGAATGTATAGTTTCGCCCGATTCATCGCTAATTGGAAAAACGGTTAAGGAGCTTAATTTTCGCGCACGTTTTGACGGATCAATTATTGCTGTAAACAGGGGCGAAGAACGTATAAAAGGAAAAATTGGTGACATTCATATTCAATCCGGAGATTTATTGCTTGTAATTGCAGGAAACGACTTTGAAGAACGCGCAGAAAGTTCACATGATATTTATCCTGTGTCAAAGGTTCATGAAATAACCAATTTTAATCCGTTTAAAAGTGCAACCTTGCTTTTAGGAGTCATTGCTGTTTTTATATTGTCAGCATTGGCAATATTACCTCTCTTCCAGGGTTTATTGCTGCTTATTTGCCTAATTGTTATTTTAAATATTGTCAAATACAATGAGCTAAGCAAAAGCATTGATGTTGATTTGTATTTTGTTATGGCCCTTGCCCTTGGGCTTGGTAAATCCATTTCAAATTCGGGCCTTGATCAGGAAATTGCTGCGGGTGTAAACAATGTAGCAGCCCTGGTTGATTCAAAAGTGCTGCTTCTGTTAGCCGTGTATATGGTCACAAATATTCTTGGTGTTCTTATAACAAATAAAGCGGCTATTGCCATCATGTTCCCGGTAACCGTTAAAGTTTTGCAAACAATGGGTGTTACCGATATGACACCTTTTTTCCTGGCCATTGCTTTTGCGGGCTCAGCCGAATTTTTAACTCCATATGGTTATCAAACCAACTTAATGGTGTATGGTCCCGGAGGATATAAATTCAAAGATTATTTACGGTTTGGGTGGATAATTACACTTTTATATACCTTAACTGTTGTAACAGCATTATCTTTATTGTATGGACTTTTCTGACCAACCTGATTTATTATTAGCCATTAAAGCCGCTGTTGCCGGTGGCGAAAAAATAATGGACGTTTACAATTCAACATTTACCGTAGAGTATAAGGAAGATAAATCGCCATTAACACTGGCCGATAAAAATGCGCACGAAGCTATTATGGAGTTCCTGGGCAAATCGCCCATCCCGGTATTAAGCGAAGAGGGAAAAAATATTCCCTATGAGGAGCGAAAGGACTGGAAACAATTGTGGATTGTAGATCCGCTTGACGGAACAAAAGAATTCATTAAACGCAATGGTGAATTCACTGTAAATATTGCCTTAATTGAAAACACATTCCCTGTTATTGGTGTAATTTATGTTCCCGTAACGCGCGAATTATATTTTGCATCGTCAAAAGGCACGTTTAAATGCAGCCTTGGCAACAATGATCTTACTTCTTCATTACACCTGGCTAAAAAACTTTTACCATCGCCACAAAAAGATGTTTGCCGTATTGTTGCAAGCAGGTCACACATGAGTCCTGAAACCGAGCAATACATTGCCGAAAAGAGGAATCAATTTGGGAATGTTGACTTGGTATCAAAAGGAAGTTCCTTAAAATTTTGCATGGTTGCCGAGAGTATTGCCGATTTTTATCCTCGTTATGCACCTACTATGGAGTGGGACACGGCAGCAGGGCAGGCCATTGTGGAATTTGCCGGAAAAAAGGTAACCGATGTTGGTACTGGAAAACGCATGCAATACAACCGAAAGGAATTATTGAATAATTGGTTTCTTGTTGAATAAAAACCAATCTCCAAAATCTTTTTTTTCGTATGTTTAACACATCCGGTTGAGTTGATTTACCGGGTTTAGTTGAATCAGACCCCGCAACATATTGACGAACAGTTTGTTCAAGAGCTAAAACAACGCAAGGAGTCGGCTTTTAGCAAATTATACGATAATTATTCAGGCGCTCTTTATGGCGTGCTGCAGCGCATGCTTATAAAAGAGGAATTGGCACAGGATGCCTTGCAGGAATCTTTTGTTAAAATCTGGAAGAACATTGATTCATATGACAAGTCCAAGGGAACATTGTTTACCTGGATGTTAAATATTTGCCGCAATCACGCAATTGATATGCTTCGTTCAAAAAACATGAAGCAAAAAATCCAGGACATTGATAAGAGCGTAGGTTTGGTAAATAAGCAGGCCAGCGCATCAACAAGCGAAGACCATGTGCTTATAAAGGAACTAGTGGATAATCTAAAGCCTGAGCACCGGCAAATGATTGAGATGGCATTTTATAAAGGATATACCCAGGAAGAGCTAGCTGAGGAATTGAATATGCCGCTTGGAACAGTAAAAACGCGTGCGCGTGCAGCCCTTATTCAGTTACGTAAATATTTTGACAAGTAGTGGATGTAAATGAATACATAGCGTCCGGTATACTTGAAAGTTATCTGCTTGGTACAGTTTCTGAACAGGAACGTAAAGAAGTGGAATGTATGTCACACATCTATCCTGAAATAAAAAAGGAACTGGATGTGATTGCCGTTTCGCTTGAAAAAATGGCTTTTTCACACAAAATTGATCCGCCTGCCAGCTTAAAAAATAAAATATTTTCAGCACTTCCAAAAGACGCACCTGGATCTGCGGCTCAACCAAAAGTTGTTCCCCTAAAAACAAGTACCAACACCTACCAGTCATTTAACCGTTTATTGGCTGCGGCCTGCGTGGTTATGGCTGTTTCAATGATTGCCTTGTATTTTTACCAGGCGTCACAGGTTGTTGACCTTGAAAAAAACCTTAGGGCCCAAGAGGCACAAAATGATAAGAACAACTACATGATTGCAAGCCTGCGCGAGGAAATGGCCGGTAAAAATGGGGAAATAGCCATGTTCAGGAGCCCCGATTTTAAAACTGTTTTTTTAAAAGGCATTGAAACCAAGTCAAAATCATCGTTGGCCATTGTGTGTTGGAACAAGGAAAGCAAAGAAACCGTAATTGCGGTACAGAATTTGCCAGATGTTGATCCCGACAAGCAATACCAGCTGTGGGCCATGGTTGACAATAAACCGGTGAGTATAGGAATGATTCCGACCGATAGCGTTCTAAGTGGATTCATGAAAATGAATACGGTTGAAAATCCACAGGCTTTTGCCATAACGATGGAGAAAAAAGGGGGTAGCGAAGTACCTACCATGGAAGAAATGTATGTATTTGGACAGATCCAGTAATTTTTTTTAGCGGGGTAAATCCGTTAACAAGTATTCTTCGTAAATTGATCAAATAAAATAAAACAAAAATCATGGAAAACAAAAAAATCAAAGGTATTGCAGCCGGTGCGCTTGTAATTACTGCTTTAGGAAATGCGGGTACAGCTAATGCAAATGAATTGTTCAGCTTAAATGATCTTGGAAACGGTTCTACACTGCGTTCTGAGTTAATGTCGTTGAACGCGCTTAGCTTTATGAACAACGAATCATCAAACATGAACATTGAAGCTACTTGCGGTAAAGCCAAGGAAGCTAAATGTGGCGAAAAAGGCAAAGAAGCCAAATGTGGTGAAAAAGGTAAAGAAGGTAAATGCGGTGAGAAAGCAAAAAAAGGCTCAACCAAAGGAACCAAAACTACAAAAGGCAAAGAAGCTAAATGTGGCGAAAAAGGTAAAGAAGGCAAATGTGGTGAAAAAGGTAAAGAAGCTAAGTGTGGCGAAAAAGGCAAAGAAGGTAAGTGTGGCGAAAAACCTAAAGCAAACTAAGATTTTCCATCTATATAAAAAAACCGGGTACCCCGCAAGGACCCGGTTTTTTTAACCGGAATAAAATGGTAAACGGAGTAGGACTCGGATTCAGACGCGAAATAGCTGATCAAATTCTTTCACTTGAAGGAAAGGACAAACCGCGTTTTGTTGAATTTGCTCCCGAAAACTGGATGAACATTGGCGGCTATTGGAAAAAACAACTTCATAAAGTTGCCGAAAAATATCCAATTACAACACACGGACTTTCGCTCTCCATTGGAAGTCCCGATCCCCTGGACTTTGAATTTCTGGGGCATTTAAAAAAGTTTTTCAAAGAAATTCCCGTTCAACTTTACTCTGAACATTTAAGTTACAGCAAATGTGACAATGCGCATTTGTATGATTTATTGCCTATTCCATTTCGCGAAGATGCGGTAAAACACATTGTTGAACGCATTAAAACCGTACAGGATTTTTTAGAACGTAAAATTGCATTGGAAAATGTTTCTTATTACACACCAATTGGTGCTGAAATGGATGAAGCAACATTTATCAATGCCATTGTGCGCGAATCAGGTTGCAACATGCTGCTTGACGTAAACAATGTATACGTAAATTCATTTAACCACGGGTACGATGCAAAGGAATTCATAAAAAAATTACCGTTGGATAAAGTGGCCTACATACACATGGCAGGTCATGATAAAGTAGCCCCCGATTTGATCATTGACACACACGGTGCGGCCATTATTGATCCCGTTTTTGAATTGTTTGAATGGACAATTGATAAAGTAAAACCAGTGCCGGTGTTATTGGAGCGCGATTTTAATTTTCCGGAAGTGTTGCAGGAAGTTTTTGACGAGGTAAAAAAATTACAAGGTATAGCTGATAAACAATGGAAAGAGCAATATGCACGTGTTGAAGCCTGAAACCAAAGCAATACAAAGTAAAATGGCTGCGTATTGCCGTACGCCTCAATTTAACGATGTGATTGAAGGATCAAAACCCGATCGTCTTCACAATTACCGCAGGCTTGTTTTTAATATTATTGAAGACACACTGGCTGATGCGTATCCCATTACCCGTTCCATGATGAACGATGTGGAATGGATGGATATGGTGAATGCATTTTTTAGCAAACACAATTGCCAAAGTACACAACTATGGCGCATGCCTTTTGAATTGGTTGAGTTTGTTGAGGAAGACGATTACCATACAAAAATTGGCCGCCCTTACTTATTGGAGCTCCTGTATTTTGAATGGTTGGAGATTGAGATTTACCAAAGCCCCGATAAGCCACACAAAGAATTTAAATCAACCGGTAATATACTGAACGATGAAATAGTGGTGAATCCTGATCACAAAATTGTGCAGTTAAGTTACCCGCTTCATAAGGAAAATTACCAGGAATTTGAATCGCAAAAAGGTACCTACTACGTGTTGAGCTATCGCCACCGCGAAACTTTTTCGGTAAATTTTTACGAGATGTCGCCTTTTATTGTTCAGGTGTTTACGTATTTGTCGCAAAACCAAACCTCGCTGGCCAATGCACTTGTTACGGTTGGAAAGGCAAACGGTATTACCGATGAAAATATGCTTTTGACCAATGGAAAAAAGTTTGCAGAACAGTTACTGGAGAATACAGCTATACTTGGCTTCGCAAAATAGTTGGTTTATTTAACCACAGAGATACCAGAGATTTTTACCGCAGAGAAGGCAGAGGCTCGCGCAAAGTTCGCAATGATTAGGAAAACACGCTAATACTTAGCTTTGCAAAATAGTTGGTTCGTTTAATTACAGAGATACCAGAGATTTTACCGCAGAGAACGCAGCGAATTTCGCAGAGAACGCAAAGTAAGCGCCTCTGAATTGCGAGCCAACAATATAATTTATTTTAATTCACTAATCGAGGTTGGCGAGGCAATCTGCCGGGCCTTGGTAGTATATTTGCGCGCTTTGCGGTTGATTTTTTCTTGAGTGTTTAAAAACCCTTTTGTGAAGTTCTCCAACTGAAAACGCTGAACTAAAAAAACTATAAACTATAAACTATGAACTGTAAACTGACAAACTATTTCCCCGTATAAAACTCCTTCAAGTAAAACGGCTCAAAATAAGCCACGTTTTCAAGTTGTTTTTTCTCAAATAAATCAAAAGCAGGTTTACACATGGTGGAAGCAAGGGGGCGAACATCGGGTAAAAAAATATTGAGATCGTTCTTAAAACGCGCTTCGGCTTTTTGAGCACCATCTCCACAAAAAATGTTTAAGCCTGTTGGTGGCGTATAGTCAGCAAGGATAACAGATTTTGGTTCACAAAGAGGGTTTAAGTCTGTATCAAACTCCTGCATAAAAACCTCGTCCCTTCGTGCATCAATCATGGCCAGGAAGTTCCCCTGTTGCCTAGTTGATTTTTTAGCCTCACTGGCAATTAACTGCAATGTATTTACGGCAATAAGTGGAATGTCCAGCGTGTAACAAAAGCCTTTAGCTGCCGAAACACCCACGCGAAGTCCTGTGTAGGATCCCGGTCCCTTACTTACGGCAATGGCATTCACATTTTTAAGGTCCAGCAATAAATCAGCTAAAACGTCACTGACAAGGGTATGCAATACTTCGGCATGGCGGTATTGTTGGTCAAGAACATGTTTAAATGCCTTGCAATCACCGTTTTGTGATACGGCAACACTGCAGCCTAAGCCGCTGGTCTCTAAGCAAAGAATAGTGTTCATTTACAGCCGGCATTTAATATCTCATCTAAATGCCTTTTTTCGTATACAAAAATATGTTATTTTTAGGCTAAACATGGCAACTTTTTAATTAGTTACAGTCAATAGCGTATGTATAAAACCAGTGAAATTGAAGATTTATTCCTCGAAGCTGAAAAGGCTTTTGATGAAGGAAATCACCGTGAAGGTAAGAGGCTGCTTACTGAAATTCTGCAAGAGGAGCCTTCGTTTGGACGTGCTCATAATCATTTGGGTTGGTTGTATAAAACCAAGTACCAGGATTATAAATTGGCAGAACGCCATTACAAACTCGCTATTAACTTTGAACCTGACTATCCGGCAACTTATTTGAACTATGCGTTTTTGTTGCGCGATTTGTATCGCTTAAACGAAATGGAAGAGTTGTTGAAGAAAGCTGAAAAAATTGAAACAATTAACCGTTGTGGTATTTACGATGAATTTGGTTCATTGTATGAATTGCGTGGCGAATACCGCAAAGCCATCAGGCATTACCGCAAAGCCATCAGCTATTGTTTGAATGACAATATCCTGGAAGATTTGAAAAAACATATCAAACGTTGCCGAAAAAAGAAAAGTTTATTTTCGCGTTTCAGGAAGTTTGTGGAGAGACTGGACGTATAAGCCCTTTACAGTTTTATAGTTTTCAGTTTACAGTTGGTGCGGGTGTGATCCGGAAAGTGTGCGAAGTGGTTGTATTTCAAATAAAATCTAAGTTCCCTATATTACATCCCATGTCTCAATTTCATATTTATGTTTGACCAATTACTTAAACTCGTTGAAGAACACGCTGGCGATGCCATTGTGAACAATAAATCTATCCCCAATGAAAAGAACAATGATGCCATGAAAGAGACCGCCAACTCAATCATTAATTCATTGAAAAAGCAGCAAAAGTCGGCAGGTAGCGGCTCTGACCTGGCGTCCATGTTCAGCGGAGGCGACACGTCATCATTAACAAAAATGGTTGAAGGAAATGTTGTTGGCGACTTAATGAAAAATTTTGGTGTTGACAACAAAATTGCCGGTGACATGGTAGGGAAAATGTTGCCCGGTATAATGCAGAAATTTGTTTCCAAAACAAATGACCCGAACGATTCAAGTTTTGATTTGGGTGACATTATGAAATACCTGAAGTAGGAATTTTTTTTAACCACACATACGCATCGTCATTGTTATGGGTGAAACCATGAACATGCGGTAACTGTTGCATATGCGTAGAAAAAACCATTGGTTGTTATGAATGTTGAAGAGTTTCGCGAATATTGTTTGAAAAAGAAGGGAGTTACCGAAGAATTTCCATTCGACAATTCCACCATTGTATTTAAAGTTGCTGGTAAAATGTTTGCTCTCGCAAATGTTGATGAGTTTACAGGTATAAATTTGAAATGCGATCCCGAAAAGGCCATTGAATTAAGGGAAAAATACGAAGGCGTAAAACCCGGTTGGCACATGAATAAAAAACACTGGAACACTGTTGAAGTTGGCCGTGTAAATCAAAAGCTGCTCAGGGAATGGATTGACGATTCATATGAATTGGTTGTGGCCTCACTCCCAAAAAAAGAAAAAGTTAAAATCGGGTAGGTAATTTGTATCCTTTTTTTCCTGGTTTATGATTTTCACTAAATTTGTTGTCAACCTGTTATCTAACCGTTCAATGAAAAAAATAAGTACCTCCATTTTTTTTATTTTAAGCCTTTGTCATTTTTTAAATGCACAGCTTGCCATTGGGCCCGATACCATTATTAAACGCACGGAGCCTGCCGGTTATGTGCAATGCAGCTATTATGATTCGGCATACAATGTTTTGTACATGGGCGGTACATTTAACACCTATGATCCGCTAATTACCCAATGTGCACAATACGATTTTACTGGTAAGCATTTTATACGGAGTTTCCCCTCCTGTTTTGATGCAAAATGTTTGACAGAAGGCCCCGATAAATCAATTTTTATTGGCGGTATGTTTAACTGGATTGGCGATTCGCTGCGCACCTCATTGGCACAGGTTGATTCAAACAACCAGGTTACTTTATTTAAATTATCAATTGATGGACCTGTGAATGCGGTGGCCGTTTATGGCGATACAGTTTTTTTTGCAGGAACATTTACAACCGTTAATGGTTATACCCGCCACAATATGGCTGCTTACTGGATTAGCCAGGACTCCCTGGTTTCATTTGATCCCATTCCTGATGGCGATGTATATGGCATGCGTGTAATTGGAAATAAATTAATGGTGCACGGCTCGTTTACCGCTTTTGATACCGTAAACCTGCGCAATTTTTTAGCAGCTTTTGATTTACCTTCACTTACCTTAAGCACCTGGAACCCTAACCCGGATGGTACAGTAAACTGTATTATTCCCTCAACAGGTACAACTTGCCTGGTTGGCGGCATGTTTGCAAACATTGGTGGTGCACTTCATCCTTACCTGGCGGAGCTAAACCTTACAACGGGAGTTGCCACATCGTTTTCACCTGTATTAAACGGTATGGTAAATACCATGCAATTAAAGTACGGCAAGCTGTACCTTGGTGGTATGTTCACCTCAGTAAATTCAACACCACGGCAATATGCCGGTGCTATTGTAAAATCGTCAGGAGCAGTTTTGCCATGGAATCCATTTCCCAATAATTATGTGCATGCGTTATTGGTAGCAAACAATCGTGTTTACATTGGCGGACAGTTTGACCAGGTAAATTATACCGAGCGTTACCGCCTTGCCGAAACCGATACACTTTCAGGCGCGCTTACTGAATTCAAGTCGTATTCTGGAAATGTATTTGATTTGTTACTGCATAACGAACGCATGTTGGTTGCGGGTGATTTGTATTATATAGGTCCGCACATTAAAAACATTGTAGCCGTAAACGCTTCAACCGGCCAGGTGCTTGACTGGAAACCTGAACCAAATGCGAATGTTACCTCTATAACCGTTTACAACGATGTGGTTTATGTTGGTGGAAATTTTACGCAAATATGCGGTGTGTCAGAACCCTACCTCGCAGGCATAAAACGCGATACAGCGTACATACACACCCATATGTATCCCAATGGGGATGTTACCTACCTTGAAAAAATAAACAACCTTATTTTTATTGCAGGTTATTTTACCAATATAGCCACAACGCCCCGAAGTTATTTTGCCGTGTGGGATCCTGTTGCAGTTTCACTTAAACCGTTTGACCCGTTCACCGTTTCGGGAGGGCAGGTTTATGATGTGGAGTTCTTTGGCAATGCATATTATTTTACGGGAACCATGACGCAATTCATGGGGCAGCCGCGTGCAGGTTGTGCAAAAGTAAGTGCCGACCTTGGTAGTGTTCAGCCCTGGGCTCCTGGTTTGGGTCCAACAGGGGTTGGATATTCAATTAAAAAATACAATGACAAAATGTTGATAGGCGGTATTTTTACAGCAGTCAATTCAATTACCTGTTATGGATTTTGTGCAGTTGACACTGTAACCGGTGTGCTCATGACGCCAAATTATTCAGCCTACTCAGTATTGGCCATTGAGCGGGTTGATTCGTTGATTGTATTGGGAGGATATTTTACAAGCTATGATTCTGTTGCGCGATGGAATCTTTGCAGCCTTGATGCCGATAGTTTAACACTCACCGCCTGGGATCCTACAGTAGATGTAATGGTTTTGGGTTTGCTTACCACACCAAACGGTTTGGTTGTGTATGGTGATTTTACCAGTTTTAGTACAGCGGGAGTATACCATCCGTCAGTGGCCCGTTTTGATTTTTGCTCGCCTTATACTGCGTTAAATTTACCTGTTGCCGATACCATTTGCCAGTCGTCAGGCGTAATTACCTTGTCAGGTGGAATTCCTTATGGAGGAACATATAGCGGGCCAGGCGTAACCGGCAATACATTTGACCCCGGTGCTGTTTCAACAGGACAGGTAACCATTACGTATACCTATGCATTTGCTGATTCGTGTGTAACAACATCGGCTGATTCATTTGTGGTGGACCTGTGTTTGGGTATGGATGAATATGCTGAAACAATGTTTACCGTTTATCCTGATCCGGCTGATGATTTTATTGGTTTTACGCATTTTTCAAAAGACATTGATTTTACATGCATGAAATTTTTTACGAGTGAAGGCAGGCAGATTTATTTGCCAGTTAACGGAAATAAATTTGATGTGAGCGCACTTGCCAACGGGCTTTACGTTGCATCCTACGTAAAAAATAATTTTGTGTTCAGTTCCAAATTCATTGTCAATCATCGCTAGCCATGGGATTTTTATCACGTTTATTTGGTTCAAAAAATGATCGCGCCAAACGTACAGGATTACAAAAAACCGATCGTGTTTACATTGACCGCAAAGCCGCCAACAGGGCCATTATACGGCATTGTGTTGAGTCGGGGCAATTGCAACGCCAACTGATCATTATTTATTTTTTCAAAGAAACTAAAGCTGAGTTTGAAGTGGCTGTGACCAATGCAACCAATGTTAGTTGGGTAAATGCTTTTTTTCCTGCGCAAATACGCCAGGCAGGCATAGGCGGATGGGATAATGTGGATGTGATTGTTGCAGAAACGTATCCCGATATAAATACCGAGCAACAGTTACTGGACGAATTGACCAATGCCGGTTATACAAAACCCACTCTTACATTTTACAATGGTCTTGACGATCCGACTTTGGTTTTATTTGGTGCCGAGCGCATTCAAAAATTAATGCGCAGTTTGGGCTTGAAGGATGACGAACCGGTTGAGCATAAAATGATCACGAAAAGCATGGACCGCGCACAGGAAAAATTGTCGAAGAAGAATTTTAGTATTGGGAGGATTGATTCGAGGGTGGAGATGGTGAGAAGGTTGACATCGGTGTAAGTGAAGTCACGGGATTTGGCGATTAGGGGCCTCAGCAAATAAAGTGTTTGTGGTACGCAAATTTTGCAAATTTACAAGCAATCATAACTCAGCGCCCTTTTTATGCGGGTTGGCATTTCCTGATTCAATAAACGGCACCAGGCTTTGATTGATAAAACGATTCCAACCACCTGAACACGCATTGAAACATTCAATTTCGGGGGTTAACCCTTCATGTGTAAAAAGCACAATGGTTTTACCGTTTTCAGTTGAAATGTCGAACCTGTTTTTGGTGCCGTTCCATTCGGTTTTGTTTTTGAGGAAGGAAAGGTTACTGTCGGTCACCAACCATACAATGGTTTTATTGGGAACCAGTTCAACCAATTTGTGTTTTGAATAATGCAGGTCGTTAAATGTAACGGAGAATTCTTTGTTCAGTTTTGCCGAATCTCCTTCAAACACCTCACACCACCATTCAGGTACTTTGTTGATGGCATTGTAAACGTGTTCGGGTGATTTGCCTGTTAGAAAGGTAATGGTAAAATCTTTTTGGCCCATGGTTTATTTTTTTGGAAGGTTCCACTTTTCAATTAATTCGGTATTCAGTCCTTGTTCACGGGAATTGGGTTTGCCTTTACCGGTTTCAACCAGGCTTTTTAAACTCCCTTGTATATAACTGGTCCACGCATCAACACATACTCGGTAACATTCATATGCGGGAACAAGTCCCTGGTGCGTAAAACGCACATGTGTTTTTCCATCTTTTTCAGTGATCTCAAAAACAATATGTGTGTTTACCCACTCGTTATTATTCTGTATAAAATTAAAATGGTTATTGACTACATGCCATCCCACTTTTTTATAGGGAATTACTTCGGTCAATTGAATTTTACACAGGTGCACGTCTTTGTACTGATAGGTAAATACATTGTTGAGTTGCGTTGTGCTGCCTTCAACCTGTTCTGACCACCACCCCCGTACGTTATTGATGGCGTTAAACACCTCCTGCGGAGTTTTGCTGACCTCAATTTCAGTTGTAAAATCGTTTGCTTGCATGGATGTTAAGTTTACTTTAAAAGGATAAATTGTCCAAGGTGGTAGGAAAGGTGACTGGTACGTGTTACAATGATGTTGAGTTTGTTGCGGTGTGGCTCTTTTACAAAATCCTCATCTGAAGCAGCGGTGTGTTTTTTAAACCATTGTTCAGGTGTTAACTGGTTGAACACCTCATGCAAGTGTGCTTTTTGGTTCTTCCACAATTCACGCAATGCCTGTGCTGATGGAAAATCTGCTCCTGATTTATCGGGCAATTCTAAAAACGGTTTGGTTAGTTCAGGGTACTTTTTTTCGCTTATGCCGATTAATGGCAGCATGTGATCGTGTACAGCAATCAAATGGCCTAACAGGTAAATACCGGTGTTTTTTCCCGGGGCAATTTCTTTTTTCAATTGCTCATCGGTAAAACTGTTTAAGGCTTTGTCAAAATTATCGAGTTGGGTATTCCACCTGTCGAATGTCATTTTAATCATGGTAGCTGTAGCTGCATGTATGGTTTCTGTTTGCATGGCGTTATATTTACAGACACAAATGTATGGTCTGAAATGGCTACTAAAAGGGTGTAAAATAGACAATATAAAGGGTTGATTTAGACAAACGATTTTATTATCTTTGTAAGCGTTTAAAACACATGAAGCATTTAACCATTCTAGTTCCCGCAGGAGAAAATAACCTGAGCAGCATTGTGGGCACGTATAAATTATTTACACGGGCCAATGACTACCACAAAAAAAACGGGCAAAAACCAGTTTTTAAAATTGAGCTGGCCGGCCTTTCCAAAAAAGTTGATTTTTACGATGGGTTGTTCAGCGCAAAACCACATACAGTTGTTTCGGCCATTTCAAAGACCGATTTGATTGTGATTCCATCGTTGAACCACAATATAAGCGAAGCCCTTAAAAAAAACAAAGAATTGATTGCCTGGATTGCGCAACAATACAAAGGTGGAGCGGAAGTGGCCAGTATTTGCACCGGAGCATTCCTGTTGGCTGCAACTGGTTTACTGGAAGGTAAAAAATGTTCCACGCATTGGTCGGCAGCTGACACGTTCAGGCACATGTTTCCAGACGTAAATTTACAACCCGATAAGCTCATTACCGATGAAAATGGGATTTACACCAATGGAGGAGCGTATTCTTTTTTAAACCTCCTGCTTTATTTAATTGAAAAAAAGTATGACCGGCAAACTGCGGTTATGTGTGCCAAGGTTTTTCAAATAGAAATGGACCGCGAAAGCCAGTCGGATTTTATTGTGTTTAACGGGCAAAAAACGCATGACGATGAAGTAATCAAAAAAGCTCAGGTGTATATTGAAAAAAACCTGCACGAAAAAATATCCGTTGAACACTTATCGGCAAAATTCATGGTTGGGAGGCGTAATTTTGACAGGCGGTTCATCAAAGCAACGGGCAATACACCGGCTGAATATGCACAGCGTGTGAAAATGGAGCAGGCTAAAAAAACACTGGAGAACACACGTAAAACCGTAAATGAAGTGATGTATGAAGTGGGCTATAGCGATGTGAAAGCCTTTCGGGAAGTGTTCAGAAAGGTTACAGGGTTGTCGCCTTTGGTGTATAAGGGTAAGTATGGGAGGTGATTTTTTTGATTGTTTACAAGGAAACAAAAAAAAGAAACAATTCAATTTTGCGAACGGTTCAAAACCATTGCAACGGCATTGGCCAAAACTTCAACCCCGCGAATTTCATTGGCGGTGGGTATTCTTTTTTCACGAAAGTAGGTACCAAATGTGCCCAGTACTTTTCCTTCAATAGTTTTAATGGGCAAACTCCATGCACCTATAAAGCCCAGGGCAATGGGAAGGTGTTTGAGCTCAGCCCATTTATTGTCGGCCGTAAAATCTTCGGTAATTATTACCTGGCTGGTTGCGGCTGCAGCGGCACAGGTGCCAACGTTTGGATCGGGCCTTATTCCGTCAATGGCGTTAATGTAGTCAAGCGGTAATTGAGGCGAGGCGCCATTGCGTAACAATCCGCTTTTATCCAACAGTAAAATGGATGAAACGGTATCAGGACCAGCGGCTTTTTCGGCAACATGGGTTAAAAAGGCAAGTATATCCTGTTGGTTTTTACCTGCTTCAAGCATGTACAATGATTCCTTGAGACCTTGCCTGTATAATTCTTCCTGTGTCAAGCGGGCTAAAATTATAGATAAGGATGACAGGAATCTTACATTTAAACAATAAAAGTTTTAATGTATGGGGGGAAAATTATTGCTTTTTACGCATTGGATACACATAATCAAACCAGGTACTGTCCAGCGTAAACTGTTTTTGAATACTGTCACGCCCAAAATGCACATTGAAATTATGTTGTGGTAAGGCCTTTTTTTCGTTGTTAATGTAAAATGTCACAAAAATAAAATCACCACTCTGTTCGAGGAATGCCCCAATTAAATTTATGTATATGGATAATTTACGGTATGCAAGTTTGTCGGTAGCATGCTCCCAGTCTTCAATTAGTTTGAGTGGAACATGTTCAATGTGCAAGGGCAATTCAAGGCTTTTTGGAAGGTCGGGATTTTTGCCAACAAACAAGGTGTCCATTTTTTTCCTGTCGGTAGAGGGGAGTTGTTTGATGTAAGCGGCAATGGCTTGAGCATAAAGTGTATTTAGTTCTTTAGCGGATGGCGAATACGGAGCCGGCCCTTTTGATGGTGTTGAAGTATCTCTTGCTACCGTACGTTCTGTAGTTTTTTTTGCAGTTGTGCCACATGAACATACAAACAGAATGCACACGGCAAAAAATAAAGTGTAGTTGTCAAATTTCATTTTTTTAGCGCGATTTCACCAGCTTAAATGTTTGCACGCTTTCGGGTGAACTAACTGTTACATGGTAAATGCCCGTTTCCCAATCACCTGTTGAAATTGTTTTAGCAATTGAATTTGCCAATACAACCTGGCCAATGCTGTTGCGAATGGTTACCGTGCAATTTAATTTTGTGTCAATGGTCAGCATATTGGTAAACGGATTAGGATAAACGCTTAACCAGTTATCTCCAAATTCATTTATTGAGGCACCACCATAAGGCAACATGGTTGATGAACTGGTACAGCCATTTGCATCGGTTACCATGACCCAATAATCGCCATTTACCAATGGATAATAGCTTGAATTGGTTGCCCCCGAAATTGGGCCGCCATTTAAATACCATTGGTAATAAATACCCAAAACCGATTCGGCCGTGAACCAATTGGTGTCAAGGCTTATGGTAACAGATGGTAATGCATTTACCACAACGTTTATAAAGCTGGTATCGGATTTACAGCCTGCCATGTCAACACCCGTAAGCCAAATTGTTTCAGTCGTATCAAATGATGTGCTTGATGTTGCCGAGCCTGTTGACCAAGTATAGGTTTGCAATCCTGCAGCGGCAGTCAGTAAAGCAGGATCTCCTTCGCATATAACGGAGTCGCCACTTACGTTAACGCTGTAAACGGTTTGTGTAATGGCGCCAAAAGCATTTACTTTTCCGTACCCGTAGGCCATGTTCCACCCGCTGCCTGTAAACGAATCGGTATAGGCGCTTGTGCGTATATAATTTCCAAACTCATCCCATCGCATTTGCGGGCAACGCTCCAGTAACAAACCACCAATTCCTGATACTACAGGCGAGGCCATGGACGTGCCGCCATTGCGCATGTGCATACCATCAGGCAATAATTTATGCGGTGCAAGTGAAATAAGGGATGCTAAAATGGGAAGTGGTCCAGGACTGAAAGTTACATTTCCTGTTGCAGCCACATCAGGTTTTTCGCGGTTGTCACGTGTAGGCCCACGGCTGCTGGTTGATGCAATTTGCCCTTCAGGTTCACCCAATGCAACCGGGTTTAAATCATACCCAATGTAATTTTGTATGTTGTTGTAGTTTGCCACGGTAACAACACTTGATAAACACTGGAAGGAAGACACCATTGTTTTTGCCGAGTCAGGCGAAACATAATTTACGATGTCGGGAAATGTGGCAACTGTTGGCACACCTGTGTTTACCATATCAGAAATGCCAAGCCATTCGCCACTCCACACATCAAAACGACCTGAACCGGTTGTGGAGAAACGCCAGTTGTACATGCTGCTGTCGGGTTGTTTCATGTGAACCTGCAACATGAGTACATCGCCATAAATCACTTCGGCATAATAATCAACAATGCCTAAAATATTTCCTGCAGGGCTTAAAATGGTGTCGGTAACGGTTGAATCCAAAAAATCAAATGCATTCCTAAAATTGCCCTGGCCGCGGTGTTTATAGGCAGGGCTAACCTGGTCGGCACCTACGCTGAATTGCACGTTTTGAAAATCGGCTGTGTCGGAATACACTTCAAAATACACCGAGCCGTATGGAAACGCATCGCCACCACCGGGCGCATTGTATTCAAACCAGGTAAAACTGGTATCGGCACCAACATAGGTTTCCAAATGGTAAGGTGCCAGTTGCCCTGAATTTCCCAATGCAGCAACCATTAAGCGCCCGCGTTTGGCTTGTATTAAACTGTCAATGTATTGTGCTGCGGGATCGCGCCCGTCATGTGTTCCGTAATAATCACCTACGCTGGCGTTAACTACACACGGCATGTTTAACGAGTCGGCAAGTTTATACATGTAATCAACCGCATCGGCAACTGAGCCCAGCCAATCGGGCAAACTATAATTTGATTTTACCATAACCACCCAGCTGTTGGGCGCTGCACCTGCATGTGTGCCGGTTGAAAATCCGTTACCGCAGGCTGTACCAGCAACGGTTGTGCCGTGGCCACTATTGTCAACACTGGTGCAAATGCCTGCATTGATATCGGTACTGTCCCAAATTTGTCCATAGCCATAGGCGGGTGGCGTTCTTACTGCATCAAAAACCTGGGTTTGGTCCCATATGGCAAGTACACGTGTATTGCCGCTTGCGTCCTGGAAATCGGGGTGATTAAAGTCAACACCGTCATCAATAAATCCAATTAAAACACCGTTGCCGGTATAACCTTGCGGTAGTGGATAATTGCCATTGTGTACCTGGTTAACCCGTGCTTTTACGCGCATGCTGTCGTTCAAAGGTGTTGGGTGTTGTATGTGGTGATTGATGGATTGTAAAAAAGGTTGACGGGCAAGTTCATTTACTTTATTGAAAGGGATTGTAACGTGGTGGTAATTTTTAATGCTGTATTTATACGTACCGCCAATTGTTTTGAGGTAATTGATGAGTTCAGTTTTATTGGCACGAACAAAATAGGTAACGGGTTGTGTTGAGGCAATGTTTTTATTTTCAACCTGGTTTTTGAAAACAAGGTTTTGTGCATTGGCTGAAAAAACAAACGCGAACAGGAAGGAGGCAAGAAAAACATGTTTCATACAGGCATAAATTTAGGGAATTTTATGGAAGGAGTGGTATGGGTTTGCCAGATTTTTGAGGGGATTTAAGTATAATTTACCCACAGAGGTAACAGAGCTGTAGCAGAGGTCCTTGAGAAATCCTCTGTTGTCTCTGCGTGGTTCTTTGCGTTCTATGTGGTTAGGTAAGCTGTGCGAAATCCGGGAAATCATCCAAAAAAACCAGTTCGCCAAGGTTAAAGTCGGCCCGGGCAGCATAATGTTCAAGCCCGTTACTCACCACCACGTAGGTTGCTTTTATGCTCATGTTGTAATGCGCCATTTGCATAAGGGTATCATGTGTAATTGGAACATCGGGATTTTTGCATTCAACCAGCAAATAGGGGTTACCGGTTTGATTATAACACAACACATCATACCGGTTAAGTTGTTCGGTGGCGTGTTTTACTTTGCGTTCAATGGCAATAAGACCCGGAAGGTATTTTTTTTTATTGACCAAAAAGTGAAGAATATGCTGGCGTACCCACTCCTCGGGAGTAAAAACCACCCATTTTTTGCGAAAATCGTCATAAATATACTGTTTGCCTTTTTCCTCGGAAAGGCGGTAAGGATAAGGCGGTAAATTTAACGGAACATTCATGCTATGGTACAAATATACTGAAAACAGCCATTTTAAGGTGTTTAAATTATGCACTTTTTGCAACGGGTTTTTATTGTATTTTAGGCATTAATACCCAATAACAGTGAAGACAAAAGAAGAAATAGTGAACAATTGGTTGCCCCGTTATACGGGCACGCCCATTGAAGGATTCAGCAAATACATATTGCTGACCAATTTTGGAAATTACGTACAGTTATTTTCCCAAAAATTCAATGCGCCTATTAACGGTTTGGACCGAAGCATGCCCAATTGTACAGCGAACGACATAACCATTATCAATTTTGGAATGGGAAGCGCAAATGCAGCAACCATTATGGACCTGCTGTCAGCCGTACAACCCATAGCGGTTTTGTTTTTGGGCAAATGTGGCGGGTTAAAAAAGAAAAATAATTTAGGTGACTGGATTTTACCCATAGCTGCCATTCGTGGTGAGGGAACCAGCAACGATTATTTTCCGCCTGAGGTTCCCGCATTACCTGCATTTAGTTTGCAGCGCGCGGTTTCAACCACCATTCGTGAGCATAAAAAAGATTATTGGACGGGGACGGTGTATACAACCAACCGAAGGGTTTGGGAGCATGATGATGAATTTAAAGAATACCTGCGAAAATTAAGGGTAATGGCCATTGACATGGAAACGGCCACCATTTTTACTGCAGGATTTAAAAATAAAATTCCAACAGGAGCTTTGTTGCTGGTGAGTGATCAGCCCATGGTGCCTGAAGGTGTAAAGACAGAAGAGAGTGATAAAAAAGTAACGGGTGGCTTTGTAAGCGATCACATAGAAATTGGAATTGATGCGTTGAACGAGATTAAGAACAACGGAAAGTCCATTAAGCATTTGAGATTTGATTAAATTACCAGACACTAGACGTTGGACGCAATACTGGAGGCTCCGCCAGGGATAGAGCCAAATAGCCCCGAAAGAAGTGAGGGCTATAGGCGATAGCCCGGCCCGCAGGGGGCGGCAAAAAAACAAAAAAAATAAATGAACATATTTCAATACTCACATCTCAATACACAATACTAGTTGGCCGAGACTCACGAAAATATAATTGATAATTTAAAAAAGAAGATTTACCGGCCGGTATATTTCCTGTGCGGTGAGGAACCTTTTTACATTGATAAAATAAGCGATTTTGCCGAAAATAAAATACTGGACGAAAGCGAAAAGGATTTCAATTTTCATGTGTTTTACGGGCTGGATACCGATGTGCAAACAATAATAAGCACATGCAAGGCATTTCCCATGATGGGAGAATTTCAATTGGTGATTGTAAAAGAAGCACAGTCGTTAAAGAAGATTGAGGAGTTATTGCCCTACGTTCAAAACCCGCAAACAACTACCATTTTATTCCTGTGCCATAAATACAAAAAACCCGATGAGCGAAAAGAATTTGGGAAGGCCATTAAAAAAAACTCGGTTTACTTTGTTTCAGACAAAGTGAAGGATTATAAACTGGGTGAGTGGATTGAAGGTTTTGTAAAAACACATAAATTAAAAATCGGACAAAAAAGTGCCGCCCTGCTTGCAGAATTTTTAGGAAATGATCTTTCAAAAATCAACAATGAAATTGAAAAACTAAAAATTTTATTGCCCGAAGGAGCGGAAATTACACCCGAAGACATTCAAAAAAACATTGGCATAAGCAAAGACTACAACGTATTTGAATTGCAGAATGCATTGGGAACAAAAGACATTTTAAAAGCCAATAAAATTGTTGATTATTTTGGAAAGAACGAAAAAACGCACAATGTTTTGATGGTTTTGCCCTCATTGTACACGTTTTTTACACGCCTTATAAAAATTCACGGTTTGCCTTCTAAAAACGATAAAGCTGCAGGAGAGGCCCTGGGCATGCACCCGTTTATTGCCAAAGATTTTTTGAAGTATGCACAAAATTATCCCATGCCCAAGCTGGTAAAAATTTTTCAGCATTTGGAGCAAGCCGATTTAAGGGCCAAGGGATTGGATACAACCGGCATTTCGGGTGGTGAGATATTGAAGGAATTAATGTTTAAAATATTGCACTAGGATATGAATTATTGGTTGGTTAAATCGGAACCTGACGTGTATGGATGGGACCATTTGGTAAAGGAAAAAGAAGGCACCTGGGATGGTGTGCGCAATTACCAGGCACGGAATAATTTAAAAGCCATGAAAAAGGGTGACCTGGTGTTGTTTTACCATTCACAAACCACCAAAGATGTTGTTGGCGTAGCTGAAGTTAGCAAAGAGTTTTTTCCGGATCCTACTACGGATGATGCTGCATGGGTGTCGGTAAAACTCAAGCCGTATAAAAAGTTTGTTGAACCTGTTACGTTAACTGCAATTAAAGCCAATGAAAAAATAACTGAGCTTATTATGTTGCGCAACGGGCGTTTATCTGTAATGCCGGTAAGCAAGACTGAATTCAATGAAATTGTAAAAATGGCCAAAACAAAACTATGAAACTGCGTACGGTTGTTTTATTGGTTGTTGCCTTGCTTTCGCTGGGCGCCACCCGCTGTGGGAATGAGGCAGAGGGTTCGGGCAACACGAGTGACGGGGGAAAACTGA
>DATGXI010000038.1:0-111493 GCA_035299065.1 Flavobacteriales bacterium
TGTTGGGATTTAATTGCTTTAACAACCTCTTAACTCCATACAGTTCGTGAACCCAAATCAACTGTTCATGAAATTCGGCTAAGGTCGGTCTGATTTCATCAATACTTTTGTTAAAACTTAAAATCAACTACCTATGAAGAAAATCATACTAATTACCATAACAATTTTTTTAGCTAATTTCTCCTATACACAAGTTACATCTGGCCTTGTAGCTAAATATTCATTTAACGGGGGAAATGCCAACGATGAAGTTGGAAGCAATAATGGAACCGTAAATGGCGCTACGCTTACTACTGACAGGTTTGGAAATATCAATCACGCGTATTACCTGGATGGAATTTCAAATAACATTGACCTTGGCTCAAGTACAACACTGAAACAAAGTGTTGCCTCGGTGTCACTATGGGCCAATGTTAGCGGTATTTCAACCAGCGGAGCTGGATACAATTATAACCCGATTTTTTTAATTAAAAACACAGCCACCGGAAGTTCATTTTTTGAAGGTGCAGCCATTTACTTAAGCGCAAGCGACAGCAAAGTTGCCGTAGTTACAACAGATTTTTCAACATTGACTGAAAAATACTTTTTTACAACAACTGCATTAACAAACAGCTTATGGTACCATTTTGTACTCGTTTATACCGATGATTCCCTTAAATTATATGTAAATGGCATACTGGAGAACAAAATTGCAAAAGGATTCGCCAGTACATTTTCTGCAACAGAACCAGTATTGCTGGGAGCCTCAGGCGATCCTTCGAATGACCGATACTTTAATGGTACACTTGACGACATACGCATATATAACCGTGCAATTACCCTGGAGGAAGTTGACAGTTTATTCAATGAGGCTGATCCGGCAACTGTAGGTCTAGCCGAATTTTCAGCAGTAAATTCAATTACTGTTTTTCCAAATCCTGCAACTAACATGGTATATATAAATGGCACTTACACCGTTAACCTAACTGATGTAAGCGGAAAAATTGTAATGAAAAAGGAAAACGCGCAAAATATTGACATTACCAATCAGCCAGCCGGGGTTTATGTTCTTGAGCTAGTGAAAGAGACAGGTGAAATCATTCAAAAAAGCAAGCTCATAAAATACTAATACAGTTATTTTACAAATAATATTCAAATCCCCAGGCCTTATGGTTTGGGGATTTTTGATTTATCATATTTCGTTCAATATTCCTGCTCGTGAAATGTAAAGTACCGTTTATGAATTAGCCTCGTTACCATTCATGATTAAGGCGCAATTTTACACCATATTCTTTAAAAATGTTTAAAACAGCTTTATTTCATATGGCATTTCTGATTGCACTAACTGGTGCTACACAAAGCCAAATAGATCAAATCAAGTCATGCACTCCGGGTGATTTCATTGTGGGAAAAGTAACCTCAAGTGAAAAAAGACCAAACGATAAATTTGTTGAAACGGCATCCAAACCGTGGCCTGTTAAGTTTGAGCATGCATCTCCTGCCAATGAAATAACAATTATGCGTGCCGGTGTTGTGGAAGAAAAATTCCAGGTTGACGTACCTGGCTATCCGGCTTATTACTCAAATGGTGTTTCACGCATTACTTTTCTTGACGGAATATTATACTATTACAACTGGAAAGATGCTACTGCCGAAATAAAATATGTGTTAAGCAATGATGGCGAAAAGATCAAAATCAAAAACCTGGATGAGGCCAGCGGAAAACTAAACACTTACCTGAAAGAAACTTTCGGCAACCAAAGCAAGGCACGTACCGATTTGGTAACTGAAAAAAATGCCGCTATAGAAAAAGAAAAACTAGTGTATTCGTTAAAGGATAAAGACATAAAAAAAATTGACTTTGTGTGGATCACACCATCAGCCGAAATAGGGCTTCAAACAAAAGTAAGTTATGGTATAAAAGCAACTGATGCGAAGGGCATTGAATACAAAACGCCTTCACTGGGCGGTAAAACACCTTACGAAGACTTTATTTTAACCGTAACTGGAGCACAACCAGGTGATGATTTCCTGACCGTTGAATCATCATGCAAAAACATTCCCGGTGACAAAATACAGGTTATTGCTAAAAATAAATTCAATCCTGCTGTACAAACAACTTCATTTATAAACTTAAGTTACTCTACACCTGTGAATATAACATACCGTGGCGAAAATGGTTGTGGGCAAGCCATGTACGCACGTTCAGGATGGGGCGGTGGCAGCGGAAGCAATTTGAATATACTGGCAACATCAAAAAACAACCTCATACTTGTTGAAATAAAAAATGCAGTAACCGGTGAAACACTTCACCAATTAAAAGTACAGCCAGGCGTATCCATAAACATTGATGTAAGAGGTGGCTCAGGATGCTCGGGGTCAAGCAGCAGCAATGGAAATGGTGGAAATGGAGGAAATGGAGGAAATGGAGGAGACGTAACCATTACAACCTCGCCTGGTTTACTGGGTTGCGTCATACAGGTTCAAAACAATGGAGGAAGCGGTGGTAAAGGAGGCAAAGGCGCTTCCATTTCACAAAATGGCTCACCAGGCAGTGACGGATCTGATGGAAATGTAAATGAAATAACCGGTAACGTAATCCTAAATTTTTAAATACAAACAAACCTCATAAAATTAAAAACATGAAAAAACAATTAATCCTGTTGAGCCTGCTTGTTGCTGCAGCTACTCATACAGATGGGCAAAAACTAAATGGCTTAAAAGATAAGTTGGGTAAAAAAGACAATGCTGCAGCCTCTTCCGAATCCAAAGGCGGCAAAATAATTAAGCCTTATGGCAAAGATTTTACTGACTCAAAAGGAATTTCCGGAACATATTTTTGCTCACCGGCAATGCCTGCGGGTAAAGATAAACTTGGACGTGACGTTGCACAGGACCAATTCAAATGGGAATATATTCATGAAGAAAGCGGAAAAATTGTTGTGAAATTAAATATGTATTACAATGAAGAAGGTAAATTCATTACCATGTACATGATTGAAAAATACAACGAAAATTTCAACATTAAAGCATTTAAAAGCAACCAGGGCGAAGTATTGGAAATTGACACCGATGTATATGCTTTTTATGACAATGAATTAAAAAAAGTAGCCCAGGTTTTTGCAAAAGACAGAGCGAAATTTGACGTATATGACATTGAAACCGCAACGGCCAAATATGATCAGAAAAAATCAGAGATAGGTAAAAAAGAATCCGAAAAAGAAGCGCAAAAATGGATGAACAATGAAACGTACAAGGCACTTGTTGGAAAAGTAAACTTTGTAGACCATTACTCAAAAGTTAGCTATAACCGCACCGATCTTATAACTGAAAAAGCCGATGTTTATGTTACCACATGGGACATGGGAAAACCGCTCTATCATCGCGCTTATTATAAAGCACCTATTACAGCAACCTGCGGTTCAGATTGTGAATTCAATACTGTATATGAAATGGAAGGCATTAAAACTTCACGTGTTGAACTTTCCAAGAAAAGCTCAAAATGGTCAGAGAATTTCAAAAAACGCGAGGCAAATGAGTTCTTTTTTTCACCGGCCTGGACCTTACAAGATGACAAAGTTTGGGATTACGCATACATTTATTGTTTGTATCAAAACCGGTCAAAATTTGTTGATGGCAAATCCTATAAAATGAAAGTTACGTTTTATTCGAACCGTGATGGTGTTGACAAAGATGTAATGGCTGAAGGAACCATAACACTGGTGTATAAGAAGGAAAACAAAGAAAAATTAGACCTTATTTTCCAACAAATGGATAACTTTTTAGCAGAATAAATGTAACCCCCGGGCTCACAGCAAAAAAGCCGTTCTTTTAACGAACGGCTTTTTAATTTTTTAGAGCCTTATTTTGAAAACAATTCCGGTCTATTTACCGTTTAAGGGATAAGGATCCTAAAAATGACCCTTTTGTTATGAATGTACTCATTATGGGCGCTACCTCCAGAACCGACAGGTACGCTTACTTAGCCTTAAAAAAACTACAAGCACACCAACACACTGTTTTTGGCATTGGCTTAAAAGAAGAAACCGTTGATGGTGTGGAAATAAAAAAAGGGACTCCGCCCCTCACCGGAATTGATACCATTACGCTTTATTTGAATCCTACGAATCAAAAACCCTATTACGATTATTTTGTGCAATTAAAACCGCGCAGGGTAATTTTTAATCCGGGTACCGAAAATCCTGAATTGGAAAAACTATTGCAGGCTAATAATATTGCGACTGAAGAAGCCTGTACCCTGGTTATGCTGGGTTCAGGGCAATTTTGAGACTTCGGAAGCGTTTCAGTTTCACAAAAAAAAGCACGCGTGCAATATTTGATTATTCCCTGCGTTTATCCTTCAACCAAATAATTCATCACACACAGGCCGCTTAAACTTACTCATAATTGCATTCAATTATGCTGGTTTGTATTGACCGTTTCGGCCTGATTTTCCCCGGAAAGAAAAAACCACCGGGACGCTGAACCACACAAATTAGTTTAGCGCACGTGCAGTAGGCGTAACGGTGGTTGATTTTTTTTAAAGAACGCATTTATGCTGTTGTGTACCAATTGTACAAAAGAAAATGTTTTTCTGTTTCCATGTAAAATTCATATTCCAGTTGTTTAAATTCCGATTTGGATAATTTTAAAACAGGCTCGTTTAACATGGGATTAATGTTTATAAAATTTTCGAAGCTTATTTCTTCAGAATTCAACAATATACTTTTTAAATCATGCTTTACCAACCGCTTTGTCACAAAAGCTTTATAGGTCTCATTATTTATAGATAAGCCATCTGCGAAAACGGAATTTTTATACTTCATTACCAACTGAGGAGTCCATCGAATCAAATCGGCCCGGGTATATTCATCAAGGTCTTCCCATTCTTCATTTACCATGAGCAATCGTTGAATAAGTAGTATTAGAGCTTCCTTTTCAGTAACACCTTCCTTTTTAACACAAAGCAGGTGAGCCAGATCTGTTTCTCCATTGGTAAAATCAAGACAGTAAACATCTACATGTTTTTTTAGTCCTTTTACTGAAATATCAAGATATGTTGTAATCTCATTTGTAAGTCCTTCAAAAATATTCATGCAGAAACTAATTTACCTTCTTCAAAATTTCCTTCATGGCATCCTTGTGAATGGTAAACGTCATTATTTTCAGCTTCACGTAATCTTCGTGAAAAAAATAGTACCCAAACTGTTTGCATTCCTTGCCGCAATTGCGTGACCCTGCCCCACTGTCTTTTACCAAATACCAGGTTTTTCCATCTTTTTCAGTATAACCTACAATGTGCATGGCATGATCATCGGTTGTGCTTTTATTTAAAAAGCGCATAGCCCGGGCATCTTCATTTATATATTCTGCTGGGATGTCAAAACTGGGTACAACAGCAACCTGTTTGTTGGTTTCAAAGCCGGGTTCTCCCACATCACCGCCAATGGCAATCCCATAACCATTTTTTATGGCACTTTTAACAACACCCATGAAATCATCCAGCGGAATGTTTACATAGTCCTTGCTCTTCCACCAGTTGTCTTCAACCTTATATTCGGCTTTTTTCCAGTAATCTTCGGTCTTTAATGACATCACATCAACATAATCATCGGGGTTAATTTTCATGACATTTTTCACAAAATCAACGGGTGTGTATTCTTTCCCCTCGTATGTAAATTTCTCGGGTATTTTACCAATGTGATAGTCCAAAATGCTGCGTACGGTTTTCACCACCTCTTCTTCGTTCCATGCATTGCGTTCTTTTACTCCTTTTAAATACGCTTCAATTTCTGCAAACATTTTTTCGTGGGTGTGTACTGTTTTACCAGGCATCATACCCGTGTAAACCGATGCCGGCACTGCACCATACTTTTTCATTTGACGGCCAGCCGCCATGGTTTCACTTCCTTCACCCAGGTTCATTGCACCGCGGTTGGCAACAAAATATTTTGCACGTTCAACATACTCCCAATAAACCGTATAGATTTCACTTAATTTAATTTCTTTTCCTGTCAATCGCTTTACTTCACTTTCATAATAGGATGTGGCGGCAAAACACCAGCAGGTACTTGTATTGCCCTGCGAAACAGGAGTATTATGCCACACAGTTGAATATTTTGTAATGTCGGTTGGCAAATCCAAACCAGTCAAATCAATTTTAAATGATTTTTCCATTTTTGGTTCGGTATTAACCTTCTCTTCGTCTTCCGAAATACCCTTAAGAATACTGTTTTGATAATAACCGGGTTTTCGTTCAATAAATGTGGCTTTGTCTTTTTGCTGGGCAAGTGCTGCTGTTGGTAAAAGTGCCAGTAATAAAAATCTTTTCATTATGTATGTTTGAATCTTGAAATATAGAAAAAAGAACTAAACTAAAGGTTGTTTTTCCCGGTAAACGGTCAACACACCCCGTAAATTTTTGTTAAATTTGGACAAAAATGAACACTTATGAAAAAACTTGTACTCATTATTACAGCTTTATTCAGCATTCTTTCAGAATCCCATGCCCAATACAATCCCATGCTTGGCGACAGTACCGAATGGTGTATAGCATGGAATTTTATAGCTGTTCGATCAGGTTCCTACCCAATGGAATTTGAACGTTATACCGCCACCGACACCTTTTACATTGACACCCTGGCTTACAGAAAATTCTACAAAGATGGAACACTAATTGGCGCCATTTACGAAGATACAGCCACGAAAAAAGTTTATTACAGAAGTGCAACCGACACTGCATCGGTTTTATTATACGATTATTCTTTAAACTTAGGCGACACAATGGTTGTTGATTTACATAATAATTTTATGGGTAACATGAATGATGGAAACTACATAGTTGATTCAATTGGCATAGATACCATAAGGGGTGGGCCGCGTAAATACATACGTCTTCACAACCCGTTAAACACAAACCTGGGCCCAAACGGCTTACCAAACAAACTTGAATGGATTGAGAGTGTAGGCGACATACACAATACATTGTATACATACATGTATGATGATTTTGGGTATGGAATTGGCACATGGAATTGTGGCAACCAGCATGAATCGGCAATACTGAAACAGGAAATTGATTTTGCCAAAAACTACGTGAGCATTTGCGCTGCCAGTAGCGTTGCCGGGTACGTTCACCCCGACACCTGCCAGGTAGATTATGCCGGTAATGTGGGCGAAACCAAAAACCCAGAAACCCTTAGCCTGTTTCCAAATCCTTCAAATGGGAATGATCTTACCATTGATGTGAATGGTATTCTACTGAAAAAGAATATGACGGTAACCATATGTGATGAAACCGGGAGAATGGTTTATTCAGCAATGAAAAATCCAGCCGCAAATTCAATTAAACTGGATAACCTCGATTTAAAAAACGGTATTTATTTTGTAACGCTGTTAGGTGACCAAACAGTTATTGCGAAATCAAAGCTGGTTGTTGCAAAGTAACCCGTTCAATATACCCAAGGCGTTCGGGTATTTTTCCTGTAATTGATGTTTGAAGGCTGTTATAGTACTTTTTCAATTCAGGACTGGATGTATGCATGTTTTGACCCGAAGAATAGGTTTGTGAAAACGGAACTACATGCAAAAACAGCATGCATAAAAACATTTTGTTGGGACTATACATGCATATATAACGCAAAAAAAGCTACACCGGCTAAAATTACTTCTTTGTGAATTTATACTTAACAGGTTTCATGGTATAACCCTCCTTACGCAGTAATTCTATCACACCGTCTTTACCATATAAATGCCCCGCTCCAACTGCATTAAATGTGGGTTGTTCCTGCACAATTTTATCAATACGTTTAGCCATAACCTTATTCCTGTCGGTTAAAAGGGCTGTTTCAAAACTTGCAGGCATCGTGGTGTCTTTCATTAACAATGCCATTTGCTCAATGTCCTGCTTTAAATATACACCTATCATTTTATTGTAAAGCTCTTTTGATTTGTCCCAGTCCTTTAACCCCTCTATAACCATATCGGTTTGCTCATCAATGGTCATTTTATTTACGGCACTCAACTGCTCTTCCATTTTTTCAATGCCAATTACTTTCATTTTTTCCTTTTTTGCCTTATTGAACAATTCAATGTCAAGTGGAAATGTCATGTCCTGGTGCTCATAAGCTTTAATTAACTCAGCAGCCATAAAAAAAGGTTTCATGCGGCTATACATCATTCCCAATCCACTACCCGTTCTAACTTTGAAAAGTGAGTCCAGCAAGCCGAATTTTTTTTCGCCTATAATTTCATTCAGCGGCTTGTCCAACATAAGCGATTTCGCCATTTCCATTTTATCCACTTCATCCATATTCACTTCCATGGCATACGCTTTACAGGTATCAAAAATTTTGGTTACTGTTTTGTCAAATGAAAAAACACGCTTGTCCTGCAAGTGAATGGTGCCATACAAAAACGATGGCTGTTTTAATCCTTTCCCGCTTATTTCCCAAAGCAGTGATTTATCGTCTTCACGAAATTTATAACCCAACTCTTCATTGAATGGTTTTTCAGAGTCGGTTGAGGCGCCACAGGCCAGAATAAAAAATAAAGGAAAAATTTTTTTCAGGTGCTTCATAATCATAAAAAAGTTATTGCAGGTTAAAACTACACAAATTCCGGTCCAGCATGAAATAATAGTTATAAGTGGCAATAATGGCAGGTAAGCTGACTAAATAAACCTTAACGTTGGCCCTTGCGGTCCATGTCATCAAGTTCATTGGCCGAAAGTTCAAACTGCGGGTTTAATTTAAGCGCTGTTTTAAAATCGGCACGGGCTTCTTTATACTTTTTGAGTTCACGGTAAGCAAGCCCACGGTTATGATATGCCTCAATGTAATTTGGATTAATGCGCAATGCCGAATCAAATTGCGGAATAGCTTTATCATACTGGCCCCAATACACAAGATAAATGTATCCCTTGTTGTGGTGCGCACCTTCATTGGGCCCTTGTTTACTTAATTCATTGTAAATGGTAAATGCTTTTTGCGGTTTGCCATTGCCCTGGTAATAAATAGCAAGGTTATACAGGGCCTCAGGACTACCCGGGCGCAAACTGAGTGCCGAATTGTAGTACTCCACCGCCAGGGAATCTTTGCGCATGGCATACAACAATCCCAATGTCACGTACGCATCGTAATAATCGGCTTTTTGTTCGACAGCTGTTTGAAATGACGAGGCTGCATTTACGCTGTCACCCATATACTGGAAGGCAATACCTTTTAAAAAATAACCTTCGGCAAGGTTTACATCAGTTTTCAAAGCAAGATCAATGTGTTTAATCGCCTCCTTGTATTGTTTCAATTGCATCAGAATGCGCGACATTTTTAAATTCGCACGCGGGTGACCGTGTTCTAGCTTCAATACTTTGGCAAAAGCGGCCGTGGCATCGTCAAAACGCATTACGGTAAAATAAATATCGCCCTTGGTATAAATAAACTCGGTATTTAGCGAGTCAATGGATAAAGCACGTGTAGCATCATCCATGGCTTTATCATAAATTCCCTTGTTAAAAAAATAAAGACAACGTTCATGGTACAAGCTTGCGTTATTGGGATCATCAACCAGTTTTTTATTGAGTTCACTCAACAACTGGTCTTTTTTATTCTTGTCACCAGGCTGGGTTTTTGTTTGTTCTTGTTTTTTATTGTCGCACTGAACAAGAACAATGGCCAGAAAAAGAAAAAACAGGGTCTTTAAAAAATACGTCATGGGGTTAAAAATACTAAAAGGATTTTGAATTCGGTACAGATCTTTGTGCATGAAAAGCCAATATTTACGATTTGGTAGAAATACGTGGAAAAACGGTAAAACCTGGCCAAAATCAATATAAAAACGGTTACTATACCAACTCTGCCTTCAACTCTTTGATCTTATCATTGGCTAAATATTCATCATACGTCAACCCTTTGTCAATAAATCCATTCGGGAATAACTCAACAATGCGGTTTGCGGTTGTTTGCACCAACTCATGGTCATGGCTTGTAAAAAACATGGTTCCTTTGAAGTCAGCCATGGCATTGTTCAATGAAGTAATGCTTTCAAGGTCCAAATGGTTGGTTGGCTCTTCCAACAACAAAAAATTGGCCTGTTGCAACATTAAACGGCTAAACATGCAACGCACTTTTTCGCCACCCGATAATACGGTACATGATTTAAGCGACTCTTCGCCCGAGAACAACATTTTTCCTAAAAATCCACGAACAAAGGTTTCATCTTTGTCTTTTGAAAACTGCCTCAACCAATCAACAAGACTATAATCTTCTTTAAAATATTTAGCATTATCATTTGGCAGGTATGCTTTTGTAATGGTAATACCCCACTCTATTGTACCACTTGTAGCCTGCTTTTCGCCAGCTAAAATTTCAAATAAAGCGGTAATGGCACGCGCATCTTTTGCAAGAAAAGCAATCTTATCCTTTTTGTTTACCTTAAGCGTTAAGTTCTTGAACAATGTTTCGCCATCAACCGTATAGGTAAGGTTTTCAATATTCAAAATCTGATCACCTGCTTCACGTTCCTGCGCCAAAATAATTGCAGGGTATTTGCGTGAACTGGGTTTAATTTCATCAATAACCAGTTTATCCAATAATTTTTTTCGTGATGTTGCCTGTTTTGACTTTGATGCATTGGCACTAAAACGCATAACGAACTCCTGTAGCTCTTTGCGCTTATCTTCAACTTTTTTATTCTGGTCAGAACGTTGCCTCAAGGCCAATTGGCTGGCCTGGTACCAGAATGAATAATTTCCGGTGTATAAATTCAGTTTTCCAAAATCAATGTCGGCAATATGTGTACATACCGCGTCCAAAAAGTGACGGTCATGGGAAACAACTATTACCGTATTTTTAAAATCGGCTAAAAAGTTCTCAAGCCAGGCAATGGTTGTTACATCCAGGTCATTTGTTGGCTCATCCATTATAAGGATATCGGGATTTCCAAACAAGGCCTGGGCAATTAACACACGTACTTTTTGGTTACCGGTTAATTCATGAACGTGTTTTGTGTGAAATTCTTCACTAACTCCCAAATTACTTAACAAAGTGGCCGCGTCTGATTCGGCATTCCACCCATCCATTTCAGCAAATTCACTCTCTAATTCAGCCGCTTTAACCCCATCAGCCTCGGTCATATCAGGTTTTGCATAAATGGCATCCTTTTCCTTCATGATCTTCCAAAGACGGTCATGCCCCATAACCACGGTGTCAAGCACCAGGCAGTCATCAAACTTAAAATGGTTCTGGCTTAAAACCGCCATACGCTTGCCAGGCAACATGTGTACCTGGCCCTTGGTTGGGTCAATTTCACCCGAAAGAATCTTTAAAAACGTTGATTTTCCGGCTCCATTGGCCCCAATTACCCCGTAACAGTTACCCTCGGTAAACTGCACATTTACTTCGTCAAACAAAACCCGTTTGCCGTATTGGAGCGATATATTTGATGTTGATAACATACTAATTCCTTAAAGGGCTGCAAAGATAGCCAATTTTTAGAAAAAATATGGTGTAGCTATACCTAAAGTGACTAGGATTTATACCTTTGCAGCCTAAATAAAATTAAATAAAACCCATATGAAACTAAAAATGACGATTACAGCTGCATGCGCAGCTTTGTTGGTTGCCTGCGGTGGTAGCGTTGAAAACAATCCAAAAGAAGTAACCAAAGCTTTTGTGAAATACATGGTAGAAAAAGATTTTAGCGCTGCTAAAGGTCTTTGTACTGAAGCTACAGGTAAAGACATTGACAAATTGGAAGAAGTTGCAGCTTTAATGCCTGCTCAATCGCTAGACAAAGAAGAAGTAAACTGTAAAGAAGAAGGTGACAAAGCTACCTGCACATTTTGTTGTGTAAAAGGAAAAGGCGAAGAAACATATGAGCTTGTAAAAGAAAACGGAAACTGGCGTGTTGTGTTCAGCAAAGATGGCGGTGCAAGCAAGAAAATGGAAGAATCAATGGAGAAATTGGAAGAGTCAATGGAAAATCTTGGTGACTCTACAAACGTAGACACTACAAGTGCAGAATAAGTTTTTTTCAATAGTACTAGTTATAATATGTTTAATCCCCGTTTCATGTTCAAACGGGGATTATTCTTTTAAAGAACAGCCGGTTTATAAAGCTGATCCGAAAATTATTGAACAGGTTCAGGAAGGCGACATACTGCTAAGACAGGGAATTGGCCCCATGAGCACACAAATTGTACGCGTTATGGCCGAAAAAAATACTTTTTCACATTGCGCAATCGTTTGCCGTATTAACGACACCTTGAAAGTAATACACAGCATAAGCCCGGCCCTTTCAGAAACCGATGGCGTACAAACCCAAAATCTATACGACTTCTTTTGCGATGTTGCCGACAGCAACATAGCCATTGTACGTCCAAAGATGGATTCAATACAAAAAACAAAATTTGTTTCAGAAGCAAGAAGGTACCTTTCACAAAAAATACATTTTGATCACAGTTTTAATTTTGACGACACCAGTAATTTCAGCTGTAGCGAACTGGTATATTACTGCTACAAACGCAGCGCTCCTTCCAATCCATTCCTGTTTAAAGTGCAGGACAATATTAAACTTTTAAAATTCGATAGCTTTTTTAACCCTGATTTTTTCAGTACGGTTTGGCAAGCTAAAAATCCAAAATGAACCTCATTTCAGTTGAAAATATAAGCAAAGGCTTTGGTGATAAAGTGCTTTTCGAAAACATTACATTCGGCATTAACGAATGGCAGAAAGTAGCCCTTGTTGCAAAAAACGGTGCCGGAAAATCAACACTGCTAAAAATTATAACCGGTAAAGATATTCCCGATAGCGGAAATGTGTCAACACGCAACGACCTTAAAATTGCTTTGCTTGAACAGGATAGTATTTTTGACCCCAAAACACCCATAGCAAAAGCTGTAACAAACAACCACGCTATTTCAAAAGCCCTTCTTGATAATGATTACTCACAGCTAAACGATGATGAGTCGGCCCTGGTTGGAAACATCAAAACAGTATGCGGTAAATTAAAAATTGATGATTACCATAAATTGTGCGGAACATGCTCAGGAGGACAATTAAAACGCATTTCACTTGCTAAAGTATTGATTGCCGAAGCCGATTTATTGATTCTTGATGAACCCACCAATCACCTGGACATTGATATGATTGAGTGGTTAGAGAATTTTTTGACCAACAGCGCCAAAACACTTTTGCTGGTAACGCATGACCGTTACTTCCTTGACCGCATTTGCGATGAGATCCTGGAACTGGAAGATAAAACACTTTACAAACACAGGGGAAATTACCAGTACTACCTCCAAAGGCGATCTGAACGAATTGAATCGCAACTTTCAACCATTGATAAGGCCAAAAATCTTTACAGGAAAGAATTGGACTGGATGCGAAGGATGCCAAAGGCCCGAAGCACAAAGGCAAAATACAGGCAGGATGCCTTTTATGAAACCGAATCGGTTGCCAAAAAAAGGATTGAAGACAAACAGGTAAATCTTGAAATAAACATAAGCCGTATTGGCAGCAAAATTTTAGAAATTCATAAAATTTCAAAATCTGTTGCAGGCCGTTTATTGATCAATGGTTTTGATTACACCTTTAAAAAAGGAGAAAAAATTGGCATTGTTGGTCCCAACGGTGTTGGAAAATCCACACTATTGAATTTAATCATGGGTAAAATTGAGCCCGATGCAGGCAAAATTGTTCCCGGTGAAACCATGGTGTTTGGTTATTTTGAGCAGCAGGGAATTCAGTTTTCCGATAACAAACGCGTTATTGAAGTGATCAAGGAGGTAGGCGAGTTTATTCCGCTTGCGGGAGGTAAAAAAATTACCGCTTCGCAATTACTGGAACGCTTTTTATTTGCACCCGAAACCCATTACCAAATGGTGGGTAAATTAAGCGGTGGCGAAAAACGCAGGCTTTACCTTATTACCATTTTAATGAAAAATCCCAATTTCCTGGTACTGGATGAACCTACCAATGACCTGGATATTCATACACTCACTGCACTTGAAGATTACATTGACAATTTTGAAGGTTGTGTATTACTTGTAACGCATGATCGTTTTTTTATGGATCGGATAGTTGACCACGTTTTTGTTTTTGAAGAAGGCGGACATATAAAAGATATTTTAGGCAACTACACCAAATACAGGGAACAGAAAAAAGAACTGGAGAAATTGGCTAAGTCGGGTACCGATGGTGAGAAAAAAATTTCAGAAAAAGAAATGATTAAAACCAATAGCCTGACCGGTGCTGAAGAAAAGAAAAAAATAAGTTTCAAAGAAAAATTTGAACTGGAACAGCTTGACAAGGAAATTCCAAAACTTGAAAACCGTAAAAAGGAATTGGAAGAAAAGCTGGCCAATGTTGGCTCAAACCACGAAGAACTCGTTAAAATATCGGCCGAATTAGGCAAAATTTCAGAAGAACTGGACGCCAAAGGCCTTCGATGGCTTGAATTAACAGAGTTAATGTGAAATACGTGAAATGCCTTACTGTAAAAAAAGGCTTTTTTAGCGTAACTTTCCATTAAACCACCTTAATGAAGACGTTATTTGTTTTTGCTTACCTGCTTTATACAGGCATTGTATTTTCGCAGGAACTTATTCCTTATCGCAATCAAAAATTATGGGGCTATGCTGACGCAAATGGCAAAGTTGTAATTGAACCTCAATATGAAAAAGCTTATCCAGCCTGGAAAAACGGCACCTACAAAGTGATGAGGAACGGTGAGTTTATACTGATTGATGCGAAAAATAACGTAAAAACAAAACAGGGGTACAAACAAATACGGGAATTCTGCAATGGATACGCTGCTGCCTGCAAAGGTGGCGGGTTTAATGTTGTGCAGGGCGAAATTGTTGATGGAAAATGGGGGTATATAAGCGAAAAAGATTACAGCGAAGTTATTCCCTTTGACTATGACCAGGTTTCTGACTTTAATGGAAAACTGGCCATTGTACAAACAGGTGGTCATTGGGGAAGCTGGGGCGTAATTGATAATGCAAACAACATCATTATTCCTTTCAAACATCCATCCTACAGTTTTGATATGCGTCCGCATCCTTCCATTCAATTTTACAAGGGCGGAAAACAATTGCAAATAGATGAAAGTGGAAAAGGCGAAAGCTGGATCATTACCGACCTTTCGGGTAAAAAAATATCGGGCCCTGTTAACAGCATGCACGGTATTTATGAAAATCCCAACGAAAAAACCGAAGCGGCCATGCGTGCTGCCGAAAAACTAAAAGAAGAAAAAATTGCAAAGGACAATTTTGTTTTAAAAACAAACAAAGGCACATTCAATACCAGTGGCGATTTAACGTGCATTGAAAAAGGGATTTATATAACCGACATTAAAACACCCGATAAAAAAACATTTTTCGGGTTGATTGATGAGAGTAATAATGTATTGGTGCCCTTTATTTACGATTATGTTTACCACTTTATTTCCGGGGGATTTGTAAAAGTTTCGCGAAATAATTTTTACGGTTTTTGCGACCTGAAAGGCAATGAGGTTATACCTTGCAGGTATGCCGATGTTCAGCCTTTTGAAAATGGCATTGCTAAAGTATTTTTATCGCGTAACGATTATTCGGATAATTCAACAGGTTACATAAACACGAAAGGATTTGAATACTTTAAATCGGAACCAATATACCAGGTGGTTACCATTGACGGTAAAAACCAGGTTACCGACCAGTACTTTAATACCGTTTACTTCCCTGGCGATAATCCAACTTCATTAAAAGTTTATGCCAATGCCTATATTGTTTCTGACAATGCATTCCAGGCGAAATTATACACACTCAAGGGCGATGTAATATTTACAGGTACCGCCATTGAAGATCTGAGTGATAACTGTCTTTTATTAAAAAGCGAAAAGCAACAGCAGCTGTTTTCCATTTCAACCGGAAAAATTACACTGGACAGCATTGACCACATTGCTTCAAAAATTGCTGATCCGTTTACCAACCAATTGGCGGGTTATTCATACCGGAACAAAAAAGGAGACTTTGGCTTTTTTTCAATAAACGGGGAGTCCGTTATACCCTGCAAATACAAGTCCATTATTTTCAGTGGAGCTTATTTTATACTTGAAAACGAACAAAACCTGCAGGGAATTGTAGGACTAAACAACGCCATTATCCGGCCTTTTTCGAATGATAAAATTTCGCTGCTAACAAAACAAATGTTCAGCATACAAAATAAAAACCTGAATGAAATTTATGATGTTCGCACACAAAAATTAAGCAATTATAAAATTAAGCTTCCTAAAACTGAAAAATACGTATGGGCTTCGGTTTTTGCCAATGGTAAAAACATGTATGGGTTTATTAACAGCCGTACCGAAGAAATACTTGAGCCGGTTTATTCTAATTTCACTGTTGTTGAGATGTTTGATCGTGATTTTATTCCTACGCGAATCATTCAATATAAGAGAACCGATGGCAAATTTGACCTGTATAATACAGCGTCTGGAAAAATTGTGATGAAAGATGTGGAAAAAACTGCACCCTTGCAAGGGTATTGGTTACCTGTAATGCTAAATGGAAAATATAAATTCATTGATTGCAATGGCGAAAGCAAGTTTGACGACTTGTTTGACAACGTAAAATCAGTTCGCACTGAAGGGTATAGCGTTGTACGCAAGGGCATGAAATACGGTTTAATTGACCGCGATAACTCGACCATTTTACCCTATAAATTTGCCGATATTTCAGACGTAGTGGATGATTTTGCCATTACATCAGATGGCAGTAATTACTACGGCTTACGAAGTATTTCAAATGACAGTGTATATGTAAAAGACCAGTACGATGAAATACAGCTGGTGTCAATTGACCAGGACACAAGTGGCTCAACTTATTATTTTCTTGCCCGCAAAGGCGAAAAAATGGGTGTTATTGACCAATTCAACCATGTTATTAGTCCGTTTGAATTTGAAGGCATTGCCCGTTTCCCATTTACAAAAGGAGGATTTACAATAGCCAGGAACGGAAAAGCCGTGTTGTTTAATGGAAAAGGAAAATGTGTATTGGACAATAACTTTGACAACATTGAGCTATTTGATGGCGCTGACAGTGATGAAAATGAAATCGCCCTTGTAACAAAAGGAAATAAAGTTGGGTTATACCGAATTGATGGGTATATGTATTTACCTGTGGAATACGATAAGATTGACCTGGAAAATGTGAACTATGATTTAAACGACCGCATATATTACATCATTGAAAAAAAAGGAAAAAAGGGGATGTGGTGCAATACGGGTAAAATTACTATACCGGTGATATATGACGAAATGGTAACCACCTATGGGGATGATATAGGTTTTACTATTGTAAAAGAAAATGGAAAATACGGCATGTATAAAGCCTTTCACCAACAAACTTCCACTTGCATATACGAGGCAATTGAATTGCACGAAAACTCGGCCTATATTGGGAAATTCATTGTTAAACAAAATGGAAAATATGGATTAATGGATTCAACCGGCAAACTACTTGTACCTGCCGTTTACGATAAGCTCCATGCCGACTATACCGATGGCGATATTCCTGTTTATTACCTATACAAAGCAGGAAAAGTTGGGTTGGCCCAGGCTGATGGAAAAATAACCGTACCCGCACTTTTTGACAGGATTGAACCCGATTATGACCTGGGGGAAACTACCTGGTATACGTACAAAAACAAACTGGTTGGTTTGTACAGGGCTGATGGTACAGAAGTTGTTCCTTGTGAATTCAAGTCAAAGGACTATTATGGCGAGGATGACGGAAAGTATGTGCTCACATTTATTGCTAAAAATGGCGAAAAATGGGGTTTAACCTCTACCTTTGTATTTGAAAAAATAAATCAATGAAAACTATATTCATTACACTTCTTGTATGCATCTTTTCACTCCCCGGTTTTTCGCAATTGAACACCGATATATTTTTACTTTCCATAAAAATTGAAGGCACCACCATAACAGAAACCCAACCTTTTAATTTCACCAAACGAAAGGGTTATGACAATCAACCCTTCTTTTCAAACAACGGCAAATGGATTTATTATTCGGCCAACTACACCGGTAAAAATGATATTTACGCATACGACATTGAAGGAAATAAAACACTTACCATTACAAACACACCGGCCACAAGTGAGTTTAGCCCCATGGAAACTCCTGATGGAAGTGGTATAACCACTGTTTTTATTGAGAAAGACAGCACTACCCAACGTGTTTGGAAAATCAATTTAAAGGACCGCAAAGAAAAACTGCTTACTAAACACAACGACAGTATTGGGTATTACTGGCCGGTTGAGCGGGAATGGAACCAGGATATTTTTGAATCAAACGGCACAGGTTTGCGCAAAGTAAATGCTGAGTTGGAATATGCCGTTTTTGTGTTGGGAAATAAAGATGCCAATTCCACGCTTCGCCTGATTTCGCCACAACGTAAAATGGCTCCTGAAAAAATTATAAATGACAGTGTGGGCCGTTGCATAAGGCAGGTTGAACACTACATTACCTATATCAAAAAACAGGAAGACGCTTGCTATTTAAAATTTTACGACCTGCATAAACGCAAAACAACCTACTCCTTTTTCATGGGTAAGGACAATGAGGATTATTGCTGGAAAGGTAAAACGCTTTATTTTACCAGCGGTGGCAACATTGTTGTAGTAAGCTTTGCAAAAGGATACGATGAACCCGAAACACTTGGGTTTATTGACTTAAGCAAATACAACATTAAAAACGCCAAACGCATTAGCAACTATGGCGATAAATTTGCGGTGGTTGGAGACGACCAATAAAATATTGAATAGAGCGATTTTGGAAAAAGAGATATAAAGAATACATTTAATTGGGGCACACAAATACTCACATTATTTACAACAACGGAAATACAATATATCAATATGCAAAATTTCATTGTCTAAAATAGCCGATACTTTTTTCTTGAAATATATCAATTACATATTCATTTTCCCCGTTAAGCTTTATCAATGGACGCTTTCACCCTTGCTTGGTAAAAACTGCAGGCATGATCCAACGTGTAGTCATTATACCATTGAAGCCATAAAAATATGGGGGCCTATTAAGGGAATATGGTTAGGCATAAAACGCATTGCCAAATGCCACCCCTGGGGAACCCACGGGCATGACCCGGTGCCGGAAAGAAAACCGCGACCAAAAGCCTGAAAAAAAATGCTTCGCAGAAAAGCATAAAAAAAGGCCACCGCTTTCGCAATGGCCTTTCCTGAAAATTATTTACGTATTACTTAATTATGCTAACCTGCTGGCGCCATGTGCCGCCACTTGTTACAACTTCCATAAAATACATGCCGCGCGCAATGGCTGCAATATTCATTTCGGCTTTGGTTGCATTTACATTGGTCATGCTCAACACACGTTGCCCCGATGCATTCACCAGGTAAACGTGTTGAATGTTTTGGTTGGCTGTTACGTTGAATAATTCAGCCGATGGGTTAGGATAAACCTGCACAGCTGAAACATTTCCAACTTCGCTTACAGCAACGGTGGTTACTGTTATGGTTTGCGTACTGGCCACACTACCACAACTATTGGTTACAGTAAATATAACTGTAAATGTTCCATTTGCCGGATATGTATGGGTTGGGTTTTCAAGTGAGCTGTTTCCACCATCACCAAAATCCCATGAATACGTTGTACCAAATGCACCACCCGTTGGGTTTCCTGTATTGGTGAAGTTGTAGGTACCACCAGTTACAAGTGCTGCCATAAAGGAAGCATCAGGGTTTTGGCTGGTAAGCACAGCCGTATCGCTTGCTGTACAATTTAAAGAGTCAGTTACTGTTACCCAAACGGTATCAGAAGCTGTAAACGAAACCGTTTGTGTAGTGTCACCCGTGCTCCACTCATAGGTTGTGCCAGGCACAACATTGCTTGCATCAAGGGTAGTTGAACCACAAAATGTTTGGTCAGCCAATGTTACTGCCGGTGAAGTTGGTGCTCCAATATCGGTAAGAATCACTTCTGTTACTCCCGGGTCAAAATAAGCATCCAATTGCAGATAATAAGTTGCTCCCGGAACAAGGCAATAGGTTCCTTGAATAAAGGATGAATATTCGGCACCGCCATTTGCCATGAACGCTGTATCATCATCGTTGGCAGCAACAAACTCCACAACTGATGTATTGTATAAATCAGCACAGTTGTCGGCTTTCCACAATGCAAGTTGTGTATCAAATCCTGGTGACTGAATGCTTACACGACCCGAAGCTGGCGCTGTAAACGTAAACCAAACTGTTCCATCAAGTGTGTTGTTACACCAGGTTTGCTGGGTAATGCAATCGCCACCCATTGGGTAAATTTCACCTGATTCAACTGTAGCACCTACCGTTGAATATGGACCATTTGTGCCCATTACCAGGGGAAATGCATTGCAGGCATTGTCATTGCTTATTACGGTAGTTGTAAATATATTGGAAGTGTCACTTGTACAGCCTGGAGAAAACAACACTGCGTACAATGAGAAATCTGTCATACCAGCAATGGTATAATTCAATGTATCATTTGTTGCTCCAGCAATTGGTGCATAGGTTAAACCGCCATCGGTTGAAATATACCATTGAATGTTGTCTCCGTTTTCACCGGTTAACACATATTGTGCAACTGAACCAACTGAGTCGGCTGTTGTACCTGAAACCGTACCGCCTACTGGTGTGTTCACACATGGTGGTGCTGGTAATATGGTTACAATATAATCTTCAATTTCACCATAAAAACCATCGGCACACGGATCAATGTCTGGTGCTCCGCCAAATAATTCACGTACACGCAAAATGGTAGTACCTGTCAATGCTGAAGCAGGAACAATAAACGTATAGGCATCACTCGCAGGATAATCTGCAAGATCATCGCTCTCTCCTAATTTTTCAGTTAAATCAAATACACCATCCTGGTTGTAATCAATCCAGGCAGCCAGGTCATTTGTACCATACGTCCCTGCCGCTACGGTAAGTGTATAGGATGTAAGTTTTGAAAGCGATGTTGTTGGTGTACTGTAAAGTGTATAATAAGGCGAAGGCGCACCTCCTGTAATATTATTGATAGAGCCTAGTTGTACCAAGCCAATATAATCACCCTCATCGGTTCCTGTATCATAAAAAGGTTGACATACGCATTGAATCATATCAACATACAAAACATTTGAGGTATCAGTCATACCTGAAGTTGTACAGGTAACCACTGCGCGGTAATACATGCTATCAGTTTGTGTTGTGGTAAACGGCACGGTTGTACCGGTAGGAATGTTGGCATAGGTAATGTTGTCGGTTGACGATTGCCATTGAACTGTAATTCCTGTAGCCAAAGTATAACCTGTTAAATTTAGCGTAAGTGCTGTTGTGTCACAAACAAAACCAGGTGCACTGGCTGTACCAGCAGTTGGTGTTCCTGAACATCCTGAAAGGGCAGTTACAGAAATGCTATAATCTTCAGACTGGCCGTATCCTGATGTGTTGCATGGCAATGGAAATTCATCCCACAATTTGGTAACACGCATACGGGTTGTTCCAACCATAGCCGATACGGGCACGTTAATACTGGCTGAAAGCTCAACCGCATCAAGACCATCAGAATCGGTGATGAATCCTAAGTCATAGGTTTCGCTCACATCAAAACTGCCGTCCTGGTTCCAGTCAATAAACACACTGAAGTAATCATCAAACGGACCTGCCGTGTTGCCTTTTAAGGTAATGGTGTATGAATTACCCTGTATTACATTCCCTGTCATTGCCGTAAAATCCTCGTGTTCGTTGGTTCCACCCTCAGGTGCCGCACTTGGATTATTTATTCCTGCAAAATCAACTAATGTAATTGGCTCAACAAGATCTGGAAATGTTTCGGCACAATACGGTGCCGGAAATTGTGCAAAGCCCTGAAACATACAGAACAGAACAAAACACGTTGCTAGTATTTTTTTCGTCATAATTATTAAGTAATTTATATTCAGGGCAAAGCTACAAAAAATCAAGGTGTTTTTTCACGTTTCCTTCACATTAACTAAATAAAATATTGACAAAAGTTGAAAAAAAACAGGAATTAAAATGAAATTAAAGGCGTATTCCCATTTTGGGATTAAGTGCACTTCAACAAAAAGATTATAAGTGAAGAAATATGCTGACGTTGTCCGTCATAAAGTGTTAAATATACTTATCGCCTTTTTCAAGCTTGATATCATTCACAAACTGCTTGATCTTTTGTTCGTCTTCTTTTTTGCAAATGAGTAAAATTCCCTCTGACTCAACAACAATATAATCTTCAAGCCCTTGTATTACAACTAATTTTTCGCGGGCTACATTCACCATGTTTCCGCTGGAGTTATAAAAACGAATGTTTTTTCCTACTACGGCATTTTGATTTTCATCCTTGGCAATATGTGAATACAATGACCCCCATGTACCCAAATCGCTCCAGCCAAAATCACTCAGGATAACAAAAACATTTTTTGCTTTTTCCATCAACCCGTAGTCAATGCTCAGGTTTTTGCACTGCTGGTAAATGGTATTGATAAATGCTTTTTCTTTTGGTGTGTTGTAAAAACCACGACCTTCAGAAAACAAACCATTGGTATGTGGCATGTGTTTTTCAATTCCCTTCAACACGCTTTTTACACTCCATATAAAAATTCCTGAATTCCAGTAAAAATCGCCACTCTCCAAAAATTGTTTTGCATGTTCAAGGTCAGGTTTCTCAGCAAACGTTTTTACTTTTTTAATTTTCGCATCAATTGTTTCGTTGCTATCGGTAAATTGTATGTACCCGTAACCGGTATCAGGACGTGTAGGTTTAATACCCAAAGTAATTAAGCAATCGCTGCTTTGTGCCTGTTTTACACCAAGCATAATGGTTTGCCTGAAATTTTCTTCGTTAATAATATAGTGATCGGCAGCAGCAATTGTAATAACTGCTTCTTTATTTAAATCTTCAATCTTGAAACATGCATAGGCAACACATGGGCCTGTATTTCGCCTGTCTGGTTCAGTCAACACCTGGTCATCGGTTAACTCAGGCAATTGCTTTTTTACGAGGTCAGCATATTCGTGACTGGTAACTATATAAAAATTTTCTATAGGGCAAATACCATTAAAGCGCTCAAAGGTTTGGCGAAGCAATGATTTACCAATACCCATTAAATCATGAAACTGTTTTGGATTAGCAGTTCGGCTCATTGGCCATAACCTGCTGCCTACCCCTCCAGCCATAATAACTACGTAATGGTTTTTGATTTCCATCGACTTTTTTAACTTAAGCTACAAAGGTGGTAATTAGTTTTTAAGTTTAGCCAACGATTGCTTTAAATTTTGATAAACTTTCTCTATGTCGTCTAATTTGCAGGTTCCCACCGACAAACGGTACCAGCTTGATTCTCCGTCAGCCCCAAAAGCGTTAAAGGGCACAATGGCAATACCCGCATCATTCAAAATAAAACGCGTTACGTCACGTGCCGATTTAAGCACTGTTCCGTCAGGCAAAATAGCCCCTTTCAGGTCAAATTGCACTGTAAGGTATATTGCTGCCATTGGCTTAATTGCATTTACTTTATAACCATCGGCCTTAAGGCGGTTAAAAACATCGTAAATGCCCGTTAAGCGTTTAAATATTTCTTCTTTAAATGCCTTTGTAAAACTGCTGTAAGCTGCATCATTTGTAAGAAAATCGGCTGTTGCCAACTGTTCGGGTTTTGGTGACCAGGCCCCAACATGGTTAAGAATGTTTTTCATTTTATCAATAATGGAAGCAGGCCCCATGGCCCATCCCACCCTTACACCTGTTGCTGCCAATGATTTTGAAATACCGTCAACGTAAATGGTGTATTGTTTCATGGCAGGGCGTAACCTAACCGGATCAACATGTTCACAATTTCCGTAGGTAAGGGCCCAGTAAATCTGGTCATACATCACATACAATGGTTTTGCTCCATTCGCCCTGTTTTCATTTATCTCAAGTACCAGGTCACAAATTTCTTCCAACTGTTCTTTTGAAAATACAGTACCTGTTGGATTTAATGGTGAACATAACGATAGCAGTATTGCATCCTGTAAATGCACTTTTAACTCAGAAGCCAGTGGCATAAAATTATTCTCAGGCTTGGTTTCAATAAACACCTGGTTTGCATTTGTCATGTACGAATAGTGGTTATTGTTCCACGATGGAACCGGGTAAACCACCTTATCACCCTCATCAATCAAAGCCCGGTAAATGGCGTAAATAATTGGTCGCGCTCCACCTGAAACCAGAATTTCATTTGGCGCATAATCATAATTACCGTGTTTTTTAGAAAACGATGAAATAGCTGTGCGCAGGGCTGCCATACCATTTGCCTCAGGATAATTTGTGTCATCTTTTGAGTAATGGTCAACAATGGCCTGTTTTAGCTCAGCCGGTATAGGAAACAGCTTAGGATCGAAATCACCAATGGTAAAGTTATAAATAGTGGCACCTGCAGCCACTTTTTCACGGATTTCGCCCGCAAGTTTAATAATTTCAGAACCAATAAGGTTCTCGGCCATTTTTGATGCCAACAGCTTTTTTTCTACCACTTGAGTGTCCATTTAATTATTATTTCAAATTGTGCTTGTAAAGTAGGAATATTTATAACTTTAATACCTACAAGATAATAACACTTCGGCCAAAAATGTTTAAAAAAGGGGTTAAAATCAGCTTCATTTTCCTTGGATTTTTTATCCTCTCCACTATCCTGCAGGTTTTATTTGTTGGGTTTTTCAACCATACATGGTCGCCTCTTATGGTCATACGCAACAACGAAGCGCTTGGGGTAAACGAACAGTATTCAGGACAGCAGCGTTACGTGCCCATTGACAGCATTTCGCCACACCTTATTCTTGCAGTTATGTGTGCCGAAGACCAGAAATTTCCCGAGCACAATGGTTTTGACTTTGATGCCATTGAAAAAGCCCAGGAACACAATAAAACGCACGACAACAAAATAGGCGCAAGCACCATTAGCCAGCAAACTGCTAAAAATGTATTTATGTGGAATGGCCGCAACTGGGTACGAAAGGGTTTTGAAACATATTTTACTTTTTTAATGGAAACCTTGTGGTCAAAACGCAGGGTTATGGAGGCCTATTTAAACATCATTGAAATGGGCGATGGTATTTTTGGTGCCGAAGCCGCTGCCCGTTATTATTATGACAAAAGCGCGAATGATTTAACTGAACACGAAGCAGCCTCCATTGCAGCCATATTGCCTAATCCAAAAAAGTGGAGCCCTACAGAACCTGATCGAAAAATGGCGCGAAAGATCAGGAATATTTTAAAATTCATGGTCAAATACAAACACCTTTTGGATGACCTTGGCATTGTTCGCGAAACCGCAAAAAACAAAAAAGCCAAACACCCCGCACGATGAAAAAATCAAAATGGGTTTTGGTATTTAACCTCCTGGTGGTTTACATTTTTATTCAATTTGTATGGTGGTCGGTATTAATTGCACATCAATTAAAACAAATATATGGCGACACACCCCTCTACAATAAAAAATTATGGATGATTTTGGGTGAAGGTTTTGTTTTTGCAGTAATACTTATAGCAGGAATTTATTTTGTTCGAAAAAGCGTAAAACGTGAAATGGAAGTGAACCGCCAGCAAAAGAATTTTTTACTTGCTGTAACACATGAATTAAAAACCCCCATTGCTGTATCAAAACTTAGTTTGCAAACCATTGCAAACAGGCAATTGGATCCTGAAAGGCAAAAAGAAATTATTTCAAAAGCACTCGCAGAAACCGACAGGCTAAATACACTTATAGACACAATTATACTGGGTGTAAAAATTGACGAGAACAACCTGGAATTAAAAACACAAAAAATAAACCTTGGCGATTTGGTGAAACAACAGGTTGAAACATTGTATCACACCATTGGAACCAATCATAAACTGGAATTGAACATACACAACGATTGCTTTGCCGCAATTGACCCTCATTATTTTCCTTCAGTAATTTCTAACCTCTACGAAAACGCAATTAAATATACCGAACTGGGCAGCACCATTGGAATTGAACTAACAAAAAAACAAAACAAGGTTGAACTTGTTGTGTGGGACAATGGCAAAGGAATTGCCGAAGCGGACCGAAACCGCATATTTGAACGATTTTACAGAGGCGGAAACGAAGAAACCCGAACTGCTAAAGGCACAGGTCTTGGACTTTTTATTACGCGTGAACTTGTCAATATGCACAACGGCACTATTACCTGTATGCCTAATAATTTAAGGGGTACACGATTTGTTGTATTGCTTCCATCAGTTTAATTATTTTAATTTATAAAAATGAGTGATTTTTCGACTGAAAAACTGGAAGGATTTCATTCTCCTTCTGACCTCAAAGAAATTATGCGCAAACTTGCTGCGTTGGAAATTATTTTTATTAAAAAAGAGGACGACTGGTTGCGTTTTTTTCACTACGTAAAAAACTGGGTTGATGGGGTAGATTACGCGGGCATGGATAATGGCAGCGGAGACAACATGCACATGTTTTTTACACCTGCAGGAACCTTAATAAAAGGATTTGATCATGAATCGCCTGTTAGTCCTCATGCAGCCGATGTATATGAAATACGAAAAGGTATGTATGATGGAGCACCGGATCATTTAATGCGGTTGCTTGATGACCCTTCAATTGAAAAAGACGATACCACTTTTTGTATTTGGCATTCCCACAACAGTCAAGAATGGGAAAAAGGTCCGGTTGAATTGAAAGACGATGAAGACGATGGTTCAGGATGGTTGTTGGGAGAAATCAGTGCAACAGCCGAAGCGTTCAAAGACTGGGCAGATGACTATCACGAAGTGGACTCACCTTTGGAAACATTACAAAAATTTTTTGCTGGCGAAAAATTAACCGATGAAATGATTTTAGCCATTAATCCAAAAGCTGAGATTTCCGCTGTTAAAGCGGAATTAGCAAATATAGGATTTTGAAAAAATCAATAATATTCGTACACAATAGCCAAAACTATTTCTTTACGGCCCTTACCGCTTTCACGCATGCCCCTTAACATGCTCTTTTTATCGTAAAAATATTCCCTTTTGCACCCCTGGTTAAGTCCAAAATAAAAACCACCTGTTTCGTAACACACCAGCCTTCCATTTACATCATAAGTCCAATGGTAATCCTGGTTCTCTTTTTCCGTCCATCGTTTTTTTCCAATTATTCTGCCAGTAGAATCCCGTTCCCATTTGCTGCGTTCATAAACAATATCCCATTTATGTGTGTTTTCATTGAATCGTTCTTCAGTTAAGGATGTATCGTACCCATATGCATCACAGCTAAAAAACCATTTTGATGTGACATTTCCTTTTGTTGCTTTTCCTCTTTCAAAAGTGATTTTATTCGAAATTTCAAGTGTTTTATAGTTGTTTTTCCAGGTGCAATCAAAATAACTTACCTGATCCATCTTACCCGTATAATAATCTTTCCATATGGTTTTACGTTGTAAAATATTTCCATTTATATCCCATTTCATGAACATTTTTGATTGCCATGTACTTTTCCCGTCCCTGTAGTTTTCACTGCTTACGCAATTCCCTTTTTGATCATAGGTATATTTATATACATTGATAGACAAACTATTGTTTGTTTTTTCAATTAATTGCCCTGCTGCATTAAATCGCAAAAGGTATAATTCGTTTTCACTGGAAGGGACAATGACAAAATTGGTGTCATTCAAAAAAGACGTTGTGTTTTTTTCTGGAACAATGCAATAATGCATGGTTTTTACCTTGTTACGTTGAATTAGCTCGCTAGAAGGATAACCTACATATTGATATTCCTTAAGGTTGGCTGGAATTTCTTTTTCAAAAAACTGTGCACCCGCACATATAGATCCAAAATTAAATACGGCCACAAAAATCAACCGCGCATATACACTCTTTAAAACCTCACCCATAATGCCACATACCCATCTTTACCAAAACCATTTGGCGAGTACAATCCATCAATGTGCGATGAACCAAGAACAACATGCAAACGCTTGCCCAATTGGGCCTGGTAACGCACACCAACCCTGAAACCACCAAACCCACCGTATGAACCGTGCACTTGAAGGAATGACTTTTTACTGACCTTAATGGATGCACCAAGGTAAGGCATAACGTTATAGCCTTCCATTAACTTATAACGTACACCAAATAGTGGTTTTAACCAATAGCCTTTAAGCGGGTTCACATAATTACCAAAAAGAAAATCGGCTGGCAAGAAAGATTGGCGTTTTCTCTTTTCGTAACGAATATTCAGGGTGTCTTTCAAATTAGTGCTGCCGGTTATTAAACCTTCTTCGGGTCGTGTTATATTATCAACGGTAAATCCATTATACTGCACGTTAGTGTCAGCTAAATAATTCAGTGTTGCTTCATTCCACGCAATAAAACCAGCATTGTGTACCTGTAATTGAAAATTCAACAGGTCGGGTAAAATACTATCACGGCCCAACTTAAAATTCCAGTTTAAATCAATGGACATGCCCACTCCATTAAATGCATTAAACTTTGTTTTCAGTGTATCTGAACGTGATAAATCGGCTGTGTAATCAAAACGTATGTTTGCTGTGGAGTCATCGGTTAAAAAATCACCTTTGGTAAGGTTCATGGTTGAAAACGATTGTCCCTTTACTACCGAAACACCAAAGGAAGAGCCTGTACTTGCCTCGGTTATACCAAACCCAAATTTCTGAAAAGTATAGCGTGCAAAATTAGCCTGTGCAAGGTTTAGTGTTTGACCAGCATATGGACCATTTCCATAAAACACCAAATCAAACAGTGTTTTATTAAAATTAGCTGCAATATGATCATGGTGCTCAATATTTAAATAATATCCAAGCATGGAATCCTTAAATGGATGCCCTGAAAAATCGGTAAAGCGTATAGAAAAAACCTGTTCTGCTCCAACACTGTTGGAATTTTTTAACCCGTTTGAAACATTGTCTTTGTGCGCCTGGCTTATTTGGCCACCATTCAGGAAATAATTCATGAAGTAGTTTGGAATGGCTGACGTTTGATAATTAAAATGCGCTGCGGTACGAAGCGTCATTTTTTGAACAGTATCATACTGTACATATTCAGGCAGAAAATTTTGTGCGTTCAAACTAAACGAACCGCAAACAAAAACTATGGCGAGAATTTTTTTCATTCCTGGGTGAGATAGTCGGCTAATACAGAAATTTGTGTTTTGAAACGCTGGGATGTATAAATACTTACAAATGTTCCCGCAGGTGTGGTATCAAATTGTGTGTGTATAACAACCTTTTTTGCACGGTAAGCCGTCAAAATGTTTTCATCTGTCAAATCACTGTATACCGTTTGATAATTGGTTACACCACTTGAAATGGCTGTACTGGATAAATTTCCATCAATTACTGTTGGGTTCAATAAATTTCCAATCACCATGTTATTTTCATCCAGCAGGATTACTTTAAGTGTCGATTTTAGCGGGAGACCGTTTGCAACATTGAATTTAACGCGCCCCCTTAAAATTTTTCCATTGCCATCGTATTTTCCAAGATCAAAATCCAGTGTGTCGGCCAACACGAGCTGTGATGCTACCAGGTTTAACGGAATGTTCATGTTTAACCCGAGTTCAACCTTACTGTTTCCATAAATAAAATCAGTGTGCGCTGAAACGTTACCCAACGGGTTTAACTCCAGTCCGAATTTATACTTAACAACATCAGGGAGCAATTCAATAAACGATTCAATGTTTGAATTGGTAGAATTCAGATCCACTTCATACACATATGGATCGGCATACCAACCCATGTCAGTGGCGCGGTTAAAATTGAGCATTTGACCAATAAACGAATGATTCAGCAAAACTGAATTTCCATTGGAGGTTTTGTATCCCATGAGCGTATCAAGGTGCACGCGCACATCGGCACCCATGCCATTGGATATGGTAAGTTTTGCATCAACCTGCGAAAGGTCTAATGTTGGAGAACCTATATTATTCAGGAAATTCAACGCATATGATTGCAAGGGCTCATTACTGGTAAAATTTCCAAAATACCCGCGAATATAGGATGGTTTCATACCATGAAAGTTTGCTTTGAAACGCACAAGCACGGTAGCCGCTGGTACAGAAACACCTGTAACACCTGGTGCAAGTTGGGCAGATAAATAAGTTTCGTACGTATTAAAAGAATTGTGTAGCGGCCCCGTTAAATCCAAAATGGCACCCGAAAGATCAAACGTTCCGGTAACAGTTGTTGGTGAGGCGGGCGAGCCTGGTGGAATTGTCACATTTAATGTAATGGGCGATCCTCCAATGGTACCTGTTGTTATGGTATACGTTACTACCGTTGTATCGCTAACCATGCTTTGAACGCTATAATCAATATAACCTTGTTCCAGGTTAATTTGCGTGAGCTCGGCTCCGTTAGCCTGTATGCTGTTGTTGTCATAATCTGAATACAAGGTTGAGCCGCTTGAAAACGTTGTTGCAAGTAATGAAAACAATGAGTCCTTTATGGTTGAATCAGCAAGACCCAGTAAGGTGTCTATTCCATAACTAAATAACACTTCATCAAAAACAAGGTTAATGGAATTATCGGCATTTACCTGTATGAGTGAGTCTGGAATAAGGTCTTCAATACCTATATCACTCGTTATTAATGGCGCGTTAAGGTTTGTTTCCCATGAAGGTGTTTTAAATTCACGCCTGCAGGAAGTAATTGCCAGGGCAAACAAAAAAGCAAGTATTAATATCCGTTTCATTTTCGCACAATTATTTTTTGCGATTTTTTCAATCGCCCGTTTACAACCGTTACAACATACGTTCCATTGTTCACAACAGCAAAGTCATTCACCGGTATGCCTGCATGCGCTTTTCTTCCAAGAATAAGCACCAGTTTTTTTTCATACACTTTTTGCCCTGTAAGGTTATGTATAAAAATGGTGGTTGGGTCAGCTACAACCGGCACAAATTCAAGGTTAAGTTGTGTACTAACGGGATTGGGATATACGTTAGCAAATAGCTCTTGCGAACCATTTTGCATACCCACAAAGGCAGGTTCAATGTGGGCCGAGTAAAAACCTGCGCCATGTGTTGCAACTACAATTTTTCCATCATACGGCCTTGACTGTATCATATTTACATTCATGTTGCCAATTGTTCCTGCACCTTCCTGCACCCACACCGTATTGGTATCATCAATCGTGTTGGTTGAATACAGACCGGTACTTGTTCCCACAAATAAGGTTGGGCTTGGCCATGAAGGATAAAGTTCGCCCCAGTATACTGCCGGTCCGTTGCCCGTTCCGTTACTGTTTTGTTCAAGGTTACCGCTTATATTACTCCAGTTATTTCCGCTATCGGTACTGTAAAATACACTTTTTACATTATAGTTTGAAAACGTAACCATAATCTGAGTTGAGTCAAATGGATTCACACTTATTGAGCTTACATAAGCGTTTACTGGAAACAAGGGGCTTGTCAAAACTGCTTTTTTATGCGTGGATGTATCGGCATTATAAAGTTTCAGTATTTTTCCTTTGGAAGTACCATACATAACCGTATTGGGCATGGCTTTACTCATTTCAATACAGGTCACATAACCGTATGTGCCGCTAGGTACGGTTGACATAAGTAAGGTTGTCCAACCTGTTGCACACGTATCGGTACGATTCCCGTCCATGGGCAAAACATCAATAATATCATTACGCAGTATACGATAATTCTGAACCATGTACATACGCCCCGGATTATTGGGATCCATAATGAATGGATTTATAAAATTGGTTGTAGCAAGCTTATTTGGATCAATGCGTGTAACCAGCGAGGTATCTCCATCGTCTGTTACATTTACTTTGAACATTTTTCCCTGTTGGGTTGAAAATATGTAATACGGCCTTCCTTCCGGAATGTGTGCATATGACCCATCTCCATTGAGTACCCATTTCCATAACGAGTCCAGGTGGTTGGCATTGGTAAACCAGCTGCCATTGTCTTGAGCACCGCCCACAAGCATATCACTTGAAACGTCTCCCGTTTCCTGAAATACGGTATAAAACTGCGAATTAATATAGCCATTGTTCATGCTTGTCCAGGTAACAACAGGCGCTGTAATGTCACTGGTAATGTATACACCCCCATCGTTAATTGACATGGCTTTATTCGGGTTTGAACCGTAAAACATCAATCCATGCTGATCCGGATGATGATTGTCATATACGTAATCGGAATAATTGGACGGTGTGCATTTGTATCCACCAATCCAACTTGTATTTGCGGTTGAAGTAAACTGATCGGTTGAACGGTAAACATTTGTACCACCAAGTATAATGGTATTCGTGTCGGTAGGGTGCCATGCAATGCATACATCATAACCGCCCTGCGTGGTAAATTTTGCGAAATTAAATCCTGAAGGAGAAATACAACTGTCATTTGGAATATTTACCGAACGGTCTTCCCAAACACCACCGGTGTCGCTACCATCACCACTCAGGTATGTATACTTAAACAAAGAATGTTCGTTTAGTCCCGCACCAGGTGTTTCACCAATAAACATCAACTGATTTTCATTTGAAGGGTTATAGGCCATCACCATTCGTTGGTAATTTACAGGCCATCCTGTGGATGGTAAAATATTTGTCCAGGTAATTCCATCCGTACTCCTGTAAACTCCTTTGTCAGGACCATCGCTTGATAAATACGCGTAAAATTTTCCGGATGGTGTTATAATTACATCGCTGTAATCTGACGTTTGCGTTACCGAAGTATCAACGCCCAATACGGGTGTCCAGCTGGTTCCACCGTTTGTACTCCTGAACACACCGTTGTAAACTGCTGCCAGCACAACATCATCAGTTGTATTGGTATGATCGGTCACAATGCGCCAAACATAATCCATGTCACCATTTGTATAGCTTGTTTGTGGTGTATTCGAAACTGTTGATGGAAGCAATGCCCATGTTTCACCATTGTCTGTTGACTTATAAATTCCGTTTCCGCCAAAGGGAGCGCTGTAGGACGATGCGCTTGCTACCGGATAATATTCTCCTGTGCCGGCATACCAGGTGTCTTCTTTACCTGTACGTTTATCCTGTACAACACTTGTTACGCTGTGCAATTGTAAACTGGTTGTGGTTTTATACCAGGTGGCCATTCCATCAACCGATTTCCATAATCCACCGGTTACACCACCGGCAATAACAACATTTTCATCGCGCACATCGTAAGCTGCTCCGCGGGTTCGGCCTCCCAGTTGCTTAGGGCCAATTTGTGACCAGCTCAACGCGCGGCTCATGTTATGTGGAATTGTTTGTGCAAATTCAAGTTCAGCCTTTCGTATACCAACCGGTATTAAACCTGTGGCCGGATCAGCCAGGCGATCCATATTCCATTGCGCCCATGAATTGTGATCTTCAACATCACCAATACCCATAGGAGCTGAATCGGTATACACAATTTTTTTTACAGGCAACTCAACAAATGTTGATGCTACTGTAACAAAAAACATAAAAAAGAAAATAAGTATCCTGTTCATTCAATGCAAATCGTTGGTTAAATATCGATATTTTCCGCCATACAACCAAGGGATTTCAGGTCCTGCCAGTAATTGATGTATGATTTATTGACAACGTCTCTGTTTTGAATGATTAATTCACCTGTTTTTTGAACCAGAGGTGCAAAACTCATTGCCATACGATGATCGTCATAGGTATGAATCAAGCCTTTATAAATTTTAAAACCTGAAGCATCAAATGACAATAGATTACCCTGTTCAACCTTATTTATTACCTCAAAACGTTCAAGTTCGGTTTTTAAGGCCAGTATACGGTCTGTTTCCTTGAGGGAAAGGGTTTCTAAACCTGTAAGATTCGCTTCTTTCACTTGGCTTCCTGCACAAATAACCGCTACGGTTTGGGCTATGTCAGGACATTCTGTAAAATCCATGTCAAATTTTACCACACGTGAACTACCTTTTTTTTCAAGAAGTATGCCTGTATTGGTTGAAATTGTTTTCACACCAAATTTTTCAGCAGCTTTTACAATGGCCCTGTCACCCTGGTTTGACAAAAGGCTAACACCCTTTAAACCGATTAGGGCATTTTCGCTTAAAGCAGCCCAGGCAAAATAATACGATGCGCTGCTCCAGTCACCTTCAATTGTGTATTCGTGTGCAAGGTATTTACCGGGATTCACACACAGTGTATTGTTTTTCCATTGTACATCAACTCCAAACTCTTTCATTACCTGAATGGTTAAATGTATGTATGATGAAGAAACAATGTTTCCGGTCAACTCCACCTCAATTCCATTGGCAAAATAAGGTGCACACAGTAGAATTGACGATATAAACTGGCTGCTTATGCCAGCAGGTAAACTTACCTTTCCACCCTTTATGTGCGAAGGATAAATTTTCAACGGTGCAAAACCGGGTCGGCTTAAATACTCAATTTTTGCTCCCAGGGAAACAAGCGAATTAACCAATACGCCCATAGGCCGCTGTTGCATACGCTCACTGCCTGTCAAAATAATTTCTTTACCGGTCAGGCAACAATATGTTGCCAAAAAACGCATGACCGTTCCGGCAGGGCCAGCATTTAATTCTATTATTTTATCCGTTGAATTAAGCTTATCAAGAAGTGCAACAAGTGTCTGTGTATCGTCACTTTCAGAAAGGTTATTGAGTTTACACGCGTGGCCGGTTAAGGCGTCAATAACAAGCGCCCTGTTACTTAAACTTTTTGAGGCAACGGGGCTAATTTCGCCTCTTGGAAAATCACAGTATGTAAGTTTAACGTTCATTATAGCATCCTGTAACGGTTTAACGCAACATCAATGTCCTGCGGCAGAACCGGCTGGTCAAACTCAGGATTTCCTATGTCTCGCATTAAGGTAAAGTTGTATTCACTGCCCCGGTTTTTTTTGTCGGTTTTCATGATTTCAATCAGGCGAATAAAATCTCCTTTTTCCAATTTCACTTTTGAATAAAATTCATTCAGAAAACCAATGATTTTTTGAGTTGTTTCAGGATTAAAACCAAGTTTTGTTTCCGAAATAAATAATTCCACAATCATTCCGGCTACTATCGCTTCACCATGTTTCAAATGAGGTTTGTCGGTTTCAAGAAAAAATGTTTCAATGGCATGCCCAACTGTATGACCAAAATTTAAAATTTTGCGTAAGCCTTTTTCATTTGCATCGGCTGTTACTATTTTACTTTTGAATTGAACAGACCTGTATAATAATTGCTGAATAGCTGCTTTATTGGTTATGGTAGCATTGGTAAGTTCGTTCCATGCTTCAGCACTTTCAAGAATAGCATGTTTTATCATTTCCGCATAACCGTTTAACCATTCCCGCTTGGACAGCGTATCCAGAAAATCAATATCTACAAATACAGCCATGGGTTCGTAAAATAGTCCCACCTGGTTTTTGAATGCATCCAGGTCAACGGCTGTTTTTCCTCCCACAGAAGCATCGGCTTGCGCAAGTAAAGTGGTTGGAATATTAAAATAGGGTATGCCACGTTTAAATGTTCCGGCAACAAATCCACCCAAATCGGTAACAACACCGCCTCCAAGATTTATCAGCACCGAATTCCGGGTGGCACCCATTTCAAGCAAGGTTTGCCAAATGGACTTGCACGTATCAATGGTTTTATTTTCTTCGCCATATTCAAATTCCAGCACATGAAAGTTGGCATACTGCTCATTTCCTGAAATGAACTTGTGCAGGCAGAATTTACTGGTATTGGTATCGGTCAATACAAATACTTTATCAACCTGGGGCATTTTTTTTAAATAGCCCATAAGATCGCCCGAAGCAATGCTTCCAAAAATAACATCGTGTTTTGAGGAAGAAACTTTCATGGCCTGGCTTTTAGTTTTGGATTGCGTTTGTGACGTGTTTTATCACGTGTAGATTTTTTATGCATATTCTTTTTAAATGCATCGGTTAAATCAATGCCTGTTTGGTTGGCAAGGCATACAAGAACAAACAGCACATCAGCCAGCTCATCGGCCAGGTTTGCCTTTGACTCTGCTTTTTTTGACGACTGCTCACCATATTTACGGGCCATGATGCGCGCCACTTCGCCCACCTCTTCCATCAGTATGGCTGTATTGGTAAGCTCATTAAAATAACGAACACCTTTTTCTTTAATCCATTTATCAACTATTTGCTGCGATTCTTTTAGCGTCATTCTTCTTCAAATAATACCGTTCATACTTATGTGACTTGTATAATCAGGAGTTTTATTGGTGCTTTTAATCCTCTTTATTTTCCTAACTATATGGTGTAGTTGAACTTCGTTTGGTTGCCTGGCCCATGTCTTCATAAGCGTTAGCGGCCCTCACTGTTTTTTGTCTAATTTAGCTGAATATGGAATTCATAGAACAGTCACTGGCGAATTATTGCAATGAGCATTCGAGCCCTGAAAACGAGGTATTACAAGCCTTAAACAGGGAAACCCACCTCAAAATAATGATGCCACGCATGCTTAGCGGGCATTTACAGGGGCGCTTTTTAAGCATGATATCGCACATGGTAAAACCAAAACGCGTGCTTGAAATTGGAACTTATACAGGATATTCGGCTTTGTGTTTTGCCGAAGCATTGGAAAAAGACGCAAAGTTAATTACCATTGACATAAACGTTGAGCTCGAGGATTTTGTTCGCCAGCATTTTGCAAAAAGCCCGTACAATAACCTGATTGATTTTCGACTTGGAAATGCCATGGAAATAATTCCAACGTTAAACGAAATTTTTGACCTGGTTTTTATTGATGCTGACAAAGAAAATTACCTGAACTATTACAACCTGGTTTTTGACAAGTTAAGGCCTGGTGGTTTTATACTTGCTGACAATGTGCTGTGGAGCGGAAAAATTTTACAGGATAAAAAAGACAAAGACACCAAAGCCATTTGTGCTTTCAATGATTTCGTCATGAACGATTCACGCGTAGAAAAAATAATGGCGCCTGTTCGTGATGGTATTTACATGATCAGAAAAAAGTAGAAGGCTTTTCTTTATCAAATACCCAAAGGAGTTCGTTAATGGATAAAAAACCATTTTTTCGAACATTGTCCATAACCACAATGGTCAAATCACGGGTAAGATCACGCACAAATATGGAACGAAATCCCTTCCACCAACCGGTGTGATAAATAATGTTTTCATTGTGCAAACCTGTTCTTAACCGCCAACCCAACCCATAGTTTTGATCACCTTCCCACTCCGGAACTTCTTTGGCATACGCACTGTCCTGCCATTGTTTTGACAATATTTCACCGCGTTTTAAGGCTTTGTCAAACAACAAAAGATCAGCTACAGTTGAATACACACCTTTATCGCCCACCACACCGTTGTGGTAATGTTCAGGCACCAACGCATCGTCTTCAAACGCTTTTACACTTATTTGTTTAAGGTTTTTTGCAGGCAGGTTGTACAGGTATGTGTTTTTCATTCCTGCAGGTGCAAAAACATATTCATCCAGGTAATCGCTGAATTTGGTTCCTGTAACACGTTCAACAATGCTTGCAAGCACCATAAAACCGGTATTGCTGTAATCGTATTTTTGATTGGGTTTTGCCAGCATACGCGGCCGTATTTGCTCCATCATGCTCAACACCGAATCGTTGGTGATATAGTCAGGATAACATCCGTTGCGCCTGTAATACCTGTCAGTAAACTCAATATAATCGGGCAAGCCACTGCGGTGGCACAACAGCATTTTAATGGTTATGCCTTTATACGGGAAACTCGGAATGTATTTATCAACTGTATCGCTCAGTTTTATTTTACCTCTTTCACACAATTGCAAAATAGCCGTTGATGTAAATGGTTTTGACACTGAGGCTAACTGAAATGAATTCGAAATATCAAGTGAATCCCGCGTAAAAATATCTCTATATCCCAGGGTTTTTTCGTAAAACACTTTTCCTTTTAAAGCGCAAATAACATTGCCGTTAAATGCCTGGTGAATAAACCGGCCCTGCAACAACGTGTCCAGAATATATTTTTCTTCACAAAAAGCACTGTCATACCAGTATACCGAATCGGCTGCCGTTAAGCGTGATTTTCGCAATTGGTATTGCGAAGCAAAATGCTTGCACGATGAAAACAACACCATGCAACCAATGCCTGCAAAAAGAAATATGTAAAAACTGCGTTTAACCACCGGCTTGTTTTGCTTTGTAACCCATTTTTACCAATATGTCAACCACCTTCAGGCGTGCATCGCCCTGTATAAGAATTTCACCATCCTTGACCGAACCGCCTACCCCGCATTTTGATTTCAGCATTTTTCCCAGCGCTTCCAGGTCATCGTTTTTCCCAATAAAACCGTTAACCAGCGTAACGGCCTTACCTGCACGTTGGCTTTTGTCAAGCATCACTTTTAAATGTTGTTGCTGCGGTGGCAATGTTTCCTGCTCATCGCTTGACTCATGGTTATAATTAAAATTCGGATTGGTTGAATAAACCACATCAATCCTGTTTTTTTTACTCTTTGACATTTGCAGGTTCTTTTTGCGCCAGAGATATCACAAATCAGTACAAATTATTGAACTGGATTTTATCTGTGTAAATTTGTGATACCTGTAGCTAAATCACTTAAAACTATCTATGCGAATTTAGGCTTATACGAAATTTGCCTTGCCGGTGTTACGGGTTATTTTCAACAACCGTACGTTATTTAGCATTTTTTTGATCTTCGGTAACAGGCTCCTTTTCATTGGCAACTAGTCCTTCAAACTGGCTTTCATACACAGCTTTCCATCCTTCCCAACCATTGGTATTGCCAAGGGTTTCATTATGCCAAACCGCTACGTAGGTTGAGCCATACAGTTTAAGCCGTTCCTGCAACGTTTGAATGGTTTTTATTGCCTCGTTTGGGCTTAGCTTCATATAATCGCGCAGGGTTGAGTCCATCACGCACAAAGGCTGCAACAACAATCCTGTTTCCTTCTCCTGCTCTATATCGTAAAAATAAAATGGTTTTCCTGTACCCGCCCTAAATCCAACCTGGTCGGCAAATCCAAGCGAAAAATCAGTTTTTATACCCGCCCCTGCCAGGTTACGGTAAGTATGCGGAAACGTAAGTTTTAAAAAATGCTGGCGTGAATTATTGACCTGTATACCCAACACTTTTTCAATTGATTTTTTTTCACTCAAAATGGCCTCGGGCTGGGTATTGCTAAGGTAGGAAGGGTGCAGCCCCTGTACCGACCAGCTGTTTAATTCCTTTAGCAGGTTGGTGTACACTGGATGATCGGGTGAAATATTGCGGTCACGTTCACTTAATTTCCCAACCAGGTGAAAAAAATAGGTTTCAACACCTGCTTTACCTGCTGTTTCACGAATATACGCATAGGTGTCATACGGGTCAGCTTCTTTTCCTGCCAGTACTTTTTTGCGTGCCTTAATTTTCTCAAATTGGCCTTTTAAAAAATGCTTAGCAAAAGCCCCTGCCTGGCGCGAAGAATTTTTTCCTTTATACGCATAGGCATTGTCAACATCAATGGTATTAATTACCTTATAAGGTGTATCTGAAACCAGGCCAGCAAATTTTTTATTGATGCGCAGTTTCAAATCGTGGCACCAGGCGTCAACAACCGGTATTTGTACAAATGCCGAAAGATAAGCGGAGCTTTGTACGGTGAACCTTCCATGAGAATCGGTTTCAAATTTCCTGAAAACTGAATATTCCTCGAATCGGGACAACATCCAGAAAACAGCCGAAAACACATCAAAACCCGGATCAGTTGAACTGGATGGCTCATACATGAAAAATTTAACCTCATCATTTTTTACCGCAAATGGAATTTTTGAATTTTCTTTTTCCCAATGTGAACCGCCTTCAAGCAAACCTTGCGGCTGCACAGTAAAATCGCTTTCAAGTATGCGGTTTGTTGAATAATTAATTTTAAAAGCATTTGCGTTCCTGAACTCGGTTTCGTCACTCGTCATGCGGTAAGCGACTTGTAAAAATTGATTAAAAACCTGTTTAAACGTGTAGTGTTGGCGTGGAGTTATATTGTTGCAGTAAACCAGTATCATTTTTTAAAGTATCCCTTCATCGGTAAAACTAAGGTACGCATTATGGCCAATAATAATGTGATCAAGCAGATTTACCATAAGCAGTTGACCGGCTTCTTTCACATTACGGGTTAACTGGATGTCGGCATCACTGGGGCGCAATTGGCCTGATGGGTGGTTGTGCGCAAGAATTATTCCTGTGGCCAGGTTTTCCAGTGCCGACTTGAACATAATGCGTATATCGGCTACTGTGCCCGTTACGCCTCCCATGCCTACACGTTCAATTTTTAAAACTTTATTGGCCCGGTTTACAAGTATAATGTAAAATTCTTCGTGATCCAGGTCACTTAAAAAAGGGTTGAGCAAATCAAATGCACTTCTGCTGGTATGAATAATTGGTTTTTCTTCAAGGGTTGAGTCTTTACGCCTGCGTGCAAGTTCCATGGCGGCAACAATTGTAATGGCCCTGGCTTCACCAATGCCCTTGAATTTCGTTAAATCTTTAACCGATAATTTGGACAATGTATCCAGGCTGTCAGAAGCGGCTTCGTGCAAAATAAGTTTGCTTAAATCAAGCGCACTGTGCGTTCGTGTACCTGAACCAATCAATATGGCCAGTAACTCGGCATTTGAAAGTGATGACCTTCCCTTCAACACCAGTTTCTCGCGGGGCTTGTCATCTTCGGCCCACGCTTTAATTGGAAAACTTCCCTGTTCACTCATAGGTATTCACATCGTGTAAATCCAAAAATAACCATATGCCCAGTATAAACGCAAACAGTTTGTAACTATTTTACGCCAGACCACACCTCGCAAAAAAATAACCAGTCCTGTACAATTTTCACAGGACTGGTTCAGTATTTTTATTGGATCGTAACGGCTATGGGTGCCGCCCGTACCTGGCTCCCGTAGCAGGTACCTACAATATCTTTTATGGTAATGTTTGCCCCTGATTGCATTGTACGCAATGTGGCAATATCAGCTGCTGTTGGCATAGGTCCAGTCACTTTAATTGTTTTGGGATTGCCCCTAACCTCAAGCACAATTGTGTAACTTTTAACTATAAATGGCGCTGTAATTAGTGAACTTTCATCGTATGCTAACCGTAGTCCTGAAGAGCATGATCCCAATAGCTGTTGCCTTGTAATGCGCGAATCGGTTGATGTAATGTTTCCAAAGTACGTAGCCGGCCTTGGAACCGCACGCACCCTAAACTCCTGCGATCCCACATTTTTTCCGTTTGCAATTACATTGAGTTTTACTTTTCGCCCAACAAGGGTGCCGGGCGCTTTTACAATATACCCATCGCCTTCCTTTGTTATGGTAACGCCATCGCCAGTCATTTTTATTTCGTTGCTTGAATACCCCGATGCCGTTGCTCTTATTTTATTTGGATAACCAACAAACAACACGTTTAACTCGGTGGCCGATATGGTTGCCATTGGCGCCCCTACTTCGTAACTAAACTGCCATGGCTTCCATTTCAATTCACCGTGTTCTTTCACAGCAATGGTGCCAAAAACATTTTTTATACCCGGGCTTGTTGCACGCAATGTAATTGAACCCTTGGTTTCGCTGGCCCCTTTCATTTCCGGATCATTTTCGGCATACTGTATCATGGACACATCGTTTGAATCATAAGCCGCAATCATAACTTTTAACGGCATGGTATCGCCAATGTTCATGTACCCTTTTGGTGCAAAAGCTATCGGCTCAATTTTATTAATAGGCATTATAATGTCGTCAATTTTTCCTACCAGGTGATCAAGCGCCAGTGACTCTGCGTTCTTGATATCGCTGCGTAACGATGTAAGGATTGCTGCTGCCGCAACCACCGGTGCATGGTCAAACATAGCACCCTGCCACGAGGTGGTTTCATCGTATTCGGTTAAATTAAGCGGGTAACTAAGTGTTTTAAAAACGCGCGCAATTACAGCACTGTCTTCGGGGTTCACAGTTTTTAGCGCATTTTTCAGCATTTGTTTTGATGCAGCATTTTTTGGCTCATAATTTTTCACCAGGCTCGCATCAAACTTAAATGATTTTGAACCTTTGGAATAACCGGCAAGCGTAATACAAATGTTGTCACGCAAGTTTTGCAAACGCGTTCGCAGGTTTTGTCCGCGCTCAACAGGTTTGGTTGGGTCGCCACCAACAAAAAGCCGTGTTGCCGCATCGTAATCGTCTTTTGATTCAACCTTCATCAGGTTTTTTAGTTTTTTGGCACCTGTTCGTTTGTCGGTTTCCAGCCATTCTGACGAAGCCCCTTCTGTTTCTTTCAGCAGTGAATTGGTTTCCGTCAATAAATAATCAAATTCTTTTTCAACTGATTTTTTTATAATGGTTGCTTTTTCGTCCCATTTCTGGGCAGCCGCACGGGTGTTCTTAACGGCCATAGCCATTTTAAACCGCTCGTAATCCTGGTTTATTTTTGACTGGAGAATGATGTTTGAATCTTCAATTTTATCATTCAGCCTTACAAATGCATTCACAATTTCTTTTGAAACGTTTAGTGCAAGCAGTGCCGTTAATACCAGGTACATCATTCCGATCATACGCTGGCGTGGTGTTTCTTTATTCCCTGCCATAACAATTAATTTTTTAGAATTAACACTACAAACAGGAGCTCCCTTTTCAAACTAGTTATAAGGAAAATGTTGGGACAGTAAAAAAGTAACAGGGTTTTAAAAAATAAAATAAATTGGCTGCCCCTGCACAATTATTAATTCATAGTTCCTTGTTCAGTATTCACAAGTACCATTATGAACTAAGAATTATGAATTAAGAACTATGAATTAATAATTGTGCAGGCCGGGTTATCGCCTTTACTCCTCCCCTGAAGTAAAAAAGCCAAAACAATTCTATTTAAAAAAACCTGAGACGCTTTTTTACTTCAGGGTGCGGGGTACCGGCTCTACCCCTGGCAGAATTAAAAAAAGAAATACGTTAATTAAAATTTATTTTTTGAATGAAGCAGGCACATCTTTTTCCGGATTCCACGTACTATCAATTACATTTGATTCTTTAATAATAGTGCTCTTAAACATGCGTTTCCAAAACAAATCATAATAATTTTCAATGCTGTTTCCAGGCATATTCAGTTTTGCGTGTTTAAGTATGGGTGCAAGTTGCGGAAAATAAATCAAAAAAAGTTTTAACCCTTCCCCAGGTTCAATATCGGGCACAACCGGGCAAATCCCAATTATTTTTACATCCATTACCGAACGTACTTTATCAAAATACCAGTCTTCAACCAGTATCCAGGCATTGGGTATTCGCCTTTCAAGTGCCCCATATGCAAAAGAATTACTGGTTGGGTTAGTAAAAATATTACCTGTAATTTCCGTATACGAATAGGCCTGCAGGCTATCTGGTGATTTCTTTAGCGCATCAACAATAACCTGCCATAACTGTTTATTGGAATAGCGATTTGCAAAAAACACTTCATTCAATGTTGCCCCCTCTTCAATTTTTCGCCACACACGTTTCTCCCACATTAGCGTATCTTTTAATTCATACTGGCACGTAGGTTTATAATGAATCGCTTTTTTTGTTGGCACATGATCCTTAACATAAATCCCATCAAGCACGCCCGGCCTTGGTAATGAAGTATCTTTTTTAGTATATACTACATTGTTAACGCGCCCTCTCAAAACATCTGCTCCCTCCTTCTCTTTAACCTTTTCATCACCATCCAGGTAATCCAAATAATCAACTCCTGTATAATGGCTCCTGTTGCTGCATGTAGTTTTATTGGAATATGGTTTAGATCCATCGCCCTTTAAATATTTATTTCTGTTTAACTGGCTGTTTTGAATGGGTTGTTTACGGTTAATGCTGTCAGGAAGGTTTTTTCCTTTAACCACCGGTTTATCATGCCATGCCCCGCATGCCCAACAGGGAGAGCCAAAACCATGTAGCTGGCCGTCCATAACACATTGTGAATTAGCATCAATTGAACTCGCATTCAAAATGCACATAAAAGCCAAATAAGCAAAGATTCTGTAACGCATGAATTCCTAACGGTATTTTCCGTCAAGGTTACGCAGCAATCAAAATTCAGGGCAAAAAAAAGGGGGAGGCTTTCGCCCTCCCCACTTATATCAGATTTTAAATCTTAACTCTTAAATACTATAAATCCCACATATCGTGTTCAATCTCCATCATTTCTTTTTTGATGCGTTCTGACTCCAATAAGGCGTCAACTCCGTCAACATAATCAGTAATAACGCGGTCAAATACGTTTGACTCTTTGATCACAATACTGTTGAACATACGTTTCCAGAACAAGTCGTCAAATGACATACGTTGTGCATCGTTTTTACGGTTGTACACAAAGTAGTTCTGAATGATGTAACGCAATTCAGGGTAATAGATCCAGAAAAGACGTTTTGTACCAACAATTTTCTCGTTGTTGTCTTTTTGGTAAATAAGCGGTGCAATACCAATAATACGCACATCCATTACCGAACGTTGTTTCTCAAAAAACCAGTCTTCCTTGATTTCCCATCCAACAATGTCTTCAGGAATAATACACTCGGCAGCAAGTTTAGCTGAAGCCGAATCGTACACAATCAAAGTAGCCATACCCGTTGGATCTTTTGGATCAGGGATGGTTGAATCAGAACCGGTTATTCTTGAAATGAACGGTAGCGGAGTTGGTGTTACGCAAAAACGCTCGTTCAACAAATCAGTATACTTTTTAAGCGGGCCGGTTGACGGGTTGTACTTCAATGGATACTTGAATAAAAGACCATCGGTCTCATTCAGGTTATCCGGGTTGTAGTCATAATACATGGTTAAAGAACCTGGCTCTTCGTATAAATGGTGTTTAATAATACTAAACAACGATTGCCTGTCGGATAAATCAGTTAACGGGAAGAAGAGTGGCTGATTGATTTTCTCATGGTTCTCAATACGCCTGTGAACGCGTTTTTCCCACATCACGTCTGCTTCACGCAGGTATGTATAAGAAATAACTTTTTTCGTTGGGATATGTTCTTTCACATACAACCCATCGAGTACGTCCTGGCCTTTTGCGCTACCTGTGCTGCCGGCAACTATTACCAGGCTTAAAGCACATACATTCAACAACTTCCTCATAACAATTAATTTAATTTATTCGTTCTTCAACTTTTATAACTCAATTCCCAACTTTTGGTTACAATTCCTGTCTCACTTTTTACATTACCGAGCAGGCAATAGGGGCTACCCTAACCATTGCACCGGTATTTGACCTACACACAATTGACTTAATTACAAACGATCCACCAGGACCAATCTGGTTAAGTACAGCCTGTGCTGCGCCAATATTTGCACCACTTACAGGTATTTTCTTGCTATTACCTTTGATTGACACCTCAACCTCAAATGATGAGATAGCGAAGGTGATTTTAGTCAAAGGAATAGAAGCATCGTAACGGGCAGTAATCCTACCGGTTGCAATTGCCTGTAAAAGTTCTTGTTTCTTACATGTTGACTGTGTTGACGTGATGTTACCAAAGTAAACGTTTGGCGAAGGAAGGTTACGCACCTGGAATTCGTTCTTTCCAAGTTGTTTTCCACCCGCTGAAACTGACAACATGATTTTTTTACCTGTAAGGGTTCCCGGAGGAATTACAATGTAGTTTTTACCTTCACGCTTTTGAGTACAACCAGGTGTGCTTAACTGCACTTTTTCCTGAGGGTAACCTGACGCAGAAGCAGCAATTGTGTTTGGATAACCAACATACAATACTTTCAAGTCTTCAGCTGAAATTACACCCATTGGTTGACCAACTTCGTAACGGAACGACCACGGTTTCCAAACAAGTTCTCCTTTTTGCTTAACACCAATTGTACCTTTAATTTCCTTTTCACCTGCTGATGAAGCATTGATTGGAATAGCACCTTTGATTTCTTTCTCACCTGAACCTTCATCGTACTTGATGATAGGAACATCGGTTGAGTCATAAGCAGCAATCATAACTTTCAATTTCATTGAGTCACCTACGTTCAAATATCCCGTGCGGGCAAACGCCATTGGCTCAATTTTGTTGATTTTGATAAGTGGTTGCTCAAGTTTTGTAGTTAAGTGATCAAGCGCAATTGCCTCGGCTGTTTTAACGTCACCACGAAGTGTAGTGAACATTGCACAGGCTGCAACGCTTGGTGCATGGTCAAACATACTACCTTGCCATGAAGTTTCCTCACCGTGCTCTTTCGCTTTTAGCGGGTAGCTCAATGTACGGTAAACTTGTTTGATACGTTGTTGATCGGCAGGATTACAATCCTTCACAGCATCATCTAATTTTTTAAATGTTGCTTTATCATCAGGGTTGTATCCTTTTGCAGCAGCAGCGTTAAACTTATAGGTTTTTTTACCTTCAGTATAACCAGCCATTACAGTACACATGTCGTCACGCACTTTTTCAAGTGTGGTACGCAGTTTTTGTCCACGCTCATTTACGTTGGTTGGGTCACCACCTACAAACAGGCGTGTACCTTCATCGTATTTGTCCTTACCCTGAACTTCCATCAATGACGAAAGGTATTTCCAGGGTTTGCCATCAGGCATTTTTACAGAACTATCCCTTAAGAACTTCACATCCGGACCATCTACTTCTTTAAGAAGGTCGTTTGTTTCATTCAGAAGGTACATTTGAGCATCATATGAGAGTTTATGGATTTGATCAGCCCTGTCTTTCCATGGCTTTGTCGAAGCCTTGGTTTGTGGTACCGCCATCATTGCTTCAAACCTGTTTAAGGCTTCGGCCGACTTTGAGTCTACGATGTGGTTTCCGTCCTCAATCTTGTCATTGAGTTTAACGAAAGCGTTGATAATCTCCTTAGATACGTTTAGTGCCAGAAGTGCGGTAAGTACAAGGTACATCATACCGATCATCTTCTGCCGCGGGGTTTCTTTACCACCTGCCATAGTTGTTAATTTTTAAAGCGTTATTAATTAATTTAACTAGTTGGCAGATTAAGCTCTGTTACCACCCATTGCGTTCAACATATTACCATAGATAGTATTCAGAGCAGACAAGTTCTTGCTTAACTCACCCATTGTCTCTTTGTACCTGCGTGTATCATCAACTGAAGCATTCAGGTTAGACATTAACTCATTAATACCACTGTATAATTTATTAGACGATTCAAGATGTTCAGAAGCACCTTTTAATTGCATTTCATAAACGTTGTTCAACGAAGCAAGGTTTTGAGACACTTTTGACATTTGCTCACCGAATGAGCGACCGTCAGCTTGTGATTCAGCAAGACCCATGATTGATGTTGACGCTTTTTCATAAGCCTCAGTAAGGTTAGAAACACGTGATGAAGCACCACGAAGTGCATCAACGTATGAATTCGTAGCGTTGTGCGCTTCTGTCATGTCACCAATTTTGTTGGTTGATTCAGAAAGTTTATTCAAACCAGCACCTAAGCTCTTAATCATTTCAGGCTCAATTTTGGCTTCTTCAAGCATTTTATCAAGCTCTTCTGTTACGGAACCTTTGTTTCCGCCACCGCCACCACCGTGACCATGACCTACACCTTTATCTTCCAGGTATGAATGCACATCAAAATCTTCATTATGCGCTAGCGCTAATTCAGGATATACAAGTTCCCACTTCGGATCTTCATGAATTGGTTCGAATGCCGAGAAAATAAAGATCACCGCTTCTGTTGACAACCCAATAACAAGCATTGGCCCCGCAAAAGGCCAGTGCATAATTTTAAATAGTGCACCAACGATTACTACTGCCGCGCCAAATCCGTATAACTTGGCCATGAACTTTTTCCATTTTTTGCTACCTGGTCTCATTTTGTTTCTTTTTTTAAGGTTTAACTTTTGTTTGCTTTGTTTGGTTTGATTACTCTTTTTGTTTATTAATCAAAGGCTGCGCTATTAGGCGCAGCCTGTATTTTATTCTAATTAAATGCTTGTTTCACGTGTAATTTGGAACCCGAATATACAATTTTTTAAAGATCGCCATCTTTATCTTTTCCACCACGGCCCAAATATGACATTACACAACGGAAACCTACATAACACTTGGCAGTGTCCTGATACTCATAGGTACGGGTGCCCGTTTGCATGTAATAGTTAATATCTTTCCATGAACCCCCACGAATTACCTTACGCTTCATTGACGGAGGATCGTGATCCAACGCGTCATAACGGTACTCAGGATTTAAATCGTGTGAGAACTCATACATTGACTCATCGTAAGCCGACTCGGTCCACTCAGCAACGTTACCTGCCATACAGAACAAACCGTAGTCGTTTGGATGGTATGACGTAACTTTTACTGTATAGAAACCTCCATCTTCCATGTAACGGCCGCGCATAGGTTTAAAGTTTCCAAGGAAACAACCGTGTGCGTTACGTACATATGGACCACCCCAAGGGTAAGGACTCAAATCAAGGTCACCACGTGAAGCATACTCCCATTCAGCTTCGGTTGGCAAGCGCCAGTCCTGTACGTAGGTTTCACCATTCACAAGGTTAAAGTTATTCATCAACTGTGTACGCCATACGCAAAATGCTTTTGCCTGCTGCCAAGTTAAACCTACAACCGGGTATGCATCATAAGCCGGGTGCCAGAAGTACATGTTACACATTGGATCATTGTATGAATAAACAAAGTCATGAACCCAGCATAATGTATCCGGATAAACGATTATTTTTTCGTCAATAATGAAACGTGAACGGTCTTCATGACCACGAATCGCATTGTTCTGACCTTTTTTGTTACGCTGACCTAAGTCCAAATCACGGCCTTGCGGCTCACCTGTAATAGGATTTGGTGGCGTTTTCAAGGTACGGTGTTGCGGATTGTTTGGATCGTCAAAATAATTGATCTGACCTTTTTGTGCCGCAGCTTTATAGTCAATCCAGTAATATTGGAATATCAATTTACGGGTATCGATTTCTTTCCTGCGATAGTAACGTTGGTTCTCTGGCAAATAAAGCTCGGCCAATATTGGCTTCAAGGCATCATCGTTCCAGCGCAAACGTGCACTCCAGTCAATGAACCACTCAGAAGGGTCACGCTGATTATTTTCATCATCATTCCATGGAATCAACCAATCTTCTGGTGTTTGTGCTTCCTCACCCAGTTTCCTGCGAGCAATAGAGTCACGTACCCAGCAAACGAACTGGCGGTACTCGTTGTTCTCAATCTCTGTTTGATCCATGTAAAATGCGAAGATCGAAACTGTTTTCGAACGCATTTGATGTGACCAGGGAACATCCTGATCACTGCTTCCCATATTGTAGCTACCAGCCGGAATGTATACCGTTCCAAACGGATCATTCTGATACCAATCCGGACGACCTAACACCCCTGTTAAGTCACCACTGGCTCCACCCTGACAACCGGACAAAAATATAAGTCCGATTGATAAATAAATCAATCTATTCATGCTACCTCCTTTTAAAAACCCAACCTTTTTAAAAAAATTATATACTACCAAATGAACTCCTTCTAACGTCATAGTTTAACAAAAGTTACAAATTACAGAAAACGTACTGTTTTATACTTTTCCGGCTTAAACGGTTTATCTATATTGCAACAGAAGTTAACAAAAAACTCTAGTCCGTTATTGCTATAGTTCTTTAACTCATTCGTATTCACATCGTAACTGATACCAATACGCATCATTCCCTGTTGTGCTGCCCAAACTTGCTTTTGGTAACCAACCATCGGGTAAACTGCTTCTTTCAAACGGTATCCAACACCGGCCCAAACCATACTTTGCCACATACCACGTACCGACAAGTCAACCTGTGTAGCCGTAGCATCTGACTCAACCCTTAGAGCGGGCATAATCATAATTGTTGGATTAATGGCATAATCATAACCAGCCATTAAATAATAGTGACGCTTGTTTTTAAAGCTCAATTGCTTCAATTCCGATTCACTTAAGTGAAGAGAAGAAAGACCAACGTAAAAATTGTTACCCTTTAAATAAGCACCAACCCCAAAGTCCATTGTACCCGCACTTGATGTTGCAGCAGGAATGGCTTTGTCATCAGCAACAGGGTCAACAGCTACCCAACTCGCATTGTATCCAACTCCCATGTAACCGAAAGAAAGGCCAACGCCAAGCTTTAGTTTAGGTGAGATTGGTAAATGGAATGAATAAGCAAGACGCGCTGCTGTATTTTTTTGGAAACCTAGTTTATCAAGATATACTGTTAAGCCAAGACCACCACGAAGGATTGGAAAAGGAGCATGAACATTCAATAAACTTGTTGTAGGCTGGTTACCGAACCCCATCCATTGATTACGGTAAAACATAGTTCCGCAAATTTTCCCATCAATACCGGCAAAACCTGGATTGATTGAAAGCTTGTCATACATGAACTGTGAGAATTGAGGATCCTGCTGCGCATTGGCTGCAAAAACTCCTGCGGTGAGTGTGAGTGTAAATAATAGCTTTTTCATAACGCTGGATTTAAACAATTGTTTTTTAATAAAAGTTTGCTACCTACAATTCGTAAAAGTAACGATTTTTTTATCCAACGTGAAAATATGTTAAAAATTACACAAAAAATATTGAAACCCGCGTGGCTCTAAGATAATTTGTGGAAGGTCTTCCACCATAGATCAGGTATTTCGTCCTTACAGGCCGCCTCATAGTCAGCGTAGTTACACGAAACCAGGTGGTGCCTTTCGAACTTTAATCGCTTGTCGGGAGGGTATGGAACTTCCATCCACCAGCGGTCACTTTTGGGGCTTTTATAGAAAATAATCTCGGTTTTTGCCTGTTCTGAGTTGACCCGGAACTTGAGATAGGTGCTTTTTTCAAGGTGCGGGAAGTCGTTTTTGCGGGCCGCATAACCTTCAACAAAGTACCAAAGCATTTGTGCGGCAAGCGCGGCTGAGTGGCCTGAATTATCAATGAGGGTGTTTATTTCAAAAATTCCAGCGCAGGAAATTTTATCACTCATACCCGCATAACGCATAAGCCTGCAGGCCTCTTCACCAAATAAGCCGTTTGGCGATACAAATGTATTGCCAGGACAATCAGCACGCCTTATGGCTCCGCAATCAAAACTAAAAATATCGGCACTGCGAATTAATGGTTCGGCAAGTGTTATATCATTGTGCAATTCACCCAAACGCAAATGATCAAAATACAATTTCTCAATAAAGCTGAGTGTTCCGCTGTCAACAAAATGCGATTGCGTTCCAATGTTCGTATAGTTAAATAAAAAGTTAGGCTGGTGTAAAACAATTTTTGTCAGAAAATTATGGTTGTTGATCTCATCATCGGGTTTTCCCAAATCAAATTTGCGGTCAACTGTTGTTATGTTTACAGTTTGTTCCAGTTTTTCATAGGCACGGTACATGGCAAACGTAATGTCATGGCCACCGCCAATAACCAGGGGAACAATTTTTTTCTTATTCAGGAAAGCAATTATTTCTACAAGGGCATAATACGTGTCCTGTATAGTTGCCCCGGGCATAATGTTACCCATGTCAACCAGTTTTGTGCGCTCATTTCCCAGGGCCAGTTTATAAAACTGGCTGCGTACTTCGTCAGGTGTAACGCCACAGCCTTTGTTGGAACTGCAGGCACGGTCATCACACACGCCTACAATGGCAATGTTGCATTTGTCAAAATCTTCGTCACTAATTGTGGTATACAGCGCAATGTGGTTCCCTACAAGGTCGTTCATTTCTTCGCCTTCCATTTTAGGTTGAGGGCGTACACGCGAGGGAGTAAGGTAAATTGATAAATCCATGGGGTTAAATTATTGATAAAAAGTGGGAATGGAAACCCTATGCACGCTTAGTTTTAAAAGGCCTGACGTTGAAATCTGTTTTCAATGGCAAAAAAAAGACCGGTACAATGACCGGTCTTTGGATATTCATGCAATTAACGCTTCTTTTTCTTTGGTTTGGCCTTGGCTTTTGGAGCCGCTGCTTTTTTGGCTGCGGGTTTTGCTTTTGCCTTAGGTGCTGCTTTTGCTTTTGGCGCAGCCTTTGACTTAGCAGGAGCCTTGGCTGCTTTTCCTTTTGCCTTGCTGGCACCACCCTTTTTAGATGCTGCTTTTTTGGCCGTAGCTGCTGGCCCAACAATGTTCAGCACCATGTCATAGGTTATATCCTCAACTTCGGTTCCCTTTGGAATACGGAAGTTTTTTCCATCAAATTTAAGGTAAGCACCCCAACGCCCTTTAAGCACCTGCGCTTTTTCGTTTTCGGGAAATGTCTTTAGAAGAGCATTTGCCATTGCTTCTTTTTTTGCAATGATTAGCTCTATGGCGCGGTCAAGTGTAATGGTCATTGGATCATCACCGTCAGCTGACTTGATTGAAGCAAATATACCATCGTAGCTGATGTATGGGCCAAAACGACCTATGCTGGCGGTTACTTTTTTATCAAGGTAATTTCCAAGGTTACGCGGAAGTTTGAAAAGATCCATTGCTTCATCAAACGAAATGGTTTGAATGCTTTGGTCTTTGCGTAACGAGGCAAAACGCGGTTTCTCTTCATCGCTTACTTCACCTATTTGCACCATTGGGCCAAATCGGCCAATACGTGCCAATACGGGTTTTCCTGATACAGGATCTTTTCCTAAAATGCGTTCACCGGTAACACGTTCACTGTGTTCCAATGTGTTTTCAATGCCCTTGTGAAACGGAGTGTAGAATTTTTTGATCATTACATTCCACTTAATAAGCCCTTGTGCAATGTCATCAAATTCTTTCTCTACGCTGGCCGTAAATCCATAATCAAGAATGTCACCAAAGTGTTGAACTAAAAATTCGGTCACCAGTGTTCCTATATCGGTTGGAAACAGTTTTGATTTTTCTGCTCCTGTATTTTCTTCTTTTTTCTCTTCCTTAATTGCACCGTTTGCCAATACAATGTTATCATACTGGCGTTTTTTACCTTCGCGGTCTTCTTTCACGACATAACCGCGTTTTTGAACAGTAGAAATGGTTGGTGCATATGTTGACGGACGTCCTATTCCCAACTCTTCCAGTTTTTTTACCAGGCTGGCCTCGGTAAAGCGTGGTGGGTGGTGTGTAAAACGTTGCGTTGCTGAAATTTCATTGTAATTTAATTTCTCGCCTACTTTAAGCGGAGGCAACATTCCCTCTGTATTTTCATCGGTTTCCTCATCGGTCCCCTCCATATACACTTTCAAAAATCCATCAAATTTGATCACTTCACCTTCAGCAATAAACTTCTCGTTACGCCCCGTCACATCAATGGTAACTGTTGTGCGCTCAAGCAAAGCATCGGCCATTTGAGAGGCAATTGTACGTTTCCAGATCAAATCATACAAACGTTGCTCGGCAGCATCATTTCCTGCTTCGTGGTTGTTCATATAGGTAGGACGAATGGCCTCATGCGCCTCTTGTGCCCCCTTGCTTTTGGTGGTATATTGTTTGGTGTTTGAATAATTTGCCCCAAATGATTTGGTAATTTCTTCCTTTGCACCATTCAATGCCGTTTCACTTAAATTCACCGAGTCGGTACGCATGTAAGTAATGTGTCCTGCCTCGTACAATTTTTGTGCAACGCTCATGGTTCGTGCCACACTAAAGCCCAGTTTGCGTGATGCTTCCTGTTGCAATGTTGATGTGGTAAAAGGTGCCGATGGCGATTTTTTTCCTGGTTTTTTTACCAAGTCTTCAATCGAGAAAGTCGCTTTTTTACACACTTCAATAAATGCCAGCGCCTCATCGTGCTTTGCAAAACGCTTATTGAGCTCGGCTTTCATAACGGTGGTGCCTACTTTAAATAGGGCAACCGTTTTATAAAATGAAGAAGATTGGAACGCGTATATTTCTTTTTCGCGTTCTACAATAAGACGTACAGCTACTGATTGTACACGGCCGGCCGATAGACTTGGCTTTACTTTCTTCCACAATACAGGCGAAAGTTCAAAACCAACCAGGCGATCAAGCACCCTGCGCGCCTGCTGTGCGTTTACAAGATCAATATCAATGCTGCGCGGCTTTGTAATGGCTTTTTGTATAGCTGTTTTGGTAATTTCATTAAAGGTTATGCGTTTGGTGTGTTTATCATCAAGGTTCAACGCTTCCTTTAAATGCCATGAAATAGCTTCTCCCTCACGATCCTCATCCGTTGCGAGCCAAACCATGTCGGCTGCCTTCGAGAGTTTCTTTAATTCGTCAACAATTTTCTTCTTGTCATCACTTACAACATAGTTGGGTTTAAACCCGTTCTCTATATCTATTGATATGCCTTTGTCGGGAAGATCGCGTACGTGGCCAAAACTCGACTTCACTGTGTACTCTTTTCCTAAAAATCCTTCAATTGTTTTGGCCTTAGCCGGTGACTCCACTATAACAAGGTTCTTCGCCATCAAAAATTAGTTTTATACGTTAATATATACCTGTTTTTATCCTGTTTTTTAAGCCTGTTTTAGGCCAACTGACGGCATTTCGGCCGCAGGTCTGACTTTAAACAGGTCTTGAAAAAAATCGTGCAAATAAAGCATAATAGTTTTGATCTAAAAAAAAGAATTCGTAACACACCTGGTTAAATGACTGTTTAACAAAATGTTATAAAATATTAAATCATATTCATGCCATTTTGGCACTTTGATCAAACATATTACCTTTACGGCCTGATTATGATTGACAATAGGGACCAAAATAAGGTAATTGATGAAAGCAGGCAGGGCGAAGCCCTGGTCCTGGAATCGGGGTTGGAAAAGACCGGCAAAAAACTTTTTATTGAAAGTTATGGATGCCAGATGAATTTTTCGGACAGCGAAATTGTTGCATCAATATTAATAAAGGACGGGTACCACACTACACGTGAGGTTAACGATGCCGACCTTATATTAATGAATACATGCGCCATTCGCGATAATGCCGAAGCAAGGGTGCGTAACCGCCTGAACGATTTTAAGAAAAACAAACAGAAAAATCCTGGCCTTATTATAGGTATAATGGGATGCATGGCCGAACGACTAAAAGCTAATTTGCTGGAAGAAGAAAAACTTGTTGATATTGTTATTGGACCCGATGCCTACCGCGATTTACCAAACCTGGTAAAACAAGTTGAAGGTGGACAAAAAGGTATCAACGTTTTATTGTCACGCGAGGAAACCTATGCCGACATAAGCCCTGTTCGTTTGGATAGTAATGGCGTAACTGCTTTTATTTCCATCATGCGTGGATGCGACAACATGTGTTCGTTTTGCGTGGTGCCATTTACACGTGGGCGCGAGCGTAGCCGCGACCCTGAATCAATTGTTCATGAAGCTAAATATTTATTTGAAAATGGCTACCGCGAGGTAACATTGCTTGGTCAAAATGTTGACTCATACAAATGGAACATTAACAGCAAAGGTGAAATTACCGATGCAGGTAAACCAACGGTAAACTTTGCGCAATTAATGGAAAAAGTTGCGCTTGTAAATCCCGATTTGCGCGTGCGTTTTTCAACTTCTCATCCCAAAGACATGACTGATGAAGTGCTGGAAGTAATGGCTAAATACGAAAACATTTGCAATTACGTACATTTACCAGTGCAGTCGGGCAATTCAAATGTATTGAACAGAATGAACCGTGGATATACCCGTGAATGGTACCTTGACCGCATGAAAGCAATCAGAAGAATTATCCCGGATTGTGGAATTTCAACCGATATAATTACGGGTTTTTGTGGTGAAACAGACGAAGAACATGCCGACACGTTAAGCCTTATGCGCGAAGTTGAATTTGATTACGCGTATATGTTCAAGTATTCTGAAAGGCCAAAAACGCTTGCTGAACGAAAATTCAAGGATGATGTTCCCGAAGAAATAAAAGCCAAACGACTAACTGAGGTGATGGCTATACAACAGGAAACATCACTTAACAATAATTTAAAACATGTTGGAAAAGTGCATCGCGTACTTATAGAAGGTGAAAGCAAAAAATCAAAAAACGATTTCTCCGGAAGAAATTCTCAAAATGCAGTATTGATCTTCCCAAGAGAAAATTTTAAAAAAGGCGATTACGTGAATGTGTATGCCGAGAAATGCACAAAAGCAACGTTAATTGGATATATAGTAAAGTAATAATCAATTCAGAAAAACTAAAATCGGAAAAAAAATCAGGTTGATTTTCGGTTTACTGAATATATGGCAGGTTTATTGCGTTTTTTTTTGAATGGACTGGTGATTGATGAAAGGTATTGAAGTGATGGATGTTATTTTGGTTTTAAAGAACAGCTTTATAAAAGTTGGTTTATAAATCAAAAACCTGCTCCAACTCAAAAAAACCAATTAAAAGAAATTCGATAATGAGTACAAACAATGTTCAAACCATAAAGCAGCGATTTGGCATCATTGGAAATCATGCGGCCTTAAACCGCGCCATTGATGTTGCTATTCAGGTTGCACCTACCGATTTAACAGTTTTTGTTACAGGAGAAAGTGGAACCGGTAAAGAAATAATGCCCCAAATCATACACAATTTAAGTTCACGTAAACACGGTCAATACATTGCTGTAAACTGCGGTGCCATTCCTGAAGGCACAATTGATTCAGAACTGTTCGGACATGAAAAAGGATCGTTTACGGGCGCAGTTGATTCCCGTAAAGGTTATTTTGAAGTAGCAAACGGGGGCACTATCTTTTTAGATGAAGTAGCCGAATTACCCCTGCAAACCCAGGTACGTTTATTGCGTGTATTGGAAACAGGCGAATTCATTAAGGTCGGTTCTTCTAAAGTAATCAAAACTGATGTTCGTATAATTGCCGCAACAAATGTGAATATTCCCGAAGCCATTCGCAAAGGAAAATTTCGTGAAGACTTATTTTACCGCTTAAATACAGTTCCTATTTCCATTCCTGCATTACGTGAACGAAGAGACGATATTCATTTGCTGTTTCGCAAATTTGCCAATGATTTTGCAGAAAAATACCGGATGCCTGCCATTAAGCTGACCGATGAAGCCGTTGAAATGCTTACCATGTTCTCATGGCCGGGAAACATTCGCCAGTTAAAAAACATTACTGAACAAATATCGGTTATTGAAAGCGAACGAAACATTGGCCCTGAGATTTTGGCAGTTTACCTTCCCAAAGAAAACAACACCGCCATGCCTGTGCATTTATCATCGGGCGAAAGCGGCCAGGAATTCAGCGAGCGCGAGATACTTTACAAGGTTTTGTTTGACATGAAAAACGACCTTAATGATTTAAAAGGACTTGTTTTTGAGCTTATGCAAAATAATTCGGGTGCTATTAACGTTAGTACCGATAAGGCAGCATTGATAAACCGCCTGTTTAAGCCAAACGAAGCGTCTACAGCCGTTATTCATGCGCCTGTAAGCGAAGCGCCTGTAAAAGTAAATACACCCGTTACGTTTAAGCCTGACCAGGAAATTGACGATCATCAAGAAGTGGAGGAATCATTATCGTTACAGGACCGTGAAGTTGAATTGATCAAGAAAGCCTTGTCAAAACACCGGAATAAACGCAAGTATGCAGCAAGGGAATTGGGAATCAGTGAAAGAACACTTTACCGCAAAATAAGAGAATTTGATATTAAATAAGTTTGATTTCTGAAGTAAGAAGTAAGATTAAGCACAGATTGAAATACTATTCATTCCCGTGTACATCAAACCCAACTTCTGAATTCATAAATCAAAAACAAAAAAGATGTTCCATCAACTGAAAATAGCGCTGATTTTGTTTTGCATAAGCAGTTGTGCAGGGTGTAAAATCGGGTATCATTTTAATGAAGCAACCATTCCGGTGGAAGCAAAAACAGCAACGGTAAATCTATTCGTGAACAATGCCCCGCTTGCCAGTCCTACCCTACCCTTAAAAATTACTGAGCGATTAAAGGACCTTATTATTTCGCAAAGCCGTTTGAACATTGCCCAGCAAAATGGCGATTTGGTTTTTACCGGTATGATTACAGGGTACAACATAGCGCCTGTTGCCATACAGGCAAATGAAACCGCGGGATTGAATCGCCTTACCATTAGCATTTCGGTTACTTACGTAAATAAGTTTGACGAAAAAACAAATTTCACGCAAAACTTTACCCGCTTTGCCGATTATGATAGTTCACAGGAATTGTCTTCGGTTGAAGACCAGTTAATGGATGAAATAAACAGGCAGCTGGTGCAAGATGTGTTTGACAGGGCGTTTAGTAACTGGTAAAGGAGAAATTCAAATATGGAAATTTCTTTCTAGAGTATATTCAAACACTGCTCTTTTATTTTCTCTAAATCGTCTTTCATTTTCACCACCAGTTTCTGAATTTCGGCATGGTTGCATTTTGAACCGAGCGTATTTATTTCACGGCCCATTTCCTGCGAAATAAAACCAAGTTTGCGTCCTGGCATGGCTTCGGTTTCCATTGTCTTTAAGAAGTATTCGCAATGGCCGGTTAACCTAACCTTTTCTTCATTAACATCGAGTTTTTCGAGGTAATAGATCAATTCCTGTTCAAAACGGTTCTTGTCAAAATTTTCTTTCAAACCAAGTTCATTCAGGTTTTTGATCAAACGATCCTTTACCGTTTGCATACGCTCAGCTTCATACTGGTTAACCGCTTTCAGGTTTGAAAGTATATTTCCTACCTGGGTTCGCATATCGGCCTCTAATTTTTTTCCTTCCTGTGCACGAAACTCTTTTAATTTATTGCACGCCTTATTAATTGAGTCAACTACCTGCTTCCATTCGTTTTCATCCAATTCCTGGCTGCCCGATGATATGGCTTCAGGAAAACGGAATATGCTTGCCAGTGTATCAGCTTCCACTTTATGACCCAGCTCATTGTATACTTCAAGTACCTGCGTATAATATTTTTTTACGGCCTCTTTATTTATCTCAAATGAAGCATCGCCTGTGCCCTGTATATTTATATAGGCATCAATTTTCCCGCGTTCCAGGTGCGCTGAAACCATGTTGCGTGCGTCCAATTCCTTTTCACGGTACTGCGATGGAAGTTTTAGGTTAAGGTCAATTCCTTTACTGTTAAGCGAACGTATTTCAACGCTTATTGTTTTATTGCCAACCTGAATTTGTTCACGGCCGTAGCCGGTCATTGAGTGTATCATGCAGCTAAAGTAAGAAAATTAGTACAGAGTATAGAGATGTGAGATGTGAGATACGGAACTTTAAACAATATGGGTTTTATTGAGCCAACCCGGTAAACAATAGGCACCTAAGGCCTTTTATTGAGGGGGCCATATGAGATGAGGAATACGCCTGCAAATACACCCAGGGCACCGCTTGCCTGGTAAATGTTAAGCCCTCCCATGCCAAAAATAATTCCAAATATGGTGGCCAGCACGGGTTGCAAATAAATGTACGCACCCACTACCGATGAGCTCAGTGCTTTTAACGCGTAGGTATTTAAAAGATAAGCCAGGAACGTGGTTGCAATGATTACATACAAAAAATTAAACCATATGAGTGAATCAAACGCATTAACATTAATTTGACCAGCCTGGTAAATACCAATTGGGGTTGTGTATAGCGCACCAAATAAAAACACCCATTTCATCACCGTAATTGTATGGTATTTCATCATGAGTGGTTTTGATAACACAAGAAAAATTCCCCATGACAATGCATTTGCCAAAATCATTAAGTCGCCTTCCATACTGCTCTCACCTTTTTTGCTTGCCCCGTAAAGAATAACCACTCCAGCGCCTGTAAAGCCCAGTACCATACCAATAATTTTAAATATGGTAAGGTTTTCGCGTTTCATGAAAACAGCAATAATTAAAACTAAAATGGGTGAAGTGAGCATCATGATGGATGCATTTATGGGTGATGTGCGGCTAAGCCCGTTTATGAATAACATTTGATTTGCAGCAACTCCAAAAAAAGCAAGCAAGGCACAAAACCAAACATCTTTTTTCTGCATTTTTTCACGAATAAATGACGCTGCAATAAAAAACAAAAACAAAGCCCCAAGCACACGGTATACCACCAAACCAAAGGGCAAAACATGTTCAGGTGTTACCTTTTTCATGATAACATAATTGGCCCCATAAATTAACATGGAACCAAATACACTTAAATGCGCCAGGGCTGTTTTGTTCACTTACAGGATTATTTGTTGGATATATTGCTGGTTTTAATGTGCATGAATGGGAAGCATTTGTTTTGACTGGAGCAGGGAATTGGCCTCAAGGATAAAACTTAAGAAACCGGGCTGTTTCACTTGCTTTTTATGGCTTTAGCGGCTTCTTCAAGTACCTTTTTGGTGTTCCCCACAAAAATATTACCGTCAACCAATATAACAGGTCGTTTTAAAAAGGTGTATTCCTGCAAAATGTACTTCTTGTAGTCGCTTTCGCTCAATGTCATCTCATTTAAACCCATTGCCCTGTATTTCAAGGCTACACGACTAAAAAGCGACTCATAAGAACCTGTTAGTTTTTTCATTTCATCAAGCTGTTTGGCTGTAATGGGCTCGGTTTTTATGTCCTGTAACTCAAAGTTCTTAGCCGTAATTTTGAGATCTTTCATAATACGGGCACAGGTTGAACAGGTGCTTAGATAATAGATTTTTCGCATAATAAATCCTAATAATTCCCTGTAAATGTAGTAAAATGATTTTCTTTGTATCCGTTAGCTCAAAAGTTAATTGCTTTTAAAGAGGAATTGTTAAACACAAAGTGTTTCTAAAAAACAATGGGTAATTCATCACATAAATTTGGCACAAAAGCCATTCACGCAGGCCAGGAGCCTGATCCTTCAACCGGGGCCATAATGCCTCCTATTTACCAAACATCAACTTACGTGCAGGAGTCCCCTGGGAAACATAAAGGTTTTGCCTATGCCCGTGGGAAAAACCCAACACGTTCGGCCCTGGAAAGAAATATTGCTGCATTGGAAAACGCAAAATACGGATTGTGTTTTTCAAGTGGCATGGGATCAATGGATGCTGTAATTAAATTATTGTTACCAGGCGATGAAGTAATAACCGGTGACGATTTATACGGTGGCTCATACCGCATGTTCACCAAGATTTTTGAACCTATGGGAATTAAATTCCATTTCATCAATCTTACCGATACAAAAAACATTGAAAAACACATTAACGCCAAAACAAAACTTATTTGGATTGAAACACCTACCAATCCAACCATGCAGATTGTAGATATTGCTGCCTGTGCCGAAATTGCAAAGAAAAACAACTGTATGCTGGGGGTTGACAATACGTTTGCATCACCTTATTTACAAAACCCACTTGACCTGGGCGCAACCATTGTTATGCATTCAGTAACCAAATATTTGGGTGGACACAGTGATGTAGTGATGGGTGCTTTGTGTTTGAACGATGATAAAATTTACGAACGTTTGGCGTTTATTCATAATTCATGTGGCGCTACGCCCGGGCCAATGGATAGTTTTTTGGTGTTGCGTGGTATTAAAACCCTGCACTTACGCATGGAAAGGCACTGCGCCAATGGAAAACAAATAGCACATTTTTTAAAAACACATCCTAAAATTGAAAAAGTTTACTGGCCAGGATTTGAAGATCACCCAAACCATGCCATTGCCAAAAAACAAATGAAGGATTTTGGCGGAATGGTTTCCTTTGTGTACAAAGGCACAACCGAGCAAGCATTTAAAATGGCTTCGAGTGTAAAGGTATTTTCGCTGGCTGAATCGTTGGGAGGAGTTGAATCGCTAATCAATCATCCGGCAACCATGACGCATGCATCCATTCCAAAAGCGGAACGTGAGCGTGTTGGTGTAGTTGATAATTTATTGCGTTTAAGTGTGGGCGTTGAAGATGTGGAAGATTTGATTGAAGATTTAAAACAGGCGTTAGGATAACAGCCACAGATTTCACAGATTAGCACAGATTAACTTCAATTCACAAGTGTTTTCCGGGAAATCAGAGGCAAAAAATAAAATTAAACCATCGGTTTTGCTAAGACAAAAAGTAACTGTGTCAATCTGTGAAATCTGTGGCTAAAAAAGAATAAGAAGAATTTATGGTTGCACAAAAAATACAAATGGTTGACCTGATTGGTCAATACGAAAAAATTCAAAGCGAAATTGATAACGCAGTGTTGAATGTTATTCGTTCATCGGCATACATCAATGGGCCTGAAGTAAAAGAATTTCAAAAAGAACTGGAAGCTTACCTTGGCGTAAAACATGTTATACCCTGTGCAAATGGCACCGATGCCTTGCAAATTGCCATGATGGCTTTAAACCTTCAACCGGGTGACGAAGTTATTACTGCCAGTTTTACCTATGTTGCAACTGCCGAAGTAATTGCCTTGTTGAAACTGAAACCTGTTTTAGTTGATGTTTATCCAGATACGTTTGATATTGATGTAAAAGCCATGGAAGCGGCCATTACACCAAAAACAAAAGCCATAGTTCCTGTGCATTTATTTGGACAATGCGCCAACATGGAAGCCATTATGGAAGTGGCTAAAAAACATAACTTATTTGTAATTGAAGACACGGCTCAAGCCATTGGATCAACCTATACATTCAGCAACGGCAAAAAACAAAAAGCAGGTACAATTGGTACAATTGGTTGCACTTCTTTTTTTCCTTCAAAAAATTTAGGCTGTTTTGGCGATGGTGGTGCCATTTTTACCAATGACGATGAGCTGGCAAAAAAATTACGCATGATTGCCAACCACGGCCAAAGTGTACAATACGTACACGATGAAATTGGTGTAAATAGTCGCTTAGACAGTATACAGGCCGCCATTTTACGCATTAAATTGCGTCATTTGGATGAATATGCCAAAGCACGTAACTTTGCCGCATCATATTACGACAAGGCTTTTGCCAATCATCCAAAAATCACACCACCGGTACGCACAAAAAATTCAGACCATGTATTTCACCAATACACGTTAAAATTAAATGGCGTTGACAGGCAAGGCTTGCGCGATTTCCTGGCTGAAAAAGGAATTCCGAGCATGATTTATTACCCAATTCCTTTGCACATGCAAAAAGCGTATACCGATGCACGATACAAACCAGGCATGTTCCCCGTAACCGAAAAATTATGTGATTGTGTAATATCGTTCCCGATACATACGGAATTGAATGAAGACACGTTGAAGTTTATAACAGATAACGTAAAGGAATATCTTGCAAAATAGTACTGAGCAGCTAGATTTAAGTATGAATGTGCAGCGCAAAAAAAGCACAAAGAAATTAATAAACAGAAACGAGAATAACGAATTAAATTAAAGATAACCTATGAAAATTGCAGTTGTTGGGACCGGGTACGTGGGATTAGTTACAGGAACCTGTTTTGCTGAAACAGGAAATGATGTTATGTGCGTTGACATTGACGCAAACAAAGTTGAACGCATGAAAAACGGTGAGGTTCCCATTTACGAACCACACCTGGATGTTTTATTTGAGCGTAACATAAAACAAGGGCGTTTAAAATTTACAACCAACCTGAAAGAAGCCATTGACACGGCAAAAATTATTTTTCTTGCCTTACCCACTCCTCCGGGCGAAGACGGTTCGGCTGATTTATCCTACATTCTTGGCGTTGCCGAAGAACTTGGAAAAATAATTACCGAATACAAAGTTATTATTGATAAAAGTACCGTACCGGTTGGCACAGCTGATTTGGTAAAGCAAAAAGTAGCTGAACATGCACAGGTTGATTTTGACATTGTGTCAAACCCTGAATTTTTACGCGAAGGTTTTGCTGTTGATGATTTTTTAAAACCCGATCGCGTTGTGATTGGTACCAGCAGTGCAAAAGCGCGTACCCTTATGGAAGAACTGTACAAACCATTCGTACGCCAGGGAAATCCAATCATAATCATGGACGAAAAATCGGCTGAACTCACAAAATATGCGGCCAATGCATTTTTGGCAACCAAAATTACTTTCATGAATGAAATTGCCAACTTTTGCGAAAAAGTAGGTGCTGATGTGGACATGGTACGCATTGGTATTGGAAGTGACTCACGCATTGGCAAACGTTTTTTATTCCCGGGCATTGGTTACGGTGGAAGTTGTTTCCCGAAAGACGTGAAAGCATTGGCAAAATCAGGAAAAGAGGCAGGATATAGTTTCAGAATTATTGAAAGCGTAATGAGTGTGAATGAAGAACAAAAATTGCGTTTATACCACAAAGTAAAAGAACATTATAAAAACGATATACGAGGTAAAACATTTGCGCTTTGGGGCCTGGCATTTAAGCCCGATACCGATGATATTCGTGAGGCTCCTGCATTATACGTGATTGAGGAATTGCTGAAAGAGGGCGCCAAAATTCGTGCGTTTGATCCCGAGGCTATGGAAAACGTGAAAAAGATTTTTGGTGATAAGGTTTATTTTGCCAATGACCAGTATGATGCCCTAACAGGTGCCGACTCATTGTTGATTGCAACCGAGTGGGCTGTTTTCAGGACACCTGACTTTGAAAAAATTGAAGGAAGCCTGAAAGCAAAAGTGATTTTTGACGGACGGAATCTTTACGAGCTGAAGCAAATGCGTGATCATGATTTTACGTATTACTCGATTGGCAGGGAAACGGTTTAGTTAATTAGCAAATTCGGGAATTAGCAGATTAGCAAATGAAGCGGAACGTTTCAAGCAAACGGTTTTGACTTTTTGAGGAACCTTTTTTAACTGACAGATTTTATTGGCCGCCTGTTCAACAGTAAAATGCGCTCCTGAGCAAGCCGCAGTAAATCCTTCTTCAATTTTAATTTTAAGCGCAGCGAAGGATCTCATTTTACTGTTGAATACCGGGCTTTCGTAAGTAGTCCTCGTTCCTGCGGGCTACTTTACTCAATCCCTGGCAGAGTTTACAGCAAGAACTAGGATTTTTGTTATGTGCGACCTACCCTGAGGTCGAAAAACGCTACTGGAACTTTGTGTTATAGGATGCGACCCCGCTGGGGTCGGAACCCTGCAGCTTAAGGTTACTTTATCTATTTAATGCCATTAACCACATTAATGGTACTTATCGCATTATTTTCATTTATAAACCTTCATGCTGTTCAAAGCGAATTTGAATACTCCAACTTCATGGGTGATTCCTGCACGTTTGCCTTAGAATATCCACAAACAATTTCCTGCTCGACATCGTCTACTTGCCTTACAAATTCTTTTTTCTTAAGGAAAAGCGATACAAGTTATATTGAACACAGGCTAGTTCGTGTTATGGATTCGATTGTTATGGTAAAACCAAATTGCAAAATTGAAATCGAATTAAATATTCAAAAGAAATATGAAAACAAACCTTATAGTCAAAAGGGTGTACAAGTAAACAGAATAAATCGAATGGATGCCTTTTTTAAAACTAATTCGAGATATTATACCTCTTATAGTTTCAAATACATATACAGTGAAAACCCTAAGGGACTAAGTGATAAAGAGTGGTGGGCAGCACATTGGTGGGAAATAACATTCAAAGCATAATCTATTTGCTACGAGTCAGTTTAAAATCGTTTCACAAAAGTTATTAGCCTGTCTAATAAAAGCCGTCCCGCCTCCTAATTCACTCATTCCCGAATTTGCTAATTACTAATGCGTTCCCGTCATTTCTTCATCCACCACAATGGTAAAATCAGCTTTGCCAAAATTTTCTTTCTCGAGTTTTGAAGCGTCTTTTTGCATAACAGTTGTTATGGTACCACAGGCTACCGAAACATTGTATTTTTGCAGGTAATGCATAATGCCCTGAAAGTTATCACTATGATAAGCACCGTTGTAATGCAGGAACAAACCACCGCTTATTAAATTTTTATTGATGAAATGCGCCATGGTTGCGTCTTTTACGGCTTGGGCATACACCATATTTATGGCCGTGCCATGTCCCATGTCCATTTTCATAATATCAGAATACCCTTTTAATGACGTGTCAACCGTAAGTGGTAACGGGCACATGTATTTTTTTGCATCATCGCTGAAGTTTGCCAATTCGTCTTTTCCTTTTTTTGAAACCACCGATGCGTAACGCCTTGGTATATTAGTAGCCACAAATTTTAATTTATTTTCAACCGCAAAATTAACCAAGGGTTTATAGTCGGTTTTATAATTGGTCCATAAGCGCATTTCGGCTTCAAAATTTTTCTCGGTAATTTTACCTGAAAGGTATTCGTTCATTAAAATTTGTTGGTCGGCCTCAAACATTTCAGCACCTAAAACCAAATTTTTATTTTCAACAAATAAACTTTGTGTCAATTTTAACTGTAGCCAGTGTGAAATGGGATTGTTGTGCAATTCGCCAAAAAATACCACATGCATGCCTTTGCATTGCTGCACCAGGTCTTTCCAGGACACCTCGCGCCCACGTTTATCAAAAATTTTGTAGGCAACAGGTTCGGCTTTAAAGGACTGGGCAAAAACAAACACCGCCAGGAGTGCGCAAAAAATTATTTTTTTCATACTCAACAATGGTTAATACGTATTGACAAATATGCATTAATTTTGTGAGAAATGGGCAAAAAAGTAGTGGTTGGTTTATCGGGTGGCGTTGACAGTAGTGTGGCCGCGTACCTGCTGAAAGAGCAGGGTTACGAGGTTATTGCCATGTTTATGCGCAACTGGCATGATGAAAGCGTGACACTTGATGCTGAATGCGCCTGGATTGACGACAGCCGCGATGCCTTGCTTGTTGCCGAAAAACTAAACATTCCATTTCACGTAATTGATTTAAGCAAACCGTACTTTGAACGCATTGTTGAATACATGTTTAGCGAATATGAAAAAGGCCGTACACCCAACCCCGATGTTTTATGCAACCGCGAAATAAAATTTGACGTGTTTTTAGATGCGGCCATGAAACTGGGAGCCGATTATGTGGCTACCGGGCATTACTGCCAGAAAGATGAAATTACGGTTGATGGAAAAACCATTTATAGCCTGAAAGCAGGTGCCGACAAAACAAAAGACCAGAGTTATTTTTTATGCCAGGTTACACAGGCACAACTAAGCAAGGCCTTGTTTCCAATAGGGCATTTGCAAAAAAAAGAAGTGCGTGAAATAGCTACTAAGCTTGATTTGGTTACGGCCGGTAAAAAAGACTCACAAGGGTTGTGCTTTGTCGGAAAAATTAGCCTGCCCGAATTTTTGCAGCAAAAACTAAGTGTAAAAAAGGGCTCTATTGTAGAAGTGGAGGAATCACACATAGTTTCTCAAAAAAAGACCGAAGCCAATTTATTTGAGCAATCAAAAGCCTACAATTTTGCCAATTATGCAGGAAAAAACAGGGGTGAACATGATGGGGCGCATTATTTTACCGTAGGCCAGCGCAAAGGATTTTCAGGCGGGGGAACCAAAAAACCCCTGTTTGTATTGCATACCGACACGGTAAAAAACATAGTTTATGCCGGGCAGGGCGAGGATCACCCGGGCTTATACCGCACTGTTTTAAGGATGGACCCTAAAGAAGTAAATTGGTTGAGGCCCGACAAAATTCCCACAGAAAACAGCCCAATGGCTGTAAAGGCCCGCATACGTTACAGGCAACCCCTTGAAAATGCGGAATTGATAATGAATAACAACCATGTTTACCTGGTTTTTGAAAGGGCTGTGCGGGGCATAACCCCTGGACAATTTGCCGCCTGGTATGAGGGGGATGACCTGCTTGGGTCGGGGGTAATTGTGGAGTAAAGATTAGCCACTAATTTTTTTTACATAGCCGCACCGAATTAAAAAACATTTTATATTAGCCGCATATTGCTGTTTTAACCAACCGGCATTTGAACATGGAAAAGAAAAAAAGAATAATAAGCCAGGAAAATTTAGAACCAAAAATTCTGGAGATGTTTCAAAAGAAATATCCGAACGGTTATACCGGGTTTGTACAAAACATTTTATCACCTAAAGGCGAAACATTGCATGTTGTTCCACTGGAAACAGAGGATTCAATTTTTCTTGTTAAGGTGAAACTTGCCGTTAAGAAAAGCCGCGAAGACGAGGATGATGATGACTTTGTTGATGATATTCCGGAGTCAGGTGACGGGCTTGATGGCGACAAAGATGAGTTTGGCGGCAACGATGACGAGGAGGATGACTACGGTGATAAACCAGAGGAGCCGGGTGATGATGATGACGATGATGATGATAATTAATAACACTATTCATAGTAATAAAAGGCCGCTGTAAAGTGGCCTTTTTTTTATTACATAACTTTAATGCGTTTTACAAAGCGAATGATATAATTTTTAGCAATTGACCCGCAAGCGATGGAAGCTGGTAGTAATACATTAAAGTGCATAGCATGGTTCAAATGAAGTAAAAACATGTATAACGCGAATTTTAAGCAGGCAATTTTTATTTCTGCTCATGGGAAGGCATCCAAAAAATTTGGAAAAAACAGGAACTGAAATCAGTTAGACTTCCAGGGAGCTGTCAGGTTGAACTCGGGAATTTCAGCTTCAAAAACAGAGTCGTCATCAACACGCAAAAATTTATATGTACCACGCATGCTTCCCATATCGGAAGTTAAATTACAACCACTTTCATAGGTATAATTTGTGCCGGGCTCAATAATTGGCATTTGACCTACCACACCCTCACCCTCAACCTGGCGCATGGATGTTGCCGTGTCCTTAATAAACCAATGCCTGCGCAGTAATTGCACTGCAAATGGATTTTGATTTTCAATGGTAATACGGTAAGAAAACAAAAAGTGATTTACTGCGGGTTTTGAATACTCGCTCAAGTAGTTGGTTTCAACTTTAATTTTAATTCCTTGACTTACCTTAACTGACATGATGTGAATTTAGCCAAATTTTAGTTCACTTGCCGTATTAAGGGTATTTTAACATAAAAATTAGTTAACAGCCTGTTGTGCGGATAAGGACTTAAAATGCTTGCCAGAAACGGTTTAGCCTGCAATTAAGCCTATAATTGTCAAGCAATTAATTAGCGCCTATTGGCATTGTTGAAATCAGAAACGCCTACGAGCAAATCGGTATTGCGTTTTATGTCGTGATAATACACCAGTATGGTGTACTGGTTTTCGGTATCAAAATGAGAACCTTCAATAAATGTATTGTCAACGCTGTTTTTATTTTTTGGCGACATTACGTACATGTAGTCATAATTACCCTGTTTCAATTTTATGGTAGTCATGTATACACCCATTTCGGCATTGAAATTTAATTTGAATTCGGGCTTTACTTCCCAGTCGGTAAACAAGCCAAACAGGTAAATATCACCTTCCTTTACCTCGGTATTTTGATCAACACTGAATGTAACCCACATATAGTCGGCACGGGTATGTTCATCATCCGTTCCGTCACGGTTTACCTTAAACCTGCCATTTATGTCACCATAGGTTATGTATTTTTTGTACGACCTTTTTTCATCACGCAGGAGCATGCAATTGTACAATGTACTGTCATGCCCAATGGAAAACATGCGTGAGCCTTTTATGGTGGTGCTTCCCAAATTCACATGCCTGAATTCATTGAGGCCCTGGAATGTTTGCGGCTCTTCAAGGTTATACACCAGTTCGGTTCCTTGAATGTATTTTGGCTCAAGTTTGGTTATAGCATTGTCCCACCGGTAATTTTGAAGTATAACAACATTCAGATCACGAAAACCGTCATTGAGGGTTAAATTATTGGTGAAAACGCTGAAATCAATTTCCTGCTTGTAATTGCGTTCTTCAGGATCATCACTTCGTTTATAGGTATAGCTTACATTTGCGCGTTGATCAAAAATCATGATGCGCCTTGTTAGAACGGGGTCGGCCTTATCATTGTTTTCATAAACAAATACAATGTAGTTGCCCGGAATTAATACTTTGGTATTGCTTGTTGGAAAATCAAATTTATAATTGATGTAAGGAAGCAACGTATTGAATGAATAATCATAGTGTGTAATATTGCCCTGGAAAAAACCGTCCAGGTATTCAATTTCCATTAAATCACTGGCTGTCCAGTCAGCGTTGCAATGAATTATGCTGTAGTTGTATGTTTTTACGCTGTTATCAAGATCATCAAAACGAATGGTTACAAACTCATCGGTATTCATGGCAATAATGGGTGCCGAAATTTCACTCATAGAGCTGTGGCATATTACTGACTTGATATTGTCCTTATACACCTTGTCTGTCATCAAAACTTCCTTTTCATTGTAAAATTCAGGTGTATGTTTTTTAGTTTCGGTTGCGCTGGTATTGGTAACTGTTGAAGCAGGCACACATGAACTGAATATGCAAATACTTAAAAGAAGCGAAGTCATATAGGAAAAATAATTTACCAAAGTGAAAAGTTTAGTGTTGCCTGTGCCAGCCAGCCCCTGAAAATGTCAAAATCCCTTATAGGATAAGCGTACAAGGCACTTGCGCCAAAATTTAAACGTTTAAAAGCAACAAATCGTATACCGGCCAGCGGATAAAAGGCAAAATTTGTGCCGTATGAGCGACCGCTTATACCTCCCATTTCAAGACCAAAGTAAGGGATAAGAACATTCCTGCGCGGATTGCGTTCGAGGGAAAAATCGACCCCGATATTGTAACAGAATATACTTTTTAACTCATTTGTTGACCCGTTCATGATTTGCAGTTTGCCATAAAAACGCGTATGACTGGGGCCCCAACGGTCGGTTTGATTGATTTTATTGTAAAACAAATATTCAATAATTACACCCGAATAATAGCCTGATGTGTCAAGCCCGTTAGGCATATACAACCCATAGCCACCACCGGGAACAAAAAAGCTCTCGTGGTCGGTAATGGGGGTACCTGCCTGAGCTGTGCCTTTAAGAGGCATAACCAGCCAAATAAGGGCTATACATGTGCTTGCAAATACTGCTTGCATACCTTCTAATTTATTTGCAATTGTGTACAGGTATTTCATACATTCGTTCAAGTAAATTACACAAATTTAAGCAAAAAACATGCCTGTAAAATTTGGTTTGATTGGCCAATCACTTTCTCACTCGTTTTCGCGCGATTTTTTTACCAAAAAATTTGCTGCAATGCAATTAGCTGACCATAGTTACGAGCTGTTTGAACTTAAAACAATAAATGAATTTACCGGTTTAATTCATGCTGAAAAAGACCTTGCCGGATTAAATGTAACCATTCCCTATAAAATTGCCGTTATTCCTTTTTTAACTTCACTGGCACCCGAAGTTGAAGCTGTTGGCGCTGTAAACACTGTAAAAATAACACACACGGGCCAAAACACCATTTTAACAGGACATAATACGGATGTGTATGGATTTGAAATGAGCATTAAACCGTTTTTGGAAAGCCATCACCAGCGTGCACTTGTTTTGGGTAATGGGGGCGCGTCAAAAGCGGTGCAATATGTATTGCGCAAACTGGGAATTGATTATAACGTTGTGAGCAGAAATCCTGCTAAAAACCAACTTAACTATAACGACATAAATGAATATGTGCTAAAACATCATTTGTTTGTGATCAACACAACCCCATTGGGTATGAGTCCGAATACAGGCGGTTGCCCGGACCTTTCATTTGACATGGTGGGCGATTCGCATTTTTTTGTAGACCTTATTTATAATCCGGCCGAAACTGTATTTTTACAAAAGGCAAAACAACAAGGCGCACGCATTTTAAACGGAACAAGTATGTTGCATTTGCAGGCCGAAAAAGCCTGGGAAATTTGGAATACCCATGAGTAAAATTTTAGCCATAGATTACGGATTGAAGCGTTGCGGCATAGCCATTACTGACGATGCCAAAATGATTGCAAGCCCGCTTACCACAGTTGGCGAGAAAGAATTACTTGATTTTGTTAAAAAACAAATTGAAACCAATAAGGTTGATGAAATTGTAATTGGTTTACCTGCAACTTTAAAAGGCGAAGCAACCGATGCCACTGCTCATGTAAATGCTTTTTATACGGCTCTAAAAGAAAAACATCCTGGAATTGCTATTGAGTTACACGATGAGCGTTTTACTTCGTTACTGGCGCAAAAAAGCATTCACATGATGGAGCTTCCTAAAATGAAACGCGAAAAAAAAGGGTTGCTGGATAAAGTGAGCGCTGCGGTTTTGTTGCAAAGCTATATGGATAACAAACAGTTTAAACAAAAAAATAAATTGTAATGAGCAAAAAATCAAAAACCATGACCATTGATGGTTCAAGTATTGAACCGGGAGAAACAAAAACGGTTACGTATGATATTGCCCGTTTACCATCGGGGATGATGATCAACATGCCCATTCACGTATACCGCTCAAAAGTTGATGGACCCGTTTTGTTATTGTCAGGCGGGTTGCACGGTGACGAGGTAAACGGTATTGAAACCATAAGGCGAATGATATCAGAGAGCGTATTTGATAAACTTATTGCCGGAACAGTGATTGCCATACCTATTTTAAATTTGTTTGGATTTTTGAACCATGCGCGTGATGTGCCTGATGGAAAAGACGTGAACAGAAGTTTTCCGGGAAGTGGCAATGGGTCACTGGCAAGCCGTGTTGCATACAGGCTTACGAAAAATATTTTACCCCTGATTGATTATGGCATAGATTTCCATACAGGTGGTGCCCAACGTACAAACTACCCGCAAATACGTTTTGCAAGCACTGATAAGAATAGTAAACTGATTGCCGATGCTTTTGGCGCACCATACACATTGAATTCAAATTTAATTCCCAAATCGTTACGCCACCAAAGCTCAAAAATGGGGAAACCCATTATTGTGTACGAAGGTGGTGAAAGTTTGCGCATTGATGAATTCAGCATTGAAGAAGCCATTGAAGGAACAAAACGGGTAATGGCGTATTTGGGAATGATAAACGAAGTGTTTGAACAAAGGGAAACTGTTTTTTGCAAAGACACCTCGTGGGTGCGTGCGCAGCGTTCAGGCATATTCAAACCTTTTGTTATTTCAGGCGAACCGGTTCAAAAAAATCAACCCATTGGCGTAATCAATGATCCGTTTGGTCAATACGAAATAAAAGTAATTGCCAATGCAACCGGGCATATGATTGGACATAATAATACACCGGTGGTTTTGCAGGGCGATGCGCTGTTTCATATTGGAGTTGAATAGAACCACAAACGAGATTTATGAATTGATGAACGAAGTAGTGATTTGCGGACAAAAGTTTGAACCTGGCATCACGCATTTTTCACTTGAATGGCCATTTACTCAAATAAATGACATGCGCGAGCTAAGTAAGCTTGCTTATTTCCCTAACCTGACTTCTGCAACTTTTACAGGAACCAACCTGGATGATTTTGGCCTGGAATTGGTATCGCATTGCACTATGATAGATAATCTTTGCTTGCAGGAAACTGAAATCACAAACCAGGGAATTTTGCATTTAAAAAACCTTATAAATCTCAAATATCTTCGGCTAAAGGGAAACCTGCAACTAGATGACAGGTGCGTTTTATTTTTAAATCACTGCAGTAAATTAATTGATTTGCAAATTCACGAGACAAATATTACCGAAACCGGCCTGAAACAACTCCATATTCCAGGTTTAAAAAACATTATTGTAACCATTCATGCGAATAATTTTTCTTATGATTTTTTGAAGAAGCGTTCAATAGAAACGCCAGAATGCAGCATTTTGGCAAAGGGAAAAGGCTGTTTCCTGAATGGAAATTTTGAAGGAAAATGGTAGGCAGGCTGTATTTACAATCTAATTATCCACCAACTCATACCTGGCCTTTACATCGTCCAAAATATTTTGTTCAGGCTCTGAAATTACACCGTCAATTTTTGCCGCCTTTTTCATGTACTTGTACACTTTTTGCTGCGATTTTTTGTCATCAGGCATCATTATGCCCAATTTATTTGCCGATGTGTGCTCCCACAATGCTGAAATTTTGTTGCTGTTGAAACCAAGTTTTTTCGCAACCTTGATGGCAAATTCCCTTTCCTCATCGCCCAAACTTCCATCGGCCATCATGACAACCATCATGTTATTGATGGCAAAATCACGGGCATGCATATCTATCTCAATGAATTTTTCTTCTTTCTTATCAGGCACCATGCGTGTGGTAAACTGTTCTTTATACGAAGCGTATTCATCGCGACTCATTAAACCACAAACCACCCAGTCTTTTTTCTCATCGTTCAACTGATTGCCGCAATATTGACAATTGAGCACAATGGTATCGCCCACAGGACCGCCACACTGGCTACAGTTGTGAGCAAGCACTGAATGTTTACCCATTTGGTTGTTTTTGGCCAGTGTCATGACCAAAATATTATTTACGCCAATAAGCGCCTGGTCCATTTTTTGCAATTCACCTTTACGAATGATTACTTTTTGTTCTTTGCATTGAATGGAGAAAGCTGCAAAATAATGGGTGTCATTTTCTAAAATATTGACCATACTTACATCACGCAGGAAAATGCGGTTGAATAAATAGGGTTCATGTTCCATGTTTTGAACTGACTCAAAAAATTCTTTGGTGCTGAAACGGCAAATACGACTCATGTCTTTTACCGCATGGGCCACACGCACCTGCAGGTAAGCGTTTGAGGCTTTATCCTCGAGAAACTGGGTATTTGTTTCCAGATTTTTGGCTTTGTATTCTTCTAACCTGTTTTGCAAATATGTTTTTTGCGACATGTTGTTTACAAAGTCAATGAATTCTTCAGGCTGTGTAATTTCACAAAGTATCCAGTCAAACTCCCCTGTATTGGTATAGGTTTGACATGACGGGCATTTACTTACCTCGCCCATTTCCGGGAGAGCATCGCCACAATTCGGGCAATTGTTGTTTTGGTAAAGGTCATTGTGCTTGTCACCTTTTTTGCGAATGTATGTCCAAAATTCAATAAACTCCTCGTTAAATTTTTGGTTGATACCTGAATACTTAGCACTCACAAACGAATCGGTAATCTCGGCTTTGTACTGCACATGAATTATTTCATAAGGATCTTCCAGTTCAATCAACGCAATTTTTGTTTCAAGTAATTTTAAATGCGAAATGGTATTGGTTTGCTCAAGGTGGTTCATCATGATGATTTGCGTATTGAAACGCTGGTAAACCCCATCGGATATGTATTTCCGTACAGGAGACATATTCTTTTTTTCCCAGGCCCGTTGCACTTCGTTAAAAGCCAGTTTTGACTTTTCAATAAACACAGCTTCATTAAAATCGCTAAGCAAGGCCATTTTTGAAGCCAGTTGTGTGGTTGAAGCAAATCCTGAATTTACTTTTTCAATGGTATTTAAACTGGAACTTTGCTTGTATTTGCGCGCGCCCAATAAACAAACAAGTATAAGCACACCAATGGCAATAAAATTATATGGAAATGGAATTAAATATAAAAGCCATAGGGCAATTTCAATTATTGCACCCGCATCACTATCGCTACTGCTAAAGTCGCCACCACCACCACCACTACGGGCAATGCATTGCAATGAAATAAAAACCATGCAGGCCACGGTAAGGACCTTGTAAAGGGAATAACGGCTCATAGAATGTAAGTTTATGCGTAGCCAATATAGTAAAAATGAAAGGAATTCAAACCGTATTGAATAAATTTACCTGGCTTATGTATTTTTTATAACTGCTTAGTGGCCAAAAAGATTCAGGAAACGCATAAAGTCAGGAGATTTCCCTGTCCTTTAAAAAATACCAGGACAACAGCAAGGTTAGAAGCAATGCTCCTGCGTAAAGCATCCATCCCATGGAGTTGTATGTATTTATGACAAAAACCGTTATGCCTGAAACGTATAAAGCAAAAATCACGTTTTCAATAACCGCATGCCTGTGGTAAAAAATAAGCAGCGTAACACAATATCCAACACTAAATCCGCCACCAAATAACATTAAAAGCGAAGAACCCGGCCAATGCATGTTGCGAAAAACAAAACCAGCCATTACAATGGTAACAAGGCCATACAATAAAGGACTTTTATTAAACGGGCGTTTTTGGATGGTTGGCTCATCAATCAATTCATCTTCCTCCATACACTAATCAAGTTATGTAAAAAATATTTTCAAATCAGAAATCAAAAATCTGAAATCTTAAATTTTGAATTTTGAATCTTTAAAGGTATCTGCGCTCTACAAACTCTGTAAACAACACCACATTTGGGTCTTCGTAGTTCCACGCGTAAATATAGGCCAGCTCTCGAATATAATGTCGCGCATCGGCCACGGTAGGCATGCGGTTGAGTTTTTCAATAGCATCGTTATACGATGTGTTTTCACCTTCAAACAACGAATTCATGAATAAAAATTTTTGATTGAGCCCAATGACTTTATTTAGATCATCAATTTTTGTTTTTTGCATACGCTCGGCCAGGGTTAGTTTAGCCGTGTCCTGTTTTTGCAAAGGCGATTCCATTGTAGCCGTTGCCGGTTCAACTTTTGGAATTACCGGCTCGGTTTTTTGCACCAGAGGTTCAGTCTTTGTAAAAACCGGTTCAGCTTTTGGCGCAACAGGTTCAGTTTTGTTTACCGGCTGCTCAACAGCAGGCTCATCGGCAATCAACACCGTTTGTATGACTTTATTGGGTTGTACAACCGGTTGCATTTTTTCTTCAGCCGGCACATCGTTGGCAAAGGGTTTAGCAGGGTTAACCGGTTTTTGCGTGGTAAACGTTCCCAGGTTTAGTTTTATGGGTTCGGCAACCGGCTCAACTTTGGCAGCCTCTTCTTTTTTCTCATCAAGAATCTGGCCGGCCATTTTCAATAACTGTGACTCATGGGCTTTGTATTGCAAAATAACAATACGCTCATTCAGCTCAGTTGTAAGCTCTTTAAGCTCGTCCAACTCGGCAGCTGAAAGATTACCGGCATTGAGCTTATTCAGTTTGTCCTGTATAAGCATGCCTAAACGGGTGATTGATACGTACGCCATAGCCATAAATTTGCTTAAATATAACGGCTTAGAAACAAAAAAGGTACAAGGGAATTAAAATATTTATAGCTTTAAACTGTTAATAAAACATGTTTATTGAACCCCCGAAATACCATGCCCGAAAAGGGTGGATTGAAGTGATTTGCGGATCAATGTTTTCGGGCAAAACCGAGGAACTCATTCGCAGGCTTAAACGCGCAGAATTTGCCAAATTGCGGGTTGAAATATATAAACCTGCCATTGATGTGCGTTACCATGTGACCAACGTTGTTTCGCATGACTCAAACACCATTCGTTCAACACCGGTTGAAGCCTCATCCAATATTTTATTGCTGGCCAACGAAGTGGATGTTGTGGGCATTGACGAAGCGCAATTTTTTGATGCAGAACTTGTGAATGTTTGCAACCAGTTAGCCAATAGCGGAATTCGCGTTATTGTTGCCGGGCTTGACATGGACTTTGCCGGAAAACCTTTTGGCCCCATGCCCGCTTTACTGGCCATTGCCGAATATGTCACAAAAGTACATGCCATTTGCATGACCTGTGGCGACATTGCAAACCATAGTCACCGTTTAACCGACAATGATAAACTTGTGGTGCTGGGCGAAACCGACAGCTATGAACCTTTGTGCCGGAAATGTTATAACCAAAAAACAGGGCAATAAATAAACTGCCCTACTTATCATGGCCATGTTGATTCACCAAAAAAAACAAATGTTCACGAAATGAAAATATCAAGCTGTTTCATAAATGATGTAGCCAACCAAACAGGTGGGAAAATTGTGCAGTACTTCAACAATGCTGCTGTGCAATTTTTGGTTTATGATACGCGATCACTGTTTGCTTCTTCGGGATCCATGTTTATTGCCCTGAAATCGGCCAAAAGAAACGGGCATGAGTTCATTGGCGAAGCCTACAAAAAAGGAATACGCAATTTTTTAGTAGATGAAGATGTGCCAGTGCCTGGTGAGGAAGTGAATATTATCAAAGTGAATGATGTGTTGCAATCACTTCAACAATGGGCGCATAAACACCGCTTAAAAATGAATTACCCGGTTGTTGCCGTAACGGGCAGCAATGGAAAAACAACCCTCAAAGAGTGGATGAATACCTTGCTTTCTCCATTTTATAGCATTTCACGCAGTCCGCGAAGTTTTAATTCGCAATTGGGCGTACCCTTATCCTTGTTGCAGCTTGAACCTTACCATAAGCTGGCCCTGATTGAAGCTGGTATTTCAAAACCGGGAGAAATGGAAGCGCTGGGAAAAATAATTAAGCCCGACATTACCATTTTAACCAACGTGGAACAGGCACATGCCAGCAATTTTAAAGACAAAGCACAACACGTTGCCGAAAAATTAAAACTGGCCGAAACCTCCACATTGCTGGTGTATTGTGCCGATGACGAAGAGATACATAAGCAGGCCTCAGGTTTAAAATGCAATAAAGTAAACTGGGGATTTACAAATGGGATGTTGCGTTTTAAAAACGAGAATGATCAATTGGTTTTGGTCACCGATTCAAAAAACATAATTTTTGATTTGCATGTTTACGATAAAGGTTCAATTCAGAATTTATGCCATGCCATTGCCGCAAGTTATGCACTGGGTGTTGAACCCCACAAAATAAAAACCGGAATTAACGACATTACGCCCATTGAAATGCGTTTTGAGCTGAAGGAAGGTGTAAACAATTGCCAGGTGCTCAATGACACATACAGCCTTGATTTTTATTCATTTCAATTAGCCGTTGAATATGTTTGCCGTAATGCAGGCAACCTGACCAAAACCATTATTGTTTCTGATTTTCCTGAAATAACCAGCGGAAAAGAACGGTTTTACAAGGAAGCCGGTAAATTTTTGAATGAATCAGGAATCAATAAAGTAATTGGTATTGGCCATGATGTTAAACTCTTAAAGTTGACCTACCAGGGCAATTTTCACGTGTTTGAAAGTACCGATGAATTCATGGCTAAATTACCAGTTACGAATTTTAAAGATGAATTGATACTGATCAAAGGAAGTCGCACCAGTCAGTTTGAAAAAATAGTTTCGTTTTTTGACCTTAAGCTGCATTCCACATACCTGAAAGTTGATTTGGCAGCCATACAGCACAATTTAAATTATTATCAATCGCTGGTAAAACCGGGCACAAAAACCATGGTAATGGTAAAGGCGCTTGCGTATGGTAGCGGCAGCAGGGAAATTTCAAACCTTTTGGAGTTTAATAAAGTGGATTATTTGGCTGTTGCCTATGCCGATGAAGGCGTTGAACTGCGAAAATCAGGCATAAAATTACCGGTTATGGTGATGAATGCCGATGAGTCAACATTTGGTTTGCTTTTGCAGCATGATTTGCAACCTGAAATATATAATTTTCACCAGCTGGAACAATTTGCGCATTTTTTGCAAATACGTGGTAAGGGACACTACCCCATTCATGTAAAACTTGACACGGGTATGCACCGCCTTGGATTTCGCAGGCATGAAATTGATGCGTTAATGAAACAACTTAAGCAATATGCCGGTTTATTTAAAATTGAGTCGGTGTTTAGTCATTTGGCAACTGCCGATGAGGATGCGCAAAATGATTTTACCCTGCAACAGATAAATGAATTTGATTTGTTGAGCAAACAAATAACCTCAACTGTCAATTACCCTGTTATACGTCATATTTTAAATTCACCGGGCATTGAACGTTTTCATGCCCATGCGTTTGACATGGTGCGCCTGGGAATTGGGTTGCATGGAATTGCCGCTACAAAAAATGCGCAGCAACATTTAACACCGGTTCATACCCTGGTTTCGCGCATAAGCCACATCAATGAATTGAATGAAGGCGATACCGTTGGTTACGGCCGTAAAGGTAAAATTACCGGAAAACGAAGAATTGCTGTGATTCCCATTGGCTATGCAGATGGTTACTCGCGCAGTTTTGGGAATGGGAAGGGAAAAATGCTGATTAATGGCCAGCTTGCCCCGGTTATTGGAAATGTGTGCATGGACATGACCATGGTTGATGTAACGGATATACCACATACGCAGTTAGACGATGAAGTGATTGTATTTGGGCATGGATTGCCGGTTACGCAGCTGGCTGAATGGATTGGGACAATTCCTTATGAGATTTTGACTTCGGTTTCTACCAGGGTGAAACGGGTTTATGTGGATAATGTGTAATTAGCAAATTCGGGAATTAGCAAATGAACGTCAAATTGAACTTAAATTTTATTTTCGGTTTTTTCTTAGCAATTTTTATTATTTCTTGTGGTGAAAAACAGCCAGAAACCAAACCAATTCCTAATAAAGCTGATTCGGTAAAAACAACTAAAAGTGTTCCAGAAAAAGGGTCTATTATGGAGGTTGATTTTGGTTACGGAATTCTGGAGGTTACCCCTTTAACATGGAACCTGGATTCGGCCTTTTCCTATCATCTATTAAACATGACCAGGCCTGATACTTTACCTGTTAAATTTACTGGTGAGCAATGGGGCTATGGAAAAGGGACTATTGATTCAGTTTTGTTAATTGAAACTGATACCATACAATTAACCGTGACTGATCTTACTCAAAAACGAAAAGTCAGGTCATATGAAAAACATACAATTGAGGGGTGGCATAAATTTAAAATGAATGGATCAGAATTCTATTATCTGGGTCTTCGTCCGCACGTAACAAATAGTATGATTATTGAATATAGCACACTGCTATTTGAAAAAATGAAAAACGGAAAACTGAGGGAAATAAAAATGCCGGATTATCAATACACAACTTACATCAATTGTTTCGGAGATTATAATTTTGACGGTAAACTGGATTACTGTGGAATTGGACCTTTAGATGGTGCAAAAGGAATTATTGAGTTTTATAATTTAAGAGATGGGAAATTAAATAAGGACAAATCAACCTATTTACTTTTGGAAGATGAAATAGACAACGTTTGGTTCATCGATTTCAAGAACTCTACATTCCCAGCTTCGTATAAAAAAGAACCAGGCAAGTTTTTTGAAGAGGCTGGAAAATGATTTTCCCTATGGGCTTATTTTTTCCCGTTACTTTTTGTCTTGGCAAAAAAGTAACCAAAAACCGTGCTTTTTGAAGGCGCCTTGCCAACCCACTTGCACGCGCTGACGAAAGCTCCCCCGCCCCTGCGGAACAGCTTTTTTTTCAGGCAAGGTTATATTATTTTCGAAACGTAATTAAAGGGGAATTTTGGAATTTAGATTTCAGGAATTAGAAATTCGAGATCCGATATTATCTTACAACTTGAAAATCCAAAATCCTCGTCTTCTTCTCGGTCATTTCAACTTTGAAAATGTATTTTTGATAGGTCACAAAATAAATTGGATGTGGTTTTAAGGTTGGCATGCTGGTTTTGAAATCAATTTTACCACCTTCAATCATGTTGTAAATTTCACCGTCTTTGAATCCACGGGCTTCCAGTTTTGCAAACACGGTATCGGTTGCGCTTATTTCATTGGCCTGTAAAATACGTTTAACGGTTTCTTCGGGCATGGTAAAAATATGTTCAGGGTTATCGCCAAAATTTTTGCAATTTCCTTTTTTACCACCGGCCACACCGTGAATGACACTAACGGTATCATTGCGCACCAAAAAATGGATTTTGAACTTTTCTTCAGCATCCTGAATAATGTATTCCTTGGGTATTTGATGGGTTTTGCTTTCGCTGAAAATAACATCGCCATTGTTCAACAACTGGAAAACGGCATCTTCAGAAATGCCATTGGCTTTCATAACGCATTTAACCGAATCGGTAATCAATATTTCCGATGTGGCAATTTGTTTTAGTACACGGTTACCGGGTGTCCAGTCACAACCGCGTTGCCCAAACATGGCAAAGCAAAGTACCAGACCCATACTGAAACCAATAAGATAATAGCGTAAACGTCTTCCGAATTTCATTAAAGTGCTGCTGTAAGTAAATCGATGTCTTTATAAGGTAATTTAAACGCTTCGCCCAACACGCGTTTTGTTAATGTGCCGTTGAGCAAATAAACTCCGTTGCGGAACCCTTTTTTGCGTTTGATGATGCTGTCACTACCGCCTTCATCGGCCATTTGTAAAAGAATGGGAGCAAAAATATTGCTGAGGGCAAATGAAGCAGTACGCGCGTAACGCGATGCAATATTGGGAACACAATAATTTATGATACCGTGTTTAATAAAAATAGGTTTGGTGTGGTTGGTTACTTCTGATGTTTCAAAACAACCACCTTTGTCAATGCTCACATCAACCACTACACTGCCCGGCTTCATGTCTTCCATCATTTTTTCAGTTACCACACAAGGCGTTTTACCACCTTCGGCACGCATGGCACCAATTACCACGTCAGCCGTTGAAAGGGCTTTTGCAATTACTTTTGGTTGTACAATTGAGGTATAAATGCGTTGGCTCAGGTCATTTTGCAACCTGCGCAAACGTGAAATGGAGGTGTCAAAAACTTTAACGATGGCTCCAAGCCCTAATGCTGACCGGGTAGCAAACTCGCCCACGGTACCGGCACCAAGTATTACCACATCAGCCGGTGGAACGCCTGAAATACCGCCCATGATAAGGCCTTTGCCTTTGTTTACATTACTTAAATATTCACCGGCAATAAGAATGGATGCTGTACCGGCCAACTCACCCATTGAACGCACAACCGGGTAACTGCCTTCCTCATCACGTATATAATCCCAGGCAATGGCCGTAATTTTTTTATCCATTAATTTTTTTACACTGTCGCGGTTTTGCACACTTAATTGCAATGCCGAAAACAATGTTTGCTTGCGTTGCATCATTTCAATTTCTTCGAGCGAAGGCGGAGCCACTTTCATGATAATATCGGCTTTCCACACTTCTTTTACATCGTATGATATTTTTGCGCCCGCTTCGCTATAATCCTTGTCGGTAAAATTTGCAGCTTTACCGGCATTGGTTTCAACCACCACGTCATGCCCGTTTGAAACAAGCAAAGCCACCGCATCGGGCACTAATGCCACACGTGTTTCCTGGAACGAAGTTTCTTTTGGGATGCCAATATAAAGCCGTTTCTTTTTTTTACCTACTTCAAGCATTTCTTCCTGCGGCATTAATGCTGCTTCAATGGACAATGTTTTGAGGACTTCGGGCGATATTTTCATATGGGCACTTTTAGTTTACCTGGTCTTACACAAATTTAAGCAAGGTTAGGTTACCAAACAAGGGAAAGGGTTAAGATTATAAACAGGATGACTGTAAACAGTTTTAACCACAGAGTCAACGGAGCTTTTGCGCAGAGGACGCGGAGAATTAGCGGTTTTACAATAAAAAAAGCCGTCCAGGGTTAGGACGGCTTTTTATATACGATCTATTTATTCCTAACTCAGGGAAACTCTGGATGACCTCTGGTTTCTCTGTGGTTAAGTTCACTACTTCAAATTCCCCACCATATCCTCAGGCTTAACCCATTGATCAAATTGTTCATTGGTTACCAAGTTGAGTTCAATGGCTGCTTCACGCAGGGTTTTGTTCTCTTTGTGTGCTTTTTTGGCAATTTTAGCCGCGTTTTCATAACCAATGTGCGGATTCAAGGCAGTTACCAGCATCAACGAGTTTTCCATATGACGTTTGATGATTTCCTTGTTTGGCTCAGTTCCTTCAGCACATTTATCGTTAAAGGAAACGCAGGCATCGCCAATCAGCCTTGCACTTTGCAATACGTTGGCGGCAATTACCGGTTTAAACACATTTAACTCGAAATGGCCGTTTGACCCGCCCATTGTTACAGCCACATCGTTACCAATTACCTGTGCCGCAACCATGGTCATGGCTTCAGGCTGTGTTGGGTTTACTTTGCCGGGCATAATGGATGAGCCTGGTTCATTGTCAGGGATCACAATTTCACCAATACCTGAACGCGGGCCAGAACTTAGCATGCGAATGTCATTGGCAATTTTCATGAGTGAAACGGCACAACGTTTTAACGCACCGCTTAATTCAACCATGGCGTCATGCGCAGCAAGTGCTTCAAATTTATTTGGTGCTGTTACAAATGGCAAACCGGTAAATTCAGCAATTTTTTTTGCTACCAGTACATCATACCCGGCAGGTGCATTTAGACCGGTTCCTACGGCTGTGCCGCCCAGCGCCAGTTCACGCACCATTTCAAGCGCGTTTTTAAGGGCGCGAATACCGTTTTCCAATTGTTGTGCGTAACCTGAAAACTCCTGACCAAGTGTAAGCGGTGTTGCATCCATAAAATGGGTACGCCCTGTTTTTACAATGTTATTCCAAGCAGCTGCCTTTTTTTGCAAGGTGTTTTTTAATTTTTCAATGCCGGGAATTGTAACCTCAACTACCATTTTGTATGCAGCAATGTGCATAGCGGTTGGAAAGGTATCGTTACTTGACTGGGATTTATTTACATCGTCATTGGGATGAAGAACTTTTTTTTCATCGGTTAATTTACCACCACTTACTACATGCGCACGGTAGGCAATCACCTCATTGCAATTCATGTTGCTTTGGGTACCCGAACCTGTTTGCCATATGACAAGCGGAAATTCACTGTCTAATTTACCTGTCAGAATCTCGTCACAGGTTTTTGAAATAAGGTCACGTTTTTCGGCCGACAATACGCCAAGATCAGCATTGGCGTGTGCAGCAGCCTTTTTTAAATATGCAAATGCGTAAATGATTTCCTTAGGCATGCTGCCTTCAGGGCCAATTTTAAAATTGTTACGGCTGCGCTCGGTTTGTGCGCCCCAGTATTTGTCGGCAGGTACTTTTACCTCGCCCATGGTGTCTTTTTCAATGCGAAAATCCATAGTTGTTTTATTTAGTTCGGCTATCATAAGTAAGGGCTAAATTACGATAATGTTATTGCCCATGGAAGCACAGGTTGAAAAAAGATTTGAAAGTATAATAGCCACGAATTGCAGGAATTACACGGATTTGAACTTTATACCCTTTGTTTTGCCACAGATTACACAGATTTTCACAGATTTTACCGGAGTTAAAATGAGTATTCACAGGTTATAAACAACCCTTTACGGGCTTGCATTTTTCCCATAATTTTGGCCACATGTTAACTATGGAAACTTTACGCAATACAAATTTTAAATTACCAGGGCAAACCAATTTTTATAAGGGAAAAGTTCGTGATGTGTATACGGTAAATAAAGATAAACTGGTGATGGTGATTAGTGACCGCATATCGGCTTTTGACGTGGTGCTGCCTGTGGGAATTCCTTACAAAGGACAAGTGCTGAACCAAATTGCCATTAAATTTTTGGACGCTACCAAAGACATTGTGCCAAACTGGCTTGAAGCCAGCCCTGACCCCAACGTGGCTATTGGTAAAATGTGCCAGCCTATTGCGGTGGAAATGGTTATACGCGGTTATTTGGCCGGACATGCTGCAAGGGAATACGCACTGGGTAAACGTGTGCTTTGTGGCGTAACCATGGCCGAAGGATTAAAAGAAAATGACAAATTACCTGAACCTATAATTACACCAACAACCAAAGCAGCTATTGGGCACGATGAGGACATTTCACGCGAAGAAATTTTAAAACGCGGTATTGTAAGCGAAGCTGATTATGTGAAGATGGAGGAAATAACCCGTAAACTTTTTGAACGGGGCACAAAATTAGCGGCTGAGCGCGGGTTAATTTTAGTGGATACTAAATTTGAGTTTGGAAAAATTGGCGATACCATTTATTTGATGGACGAAATTCTTACGCCTGACAGCTCGCGTTATTTTTATGCAGAAGGTTACGAAGAAAGGCAGAAAAAAGGTGAAGCACAAAAACAGTTGTCAAAAGAATTTGTAAGGCAGTGGCTGATTGCAAATAATTTTCAGGGTAAAGAAGGACAGTTTGTACCTGAAATGACACCTGAAGTTGTTGCCAGTATTAGCGAACGTTATATTGAGCTGTACGAAAAAATTACCGGTGAAAAGTTTGTGAAAGGCAACCAGGAAAATATTCAACAACGGGTGCAGGTTGCTATTTTGGATTATCTTGCTGTGAATTGACAATTATCAATGATCAATGTGCAATGATCAATTAATGGAACTTCAAGCGTTGCAGTTTTATTATTGGCGCGAAACGTTATTTAACGATGAATTACATCGTACATCATTTTATTTAACGTTACAACTTCTGCCAGGGATAGAGGCAAATACCCCGCAGTTGCAAAAATTTTTATTTTCACATATGTTTTGCGAGGAGTATGGCCGAAAGCCCGGTGCCTGAAGGATTCAGAATTTTTATTTTAAGTTTGATCAATTCCTGAAGGCAGGCAGCCAAAAATTGATAATTCAACAAAAAAGCCTCACATTGCTGTAAGGCTTTCAATTTATTTAAGATTTAAGATCTGAAATCTAAGAACTATAGTTCTTCAACCGCTATAAGGCTGAAAGGAATTTCAATGATTGATTGGTAGTCTTCACCGGCTTCCTGCATATCCTCATCGTCCTGCTCATAATGCCAATTAACAGCTACTTTGGTTTTACCACCTTTTGAAAGTGTTTCCAATTTCTTGAAAAAGTCAAGAATGCATTTTGATGAACTTGTATTGAAATACTCAAGTTTGATGTTTACTTTGGTTTCAGGCTTTGGATTTGAACCATAAGCCTCGATCCAATCAAGAATTGGTTTGTAAAACTCAATTGAGTTTTCAGGAATTGAACGTCCTGATAATTCCAATAAACCCTGCTGCTCATCAAGCGTAATGGTAGGTGTTTTGGGAGTGCCCTCCTGCGTCAAATTTGCCATAAATGTGAAAATTGTTTGCTAATATATGTATTTACTTTATAAACGAAGCGGTTGAGGATTAAATTTTATTTTTTTGTGAAGACAACAAATGCCCAAACAATATAACGTCAATGACAATGTGCAAAATTATACACACATAGATGCCTGAAAATGCCATAACATAGCCTACTCCTATGAAAATGGCTGTCAATACAATACCGTAAACTGTTACCCAACGGTCAAAGGGATTGAGGTACCCGTGCATGGCCACAAAAATGATGGCTGTTGGAACAATGCCGGCATAATACTGAATGCAGCCACGAAACAAAATTTCCTCACCCACACCAGCGCACACTGAGAGGAATACATACTCAGGCCGGCTAAGTTCAAAATCACCCAGGAAACCGGCATATTTATGCGTAAGTTCGGCAAACGGCTTGGTTTTGAGCATTTCACGCAAGCCAAGACCAATTGCCAGGCCCAGTGCTATGCCTATGGGTATTTGGGCATAAATTGGCCAGCCGTTTTTAAAGATGAACTGCCAGCTACCACTTACAAAATACAAAACCAATATGGCTACAAGTGGAAAAAGTATAAGGGTTGTATACCCCATGAGTATAATGAGCGAACGGTTACTCATAGTCGGTATACAACAAATATTTTTTACGAATGGCTTTGAATTTTTTTAAGCCTTTTTGCCACGCGTAGGTCATGTCCTCGCCTGAAACTGCTGTTGCAATTATGCTCCACTTAAACATTTTGTCACCCGTAAGAATATCAAAACTGCCTTTTTCGGGGAAAAATTTTGATTGACTTGCGCTGTTTTTGTACATGGTTACGAGCAGGTGTGTATCAATTGCCGGTTTTTTTAAAAATGCGTTTACCATTGAGTCGGTAATAAAAATACCGCGGCATTTCTGACCATTGTACTTTGGCTCTTTTGCACCCGGGGTTGGCTTTGGCGTAAAATAATTTTTACCTGCTTTAAAACCGGGCATGCCAATGTTGCGAAACGGGTATTTTGTACCACGGCCAACACTTAACGTAGTGCCTTCAAACAAACACGTTGTTGGATAATAATAAATGGCCTGCATGCTGGTAAGGTTGGGCGATGGAGCAACTGGCAATTCATAAAAATCTTTGTGCGTATAGGATTCGCAACGTACTACCGTGAGTGAACATGTTTCGGCTTTTTTGATCCATTTTTCACCCTTAATCATAAAGGCGTATTCACCAATGGTCATACCGTGCACAATGGGAACCGGATGCATGCCCACGAATGACCTTAAACTTGTATCAAGTACAGGCCCATCAACATAAAAACCATTTGGATTGGGCCTGTCAAGCACCACTATTGGAATATTGTTTTGTGCACATGCCTCCATCACATAATGCAAGGTAGAAATGTAAGTGTAAAAACGGGCGCCCACATCCTGGAGGTCGAAAATTACCACATCAATACCTTTTAACTGATCAGCTGTTGGTTTTTTATTGTTACCGTATAGAGAAACAATTGGAATTCCTGTTTTTTTGTCAACCGCACTGGCCACTTTTTCGCCAGCATCGGCTGTTCCCCTTAACCCGTGTTCAGGTGTAAATATTTTGACGATTTTATATTTTTTGCTGAGCAAGGTATCAACCAAATGGGTTTTGTTTTTTAGTATGGATGTTTGGTTGGCGCAAATGGCAATGTTTTTTCCCTCAAGGGCAAGTGATGCGGGATTGGCCAAAAGGTTGTCGGCCCCGGTGAGAATGTTTTTGTTATAGGCAATGTTAAGTTGTGCAGACGTGTTTGCGTATAAAAAAACACAAAATACCAGTGCAATGAAATACTTTGTATATTTTAGTTGGGTTAATTGATAAATGAAAATTGGACGGTTTATAGCATCACGCCTCATAAAAGGTGGTTCACACATGAGTGGATATGCCAGGCCTGTGATATTGGTTTCCGTAACCAGTACGGCTTTGGGTGTTGCTGTTATGTTGTTGTCAGTTTTCATCTCTTACGGGTTCCAGAACCAAATTCGTACCAAAGTTATTGGTTTTGGATCACATATAACTGTTACGCCTTATTTGGATAATTCACAGGTGGGCGATGAGTGGATGCCCATTGACCAGGAGTTTTACAGGAATTACAAGCAATACAGCCAAATAAGCAGTGTGCAACCCGTTGCTTATAAACCCGGTATCATACAACGCCTGCGTAAAAACACCCAGGGCAACCGTGAGTTACAGGGTGTTTTGTTCAAGGGAATTAACAAAAACTTTGATACAAAATTTTTAAAGGATAATTTAAAAGAAGGCAAACTCATACAATTTGGTGGTGAGCCTTCAAAGGACATGCTCATATCCCGCAAAATTGCCACCAGCCTGTCGGTAGTTGTTGGTGATACTGTTGCAAGTTTGCTTATCTCAAAAAAAGCGCATTTCAGTGTATCACCTGAATTCAGAAAATTCAGGGTATGCGGAATTTATGAAACAGGGTTGGGAGAATTTGACAACGAATGGGCGTTTATTGATATGGCGCATATACAGCGTGCTAACGGGTGGGGAATAAACGCAGTTTTGGATGTGAATGATACACTGAAAGAGGGCCGTGTAGAAATTATTTTATTAAGCGTTACCACATCGGGAAAAATAAACTGGACTATAAATGGCAGGCCTTATGACGGGGTTCTACTGCACTTACCATCAGAGCAAGGTAAATATGAAATTATTGCCAGTGACGATGCCAAAAAACTTGCCAATGACACCGTGTATGTTCACATTAGTCCGTCAAAAGTTGTTTTGGTTGGTGACAATGCCAACGATGCCTATGTAAAAAAAGTAAGCAATGCCGATTATGCGGTTTCTGTTACCGTGCGTAATTTAGAAGGTTCGGCAAAATTGTATACCGGGTGTTTTGAGATCAATTTAAAAAAATGGGAAGACTTAAAATCGACCGACAGCTGGTTGTACAACTTTGTTGGGCCTACTTACGGAACAGAAACCATTGTGGAAGCGCAGCCACAAATTTTTAACTGGCTTGATTTGGTTGATTTGAATGTGACCATTATTATTGCTTTAATGCTGGTTGTTGCCATCATCAACCTGGTGTCAGCTATACTTGTATTGATTCTTGAGCGCTCAAAAATGATTGGATTATTAAAGTCAATGGGCGCTGCAAACCGAACCGTTGGCCATATATTTTTATATTTCACCGTCAACATACTTGTGCGCGGATTAATTATTGGAAATTTATTGGTGCTGATTATTTTTCTTGTACAGAATTACACCGGAATTATTCAGTTAAATCCCGAAACCTATTTTGTAAGCGCAGTGCCCATGGAATTTGACTGGATTGGTTTTTTATTTGTAAATGCATTAACCATGGTGGTATGTATGCTGGCTTTTTTCATACCTGTTATACTTGTTACACGAATTGATCCTGTTAAAGCCATAAAAATTGAATAGTGTCTGTAGCGGAAAACATAGAAAAATTAAAGCAACAAATTGGCAATGGTGTTACCCTGGTAGCCGTGTCAAAAACAAAACCGGCAGCCTTAATACTTGAAGCGTATAATGCCGGACAAAGGGATTTTGGGGAAAACTATATACAGGAATTAACTGAAAAATATGCCCAATTACCAAAGGACATTCAATGGCACATGATTGGACATGTTCAAACCAACAAAGTTAAATACATTGCACCATTTGTACATTTGGTACATGGGGTTGACAGTTTAAAATTACTGAAGGAAATCAACAAACAGGCTGAAAAAAACAACCGGGTTATTCAATGCCTTTTACAGGTACACATAGCACAGGAGGAAACAAAATTTGGCTTTGATCCTGCAGAAATTCTTGACCTTATAAAGGGAGAAGAATGGAAAACATTGAAAAATGTGTGGATAAAAGGATTAATGACTATGGGTAGCAATACCGATGATATGAAACAGTTGGAACAAGAGTTTTTAAAAGTCAAACACCTTTTTGATGAATTCTGTAATTATATTCCTGCTTCCCCCGGAGGGCCTTCAGCCATGCCGGTTTTATCAATGGGTATGAGTGGCGATTTTGCCCTGGCCATAAAATGCGGTAGTAACATGATTCGTGTGGGAAGTTTACTATTTGGTGAACGAAATTATTCACCTAAGTAAAAAATTTGATTTCAGAAGTTTGATTAATCAACAAGAGGGCTAAAAACCCGATTCCAGTTGAGACTACATCCTACTTCAAAAATCTTGAATTTAACAGGCTATTCATTCCTGTATCCTGTATATTTTAACTTTTAACCTTAAATCTGCTACTTTTATCCATGTCATGGCCTGATTCTTGCGGTTTATAAGCTAAAAAACCTAATTTTATAAAACACAAAACTATTTCCATTAAACGAACATGAATTTTGCTTAACATTTACTAAACGAATAAACAAACACATATGAATAAACATCTACTTTTTGGAACACTCATGCTTGCGGGCCTATGCCAGGTTGGTAATGCCCAAACACGCGCAACCCGCACATCGGTTGCGGCAGGAAATGCAACCAATCCACTTACATGGGATTGCTTTTGTATTCCTTTACCTGGTGATGCAATAATTATAAATCACGCTGTAATACTTGACAGTGATTTTGGCTACACAAGTGGGTCAGTTACCATTAATGCAGCAGGGTCGCTTACAGGTGATATTCCTACACGTGCCTTTGCACTGACAGGTGGCAGTTTTACAAATAACGGAACAATGACCGTTGGCGATTTTTACCATGGTGGAGGCAGTTTCAGTAATTCAGGTACACTTACCATATTAAATGCTTTTGCGTCTGATATGACAGCCGTAACAACTACTACCGGTACATTTAACGTGAACGACACCTTGTACATTAATACAGGAGCTACACTTAATGCGAACGGCATCATTTATGCAAAAACTACTGCCAGTGCAGGTACATTAAACAATTACGGTGACTTTACCGGTGACGATGTTTTTAATACAGGCATGATAGGAAACACATCGGGTCCGGGAATGGATATTGACAACCTGTATACATCAGGAACCGTTAACAACAATTCACTTATTCACTGTTCACTTGATTTATGGAACAGCGAAACATTTACAAACGGAAATTCGATCGTGATTGACAGAAATTTTTGGAATGGTGACACCATTGCCGGGTCGGCTACGTTTACCAATAATGGCACCATTTCAGTTGCGGTGGATTTAAACAATTCGGAAACCATGGATGGAACTGGTGATTATTGCGTGGCCGGCTCAAGTACCAATGCAGGTGTGGTAAATGGTACCCTTGACATTTGTGATTTATCAGGAACCAATTTTGACACCAACATAGGAACCATTGCCGGAACAGTTACACATTGTTCGGCAGGGAGTTGTGCTATTGGCGTTGCAGAAAATAAAATGTTTGAACATGCCGTATACCCGAATCCGTTTAATACAATTATAAATTTTGAAACAAAAATAAATGGTGCGTATAAATTGAATGTTACCAACTCAGTTGGCGAAATCATTTTCAACCTTAATTTCACTGGAAACAAATACAGCCTGGACGCTTCAGCTTTAACCCAAGGCGTGTACTTTTATAGCTTAAGCAGTGAAGCCGGTGTTGTGAACGGAACATTGGTTAAGTAATTTACCAAAGGGATTTTTATAAGCACCTTCTGTAAAGGGGTGCTTTTTTTGTACCGTTGCCCTGCCGGATACTACCGCTGGTTCAAAACAGTGTTTAGATCCAGTCAAAATTCTATTGTTTTCTTAAATTTGGATAAACACGCAACCTATGCGAAAGGCATTGTTTATTTTAATTGCTCTGTTCTTTAGGCAAAATGGCTTTTCACAAACCATAATAACCATTGCCGATGGGAATTTTTCAGATTCTGCTATATGGAATTGTGGTTGCGCACCATTGCCTACGCATAACCTTGTTATTTCACACAATCTTATTCTTGACACCGATTATTCAAGCATGGGGTACATTACGGTTAACGCAGGAGCAACGCTTGTAGGAGATTCTTCGAGAACAATAAACTCAAGTGGAGGGATTTCGGTAACCGGCTTATTGGAAGCAGGCACATTCAATTTACTTGATAGTACTTTTTTAAATACGGGTACTATTCATATATATGATACATTTTACGTTGCCTTAAACAGCACTTACACCATGAACAGCGCGTGGGCCCTTGGGGGTAGTTATGCTTATAATACAGGAACCATAAATTTGACGGGGGGCGGTGGAATTTATGCTCATAAGATGCATAACCACGGCAATATTTATAATGCTTCAGGTGGATCTGCTTTTGGCTGCTTGTTTAATTTTTCCACTTTTATTAACGATGGCGTTTTCAATGTAGCCGATACTATATATAACAAGGGAATTTTTACAACTAATACAGAAATATCATTCGGAACCATTTTTAATGGCGATGCAAGTACATCCGCTACATTTATTAACAATCATAATATAACAGTATATCATAACCTGGTAAACTACCAAACCATGGACGGTAGTGGGGCATATTGCATTGCAGAGAATTCAAGTAATTTTGGATCCGTAAATGGTACACTGAATATATGCGATGCAACAGGACTGGGGTTTGACGTAAATACAGGAACTATAGCCGGCACCGTTTCCTTTTGTTCTTCACCATGCACATGGTTCTTAAACACGGAAGAAATACAAAGTACTGCTATTTCAGTTTTTCCCAATCCTTTTTCAAACGTTATTCATTTTCAAACAGAAGTTGAAAACAATTATTCAATTACGATTTTAAATTCACTGAATGAAACAATTCTTCAAACAAATTTTACCGGCAATTCTTATACGTTGGACTCATCTTTATTACCTGGGGGGATTTATTTTTATTGTTTAAGCGATAATATGACAACTATTAATGGAGTCCTGGTAAAATAATCAATCTACCAATGATTCACCATCAGCATTTGTAGTGAGTGTTTCACTCATGAAATCAAGAAAAGGCCTTGCTTTTTTGAAAACATCGCTCACTTTAGCAACAAAATCCTTAGCCAGTACTTGTTTATCGGTAAATACATGTTTTAGTAAATATTGTTTATAACGAAGCAGTTCAATTCCGGGATGGTCTTTTTCATACCCGCGTGGAGCCGAACTTAATTTTTCGCCTTTCATTTCTCCAAATGTTCTTTTGAAGGTTTTATTTTCCAGTACTTTTTCCCATCCTTCAGGATTCAAATGAATTTCCTTTCGAATGCGTTTCATGTCATCAGGATTCGGCCCCCAAAAGCCAATGATTACATATGAATCTCCTGGTTTCAGGTGAAAATAATAACTTCCTCTCCTCTTTTTTGTTGCTCTTTTGAAAAATCCGCTCCAGTGCGTGTTGTAAGGCGTTTTATCCTTTGAAAAGCGCACATCCTTATAAATTCTGAACAAGCTTTTTTTGCCTGAATCTGTTTCTATATGGTCATGTTGATTCAATTTTATCAATAAAGCATCAGCAAAATCAATTAAATTTTCGCGGTGCATTAAATATTCATCCTTATGCTTATTGAACCAATCGCGGTTATTGTTTTTAGCGATTTTCTTTAAAAAATCAAGTGACGTTTGTTTGATGATTGGGGATTTCATAAAGGAAAGGTAGTGATTTTTAATTTTCCAAAAACCGACCCGATCATTCGCGCACGCAGCAAAGGGAGATCGGTTTTGGAAAACAAAAATCCCCGGTCAAGGCCGGGGATTTTCATTTGTAACCACACAAATTTTATTGATAGTTGTATTTTACCCCAACATTTGTTTAACGATGGATGAAATTAATTTCCCATCAGCTTTACCACTTAATTTTTGCATAACCGGCCCCATTACTTTAGGCATATCGGCAGGGCCTTTGGCACCTACCTGGTCAATTACTTCTTTTACAGCAGCTTTTATTTCGTCTTCACTTAACTGTGCAGGTAAATAGGCTTTAATAATGTCTGCCTGAAAAACTTCTGCATCGGCCAAATCTTTTCGTCCCTGCTGTGTAAAAATTTCAGCTGATTCAGACCTTTGTTTATACAGTTTGTGTAGAATTTTAACCTCTACTTCAGGCGTAACCTCATTGCTTCCTTTTGTTGCTTCAAGTAACAAAGCCGCTTTTACAGCACGCAATGCTTCAAGCTTATCCTTTTCACGGGCAAGCATAGCCGTTTTAATGTCAGCGTTTATTTTTTCTGTTAAGCTCATTGTAAAATAATTTAAAATTTAAGATTCACTATTTAAGACGTGTGGGCGTGACAAAACAGGTGTGTGTGCAAGACGTCAAAGATATGAAATTTAAGATTTACGTAAGAACCCTAAAATTCAGGTGCTTCCTCAGATCTTAAATTTCAAATCTTAGCTCTTAAATCATTAATCTACATTATCATGAAGGAATGAGTTGTTGGTACGAATATCACCACTCTTTCCATCGCCATCAACCGTGAACTTTGACATTTGCGATTCAGATGAATGCGTTGTACTGTTCAGGCTAATATTTCTTCTCTTGTAGGCAGGTTCGTTTTCCAAATCATTCAACCCATTTGCCGTTTTCAGTTTTGCATTCAGTTCACGAATACGTGCCAAACGCTCAAGGTTTAATTTTTGCTGGTCTTCGGCAGTATAATTCTTCTCTGTATTCGATTCTGCAGTGTTTTCAGTTTCGGCCTCAACAGGGTTGTTTACCGTGTTTTTGTTAGCTGATTTATCTTCAAACGAATCAGTAAGAATAAAATACTTCTTTGAATCTTCAACACTTGTATTTTTCACTTCTTCAACCGGCTTTTCATTTACAACAGGATTACTCCAGGTAAACTCGTTTTGTTTTTCGGCAACTGTTTCCTCGGTAATTTCGCTTGTCGAGAAAAGATCAACACGGGTAATTTCCTGTTTTTCTTCAACGGGTTCAATCCATTTGTTTTCAAGCTTACTTTCCGACTCCCAGGTATTGGTTGTGTTTACCACCGGTTCAGAAGTAATTGTATTCACAGGTTCTTCAACTGACTTTTCAATCACTGGCTCAACCGTTTTCACATACATTTCGGTTTCAATTGAAGATGTAACCGAAGAGTTGGTTGGATTCAAAATTGGAGACGTTACTTCCGTTGCAGTTTCTTCCAGCTTCAGTACTGTGCGTCTCTCGTCTTTCAATTTTGCTTCAGGAATTGGTTGCTGGTTGTAACCCGTTGCAATAATGGTTACATTTACGCGATCTCCTAAAGAAGGATCTACATCATAACCAATTTTTATATCGGCACTCATACCCGTTGTATCTTGTAAGTAATCGGTGATTTCTCCAAGTTCATCCATGGTTATTTCATCGGTACCACTTGTAAGGTCAAGCAATACATAACGTGCACCTGTAATATCATTGTCATTTAGCAATGGTGAATTGAGCGCCTGCTCAACCGCTTTAATAGCACGGTTTTCGCCTGTAGCGCTTCCCGAACTCATTAACGCAACACCGCTGTTTTTCATAGCCGTGCTCACATCGTTAAAGTCAACATTCATTTTCTTGGTAATGCTAATTAATTCAGCAATACTTTTTGCAGCGCTGGTCAATACATTGTCAGCCTGGGCAAATGACTCAGAAATACTCAGGTTACCATAGATCTCGCGCAACTTGTCGTTGGCAATCACCAAAAGGCAATCTACATTCTTTTTCATTTCTTCAATTCCCAATTCAGCCTGCTGGCGCTTGCGTTTTCCTTCAAACGCGAATGGAATGGTGACAATTCCTACTGTAAGAATGTCCATATCACGTGCTGCCTGGGCAATAACCGGGGCTGCGCCTGTACCAGTTCCACCACCCATACCAGCGGTAATAAATACCATTTTGGTGTGCTCGGCAAGAATGCTTTTGATGTGATCAATGGATTCAATAGCCGAATTTTTTCCTACTTCAGGAATTGATCCTGCACCCAATCCTTGTGTTAAGGTACCACCCAATTGCAATTTAATTGGAACGGGACTTTTTTCAAGTGCTTGTTTGTCGGTATTACATACTAAAAAGTCGACACCCTTAATACCTAAGGTGTACATATGGTTTACAGCATTGCTGCCTCCACCGCCCACGCCTATCACCTTGATGATGGATGAGCTTTCTTTTGGTAAATCAAAACGTATCATAGTTGTTTGTGTTGGTTCTGGTTAATTTAATATTTAAGATTCAAAATTTAAAATTTGAGATTAGTTTACTTCATCATCGTCAAAGAATTTTTTTCCGCGGCTGAAAATAGCCTCGAAAAATCTTCCTTTTGTTTTTTCGGTATGGGTTTTTACTGAAGTAGATTTTGTTGGTTGCTGACGTGCATACTTTTCAAAACCTTTGATCACCAAACCAACACCGGTAGCATACATGGGCGAGGTAACCAATTCGGCCCCTTTTCCAAGATGTTCATTTGGGAAACCAATGCGTGTATCCATTCCTGTTATGTATTCAAACAATTGGGTAATGTGTTTTAACTGGGAACCACCACCCGTTACAACAATACCACCAATTAGTTTTTTTTCGTAACCTGAATTTTTTATTTCATAATATACATGCTCAATAATCTCTTCCATACGGGCCTGTATAATGTGCGAAACATTTTTTACCGATATTTCTTTTTGCTTTTGACCTTTCAGACCAGGAATCACCACAATTTCATTGGCCTGGCTTTCGCTGGCAAGTGCGCAGCCAAATTTAACCTTAAGCAATTCGGCATGTTTACCAATTATGGTACATCCTTCCTTAATATCATCAGTAATTACATTACCACCCAATGGAATTACCGCTGTGTGACGAATGATGCCATCCTGGAAAATAGCAATATCAGTTGTTCCACCGCCAATATCAACTAAAACTACACCAGCTTCTTTTTCCTCTTCGCTTAATACAGCTTCTGACGATGCCAATGGTTCAAGAATCAAATCTTCCACCTCAAGTGTTGCCTTGGCTACACATTTGTGAATGTTTTTAGCAGCAGCAATCTGACCTGTAATAATATGGAAATTCGCTTCAAGGCGAACACCTGCCATACCAATCGGATTTTTTATTCCCTGCTCATTGTCCACAATATATTCCTGTGGCAGCACATGAATAATTTCTTCGCCTGGTAACATAACCAGCTTATACATGTCTTCAATAAGCGCATCAATATCTTTTTGCGAAATTTCATCGTCCATTGTAGCACGCGTCCTGATTCCACGGTGCTGTAAACTTTTAATGTGCTGGCCGGCTATACCTACATTTACCACACCAATTTCAACCCCTGATTTTGCCTCAGCTTCGGCAATAACATTTTTAATGGATTGAACGGTTTGGTCAATATTGGAAACAACGCCACGCCTTACGCCAAGCGATTCGGTGCGGGCCATTCCCAAAATTTCAATTTTGCCGTGTTCGTTTTTACGGCCAACAAGACAAGCGATTTTGGTGGTTCCAATGTCGAGTCCTACGATGATTTCTGGTGATTCCATAATTTATGTTGTTGTGGTTATTTACTTTTTAGTACAAATTACCTGGTTTTTAAATTTTACATTTATTGTGTCATACCTATTCCAATCCAAATGGTTTAATCCTTCCGTATAAAATATTTTCAGTTTATTGAATTTCTCCTCCATATACTCCAGGTCCCCAAAAACTACAAGATGATTGCCCAGTGTAGGAATCAGTTCAATATCGCTGTTACGGTTAAAATTAATTTGTTGTATTTGTGCATTCCAAAATTTATTCTTGCTGATGAATTTCACCATTGTATATACCTCATCTGATTTCACTGTTTTAGCAAGCGTTGCATTTTTCATTATTTCGGGTACACTTCTTTCAGTAAACGGATCATTTATATGACCTGTTACCACAGGAACACGCGGTGTATATATATCAGAAAGCGGCATCTGGTATCCTTCTTCATCCAAATAAAATTGCGAACCATCAGCATTGATTACACGCACAATTGGTTTGCGTTGCTCAATCCATACAGACACTGTTCCATTCAGATTTTTGTATACACTTGCCTTTTTCACCTCGGCAATCATATCCAGTTTTGTTTCAACTGCGTTAAGGTCTATTTCACCCATGCGTTTTCCTACAGGATGCATGCCGTATTCACGCAAGCGTACCTCAATTTCATTTTTATCAATAAACCGACTGCCGTTTGTTTCATCAACTACAACCACCAGCTTATCGCATACACGTGCGCTTTGCTCTGACGAAGTAAAGCCCCATAAAACAACAAACACCAATGTCAGCGCTATCCAGGTTCCTATGTTCAGTATTTTTTTCATCCCTGCAACTCCTTTCGTATTGGCTCTACCAACTTATCAATGTCACCGGCTCCAAGTGTTACCACTATGTCGGCTTTGCGTGATTTTACGTAGGTTGGAATTTCTTCCCTTGTTTTAATACTTTTATTTTTATTGTGTACTTTATCCAATAACATTTGTGATGTTACCCCTTCAATGGGTAGTTCACGGGCCGGGTAAATTTCCATTAACACCACTTCATCCAACAAGTCCAGGCTTTTTGCAAAATCATCGGCAAAATCGCGTGTGCGGGTAAACAAGTGCGGTTGAAATACGCCCAGCACTTTTTTACCGGGATACATTTCCTTTACACTTGAAATACATGCGCTCAATTCAGCCGGGTGATGCGCATAATCATCAATAAACACAAGGTTATTTTCTTTAATAACATAATCAAACCTGCGTTTAGCACCCTTATATGTTTTTATTCCTTCCTTTATTTTTTCTATGTCCAGTTTTTCGTGTAATGAAACAGCAAAAGCGGCTGTTGCATTTTCTACGTTGTGACGACCCGGCAATCCAACGCCTATATTATTTATCAGCGAAGAAGGTGTTTTCAAATCAAATGTATATTCACCATTGGTGATTTTGATGTTGTGCGCATAATAGTCGGCTTCCTTCTCAAAACCATACGTAAAGGCATTTTTTGCGTTGCTAACAGGTAGTCCATACCTGTAAAATAAAATGCCAGTTGATTTTACCTGCAGGGCAAATTCATTGTATGACTTCACCATTTCTTTTTCATCACCATAAATGTCCAGGTGATCAGGATCCATTGATGTAATGACAGCTACATCAGGAAAAAGCCTCAAAAAAGAACGATCATATTCATCGGCCTCTATCACCGTTTGTGTTGCGTTTTCAGCCAGCAATAAATTGGTATTATAGTTACCTGAAATACCTCCCAGGAAAGCATTCACTTTATTTCCGGCATGTTTCAATATATGCGCCACCAAGGTTGATGTAGTTGTTTTACCATGGGTACCCGCCACTGCAATGCTATTGGCGTTTTTTGTTATTTCGCCCAGCACTTCAGAACGCTTAAGGAGCTTAAATCCTTTTTCAAGCAGATAATTGTACTGTTTATGACCTTTTGGTATAGCAGGTGTGTATATAACTAAAATATCATCATTTACTTTTCCGGCTACCAGCTCAGCAGGCATTAACTCAATTGAATCCTCAAAATGAATATTTATTCCTTCTGACTGTAATTTATCTGTGAGTGTGGTTGAAGTTTTATCATAACCTGAAACTGAACAGCCAAAGTGATTAAAATAGCGTGCCAGGGCACTCATGCCAATGCCTCCGATGCCTAATAAATACACTATTTTTACGTTGTTCATCATTTCACCAATTGTTCAATTACACCAACAATTGCGTTGGTGGCATTGGATAGTCCTAATTTTGTAATATTTATTGTCAATTGCTCCTGCTTTTCTTTGTTGTTCATGATTTCGTCCATAGTGGTTCCCAGTTTTTCAACTGCATCCACATCTTTTACCAAAACGGCTGCTCCATGGTTCACCAATGCCATTGCATTTTTGGTTTGATGATCCTCTGCCACATTTGGCGATGGTATGAGTACCACCGGCTTTTGCACCAAACACAATTCTGATATGGCTATGGCCCCTGCACGTGAAATCACAACATCGGCCATGGCATATGCCAGGTCCATTTTCGAAATGAAATCATATACTTTTATATTCGTCAACTTATTCTCTTCAACATGCTTTTTTGCTTCTTCAAAAAACGGCTTGCCTGTTTGCCAAATAACCTGGTAATTGCTGTTCCATTCAGCTGCAAATTTCTTTACTGCGTGATTTATGGTTCTTGCTCCTAAACTTCCACCCACTATTAAAATTGTAGGCTGTTGTTCATTCAATACAAAAAATTCAGCTGCACGTGGTTTCTTTCCCTGTAATTTTACAACCTCGCTTCTTACCGGATTTCCTGTCAAAACTATTTTTTCCTTCGGAAAGAATTTTTCCAATCCATCAAACGCCACACATATTTTATTAACCCGCTTTGAAAGTATTTTATTCGTCAAACCCGGAAAAGAATTTTGCTCCTGTATAACAGTTGGTATTCCTTTTTTTGCCGCAACACGCAACATGGGGCCTGAGGCGTAACCACCGGTTCCAATCACGATATCGGGTTTAAATGCTTTCAAAATTCTTTTTGCTTTTAATGTGCTGCCAATTATTTTAAACGGAACAGCTAAATTTTTCAATGTCAGCTTCCGTTGTATTCCACTTATGTTTAATCCTTCAATTTTATAGCCTGCTGCGGGTACTTTTTCCATCTCCATTCTACCCATTGCACCAACAAACAAAATATCGATATCAGGATATTTTTCTTTCAATGCATTGGCAATAGCCACTGCCGGAAAAATATGTCCGCCAGTACCACCACCACTTATAATTACTTTACGCAACGGCATAACCCTCGGTATTTGTTTCGTTGGCCTTTTCCTCGGCCGAATTCTTTTTAGTTTGTTGTTTTTCTACTACTTCGCCTTCAATAGCTTTTGACACGCTTAATATAATTCCAATTGATAAACATGTAAACCAGGTAGACGTTCCGCCCATTGATAATAAAGGCATATTTTGTCCTGTGACCGGAACCAATCCTGTGCACACCATCATGTTGATGAAGGCCTGCAGCAATAAATGCAATCCCAGCCCCGAAACCATAAATGTTCCAAATACCTTTTCGCTTTTTGAGGCAATTCGTATAGCGCGGTAAAACAAAATAAGGTATAACATAACCAACATTATACCTCCAAACATTCCAAATTCTTCAATGAACGATGCGAAAATAAAATCGGCATAGGCTTGCGGTAAAATTGTTTTTAATGTACCATTACCAGGACCTACTCCTGTTAAACCTCCATGATAAATTGCTCCCTTGGCGTTATTGATCTGCCATGCTTCTGCGGGATTGCTTTCACTCCAGTTAAAGAAACGGTTAATCCATGTTTCAAGACGCGGTAATAGATCGGGAAATACCTTGGCCAATAACACAAGGAATAAAAATCCTGCTATTGCAACAGCTACAATTAACCCCAGGTGTTTCATGCTTACCCTTCCAAAAAACATCATAATGAAACACAGCATAAATGTCATGGCTGCGGTTGAAAAGTTACCGGGTAATATAAGTGCACATATAACAACTACAGGAATAAGTATGGGTAATACTCCTTTTTTAAAATCATGAATAAAGGGTTGATTAATGGCAAGCATTCGCGCAACATATACAATCAATACAAGCTTGGCAAAATCGGATGTTTGGAAATTAATATTTAAAATCGGAATAACCAACCAACGGTCGGCCGAGTTAATGGACACACCCATAAACATGGTTAATACCAGCAATATTGCCGCAAGCCAAATGGCAAATTTTGACAATTTCGAGAAGTATGTAAATTTCATGTTATGGGCATAGTACATAAACAATATTCCCGTAACCAACATAAATACATGTTTGAATAAATAATCTTCGGTTGACACGTTTTTGTGCTGGGTTGACAAAATACTTGTAAAACTGTATACCGATACCAATGACAACAAGCCGAGCAATATGGTAATCATCCATATTACACGGTCGCCTTTCAGATATGTAAATACTGTTTTCACTATTTGTTTATGTATGGTCCAACCAAACTGTTAAAATATGTCCCACTCACTATAAAATCATCAAAATTTTCATTTGATGAACCGGGACTGAACAACAACGTTTCTCCGGGTTTAAGCCATGGTATCATTTGCAAAACAACTTCGTCCATTTTTTTTCCGTAAACGGCCCTGTCAACTAAGTTCAATACATCAAAACGCTTTGTAATATCATTCTTGCCAAACATGCCAAGCGTCACAACCTTACGCCTGATTTCTGTTCCAAGAATATCGTTTAGCTTTTGTGCATCGGTATCACCCAAAATAAGGTGTACAGGGGTATTTATGATTGTAAGCGATTCCAGCGTACCTTCCAAATCGAGTGAACGGCTATCATTGATAACCGTGCAACCATTCAGGCTACCCAGGTTTTCATACCGGAAATCGATTCCTTCAAAAAAGTCAAGACTTCTTTGCCGGGTCTCTACCATTTTGTCGCGGTATGACTTTAATTTATTTTGCTTTTTTACGCTCATCTTACAAGGCCTTCACAGCACGCTTGAACTTTTGTCCGCGGTCTTCGTAATTTTCAAAAAGGTCAAAACTTGCGCAGGCAGGCGATAACAATACGGCCTGGTCCTTTTTTGCAAGGCGATAACCCAAAGCAACAGCTTCGTCAGCTGAACCTGCATCAACAATGGTTTCAACCAAGCCTTCAAAAGCTTTGTGAATTTTTTTGTTGTCGGTACCCAGGCAAATAATTGCTGTTACTTTTTCTTTTACCAGGTCATTTAAAACCGAGTAATCATTGCCTTTATCAACTCCACCCAGGATTAATACCACGGGTTTGTTTAAGCTCTCAAGTGCATACCATGTGCTGTTCACATTGGTTGCTTTTGAGTCATTGATAAATTCAATGCCGTGCACTACGCCAACTGATTCAAGGCGGTGCTCAACGTTTTGAAAATCGGATAGACTTTCGCGAATAAATTCTTTGCGAATGTCAAGAAGGCGTGCAGCTATTCCTGCAGCCATGCTGTTGTAAGCGTTATGCTTACCTTGTAATGCCAGGTCGTGAATGTACATAGAGAATTGGTTGTTGTTTAGGTTTATACTTAGTTGTTGTTGTTCTATAAAAGCGACTCTGCCAGGAGCCGGTGTTAATGCAAAAGGATATTTTTTTGCAAGTATGTTATGCTTTGAAAGTTCCTGTAAGGTTATTGGATCTTCATCACAATAAATAAATGCATCGGTTGATGTCTGGTTATTTGCTATCCTGAACTTGGAATCAGCATAATTTTCAATTTTATATTCATAACGGTCTAAATGATCAGGTGTAATATTTAATAAAATGGCTATGTCGGCTTTAAATGTGTTCATGTCATCCAACTGGAAACTGCTTAATTCAAGTACCCAGTAGTCGTAATTTTTTTCTGCAACCTGCAGGGCGAAGCTTTTGCCAACGTTTCCGCCAACCGCCACGTCCAAACCGGCCTTCTTTAAAATATGATATGTCAACAGTGTTGTTGTTGTTTTGCCGTTACTGCCGGTAATACAAATAAATTTACTGTTTGTATAACGGGCGCCAAATTCAATTTCAGAGATAACCGGAAGTTGCTTTTCCCTGATCTTTTTCATTACTTCAGTTTTTTCAGGTATGCCCGGACTTTTTATCACCTCTGTTGCATTAAGGATTTTTTCAAATGTGTGAGCCCCTTCTTCAAAATCAATTTTGTTTTCGTTTAAAATGTTTTTGTATTGGTCCTTAATTTTTCCATAGTCTGAAACAAACACGTCATATCCCTTGCGCTTAGCCAATACAGCCGCGCCTGCTCCGCTTTCTCCACCACCTAATATGACAATTCGTTTACTCATTTATTCTTTTTAATCTCGCGCAGATCTCGCTGATCCCGCAGATTTTTTTATTTTTTTGTGTCCCACAGATCTTTACGACCGCACAGAAGAATTTATCTGCGAAATTCGCGAGATCTGCGCGCTATACTACCGTAGTTTCAATGTTACAATACTAAATACCGCCAGCATAATTCCAACAATCCAAAACCTGGCTACTATTTTGGACTCGTGCATACCCTTCTTTTGGTAATGATGATGCAAGGGCGACATCAGGAAAATTCTGCGTCCTTCACCGAATTTTCTTTTTGTGTATTTAAAATAACTCACCTGCATCATCACGCTTATGTTTTCAATTAAAAACACTCCGCACAAAATTGGAATCAATAATTCTTTACGTATACAAATTGCAAACACGGCAATGATTCCTCCCAGTGATAAACTTCCTGTATCACCCATAAAAACCTGTGCAGGATATGCGTTGTACCAAAGGAAACCAATACATGCCCCAACAAATGCACTAATAAATACAACTAATTCACCCGAATTTGGGATGTACATAATATTGAGGTAATCGGCAAATTCACGGTTACCCGACAAGTACGCCAGAACAGCAAGGGCAATTCCTATAATGGCGCTTGTACCCGCTGCCAGTCCATCAATACCATCGGTAATGTTTGCACCGTTTGATACCGCTGTTATAATGAAAATCACAATTGTAATGAAAATTAAAACCGTACCCCATCCGGTGTTTCCAAGTATCCATGAATAATCAAACTCATTATTTTTTACAAATGGAATAGTTGTTTTCAACGATTTTGTTTCGCGCCATACATAGGCAGCATCATCGCATGGCAAATCTTCCTGGGTAGCAATTTCATAATTTGATCCGGGGTCGGTAACCAATACTTTTTCCTTTATTGTTACCGTACTGTTGAAATACAACACACACCCTACTATCAATCCTACTCCAATTTGCCCGATTACTTTGAATTTTCCGGCCAACCCTTTTTTATTTTTCTTGAATACTTTAATATAATCGTCAAGGAACCCAATTAAACCTAACCAAAGTGTTACAATCAGCATTAAAATGATGTATACGTTTTGGAGTTTGGCAAATAATAAAGTTGGAATAACAATGGCTGCTATAATAATAAGCCCGCCCATTGTAGGCGTGCCCTGCTTTTCAATTTGTCCCTGCAACCCAAGGTCACGCACTGTTTCGCCCACCTGCTTGTAGCGCAGGTAATTTATGATGCGTTTACCCAGTACCGCTGAAATGATCAACGACAATACAATTGCCATAGCTGCCCTGAACGAGATGTACTGAAATACGCCTGCTCCTGGAAACTCTTTGAAATAATCAAACAAATAATACAACATTATTCCTGGTGTGTTTTAAAAATTTCTTCTATTACTTTTTTATCGTCAAAAGGATGTTTTACTCCTTTTATTTCCTGGTATTTCTCATGGCCTTTTCCGGCAACCAAAACAATATCGCCCTGGTTTGCCAATGAAATTGCTGTTTTAATGGCTTGTGCCCTGTCAGCTATACTTAACACATTTTTTAACAAGCCACGCGGAACACCCACCATCATTTCGTTCAGTATTTCATTCGGGTCCTCGCTTCGTGGATTATCACTTGTCAAAACCACTTTATCACTTAGCTCAGTTGCCAGTGTTGCCATTACCGGCCGTTTGGTCCTGTCACGATCACCACCACATCCAACTACCGTTATAATTTTTTCACCATCGTTGCGTATATCGCGAATGGTTTGCAACACGTTTTTTAATGCATCGGGCGTATGTGCATAATCAACAATGGCACGTACACCATTTCCACCCCTTACCACATCAAAACGCCCTTCTGCAGCCGATAAATTGCTTAATGCCGTCAATACTTCCAGCTCATCGTTATGAAAATGTTTTGCCACAGCATAAGCGGCTGTCAAATTGTAAGCATTAAACATTCCCACCAGTTTTGTCCACACTTCTTTCCCGTTAAGGTTTAGCATTAGTCCGTTAAAATCGTTTTCCACAATTTTACATTTAATGTCGGCTGCGCTTTTTATACCGTAGGTATACACTTTTGATTTTGTATGCAGCACCATGGTTTCTGAATGAAAATCGTCTCTGTTTACAAATGAAACTGCCGAGTCACTCAATTCATCAAAAAATCCTTTTTTTGCTTTTATATACGCCTCAAATGTTTTATGGTAATCCAAATGGTCATGTGTAATGTTACTGAACAAAGCAGCCGCATATTTTACACCTGCAATGCGTTTTTGGTCAACTGCATGTGAGCTCACTTCCATGAAACAATATTTACAACCTGCATCAACCATATCGGCCAACAATTTGTTCAAGCCTACCTGGTCAGGAGTTGTGTGTGTTGCTTCAATTATTTTATCATTAATCCTGTTAACTACGGTTGACAACAAGCCGCATTTATATCCCAAATCCCTGAACAAATTGTACATTAAGGTTACTGTAGTTGTTTTTCCATTAGTACCGGTAATGCCAATAACTTTTATTTTTTCTGAAGGATTATCATAATAGTTGGAAGCAATCAATCCAAGTGCATGTGCCGCATCGCCCACTTTTACAAACGAAACTTTGTCAGGCATGATCTCAGGAAGTTCTTCACATATTATAGCTGTTGCTCCAAGTTCAATGGCTTTATTTATATAGGAATGGCCGTCAACCTGTGTGCCTTTTATGGCCACAAACAAGCCGTTTTTACGCACGTGCCTTGAGTCAGAAGTTATACCTTCAACAGCAAGGTTGGTTGTACCGTTTACTTCGGTAATGCGAACTCCGTATAATATGTCACTTAGCAATTTCAACTTAAACGCAATTCAATTATTATTTTTTGTCCTTTATATGCTTTATTGCCCGCAGGCAAACTTTGTCTTTTAACTGTTCCCGTTCCATGCACAATAACCCGTAGCCCTTTTTCTTCCAGCAATGACATGGCATCTTTTAATCCCATGCCAATTACATCTGGCACAACATCATCATGTGTGACCAGTGGTTTCATGGTTATTTTTCTTCTTTCCTTTCCTGTGCGTACCCAGGTTGCACCTTCGTCTTCAGTAACCGATTTGAGTTTCATTTCCTTTACCAGCATTTGCGCATCGGTATAGCGCGTGTTTTTCATTTCAGGTGCCTCTTTCATTTTTTGGAAAGGACTGTTCAGGTAATTGTGTAACTCAATTTTACGCGAGTAAATTTTATCGGCAATTTCTTTAAATACCGGTGCCGAAATTTCAGCTCCGTATATCTGGCCACTTTTTGTTTCACGAATGACAACAATACATGAGTACTTAGGATTATCAGCCGGAAAATAACCAGCAAATGATGCAAGGTATTTTTCTTTGCTATATCGTCCTCTGTCAAGAATCTGCGCAGTACCTGTTTTACCTGCAATTTTAAAGTTAGCCGATTTCAATTCCTTACCTGTTCCCTTCTCTACAACTAATTCCATCATTTGACGAACCTGTCCCAATGTTTTTTCAGAACATATTTTTTCATTCAGCACAACAGGCTCAAATTTTTTCACACTGGTTAATCCTCTTTTAATTTCTTTTACAAATTGAGGTTTAACCATTTTGCCATTATTTGCAACCGCATTGTATAAGGTCAATGTTTGAAGTGGTGTTGATTTTATCTCGTAGCCTATTGACATTTGTGGAAGCGTGATTCCTGTCCATTGTCCACGATCAGAAGGCGATTTCACGTAGGGCTTGGCTTCACCTTTTAGATCAATATCAACAGGCAAGTGAATGCCGAGTTTTTTTAAACCGTCAACAAACTGTGTAGGGTTTTTTCGGTAATGGTCCCAGATTGGCCGTGAAATACCAATATTGGATGAGACAACAAATGCCTGCTCAAAGGTAATATCACCATTGCCATGTGTATCTGTCATTACAAAATCATCATTTGCATATGGTTTCCACGTTCCATTCCCAGTATGTACAATATCTTCAGGTTTAACCGCGTTTTGTTCCAATGCAACTATTGCCGAAGCCAGTTTCATGGTTGATCCTGGCTCCATGGATGTACCTATGGCATGGTTCCATGTTTCATAATATTCACCTTCTTCATCCAGTGTTAAATTGGCCATAGCCTTTACATAACCGGTTTCAACTTCCATAACAATTACACAACCGCTTTTTGCCTGGTGGTTGATCAACTGGTTATGTAAAGCTTCTTCGGCAACCGCCTGTAAATGGATGTCCAACGTTGAAATCACATCACAACCGTTTTTTGGCATTACGGTATAATTTTCTGAAACAGCTTTCCAGCGCGGACCAACCTTTTTCATAAGCTGTTGACCGTTTACCCCATTCAGCCATTTTGAATACGCACCTTCCAATCCGGCACGTGTGGTATCGGTTGGTTTATCTTTATCAACACGTTCATAACCGATTAAACGTGCTGCAAGTATTCCGTAAGGGCGACTGCGTTTGTTTTCCTTGTTAACGATCAACCCGCTTTTATTTTTACCCAGGTTAAACAACGGGAATTTTTTCAGTTTCAACAGCTGGTCATGCTTCACCTTTTTCTGAATAAGCAGGTATCGGTTGCTGTCAACACGGGCATCCATTAATAACGCTTTGTATTCCGATGCATTCCTGTCACGAAACATGTTTGCCAGGCAAATTGAAAGCGAATCCACATTTTTTGAAAAATTATCGGTCTTCACCAGGCCATCTGCCAAAAGGTCCATACGCAATTCATAAAATGGAATAGAGGTTGCCAGCAGGCTGTTATTGTCTGAATAAATATTACCACGCGAAGCCTCAATGGTGCGCATTTGGGTACGCAAAGCTTCGGTTTGCTTGGCCATGTTTTCTTTGCTGGTGAACTGAATACGCACCACTTTAAAAACAATAACCGCGCCTAGTACACAAAATACCAGGTACGTAACGTACATTCTCCACAATATGTCTTTTTTTACATCCAAGAGTCAGTTTTCAGTTTATTAGTTTGCAGTTCTTAGTATACAGTTTTCAATACTTTTTCTTTCACATAAATAATGCGTGGCGGAAAATCGCGTGACTCAACCAATCCCATTGATTTGGTTGAATCGGCAATTTGTGCCGGGTTGCTCACCATGTTCAATTGTGTTTTCAATGAAACATGTTCAGAGTTCAATTCAACCAGGTCCGCTTCTATCTGTTCAATTTTACGTGCATTCCTGTCGGCATAATAACCCATGGCTATATAAGATAGCATGAGCACTGTAAGGAAACAGATGTAAGGGAGGTTGCTGATGACAAAGTCACGCGTGAGCATGTTGCCGTTCAAAACGTCAATAAAGGAGCGACCAAATTTAGAAGGCTTTTTAGGTGCCTTTGTTTTTTTAGGTTTTTCTTCTTCTGTTTTCTTGTACCGGTTCATTAAATTTTTTCTGCTATTCTTAGTTTTGCGCTACGGGCACGGTTGTTTTCTTTTATTTCCGCATCTCCCGGAACAATGGGTTTTTTATTTATTTCTTTCAGGGGCCTTTGCAGGTTGCCGTAAAAATCTTTTTGCAATTCACCTTTTACATTTCCCGATCGTATGAAATTTTTCACCAACCTGTCTTCCAATGAGTGGTAGGATATAATTACCAATCGCCCACCCTTGTTTAGTTTTTTGGTAGCTGCTTCAAGCAAATCAACCAACACGTCCAGTTCGTGGTTTACTTCAATGCGCAATGCCTGGAACACCTGTGCAAAAAAACCAGTTCGCATTCTTTCGGGCATCAGGTCCTTGAGCACTTCCTGCAACCTGCCGGTGGTTTCAATGGGCGCTTCCCTTCGTGCAATGCTTATGTTTTTTGCAATGGCCCTTGAGTTTCGCAATTCGCCATACAGGTAAAACATATTTGCCAGGTCTTCTTCTTCGTAAGTGTTTACCACGGTACAGGCATCAAGCCCGGCATTGGTATCCATTCGCATATCTAATCGCGCATCAAACCTGAAAGAGAACCCGCGTTTTGCGTCATCAAACTGGTGACTTGAAACACCCAGGTCGGCAAGCAGTCCATCAATTCCATTCACGCCATACATTTGCATGAAATTTTCGAGGAAGCGAAAGTTGGAGGGAATGAAAATGAGGTTCGGATTCTCGGGTAAATTGCGTTGTGCATCGGGATCCTGGTCAAACGCGTAAAGTTTTCCTGAGGTAAGTTGTTCAAGGATTTTTGCTGAGTGACCGCCTCCGCCAAAAGTTACGTCTACGTAAGTGCCGAGGGGGTTAATGTTGAGGCCTTCAACTGCATCATGTAAAAGAACAGGCGTGTGATAGTTGCTACTCTTCATTCCCACTGTTTTCTGGATCCCCGAGTAAATCTTCGGCCAGATCAGCAAAACCGGTGAGGTTAGCATTCATCTCCTGTTCGTAAAGAGCCTTGTCCCAAATTTCCATCCTGTCAGCATAAGCAAACAACAGAACATCTTTTTTGAGACCAGCGTATTTCGTGAGGGTTGAGGGTAACAGTAAACGACCACTGCTGTCGAGGGTAATAATTGTTGCCCCGTTCTGAAACATCCTCATGAACATACGGCCCTTTTTTTCAAACAGGTTCACCTTTTTACGAACCCTGGCCAACAGTCCTTCCCACTCGTTTTTTGGATACAACACCAGGCATTTTTCAAAGCCACGGTTTAAGACAAAAGTTTCCTCAGCGGCTGGATCAATTTGTTTTTTGATTCCGGCCGGTAAGACGAACCTTCCCTTGTCGTCAACCTTGCAGTCATATTCCCCAATAAAACTTTTCATACTTCCGCTATCACAACGAAGCTGTAAATGTATTTATAATTACCCACTTTCCGCCACTATCCCCCACTTTGTTAGTAAGTTTTAACGCTTAAGCGTAACATTGGTTACAAAAATACGCATTTTCCCTCACAAATAGTACAAAATCAATGGTGGCATAAAGTGGGAGATAATTAACAAAAAACCACGCTTTTTACCAGATTTTTAGCCGCTAATTGAGCTATATGCTTATTTTTGAGCCTGAAATGACTATCAAAGACGCCAAATTCATATCCTCCCACGCCTCACTGGTTAAATTACCACCTCAAAACATGCCCGAATTTGCGTTTATTGGGCGCTCAAATGTTGGTAAATCAAGCTTAATCAATATGTTATGTGGAAGGAAGGACCTTGCCAAAACATCACAAACACCCGGAAAAACCCAAACTATTAATCATTTCTTAATCAACGAGTTGTGGTATTTGGTGGATTTACCCGGCTACGGTTATGCAAAAACTTCGAAAAAACTTAAAC
>DATGXI010000039.1:0-13141 GCA_035299065.1 Flavobacteriales bacterium
TATACTTGCTGCTGTAACCTTGCATGCTCAAACCGAGGATTGCGGAAATGGTTTGGACGATGATGGCGATGGCCTTGTTGACTGTGCCGACCCGGATTGTTCAAGTGGCAGTGTACCCACGGGTGCGTTTTTTAATACAGCTACAAATGGTGCCGGAGGTGTTTTAGCGGGAGGAAGTTTTGACTCCAACTGGGACTTTGCAACCGGATCGGCTGCGGGGCCATATACTCCAGCAATTGTAATGACTATTTACCCCGGAAGTTATTACCCAAGCCCCTGGGCTGACTGCGACTGGATTGCCCACAATGCCACGGGTACCCACAGTGTAAACACCGATTATTATTACCGCATACAATTTTACTTACCCTGCACTACCCCCTGCGGAGCCTCTTATGCAACGCCCGGTGTATTTTGTTTAAACATGGATTTTTTTGCCGACAATTCGGTAACAGAGGTATTGGTGAATGGGGTTGTGCAAACAGGTTTGGCGGGCGTTCCACCACCGGGCGACCCTTATTACCACGTGGGTTTTAGCGCAGCTGGTGGTGTTTCACTTACGCTTTGCAATGACTGGCAACCCGGGTTAAACGAATTGATTATTCACATTGCATCGGGGCCCGGATATTCCGGTTTTCTTGCGCAAAATTCAACCACATCGCCACCGGTTACAGGTGACCCCACTATTTTACCGGCTTATGTTAATACAACATCATGCCTTGACGGTGGTATTGTTGACTTTGATGCCGCCTCAACCGGTGGAACCTGGACTGCCAGTTGCGGAACGTGTATTGATGCAGCAACCGGTGCTTTTGACCCCATGGCTGCAGGCGTTGGAGCTTATACCGTGGTGTATGCTTTAACGGTACCCTGTCCGGCAAGTGATACCACAACTATTACAGTAATTGACACAGCCGATGCCACCATTGTTCCTGTTGCCCCTGTTTGTGCAAACACTGCTGCTTTTGCATTTACATCAGCAACCCCAGGAGGAACCTGGAGTGCAACCTGTGGCACCTGCATTAATGCAACAACAGGTGTATTTGATCCCAACATTGCGGGCGCAGGAACATATACCATTACACACAGTTTTAGTGCACCCTGTGCAGCAACCGACAATGAAACCATAACTGTTTTACCTGTACCTGATCCAGGCATTGTGCCTCCGGCTGTGATGTGCAACAATGGCAGTGCGGTTACATTAACCGCTGCTACTGCCGGAGGCACCTGGAGTGCAACATGCGGAACGTGTATAAATTCAGCAACAGGATTATTTAATCCAGCTGCTGCCGGAAGCGGATCATGGACTGTTACCTATAGCCTGGGTGGCACCTGTCCTGCAAGCGATATTCAAACAGTTAATGTTCTTCCGTTCTTAAACGCAACCATTAATCCGGTGGGTTTAAAATGCAGCAGTGAAGCACCATTTGCATTTACGGCAGCATCAACGGGTGGAACCTGGAGCGCAACCTGTGGAGCATGTATAAATGCATCAACAGGCGTGGTTGACCCATCATTATTGAGTGCAGGAACCTATACCATTACGTACACCACCCCTGCCCCATGCGGAACAACCGATACCGAAACATTAACCATTAGTGATGCCAATTTAATGGCAGTGCCTACGGCCGAAACCTGCAATGGGTATGGCGATGGAATTATTTTAGCAGTTGGTTCAGGAACCGGCCCATTTACCTACACGATAACCGGACCTGAAACAGCAACTAACACCAGTGGAAATTTTACCGGCCTGGATGCCGGAACCTATACGGTTACGGTTACCAATACCGATGGTTGTACAGATGTAAACACAAGTGTGGTTGGAAGTCCGGCCCCGGTAATTGCAGCGTTTACAGCCACACCTAATATTGGGCTGTTGCCGCTAAATGTAGTGTTTACCAATACCAGCACCGGTGCAACAAGTTATGTTTGGGACTTGGTTGTTGACACTGTTTTTACAACTAACGCCTCGGGAACTTACGTAAACGAAGACCAATACACCATTGTACTTTATGCCATGAACGGTGCCTGTGCCGACACGGCTTACCTGACCATTGAAGCCATTTCACCATCAGAACTTGACGTATACAATGTTTTTAGCCCGAATGGCGATGGCGTAAATGATGTTTTCATTACCACCTGGATTAATTTATCGGAATTCAGCATTAAAATATATAACCGCTGGGGCCAGTTAATGTTTGAAAGCAATGATCAGACAAAAGGTTGGGACGGAAAAGACCTTGGCGGAAAAGATGCGACTGACGGAACCTATTATTACCTTGTAAAAGCAAAAGGAAAGGATGAACAGGCATACGATCAGCATGGCCATGTAACGCTTTTCAGGAATAAATAAAACTAACGTTACCTAACCACTTAAAACGGCCTGGTTCAATTCGGTAACAAGCTGTAGTTAACCGCGTACGCCTGTTATTTTTACCCATTTTACCTTTCCTAACATCCTTTATATTTTGTTGGTTCATTTTAACAAAGGCTATTTATATTTTGCCTTAACCAATAAGCCTTTTCATGCATTTACAGGTAAAACTGATTGCCGTATTTTTTTTAGTGTTGCTGATGGCCTGTAACCCATCACGAAGGTATTTCAATAAACGCATTGGATTTGGCCACGAAAAAACTGAAAAACCAATTGCTGAAAAGAAAATAACGGATACGGTGGCAAAGCAAAAACCGGCTCCGCCCTTAACAGTAGACAAACCAACAGAAAGTAAGGCAAATTTACCCGGTAAGGACACAAGTAAATTTACCCAGCCAGGTAAATCAAATGGGATTAAACCTGATTCGTTAAAAGTGTTACCTGTAACCGATGAAGAGTTGTTTAATTTCAAAGCAGCGCGAAAAAATCATAAGCACCACAATGCCGGTTCAGGTATTCTTGCGGGCCTGTTCCTGCTTTTATTTGTTTTTTTTTCAGTGGTGATTTTCCTGGCAGGCTTATTTATTTACCGCACCAGTTGGTCAATAGGTTTGCAAAACCTGGTATTCCTGGGAATTATTTTAACCGGAACCGTTGTGTGTAAATGGTTATTGAAACAATGGAATAAAGCTGCTTACGGTGAGTAGATCAACGCGTAAGTTTATCATCTTCGTCAAGAGCCACCGTTAAGTCGGGATGCAGTTCCTTGAACACCATGCCTACAATTTTAATATCGAGGCCAGTTATGTCGGCAAATTTCCAGTTTACACCATCCTTACTTACAGCAAGCAAATAAAAATTGGAGTTGACGGTAGCAAAATTATTGGTGTATGAACGTACCTGTTTAATTATACACTGGTAATATCCTTTGTTTTCAAAGATTTCAGAATTCATGAGGCTTGATACCTTGGTAAGGTCGGCATCACGCTGGGCATTGTATTTGTCAGTGGCTTTCAGATTTTCCTTTAACTGGGCCTTTTCCTCTTTATTGGCATAAACAAAATGCGCCATTTTTGAAATGTGCTTGTCGTATTGCTTGCGTTTTAAAAAATTGCCAAACTCATCGGCTTGTTCAACAACGGTTGCCTGCATTTTGTTTTTGCCAAGACAGGAGCTTAATACGAAAGGGAATATGAAAAGTGCCAGGTAGCGCATGGTTGTAAAAGTACGTATTTTTCAGAATGCGGTAGCGTTCTTTTGATTTGTTTGGGAAATACACGCTTTTATGCGTTTTCTGGCATTCTCAATACCTACGGTATCCCAATGAAGCTCACCTGTATTTTCATGGTATTTAATGGTTGACAGCGGCTTTTCCTGGCTAGCAGCAAACTCATCGTAACACTGTTTAAGTTCTTCTTTTTTCACAAGTATCATGTCAATAGGTATATCCCAGCCGTTTTCATAACGGTTATTATTTGGAATGTATCGTGCATCTATTAAAATTATGCGTGTAAAGTAATCGGGATGGTCAAACCTGATTTTATAAACATTATCGGTTTCCATTTCAATAGCTGCCATTTCCTGTCCTTCAAGAATGATTTTTGAAAAAACAGCATTATTTTTATAAATGGTAACAGCGGCTCCATGTATTGGTTTTTCGGTAGTATAATCAAGCACCCGTATATCCGATCTCAACCGGATACTTTCCTCGTTGGCGGTTTCTGGTTTTTTTTCAGAGGTAAACCTTGTGTCCGGTTCATATTCACGCCAAATAAAAAGGATTTTACCATTTTCATACATTCCTTTAATTTTGTTGCGCGAATAATATTTTTCAACGCTTTCAAAACAATCATCACGGTCAAGCCCGTTTACCGATTTGTAATAGTTATACTTGTTTTCATAAAAGAAAAGGGAATCACCCTTTATGCGTTTTAATTTTAAAAAACCATACACTATTTCACCTTCATGGTCAACTGTTTCATACTTGTACACATCGTTTTTTACCGGATGATTCGCGTATTCCCGGATCCTCATGCTGTTAAACGTCATGGTAATTATACCTGCTGCGACCAATAACAAAATTAGCCCTGTGCCAATAAAAAGGTACCATGAGGTTGCGCGTACGTTTGACTTTAATTGCTCAAGTGTTACGCGGTTATCGCCATCGCTACAGGACGTACAATAAATTTGATAATACTTTCGGCCCAAAGGAAATAAGGGAATCCAAAACAGGTGCATATAGTCACGGTAAACTTCCAGGCGCAATGAAAAACGTTTGCATCCGGTGCAGGGTTGACCAATTGTATCAATGGTTTTAAGACGGGCCGTTTTTTGACCAATAACAATCATATCTTGAATATGCGTTCATCAAACAAGGCATAAAGGTCCTCGGGCTTCATGTCAAGTTCTTTACACGAAATAAACACACAAGTTTCATGCAGGGCAATTGCCCGGGTCATGTTCATGCGCTCATACCCTTGGAAACGGTTAAGCAAAAAATCATAATCCTTTAAATACACTGCCAGGGTTGCTGCACCATTAGCTTGTGAAAGGTGGCATGATTGAACATAGCCCCACGGAATTGGACCGCCCGCTTCAAGGTCCAGTAATTCAAGAAAACCATTGTCATTTACAACCAGTACCGGACGTTTGCGCACCAGCTTTATAATGGCATATACAAGCGAGAATATGCTACCAAACAAAATGGCACCGGTTAGTATGCACATGATGGCAGAAAACGCATTGTCATAGCTTATAATCCATATGGTAAACCAGGTGCAAATGGCCATGGTAACCAAAACAATTACCAGGTTTCGGGCAATGCGTTTTTTATTGTAGTATACTAAGGTTTCGATGGTATAAATATACTGATTTTTAAATGGGTACTAACAACCAAAAGCCAGGCGGAAACAAATGTACTTAATGTGCTGTTTACCCTCGCTATCAATTCCTTTAAGGCGAAGGTACACATGGTTGATGGCAATGAAACTAGGCGACTCACCCACTTGTTTAATGCTGTTTATGGCTTCGCGGTACTGCTCACCGCAATGCTTAAGTGCATATGATTTTAATTCTTCCACATCAATTTTTAACGGTGTTGAATAATGGGTTTCCAGGTACAGGGTTGGAAAAAACTTGCCGTTTTCGTCTTTGTGCAGTACCTCCCAGGGGCCAACATAATTGTTCCAGTTTTCCAAATCACAATGCGGGCCATCCCATGAAATACCAATCACATGATCACTTGCCTGGTCAATGCTTAAATCATGCAGTTTACCGGATGTGAATTCAAATGAAGCTTCATTTGGAAAAACATCTGTAGCATCTATAAAAACGGTATCGCTATTTTGCCCGGTTTTGGCTCCCTCAACACGCGCGCCAAAGTTAAATTCACCAATGGAAACACGTATCATAGCGGTGTCTTTTGGCGCGTTCAACAACGCGGTTGGTTTGCTGCTAGTGTCGGCATATACTACACGCTCAGGTAGTGGCTTTTCATCAAACCGGTCAAGAAATGAATGGCTGGTAAAATAAAAACAAAGCACTGAACCAATGAGGAAACCACCACCAATGGTAAATGTTGTTTGTGCCTGGTTTCGCAGGCCAGTTACAAGATAAATTACTGCAAATACAAGAAAAACCCAACCAAGAAAGTACAGAAAAAGTATAAACAATGCCGTTGGTAAAAGACTAATGCTTTCCATGAAACAAAAAAGGTTACCCTGTAAAAGTAACCTTTTTAAACAGGAAAAATAAATGTTATTTACTGACCAGGTACTTTTGGCGCCTTTGGGCCACCGCCACCATAGGCAAAACCAATGTTTAATGTTGTATGTATAATTGGGAAAGGTGCTTTGGCACTAAGCTCCATGTTGTATTGGCCAACGTCTTTTTTAACCGGCAGAAATTTTGAGTCTTCCAACCCGTATGTATATTTATTAATGTCCTCGGTATAATTGCGAAAATCAAAGTTGGCTGATGTGTTGCTTGCTTCAATGCCGCCACTTAATTTACCCATACCAAAGCCAAGGCTCAGTATGGTCCAGTCAATTACAAAATGATTTTTAATAATGCCTTGCACACCAACCAGCATGCCTCCACCACCCAGGCCGTATTTAAACACTTGTTTTAAATCAGCTTTGTACTCCACGTTAAATTCATCGTGAAAGGTTCCTTTAAAGGTGCCTGACTCAACTTTGTATTGCATGTACTGGCCAAATACACCAATGTATAAACCGCGCATGTTCTCTTTACGGTAATACCTGAACTGGGTAATGTTACCAATGGCGGTTAGTTTGGATGAGAGAAAAGGATTTTCTTCAAGCCCGTCAACCTCAAATTTATTGGTGAGTATTTTTGGAACTGTGAGTGGAGCCATGATCTTTACAATGGTGTTTACACTTATTTTTCCAAACAGCAAACGCTCCTGCCCAACATGGGCTGTGCGGTAAAGCGGTCCAAATAAAATATTTGTTTTGGTGATGTTTTTTTGGGCATGGCCCAATGATACTGTTCCTGCCAAAAGCAGGGCTAGAGCGATTTTCCTGTACATGATTTAAAATGCGTTTAGTCAAATATAGCAGGAAAAGTAAAGTGCGCCAGCAATTAATTATGTTTATAACCGAAAATTATGGCCGACTAAACCAGTACAACAAATAACGTACTGATAACTAACGATTTTTTCATTTAGAAACCGAAACAGCAAATTCAGAAGTAATTACCTCTCCCATATGTTTTTTGGTGAGACCTTTGCCTGCTTTTACCACAATACCAATTTCATAACATTCATGCGCACAGTTTAGTTCGAGGGTGCGTTTTGTTTTAAGTTTAACGCCTTTGGGCGATGCGGTGGTAAGTTCAAATTTTTCAAGGTCAAGAATGCGGATGCCAATTTGCGTATTCAAATATTCGTCCCTTAATTGAAAAACGGTTACTGTAAAGGGAACTTTGTCAACATTTACTTCAACCGGTTTCATACGGCCAACCATGTAATAGGTGATTGTACCAATGGACTCGCGATTTACATTTTCGCAATCAACTTTATGGGCCAGAATTTTATTTTCAGCAGGTTTTTTGCGACCTGAATAATGACGGCAACCTGAAATTAAAATAACAAGAAATAAAAGTATCCCTAACCGTTGCATTAACCTTTTATCCAATCAATAATCTCCTGGTCATCGGGCAATGTGCGCGGGGGAATCATTTTTACCAGGTTACCATTTGCATCAATCAAATACTTTTGAAAGTTCCATTTCACTTCGCTCTCCTCTACCCCATTTTGGTCTTTTGTGGTTAACCACTCATACAGTTCACACTTATCATCGCCCAGTACTTTTACTTTGTCCATGATTTGAAAGGTTACCCCATAATTTTTGGTGCAAAATGTTTTGATTTCTTCATTTGTGCCAGGTTCCTGCGAACCAAAATCATTGCAGGGAAAACCAATAATGGTAAACTTATCGCCTCCATACTCTTTGTACAGCTTCTCCAGGTTTTCGTACTGGGGTGTAAGTCCACACTCACTGGCTACATTTACCACCATTACTTTTTTACCTTTTAACGATGCGAGGTCAAATTCCTTACCGCTTATGTCTTTTACTTTAAAATTGTGCAATGTTTTCATGGTATTGGCTGAAGGGGTTTCTTTTTTTTCAAGGGTATTTGTTGTGCCTGCTTTTTGTTGAGAACAGGCTGTGTTTACAACCAGCAAAGCAAGAACTATGTGAAGGGTTTTCATTTTTGTGCAATTTAATTTATAAATATACGTATTCGGGCCTTTGACCTACACAGATTTACAAAAGCGTAACCCTTCTGATCATAAGCCAATTAACACAAAACGAAATTAGACAGGCACGGATTGCATGAATTACACGGATTAATTTGCTGCCTTATGCAATACGAATAAAAATACAGGATCAGGTCCGCATCAAATTCTTGCTACTTTTACGTGGTTAATCTCAAGCAGATTCCGCTCATTTCCGCAGGTTTAAAAATCTGTATAATGTGCAATTTGTGGCTAAAAAAAAGTGTAATCAGTGATTTGGCGCCTTATTCAATTTGAATGGAAAAACGATGTACGCAACGCATCGTCAATCATTGGTATTTTGCTTTATATTTTTACTGTTTTGTTTTTTTGCCTGCAATCGTTCATTAAAACACCCGATGCCATGGTGTGGAACAATTTGTTTTGGGTGGTGCTCATTTTTTCGGCCATAAATGCAACGTCAAAAAACTTTTCACAATACAACCGCGGGCGATTCATTTACCTGTACACCACGGTAAAACCACAGCATTTTATATTGGCAAAAATACTGTACACCATTTTGTTTATGCTGGCCATTACCGCTATTACTGTTTTTGTTTACGCGGGCTTTTTTGGTTTTGGCCCTTTGCAAAAAAGCAATATACAATTGTATGTACTCACCTTGTTTTTGGGAACAATTGGATTTGCGGCTATACTGGCATTTATGAGCGTGTTGGCTGTTAGGGCAAATGCCGGAAATGCAATAACAGCCATACTTTCCATACCGCTTTTAATTCCGCTGGTTTTGGCGGTTACCGAATTATCGCGGCTGGCTATCAATAATTTACCTTGGGATTTGGCCCAGTCAAGCATAACCGTTGCGGCTTGTGTTGATGCCATGGTAATAGCATTGGCCTATGTATTATTTCCATACCTTTGGCGCGAATGAAAAAAAGTTCAACCACACCATTAAATAAAAGTCATGTTCGGAGTTAAGAATGCGTGGTGGAAAATAATCACAATCGTTTTCCTGTTGTACTCAGTAATTGGTGGCATGTGGATCAAATTGATTCCTGCAATCAGCGGTGTTTCCAAATCTCAGATTACCGAGAATGACAAGGTTGATGTATATGTTTACAATGGATGGATGGATTCGGAACAGGGAATTAAGGCCTGGACAATTGATTATACAGAGAAAAATGAAACCCAATGGCAGGCGTCAGTTAAGGTAATTAACAAACAAAAACTTGAACTGTCTTTTCCTGAATCACCTTATCCCGAAAATCAGACGTTGCATCTTGTAGTAGAAACTCCTGCTTTCAGGGACACGCTATTCAATGCTTTTTATTTCAAAGTAGATTCGACTCGAAAGTCTGGCGTTCTTGCAGTGCAAAAAATTGAGCCAAGGCGCAAAATGCTTAATTTATATTTTGGATTTCCCAACCGCGAAATCCTGAATGAAACCATACGCAATTTATTTTTTCACGTACCCATTTGGTTTGCCATGATGCTGGCCGGTGCCATTGGCATGTGGCACGGATTTTTATTCCTGCGCAAAGGAAAAATGGACGATGATATTAAAGCTGAAAAATACTTGAAAACAACCGTGTTCATGGGCATACTGGGTTTGATAACCGGTTCAATATGGGCGCGTTTTACCTGGGGAACCTGGTGGACATTTGATGTAAAACTAAATGGAGCTGCAATTACCGTGTTGATTTACGTAGCTTACCTGGTATTGCGCAGCGGTGTGAAAGACGAAATTCAACGTGCAAAAATTAGTGGCGTGTACAGCATATTTGCTTTTTTCATGATGCTGCTTTTTGTGATGATTGTGCCACGCATTTACGATAGTTTACACCCCGGAAATGGTGGAAACAGTCCCGTAAGCGACTATGATTTTGACAGTACCCTTAGAATGGTATTTTACCCTGCAGTTCTTGCCTGGATGGGGCTTGCCTGTTGGATTTCACAGTTAAACATTCGTTATCAGCGTTTAAAAAACTTAAAAGAGGATGAAATTTAAAGTATTTTTTTTAATTTTTGGCTTGCTCACTGCCTTTGCCAATACTACCTTTGCTGCGTCAGGCGAAAACAACCTTATTGACGGCTTTTACGGCTCAGGTAAAATAAAGGTGGTTATTGCAGGACTTGCAATTGTGTTGGCAATCCTTATTTTTTACCTGGTACGACTTGATCGTAAACTGGGAAAACTGGAAAAAGAACACGGCATTGACACTAAAAAATAAGTATGAAAGCTTCAGCCATATTAGCATTAATAGTTGTTGCCATTGCCGGCAGCATTATTTTTACTTCAGTATCGGGCCAAAGTCGTTACAGCGATTTTAACGATGCGTTTAAAAGTCCGGGTGAAAAAATTACCGTAATTGGAAAGCTCAACCGCGAAAAGCAGATGGTTGACCTTCCTAACCACATGGAGTTTTATGTTGTAGATGAAAATAAACGCGAGTGCAAAGTTATTTACCACAAAACAAAACCGCAGGATTTTGAGCGTTCTGAAAAAATTGTGATGACAGGCCAGGCGCACGGCAATACATTTGTTGCCAACGAGCTCCTTTTGAAATGCCCGTCAAAATACAATACATCCAATAATAATTAAGGTTAAATGACGTACGAAGGAGAACACCTTTTAGCAGGAAACCTTGGCCACCTATTTGTAATTGTTTCTTTTGTTTTTGCCGCACTTAGTGGTATTGCTTATTTCAATTCAAGCCGTACTCCCGAAAATTATTTGATATGGATTAAGCCCGCAAGGCTGTTCTTCTGGGGACATGTTTTGTCATCGCTCACGTTTATCATCATCATGTTCTTTTTACTTGTCAAACACTATTACGAGTATCAGTATATATGGCAGTACAGTAGTGGCGACATGAATTTCCGTTATTTACTGGTGAGTTTTTGGGGTGGACAGGAAGGCAGTTTTATGTTATGGATTTTCTGGCATCTTGTACTGGGTTCCATATTGGTTTTCAGTTCAAAGAAATTTGAACCACAGGTTATGACCATTTTTTGCCTGGTTCAGGTATTTTTGGTGAGCATGTTACTGGGCGTTTACATTGGCGACTGGAAACTTGGCTCAAGCCCGTTTGCACTGCGCAGGATGACCGACCCTACCATGGGTCCTATATGGCGCCTGATTCCCGATTACTTAAGCTTTGACGATGGAATGAAAACGGGTAAGGGACTCAACGTTCTTTTGCGTAACTATTGGATGACTATTCACCCTCCTACACTTTTTCTTGGTTTTGCATTAACCGTGGTGCCGTTTTGTTATGCCATTGCCGGTTTATGGACCAGGCGATTGACCGAGTGGATTAAGCCTGCACTGCCCTGGACATTTTTTGGCATCATGGTTTTGGGAGGCGGAATTTTAATGGGCGGACGCTGGGCCTATGAGTCATTGAGCTTTGGTGGATTCTGGGCCTGGGACCCGGTGGAAAACGCTTCGTTTGTACCGTGGATTGTGTTGGTTGGCGCAGGACATTTAATGTTGCTTAACCGCAATAACCAGCATTCGCTATACTCAACCTTTATTCTAACAACCTTCTCGTTTATACTCATACTGCTTTCAACCTTCCTTACACGAAGCGGTATTTTGGGCGACTCATCGGTACACTCGTTTACCGGTGCCGACATGATGGGCCAGTTGCTTTTGTACATGCTATTTTTTACCTGGCTAAGCATTCATTTGCTCTTATTTGACAGGAAACTTAAACTGTATTTTGGTATTGTTACGTTGGTTATTTTGCTGCTTTCGGTGTTTGGAAATACCAGCATGGTGTTTGGACAAATGGCAGGCGCCACCATTTCATTGCGCAGTTTACTTTTTATTGTTGGAATTGTGTCGTTGTTTTTATTCCTGATTATTGGTTATAACAAAACCTTTGCCAGGGAAACACAACAGGAAGAAAATTTTTCGGCACGCGAGTTCTGGATGTTTATTGCGGCCATTATACTTTGCTTAAGTGCGTTTCACATCATTTACAACACCTCTATACCTGCTTTAAATGTTGTGTTTGATACTAAAAGCACCATTGCAGCCGATGAGCGCAATGCCTTTTACAACATGTACCAGGTGCCATTTGCCATTGTTGTTTCACTCATCATGGCCTTTACCCAGTTTTTGAAATACAAAAAAACCGATGCGTCAAAATTTTTCAGGGAAATATTGGTTGCATTTGGGTTAAGCCTGGTTGCATCGGGCATAATCATGCAGTATTATGTTTTCAAATTTGACCATGCATTCCTTTTATTCACCTCGGTGTTTGCCATTATAGCCAACCTTGATTATTTCCTGCGCATTATGAAAGGGAAATTAAATCACCTGGGCTCATCCATAGCGCACGTTGGCTTTGCATTGGTGTTGCTTGGTTCATTGATATCACAGGCTAAACAACAGGTAATTTCAAAAAACTACAAAGGTTACGTATTGAATTTTATGACCAAAGATGGTGCCCTTAAAAACGAAGAGGATGTACAGTTGTTTAAAGGGGAATTAACCAGCATGGGCGATTATTTTGTGGTGTATACAGGCAAAACTTTTGACGATAAAAACGGCCATTTATATTTCAACGTTGACTACCTGGAACAATTACCCATGATGTATAAAAAAGGCGATCGTGTTGTTCATCAGTTCCAGCTTTACGAATGCAATGCCGATCATGCTGCTGCAAAAACATTCCTGCACGAATCCAATTACTGGAAACCCATTACGGCAAAATCTTCAGAAGAATATTACTCCTATTCAACCTGGGAAAGTCACAGGCCTGGAAAAAAATCATTCAACCTTAGACCTTTTGTGCAATTGACCGGATCGGGAATGGCAGCTGAGCCAGGCACACAAAATTTTTGGAGCCACGATGTGTTTACGCATTTAAAGCATGGCAATTTATCGCCAGCCAATACGGGTGAAATGGACGCGTTTAAGCTGCAGGCCAACCTTGGCGACACCTTAAAAACGGCCGGATATAGAATACATGTTGCGAAAGTAGAACCGCTTAGCAATGATA
>DATGXI010000040.1:0-8963 GCA_035299065.1 Flavobacteriales bacterium
AAAGACGATGGTGGATTTAAGAAGAAGTTTGACCGTGATGATAAACCACGCTTTAAAAAAGACGATGGTGGATTTAAGAAGAAGTTTGACCGTGATGATAAACCACGCTTTAATAAAGACGATGGTGGATTTAAGAAGAAATTTGACCGTGATGATAAGCCGCGTTTCAAAAAAGACGATGGTGGATTTAAGAAAAAGTTTGACCGTGATGATAAGCCACGCTTCAAAAAAGACGATGGTGATGAACGCAAATCAAAATGGGGAAATAAATCAGACGAGGGATACGAAAAAAAGAAATTTGACCGTGATGATAAACCGCGCTTTAAAAAAGACGATGATAAATCAGCAAAAAACAAAGCGGCCTTTGATAAATTAGGAAAGGGTGACGAGAAACGTTCTTCAAGCGATAAAAAAGGTTCATACGCCTCAAAAAACCGTTCGGATGACAAAAGCGGGTGGAAAAAAGCAAACTCAGCTTATGATGAATACATGAATGATGGGTATGATCACGAAGCAAAAAAGAAATCCTTTGAAAAAGGAAAAAACGATTACAACCGTTTGCTGAAAAAATCAGAAAAATACCTGGATAAAGAAGAGAAGGGAAGTAGTGATGGAAGTGTACGCCTAAACAGGTATATAGCCAATTCAGGTGTTTGCTCACGCAGAGAGGCCGATGATTTAATATTGGCTGGTGCGGTCAAGGTAAACGGTGTTGTAGTTACAAAACTGGGCACTAAGGTAAACCCTGGCGACAAAGTGCAGTACGGTGGCGAAACAATCAAATCAGAAAAGAACGTTTACATTTTACTGAATAAGCCAAAAGATTATATCACTACCATGGACGATCCGCAGGGGCGCAAAACGGTGATGAGCCTGATTCGTGGAGCTGCCAAGGAAAGGGTTTACCCTGTTGGGCGTTTGGACAGGAATACAACGGGTGTTTTATTGTTTACCAATGACGGAGAATTAACCCGCAGGTTAACACATCCAAAATTTTTAGTAAGCAAAATGTACCACGTTGAAGTAGACCAGAATTTTTCGCGCGAGGACCTGGTTAAAATGCGCGAAGGTTTTGAGTTGGAAGATGGTTTTATTAAACCCGACCAATTGGAATTTACGGGCGATTCAAAACGCGAGCTTGGAATTGAAGTACACAGCGGGCGCAACCGAATTGTGCGCAGGATGTTTGAACATTTTGGTTACAACGTAATTAAACTTGACCGCGTTATGTTTGCAGGGCTGAATAAAAAAGATACGCCAAGGGGTAAATGGAGATTACTTTCTGAAAAAGAAGTTGGATTTTTGAAAATGCTCTAAGGGATTTTAACGGAGAGATTTTGATAAAGAGATATATTAATCCGGGTTTATTTATAAACCCGGATTTTTTTTAATGCTAACCGAAAACTCAAATATTTCTCTATCTAAAATATCGTTATCCAAAATCACTAATATCCCTGGTAAACAAACACATCATACTGGTAAGTAAGTTCTTTCTTCTCACCCTTACCCAAACTAATGGTCCACTCGGTTTCTGAATTTGGATTTAACCCGTTATACTGGCCTGACTTTTTAATTGCCCCGGCATCACTTACGGTTTTCATGTCGCCATTTACATATTTTGTCACACACACTTTTACCGATTTTGATTGCAGGTTCTCCATTTTTACGGTTCCTTTAATGGTTACACGTTTGTAGAAGTATGAATTGTATTTTTTAGCCTTCTCTTCGCTGCTCACTTCTTCTTCGGTCATTTTTACCTGTATATCGGTTGCTTTGGCCAATTGTACTTTTACTTTAGCGCCTGTTGGTGTATATTTTATCTGGTCCTGGGCAAGTGGTTGTAAATTTTTGTCCTGAACAAATACAGGTGCAGTGGTAAACGGGAAGGAAGTGGTGTTACTTAGTTTCAATGAATGAAAAACATCAAACGTTTGGTTGTCGTTAATGGCAATACGTTGGTTGGTAGCGTAATTTACAATGTCACTTAAGTTTATTTCGTAAATGTCTTCGTACGGGATTTCAGTTGCAAAAATATTGAAACTTGTTTTTGAATTTTTCGGGATGTTTACTTTGCCCAGTTTGTAACGATATAAATCCTCATCCTTATCGCCCGTGGTCACGTAATTGTTGTATTCATTGTATGTAGTGGCAATGTCGTTGTCATAAGCCATTGACTGCAAAGGTGCGGCAAGTCCATTGCTATATGTAGACTGGTAGTTGTAATTACTGTTGCCGTAGCCTGCATTTCCGCCATACAAACCAATTCCTGCGTTGATGTAAAATTGTGCAAGCGGGTCAATTTGCTGGCCGTATTTGAAATTGGCGGCTCCCAATGTCAGGGTTAAATCGGCATCTTTGATTTCTTCCGAGAAATTCTCAATGAGTGCGTTCATTGACAACTGAAGTTTTGAATCGTCAAGCATTTTAATATTATAAGCCGGCACCCAATTCATTCCACTTTGCATATAACTAAGTTTAATGGGTAATGTGCTTTTTTCTTTGTCAAATACAATACGGGCAATGCGCGCAAGCGAATCAGATTTTACGCGTTCGTTGGGCTCACTTTCAAAAAACAATTCGTAAATGTTACTTGTGTTTAAGAATAAAAATCCGCCTTCCTGTGTTTTTATTTTTGCCATGCCTGTAGCAGGATAAAAATTTTCAAGTGTACCCTTGGCATTGCTTACATTGGTGCTTGCTGTACCAATGGTATACGTTAAGCGTACTTTTTTTCCTTTGTTCGCATTCAATGCATCAAAAAAATTGGCTATGGGGCGCGTTGACTTTATGGTGTCAGTAACATATTCAATGCGGTTTACCGGACTTTCTTTTTGAGTCGAGATCCAGAAAGTTGAAAGTAAAGGATTGAAATTTTCCATTGACATGGACCAGCTTCCTTTTGGGGCGGCTACATTTCCTTCTTTTACGATGAAATAGGTGCCGTTCTTAAACAGGTTTATGCCAGTGGTTTTAAGCTCTTTTTGAGCATTGGCGCCAAGTACAGTAACAATGGCACTAAGCGTTAAGGTGAATTTCTTCATACAGGGTAGTATTGATTTGAGGTTAGCAAATGTATTCATTAATGATGGCGGTACAAGGGCGGTATACGTGAGTTCAATGAGATTAACATTTGTTTGCAATTGGTTAGAGCTCTCAGTTTACAGTTTTTAGCAGGCAGCCGTAAACTGTAAACCGTAAACTCTTAAATTAGCACCATGGCCAAAAAGCAAATTAACCTAGCCTCTCTTGCCACGCTTGAGCAAATTAATACCATGAATAAAAATACCATCATGGAGCAAATTGGAATTGTGTACACCGAGTTGGGTACAAATTATATTTGTGGCACCATGCCTGTTGGGGCTAAAACACACCAACCTATGGGACTTTTACATGGCGGAGCAAGTTGTGTGCTGGCCGAGTCGCTGGGAAGCATGGGTTCGGCTCTGCTGGCCGACACACGTGTAAATAATATTACCGGAATTGAAATAAATGCAAACCACATCAAGGGAAAACGCGAAGGAATTGTTACCGGTAAAGCAACTATAATCCATTACGGCCGCACAACGCATTTGTGGCAAATTGAAATTACCGATGAGGAAGGTGCTCTGGTTTGCATATCGCGTTTAACTGTTCTTGTAGTACCAAAGTCAGTGTGATTTGAGTAAGGCAGCTGTCATATACAAATGGCCGGGACAACAAAACTGGGTTTACATGCAGGGTGAACTTGCAGCGGTAAATCCATTGGCAAAGGGATTTGTTGTTGCACCTTTTCAGGGTCCGGCTAAAATGATTGTGCCTGTCAATGTGAAAACGAGTGCTGAATTTCCTGCAGAAATTTTTGCTCACATGCTTGAAAATTCCCAGGATGATTATGTATTTGATGCTGCTACAGCGCTCTCAAATTATAAATTGGCTCTTGAAAATGCTATAAACGCGGTAAATAGTGAAGCGCTAAAAAAAGTTGTGATAAGCCGTAAAGAACATTACAGTTGTAGCCACGGCCGTTTTGCAAAAGCATTTCCCTTATTTGCCAATGCATATGAAAATGCGTTTGTGTATTTTATGGTTACACAAGAGCATGGTTCATGGTTTGGGGCAAGTCCTGAAATTCTTGTACAGGAAAACCCGGGCACATACACAACCATGGCGCTTGCAGGAACTATTAAAAGCGAAGTGGAAATTGAGATGAAGGATTGGAAACAAAAAGAAATTGAAGAACAGCAATACGTTGCTGATTATATTGCCGGGTTATTTGAAAAAAACAACCTGGGATTTGATCGCTATCCAACAACCGTACATCGTACGGGAAATATTCATCACCTGGTAACTGAGTTTAATTTGACCAAAGCCCAAAAAATAGGTTTGTTTGACCTGGCTACCATGTTGCACCCAACCCCGGCTGTGTGCGGCTTGCCTGTTGATGCCTCTCGTAACTTTATTTCAGAGCACGAAAAGTACAACCGAAAATTGTATACCGGTTATCTTGGCCCGGTAGGCATGGAAGGTGGGAATGGGTTTTATGTGAACCTGCGGTGCGGACAAAAAATAAGCAATGGTGTTTTTTTATATGCTGGCGGTGGTATCAACAAAGGTTCAATTGCTGCTGACGAACTGAATGAAACCATTAATAAAATGGAAAATACCTGGAGGTTTTTCAATTAAAGGTATCCGGGAATAGCTTCCGCATCGTTTATGATCTCATCCAGTATCCAGCGGCTACCGTTTCGCCTGAATATATATAAGTCCTTGAAAAAAACAAGCTCGGCATTTTCTACCAATTCGCTAATGTTGCTGTTTTCATGTGCTAAAAAATCTTTCATCCATCCCTGGAAATGTACCGCATACGCGTCTTTGGTGTCATCAGCATCGTCATGCACTTCCAAAATACGCACATCAGTAAGGCTTACCGCGGCAACCACATTTTTAATTTGTTGTTTGGTGTACTTTTGAAGAAGGGGAGTATGTTGTTTAATAAATGATTTTGACAGGAGATGATCAATTTCTGCAAGGTCACGGTCCATCCACGCATGCTGCACTTTGGTAAAAATACTTTCAGCGTGTGATTTTAATTTGTTGTGATTCCATATGGAATCAAACTTCTTACTTTGTTTAATGCGTGTTTTTATTTTTTTGCGTTCAATGCGGGCATAAAATACATACCCAATCAGCGCTCCTGAAGTTAAAACGGCAGTTAGCATCAAAAGCGCCTGTTCAGGCCCACCCTCAACGGTGCCCCGCCTGCCGTACCAGCCATGGCTATAACCGCTGTAGCCTCCATAGCTGCCACCTCCACCACTGCGTCCACCACCAACCGACCCCTCTGCGCGTGAAAATGCATTATTGCTTAGTTGAAAAAGTAGGATAACTATGAATATGTTTTTTTTCATGGTTATTTCAGGTCGCTGTTACCCGGATCATTAATAATGTTGTCTAGTTTCCATGAATTTCCGCTGCGCACAAATACATAAATGTCCTTGAAGTCTTCCACATCATCGCCTTTGCCTATAACAGACGTAAAGCTTGTTTCAGGTGCTAAAAAATCACACATAGAGCCTTTTATATAAGCCTTAAACATGTCTTCATCATCATTTTCACTGTCGTGTATTTTTACAATAGAAATTTTTTGAATGTTGATATTGGTCATTATATTTACAATGCGTTTTCGTTTGTAAACATTGAGTAATGGCTGAAACCTTGATACAAGATGAGTAGTTACATGTTCGCGAATGGTGTTTAAATCCCTTTGTGACCAGGCATCCTGTACTTTCAAGAACGTTTCCCGCGTATGGGCTATCAGTTTTTCTTCGTTCCAGATTGCATCAAATTTTTCAGCTTCCTGAATTTTTTTGCGTGATTGTTTTACCTGGCGGGCTACAAGTATTCCAAAACCAAAAATGGCCAGTAATATGGCAATTAACCCAAGCACATGAACAATAACAAGAGCAACTTTTTCGCCATAACTTAATGGCTTTCCCCGGCCTGAATAGCCATGCCCGTAATACCCGAAACTGTACCCTCCGCTGCTGAATCCGCCACCGCCACTACTGCCGCCACCACCGCCCGCGCGTGAATAACCATAATGTGCCAACGTAAAAAGCACAATTACGAGCAGCATAATTTTTAGAAAGGATAATGTAAAAAGTTTTTTCATGGAAGCTATTCCATAAAAATAAAGAAAATATTTTCTAAAACCGCGCCTTAAAGAAAAGATTTTTGAATATTACATTCATGACCACTGAGTAAATCATGGACACAATGATGAGGGAGATAAGCGTTACCGTTGTGATCATAAAGGGTGAAAAAAACAACTGGGCATTTTCCCTTTGCTCGTCAATAAAATCACCACGGCTCCTGCTGCCCCATGAATCGGGATTGTCTTTTTGAATTTGTTTAAAATCCATTTTTTCGGCCCATTGCACACGTTCTTTTACTTTGTCTTCGCCAAATTTTTTGTCGATGTTGTTGTAATAGAAAAAAACGAAAATGGAAACAACAATCGCGTAAATGGCCCCACCGCGCATTCCTGCTTTTATGCGGCCAATTCCAGTGCTTAATATCTGGTTGTTTTTTTCACGGGCTACATACATGCCAAGGCCAACAGCAAGCAATACGCAAACAATGTTGGCAAGTATAAGGAAATTGTAATGGGTATATTGTAAACCGGTTGTAAAGAAGATACACTTCACAATAATGAATACAAGTGCAAATCCTACACCGGCCCCTGTTGTTTTATTCATACGCTTAGCCGTTCATGGTTGCCAGGAACTCGGCATTGTTACGTGTTTTTTCCATGTGATTCTTCACAAATTCCAATGCTTCCACACTGTTCATGTCAGCAAGGTGTTTGCGCAGGATCCAAACACGTTGTAATATGTCTTTTTCTGCAAGCAAATCTTCGCGCCTTGTACCTGATGATAAAATATCAATGGCAGGGAAAACGCGCCTGTTGCTGAGTTTGCGGTCTAATTGTAACTCCATGTTACCGGTACCTTTAAACTCTTCAAAAATAACCTCGTCCATTTTTGAACCTGTTTCAGTAAGCGCAGTTGCTATAATGGTAAGCGAACCGCCATTTTCAATTTTACGGGCAGCTCCAAAGAAACGTTTTGGTTTGTGAAGCGCATTGGCATCCACACCACCTGATAATACTTTACCAGAGGCAGGTTGTACGGTATTGTATGCGCGTGCAAGACGTGTAATGGAATCTAAAAGAATACATACATCGTGTCCACACTCAACCAAACGTTTTGCTTTTTCCAATACAATATTGGAAACTTTTACGTGGCGTTCGGCTGGTTCATCAAAGGTTGATGCAACAACTTCAGCTTTTACGCTGCGTGCCATATCGGTTACCTCTTCCGGACGTTCGTCAATAAGTAGTACAATAAGATAAACTTCAGGATGATTTTCGGCAATAGCGTTGGCAACATCTTTTAATAAAACGGTTTTACCTGTTTTTGGCTGTGCTACAATCATACCACGCTGGCCTTTTCCAATTGGAGAAAAAAGGTCCATGATACGGGTTGACATGTTTTCTTTGCTATGACCTGTCAAACGCAGTTTTTCATTCGGGAAAAGGGGAGTTAAGTATTCAAATGGAACGCGGTCACGCACATAACCCGGGTCGCGTCCATTGATTTTTTCTACTTTAATAAGTGCAAAATATTTTTCACCTTCTTTTGGGGGGCGAATAGACCCTGTAACCGAATCACCGGTTTTTAAGGCGTGCAATTTTATTTGCGATTGTGAAACATACACGTCATCAGGAGAGGCTAAATAGTTATAGTCTGATGAACGCAGGAATCCGTAGCCGTCAGGCATAATTTCCAAAACACCTTCAGTAGAAACAAAACCTTCAAAATTATAACCAGGTTCTTCTTTTTGTTTTTGATGATGCTGGTGTTGATGTTGGTGCTGGTTTTGATTTTGGTTCTGATGCTGGTTCTGGCCCTGGTTTTGATTTTGGTTTTGTTGCGGGTTTTGATTCTCGCCACCAGTTGTTGCTTCAGTATTTTGTTTGTGTTGTGGTTGTTCTTTTGGCTTTTGAAACTCCTGTTTTTTTACTTCAGGTGCTTCTTTCACTTCTTCTTTTACAGGAGTGCTTTCTTCTTCGCCTTGTCCTTCCTCTTCCTTCTTCTTTTCTTCAACGGGAGGTTTTTCACTGAACAAAGAAGGCTGCTCTGTATCGCCTGCTGTCTTTTTTGTTTTTTTAAAAGGTGTTTCATCACCCTCATTAATTTTTGAATGATCGGTATGGTCTACATCTTCACTTTCGGTTGCTGGTCGGTTTTTGCGGCCTGCCGTAATTTCTACCTTGCTCGTTTTAACTACGCGTTTACGTTTAGGCTTGTTGTCTTCGTCACTCATGAAATAAATTTAAGAAGTTGTTTTTTTTTGATAATATGTTTGAGAGATTTTGAGATAATTTTCAGCGAACTAGTTCGGGAAAAGGTTGTATCTTGAATGAATACACTACAATAATACGTGTTTTTTTAATGTGTTCAACCAAATTAAAAAAAAATATGGTTTCTTATTTTGGTGACTCAATTTGCTGGTGGATGATTTTGTCTTGTAATTCCTTGAAAGTTAGACTGTCAATTGTGGTTAAACGGGCTTTGGCGTCTTCAACATAAGGCGAGGCAGGGAATTTTTGTATAAACAATTCATATTGTTTTTTTGCCTCAACCCTGTTGTCCAGGTCGCTGTCCAATGATGATGCGTATAAATACTGCACCATATCTGCGTCCTTAAAATCAGGATACATTTCTACAGCTTTTTTGTACATGTTGCACTTTTCGTGAGGCAAATTAACACTGCCGTAAAAATCACCGGCTTTAACCAGGTACACGGGCGACATTTTATCTTTTGGAAAACTGTCGGCATGTTGCGTGTAAAGTGAGATCAGGTCAAGTAACTGGGATTTTGACGGGTTGGTTGCGCTAAGCTTTGACTCAGCGGTTTTA